>JBEKVM010000014.1:0-58319 GCA_049513975.1 Verrucomicrobiota bacterium | reverse complement strand
AGCCGGGCGGCAAATGGCATGTGCATGATCCGGAGCGCCCGCAGCCGGCCATCGTCGCCCCCGGCACCTTCAGCACACAGGAACAACCGGGGAAGCCGCCCGCCGATGCCATCGTGTTGTTCGACGGCAAAGACCTTTCGCAATGGCGCGACAAGGCGGGCAGGCCGGCGCCGTGGCGGCTGACCAACGGGGTGATGATTTCCGCCAGAAGCGACATCGTGAGCACGCGGGAATTTGGCGACATGCAGCTCCATGTCGAGTTTTCCGAACCGACGCCGGTCCGGGGCCGGGGCCAGGAACGCGGCAACAGCGGCGTTTTCCTGATGGACAAATACGAGGTGCAGGTGCTGGATTGCTACGACAACCCAACCTACGCGGATGGCGCGATGGCGGCGCTGTATGGCCAGCATCCGCCGCTGGTCAACGCCTGTCTGCCTCCCGGCCAATGGCAGGTCTATGACATCATTTTCACCGCGCCCCGATTTGAGACCAACAATGCGGCGAGGCCGGCCCAGGAGGCGGCCGGCCGGGCCGTGTCGCCTTCGATCCCGCAATTTGAATGCACCGACCCCAACGTGGTGGTGAAAACGCCGGGCTATGTCACGGTGATCCAAAATGGCATTGTCGTGCAAAACCACCAGTCGTTGCGCGGGCCGACTGGCTGGCGCATTCTGGCCAAATACACCCCGCACGGCCCGACCGGCCCGGTTGGTTTGCAATTCCACAACGATCCCGTCAGCTTCCGCAACATCTGGGTGCGACCGATTGCGACGCCAGAAGATCCTTGAGAATTCTTGACGGTGACAGGGGGGATTTAGGTCATGCACCGAGCATTGCAAATCATGAGACTCTTTCGTTAAACTGGCGCGTTGAAACGACGGCATCACAATTCGAAGCCAGCGCGTCCAGACAAGCGTAATAGTCCGTTGGTTCCGATCCCTGGCGAAAAAGCTCGAGCCCTTGCTCCTCGCCGGAAATGGCTTTTTCGCCTGGCTGCCTTGGTGATTGTACCACTACTGATAATCGGCGGACTCGAAGTGGTTTTGCGTCTGGCCGGTTACGGCTATCGCACCAGTTTCTTTGAAAGAATTCGCATTGGTCAGCAGGAATTCCTCGTCAACAACGAAAACTTCAGCTTGAGATTCTTCCCGCCTCAATTGATGCGCTGGGCCAGTCCGATCCGAATGGACGCGAGCAAGCCAGCCGATACTTACCGCATCTTCATACTTGGAGAATCGGCCGCGCAGGGAGATCCGGAGCCTGCTTATGGGGCGTGGCGTTACCTGGAAATGCTGCTGCGGGAACGGTTTCCCGGGCAACGTT
The DNA here is from genome assembly GCA_049513975.1 of Verrucomicrobiota bacterium. Classification (GTDB taxonomy): domain Bacteria; phylum Verrucomicrobiota; class Verrucomicrobiia; order Limisphaerales; family Palsa-1400; genus JBEKOF01. The sequence goes on along the minus strand of JBEKVM010000014.1, from coordinate 56,996 downwards.
TCGAGCTGGTCAACGTGGCGGTCACAGCCATCAACTCGCACGTCATTGTCCCCATTGCCCGCGAGTGCGCGCACCTACAGGGTGATCTTTGGATCATTTACATGGGCCACAACGAAATGGTCGGACCATTCGGCGCGGCGACGGTTTTTGGCAGGCAAGCGCCGCCCTGGTGGTTTGTGCGGATGGACCTGGCGGCGCAGCAGACCCGGGTGGGCCAGTGGATTACGGCGCTGGCCCGCCAGCGCCAAGGCCCGAGCGCCGGTTCTTCGTGGGGGGGCATGCAGATGTTTCTGGGAAACCAGCTGGCGCCGGACGACCCGCGCCGAGAGATGGTCTATCGAAATTTTCAGAGGAACCTGGATGATATTTTGAAAGCCGGTCTGGATTCCGGCGCCAAAATCATTCTCAACACCGGGGCGGTGAACCTCACAGACTGCCCGCCCTTCGCTTCCCTGTCCAACAGCAACCTGCTCGCCCGAGAGCGCACCACCTATGAAAAGCTCTATGCGGATGGTTGTCGTGCTGAAGAGCTGGGGCGCTTTGCCGAAGCCGCACAACATTTCGAGGAGGCGGCCAAACTGGACCCTAAGATGGCCGACCTGCAATTTCGATGGGGCGACTGTCTGCTGCACATGACCAACTCCGCCGCTGCCCGCGAACATTTTCAAAGGGCATGCGATTATGACGCGCTCCCCTTCCGCGCCGATTCACGAATCAACAATCTGATCCGGCAGGCTGGCCGGCGGGCAGGCTTGAGCGTGGTCTCGTTTGATGCCGCCGCGGCTTTGCAAACCAATGACCCGGCGGGCCTCTGCGGCCAGGAAACATTTTATGAGCATGTGCATTTCAATTCTGACGGGAACTATCGTTTGGCCCGGGCCTGGGCCGGGGAAGTCGAACAGCTCCTGCCCGAGGCGGTCCGGAACCGCGCTGCCGGCAACTGGGCGTCGCAAGAGACGTGCGAACGACGGCTGGGGCTGACGGACTGGAACCGCAGTCTGATTATGAACTCGGTCATTCAACGAATGGGTCAACCTCCGTTGAACAGCCAGTTCAATAATGCCGCGCGGCTGCATGCCCTCGACAGTCAACTCAAAGAGTTGCGTTTGCGGATGGGAGCCGTCGCCGCCAGGACCAACGCCCGTGAGATTTACATGGAGGCCTTGAATCGAAGGCCCGACGATTACATCCTGCACGAAAACTTTGCGCAGTTCCTGCGGTTGACCGGCGACATCAAGCAAGCCACAGCGGAGTGGCGGCGGGCATGTCAGTTGTCGCCGCGCAATCCTTTCGCTTTTTGTCAGGCCGGCCGGATGCTTGAGCAGCAGGGCCAATGGGCGGAGGCGCGCACCGCGCTTTCCCAAGCCGTGGCTTTGCATCCCCGCTATGTCGAGGCCTGGCTGGAACTGGGCTGTGTTGACCTTGCGGAAGGAAAGTTTGAACCGGCTCTGGAAATGGACGAGCGCGCCCGGCAGCTCCAGCCGAACGAACCCCGTGTTTACTTCGAAAGGGGCAGGGCATTTTCGCTTTTGCAGCGTTCTCCAGAATCCATTGAGAGCTTTCGCCATGCGGTGGCGCTCAAACCCGACTATTGGGAGGCGCATTACGCGCTTGGCGGCCAACTGGCTCTGCACGACAAAACGGGCGAGGCCAAAAGTGAATTTGAACACGCCATCCGGCTGCAACCTGATTTCGCGCCGGCGCATCTTAATCTTGGCGTTGCGCTGATAAAACTGGGCCAACTGGACGAGGCGTCGCGACAACTTCAAGAAACGCTGCGCCTGGAACCGGCCAACCGCTTTGCGTCGCAGTATCTGAATCAAATCCCAGCTTCCATCAGAAACCGCAAACCTTGAGGCAGCCAGGAAGTGCCGGTCATCACCTGGTGCGCCTTTGATCAAAACCGGTCACCACCGACGGGATGGCCGGCGCCTGGCTTGGTCTATTCCTTTGATAAAATCGGCCTGGTCATTTTTGTTGATGGAATGAATTTTATGTCTCTCGCGAATTCAACTTGAAAATCCGCCTCGGAGAGGTTGGTGAGAAGCCTGCCCGCCACGCGACAATTATCAAAGGTTACATCCTCAACCATGTTGTTGCTGGAAGGAATGCCCGCAATGACAAATGGTTTATCCGCGTTGGCCCATTGTATCTTTTTAAGATAAACTCCCTTTATCCGCCCCGGCCTGTTATTCTGCCCATATCTTTGTCCTTCGGTGACGATAAGCTCGAGATTTTTGATTTCAATATTCTCTTCCACCCTGATGTCTTCGAACCGGATGTTCCGCACATCGCCATGGTTATCACAAACAATGCTGAAGGCCGCGTGGCCGCCCGTATGACCCTGGCCCCGGGCATAGAGAATATCGCAATCCCGCACCAGAACGTTCTGGACCAGGCCGTCCAAATTAAAACCCAGGGTAATTCCGTCAGCGTGCGCCCAGCCCACCAGCACACAATTCGTCACCGCAATAGAGTCTGTGATGTGGTTCTCGTTCTGCGACTTGATTGAAATGCAATCATCCCGTGTGCGGACAAAGCAATCGTCAATGGTGAAGTCCCTGCAAGAGACCGGGTCAATTCCATCTGTGCCCCAGCGTCCCATATAGCTGAACACCTTGACATCACGATAGACGCCGCGAACGCAATCCGTAAGGGTGTTAACCCAGCCTCCAGTGTTGTGACGGATGAAAATGCCATCAACTTCAAGGTTGGTGGTGCTGGATATCCTCACACTGCCATTCAGGATGCCGCGGCCCATTATCCTGACATTTTGCAGATTGCTTCCCCGGATATTGGCGTTCACCACTGCCCCCCCGGCAATGTAGATCGTCTCATTGCTATGCAGATTAATCGCCCCGACATCGTATGTGCCGGGTCCATAATATAGCACTCCGGAATCACCCTGTTTTGGCGGATTGACTTCCATGGGATTGGCAAAAATGGCCAGGTGAGGCAAAGCATCGATTTCCAGGTAAAGCTTCTCTGGACCCGGAATGGCAAAGGTGATCTCGCGGCCCCTTACTTTTGCGGCAATAGTCCTGCTTTTCGGCCGAATTACACAAGCTGAGACCTTCGACGGCGCTGTTATCTTAATGGTCTGCGGCCCGGAACACGAAAAGCTCGCCACGTTCAGACCCTCCATCGTTCCCCCGCCGACTTGTTCCGTCCAGACGTCCCTGCCATTGACATTTACGGCAAAAACAGGGCTGGTTTCAAGATTGGTCGGCGCTGGATAGGTGACCATGGTCGCTTTGGAATCAGTTCCCTTCTTGGTCGCCTGACCCAGGCATTCAGATTGCAGCGAATACAAAAAGCCAAGACATATGGCTGTGCTTAGTATGAGCTTCGTAATCATCATCGTATTTCATTCTGTTGGCGTTTACTCATTCGACCAGGTGGCCCGGCTGTGTCGCAAATGGCGTTTGCGTTAATTTGCCTTCAGGACGAGATACCCGGCCGGTTGAATGATGAAATCGCCATTATCACCGGTGCTGACCGAATCTCCGGCTCCGTCCGCCAGGATCTTCCAGCCGGGACGGCCGTTATCGGCCCGGAAGGTTCTGGGTTCATGGGCGTTATTCATGGCGACCACGATCCGGGACTTGCCGTCCATTCTCTCGTAAGCCAGTATGTTCTTGTCCCCGGGAAGCATGCGCAGATCGCCGGCAATCAGGGCGGGGTTCTCACGGCGCAACCGGGAAAGCTTCTTGACGGAGTCAATCAGGCTGAAATCGCCGTAATTGCCTCCGTCTTCTTTCCAGGGATATGGGCCGCGGTTCATCGGGTCGGCCCCGCCGGTCATGCCGACCTCGTCGCCGTAGTAGATGGCAGGGGCGCCCGGGTAGGTGAACTGGAGAGCGAAGCAGAGCAGAAGGCGCTTTCGCATCTCAATATAATTGGTCGCGCCGTACTTCTTATAACCCAACTCGAAAAGGGCGCGGGGCACGTCATGGCTGGATACGAGGTTCATCAGGACGTGGAAAACGGGCTTCGGGTAGTTCTCGCGGAGCATTTCCAGAGCTTCGGTTGTCGAGGACACACTGCCGCCCCGCGCGAAATTCAGCGCCGCCGCGCGGAAAATGTAATTCATCGTGCTGTCGTACATGTCGCCGGTGAAGTACTTGCTGGCGTCAAACCATGTCTCGGCGATGGTCAGGCAGTCGGGATAGTCCTTCTTTAACTCTTTGCGCCAGTCCCTCCAGAAGTCGTCGCTTTTCCAGGGCGTGACGTCCATGCGCCAGCCCGCGATGCCCAATGACAGCCAGTATTTCATCACCGAGTTCTTGCCGCGGTAGGCGAAATTTTTATACGAGTCAACTTCTCTCAGCTTGGCCAGCGTGGGGTTGGCCCACTGGCTGTACATCCGGTCGGGTGTTCTGGCGTTGCGGTTCCACTCAAACCATTCGGCATAAGGCGAGTTGGTGTTGATTTTCTCGTTCTCAAAGGCGCCGTTGGAATGGTACTTGCCGTAGCGGTCCATGTAGATCGAGTCCGAACCGCAGTGGTTGAGCGATGTGTCGAGAATGATCCGGAGGCCGCGCTTTTTTGATTCGGCCACCAGGTTCTTGAAGGTGTCCAGTGTGCCAAAGCCCTCGTCAATCGTCAGGTAGTCCTGCGTATCGTACTTGTGGTTGGACGGCGCCTGGAAGATGGGATTGATGTAGATGACATTTGCCCCCAGATCCCGGATATAATCCAGTTTCTGGATGATGCCGTCCAGGTCCCCGCCGTAAAAATCGTTGCAATATTCCGAGTCGCTTTTGCCGTCGCCTGGCACGTAGGGTTCCGGGTCGCACCAGTTGGTATGAAACTCGATGTTTTTGGCGCCGTAAAACTTCCGGACGCCCACGACGGGATCGTTGCTCTTATTGCCGTTCTTGAAACGATCGGGAAAGATACAGTAGATGACCATATCTTGAGTCCATGCGGGCATCTGCAAGCCGGGGTCGTAAACCGTCAGGGTATAATAAGCCACAGCTTTGTCGGAAGCGATGAGTTCGCCCAGGCCACCGGTGCCCCTGATCTGCACATTGGGGACCTGCACTGCCGTGGTATTGTTGCAGTAAGAGCCTGTTTCCCCAACGGCGCCAGTCAGTTTGAAATAATAGCCGTAAAGGCAAGGGTCATTCAAAGCAAAGCTGGCCTCGAAAATGTCCTGGCCGTTGGTCAGGCCCTGTTTCTCCATCGGGAAACTGCCATAATTGGCATGGGCCGCGCTTTGGTTGTTGCCGAAAATCGTCGTTTTCACCACTTGGAGGGCAACGGACTGAAGACTGCCCTCCTTGGCCAGAAAGCGCATGTTAATTGTCGCGCCGGCCGGGACCGCGCCGAAGGGCGTTTTGCAGTAACCGTCCCGTGAATTGAAATAGACCCAACCGGGATCAATGGCGGGAGGACGTTTTCTCTCATCCTGACCCTTGCAGTTCAGGGCGGCAAGCACGGCCGGCAAAATTAAGAGCCAGAATTTGCTGATATTGATGGGAATCAAGCACATTGGGTTCCACGAATTGAGAAGTTTATATCCGCCGCCAGCGCCGCCGCTACCGCATATTCATGCGCCGTTGAAAAGGAGTTTCAACTGCGGAGATATTTCACCACGGCCTCGGTGCGCGAATGGACGTGGAGTTTCTCGTAGACCGTCCGCACGTAGCTCCGCACCGTGTCAATGCTGATTTTCATGCGGTCAGCGATTTCCTTGTAGGCGTAGCCGTTGGCGAGTTGGTCAAGAAATTCCTTTTCGCCGGGTGTCAACGATGCCACCGGTGAAGTTGCTCCCGCCGGCTTGGTGAAAAACTGGACGACGCGGCGCGCGATCTGCGGTGTCATCGGCGAACCGCCCACATGAACGTCGCGGATGGCCTCGAGCAGCCGCGCAGAAGCGGTGCGCTTGAGCAGATAACCGCTCGCGCCGGCCTTGAGGGAATTGAAAAGCGAGTCGCTGTCTTCATAAACGGTCAACATGAGAAATTGCACAAAGGGCAGTTGCGTCTTCAACTGGCGGACACATTCCGGGCCTTTGATTCCCGGCAGGTTGATGTCCATCAGCACCACCTCGGGCAGATTACAAGGGATTCCCCTTAGCGCGGTCTCTGCGTCAGGATAGTCGCCGGTCAATTTGAACCCGGCGGCGCGGCGGATCAGGGTGGCGAGGCTGGAGCGGATTCCCTCGTCATCATCAACGATGGCAACTTTAATTTGCATGGCTCAATCTCAAATTTAACCGGGCACGGGCGTGTTGGGAAGCGCAACCGCAAGCTGGATGGTGGTTCCTATGCCGGGAGAACAGTGCCAGGTCAATTTTCCCCCCATGGCTTCAGCGCGTTGCTGCATGTTTTTTAATCCATGTTGTCTGCCTTCGGTCTTTGGCGTCGCCGGCACAATGCCTGATCCCTCGTCTTGAATGCATATTTCCAGGAGGTTCGCGGAAATTTTTGCTCGCACGCGAACTTCTTTCGCCGAGGCGTGTTTGAGTGTGTTAGTCAGTGCTTCTTTCACAATCAAAAAAACGTTGTACCGAAAATCCGGCGGCAGCGGCAGCGCGGGTAAATCACGCGGCAGTTCGAGCCGGCAGTGGGTTGGAGTGCCTTCAAACAATTCGCTGCCAAAATGCGTGATGTAGTCCAGCAGACTTTGGAGCGAATCACTGTCCGGCCGCACCGCCCAGACAATTTCTTCAAACGCGCGGACGGTCTGGTTGGCGGATTGTGAAAGCTTGATCGCGTGCGCTTCCACCAGATCCGGATTGTCCTTGTCCGCGCGGAGCAAACCGCTCAACAACGAAATGCGTGTCAAGGACGAACCGAGATCATCGTGCAAATCCTGGGCAATGCGCGACCGTTCCCGTTCCAGCGCGTGTTCTTGTTCAGCCTGTTGCAACTGGTGCTGAAATCTTTTCATTTCAACGAGGCGCACGGACGTGCCCACCCCGACCAGCAGACTCACTGCAGCCAGCATGACGAACCACCACGTTTGCCAGAAATGCACCACAACGAAGTCGCTGAACGAGGTCGCAATCGCCATCTCGCTGAAAATCCAGCCGTTGCCGCCACCGCCGTGGCGGAGCCGGATTTGATTGAAGGACGCGTTCGCCTTGAACTTCGTAGTAATGATTTCGAGTTGGTTTTGCTCCGTCGCGCCGCGCCCGAGATTCGGGTTGAGCCACACGGTTACGAGGTCCTCACCATGGGGAACATATTGGACTTTGAAGATGATGGTCCGCTCCATATCGTGGCGCGGTAATTCGTAAGGCCTGAATTCACCCAGGGCGACCGGCTCAGGACACGAGGACATCAAGTTGAATTCGCCGGCAACCTTGTTCATTGGCCCGGTTTCCGCTGTATTGAACGCAGAGTAGGCCCAGGCTTCTTCCGCGTTGCCCACCCCCAGCCGCTCTTCGTCGCCTTCGAACAGTTGCAATCCCGCGAAATAGGGCTCCGAGAACACATCCGAAAGAGGGTTTGCGTGAAATTTGAAATAAAGCGCGTCGCTGGCTGTGTCATCCCGCTTCACCGCACCGCCCAGAATGTCCAGCCCCTTCCACGCGCCTGTGTTGTGAATAAGCCGGGCGTTCTTGTCGCTCCACAAAACAGCCGCCTGCGCCTGAACGGCGAGTAATTGCTTGACAACAAAAAACAACACAAAGACTCGCAAAATGGCGGCGATTGGCCGAGGCATGGTGGGAATATACGCGGAGTTGGACGCCGAGACAAGCGGCGGAATCATTTTCCCCCCGATGGAAAGGGGAAAGTCAACGCCCCCATGCGCAAGTGCCGGTAAAACTCATTGTCCGGCTCGTTTGGGCTTCGCTCTATTTGTCACGGCGCAGGCCGGTCAAGTTCTGCCGGTGTGATGCCATTTTCAGCATGCAATTGCACTGTCCTCCGTGACGGTGACGTTTACTTGTTCGATGAGCCACGGATGTGAAACCAGGCTCCGCGCTCGAGCAGCCATTTGCCAAAAGGGCCAAGAGGGTCGGACCATAGCTTTGTCCAAGAAAATGCCTAATATCCTCTAAATCATTGGGTTATAGATGAATCTAAATGGCTCCAAGACAACCTCACACCATGTCGCCCACGGGATGAAAGCGCGCTGAGAAACCGCACGCCATTGGCCACGCCATTTTCGGTAACCCCCCCGTTTTGAACAGGAGGGCACGGAGGGCGCAGAGAAGAACTCCCTTTTCCATCTCCGTGGCCTCAGTGTGCTCCTGTTTTAAAGTCCTCATCTGCGTCAATCCGCGTGATCTGCGGGCAAAAATTCCCCCGTTTTGAACAGAAGGGCGCGGAGGCATCCGCCGTCGCTCCGCTATGGCGCGACAAGACGGAGAGGGAAACGAGGAACCTCACATTTCTGTGCTCTCTGCGTTCTCCTGTTCAAATGTTTTTCACTTTTCAGCGGCATTTCTAACTGTCAACCCCGAAAGCTTTCGGGGCAAGACCCGCAAGGGCGCGAAGGCGCAAGGAGTTTTTTCCGGCTTGGCGTCCTGGCGTCTTGGCGATGAAAGATCTTTTTTATCCGTGGAATCCGCGCCATCCGTGGTTCAAATTCTGTGTTTGTAGCTCCGCTACGCCGTGATCTCTGCGGTTGCTTCAATTGCAGTTTTTAGGCTCAGATCGTTTTTCACTCTTCATCTGCGTCAATCCGCGTGATCTGCGGGCAAAAATTCCCCCGTTTTGAACGGAAGGGCACGGAGGCATCCGCCGTCGCTCCGCTATGGCGCGATAAGACGGAGAAGGAAACGAGGAACCTCACTTCTCTGTTATCTCTGCGTGCTCCTGTTCAAACCAGTTTACTGCGTCGCCAGACCCACTTTGGTGATGTCCAACTGTTGCAGCACGTCCAGCACCTTGATCATGCCCTGGTAATCCACCTCGTCCGCGCCTTTGACCACGATTTTGGGGTCCGGGTCGGCGGCCTTCAAAGCGGCCAGCTTCTCCTTGATCTTGTCGTCGGGCACCGATTCATCGTTCAAGAACACCTGCCCTTTCTCATCCACCACGATACGGTTGATCTTGGGTTTCGGCGCGTCCGCATTCTGTGGCGGCGGTTTGCCCGAAGGCAGCGCCATCTCCAGGCTGTTGACCATCTGCGGGGTGGTGATGATGAAGATGACCAGCAGCACGAACACCAGATCCAGCAGGGGCGTGATGTTCAACTCATTCAACGTGCTGTGGCCGCGCTTGCTGGTTTTTTTCATGGTTTAAGGAGCCACCGGCTCGGAAGCGATCACATCAAAACGAACCACCACGCGGGATGGAAAATTGGTGGGCGGCGCGCGGTTCACGCTTTGCGTCCTGGCAATCGCCTGGCGCACCGTATCGTCCCAGCGCTTGTCGCCGGAACTTTTTTTCCAGACCGGATTGGCGATTTGCCCGGCATGGTCCACCGCCACCTCCACCTCCGCCACGAAAGACCGGTCCTCCATGTCCTCCGGGCGGTCCCAGCGGGAACGCAAGGAGTATTCGAGCAATCCCTTGTAAAGTTGCACCGGGTCGGAACTGGATTCGACCGCCTTTCCGCCCTCGAACACAAAAGCCGGCACCTCCGTGGCCGGGGGCGCGACGGCCGGCGGAGCGGCCATCGTGGCGGGCGGCGGCGGAGCTTGGGCGACGGCCTTGGGCGCTTCCATCTTGGGGGCCTCGGCCAGCTTGGGCGTTTCGACCGGTTGCTCCTTTGGTTTCTCCGGCTCCTTCGGTTTTTCCGGCGGCTTTTCCTTGACCATTTCGACGGCGATTTTCCGCAACTGCTTGCCCAGCAACCCCTCGCGCGCGGCAAAATAGAACACCGCCAGCACCAGCAGGCTGTGCATCGTCAGCGAAATGAACAAATTCACCTTCGATGAATTGCGCGGTTTGCGTTTTTGCGTGCCGGGTAACATGGTGGCGCCTGGTTATTTCTTATCCGCCTTTTTGTCGGCCGCCTCGGTGGCCAGGTCCACTTTCGCCACATTGGCTTGCTGGCAGACATCCAGCACCGCCCGGATTTGCTTGTACTTGGTCTTGGCGTCGCCGCGCACGATCACGCTCAGGTCCGGGTCGCCGATGCGCATGGCCACCAGCAATTCCTGCAATCCGGCAAAGTCCGCCGGCGTCTTGTTTAAGAACACTTTGCCATCCTCCTGCACCGTAATGTAAGTCGCCTTGCGCGGCGGGTCCTTCTGGTGCTTGGAGGCGGCGGGCAGCTTCAGGTCCAGGTCGTTCGCCAGCGGCGTGGTGGTGATAATGAAAATGACCAGCAACACGAAGGCCAGGTCCAGCAGCGGAGTGATGTTCAACTCCGTGAGCGTGTGATGCGCCGAATGAGAGCACTTTTTCATGCCGGCCTGACGCCTAAGCGCCCACCCTGAATTCGGCCAGTTCCCGGGCCGCCGGCCCATCGCGCCTCAAGGCCTCCACGATGCGCGTGGCCAGCGCCTCGTTGGCTTCCTTGATCTCCTCCGCCAGCGGGCGGTTGACCACGTAACGATGTTCAATCTGGTTGGCGTAGCGGGCGGCGAATCCATCCAGTTCCTGGGTGATGGCCCGGATGCTCGTGACCATGAAGTTGTAACTGAACATCGCGGGAATGGCCACCAGCAGCCCGATGACCGTGCAGATCAAAGCCCCCGCCACCCCCGGCGCCATGGCATTGAGGCTGGCCCCGCCGGCGTTGGCGATCCCGGCAAAAGTTTCCATCACCCCCCAAACCGTGCCCAGCAATCCGATGAACGGCCCCCCCGCCACCGCGGTGGAAAGCACGATCATCCCCTTTTCCAGCCCCATCGCTTCCGCCGCCGCCGCCTCTTCCATCACCACTTTGATCGCCTCGTAGGACGCCACGCTCACCCGCGTCGTCGTCGCGCGGGCAAAATGGTCCGTGTTGCCATGCCCCAGAGCGGGGTCGTGGTTGATGATGTTGAGGCCGCTGACCGCGACCGGATTGTTTTTCAGGTGGTAATCCAGTTCATCAGCCCCGCGGATGTAAAGCTGGTAAGCCGGCGCGCCGGTGAACTCCTCGTCCCGCCGTTTGATGTCCAGCGGATCCCGGGTGGCGGCATAGGCGGCCAGGAATTTTTTGGTCCATTTCCGCGCGATGGTGATCTGGCGCGCCTTGGAGATGATGATCGTCCAACTGAACAGCGACAGAATCAGCAGGGCGGTCATGGTCGTTTTGCCTTCGGGCGTCGCCATTTTGATCGCGAAGGAAAGGGCGTTTGCGGCCAGGAGGGGAATGGGGTGAAAGGGATGCATGATATTTAATGTAAAAACCTGCTATTTTGCAAAGAATGCATTTCAAGTCCTGTGACCCAGCGGCCGACCGGCCCATCTTCGGAAGATAGCCGGCTCGAACGACAATGCTCCCGCTGACCACATCGGGGGGAGACTACACAACGATTGTGACGAACAGTTGACGAATTGGAAACGATCCTGTGAATTCACCCGCCGCCAACCCTGGCGCGGGCTGCACTGAAGTCACTTGACCACCAGGGTGCAGGCCTGGCTGCGGGTGTCGGATTGCAAGCAGGTGCGCATGAAGTCAACGATTTGGTCGCTCAAATTCTCGCAACGCGGGCTCCAGCGGTTGGCGCCGGCCAGTTGTTTGACGCAGGGGCGCAGGCCGTTGAAGCGCACGATTTGCGGGGATTCCCCGAGCTGGCGTTTGAGTTCCTGGCGCAATTGGGGGAAGAAGAACAGTTCGCAGTTTTCGCCGGCGCTTTTCATCAGTTCGGGCAACTGGGAATCGAGCACGCGCAGGGAGGCCTTGTCCGCTTCGGCGAAAATGTTCAGTCCCACGGCGCGCAAGGCGCGTTCCAAGGCGGCGGCAAATTCGGCCACGGTGACGAACTGGCGGTGCAACTCATGCTTGAAATAATGCAGGACGGCGGCGGCGGCGTGGCGGATCAGTTCCTGGTCAACCAAATCGGCGGTGTCGCCGATCAATTCCAGGCTGACCCACTCGGCCGAACAGGGTATTTGCTGGCCGCAGTTGGTCTGGAAAATCAAACAATCTTTTTTAAGTTGAGTCATGTTGTGCCTCCAGGTTTTTGACCTCGCGGACAAACTCGGTGGCTTCCTCGAACCGCCGATAGACGCTGGCAAAACGCACGTAGGCCACAGGGTCAATTTTGCGCAAGCCCTCCATGACGCGTTCGCCGATGGCCATGCCGGGAACTTCCCGGTCGTATTTGTCCGTCACTTCGTCCACGATTTGCTCGACCAAATCGGCGATGACTTTTGGGCTGATGGGCCGCTTTTGACAGGCTTTCTTGAGTCCGGAGAGGAGTTTATCCCTGGAAAACTCCTCGCGGCGGCCGTCGCGCTTGACCACGACCAGGCCTTCGTGCTCGATTTCCTCATAGGTGGTGAAACGATGCTGGCACTTCAAGCACTGCCGGCGGCGGCGAATGGTTGAGCCTTCGCGCGAGGCGCGCGAATCAATCACCTTGTCATCCTGATTAGCACATTTTGGGCAACGCATAAGCGCACTTGAACCACTAGGTAATGTGTCTGCTCCGTTGGTAGCAACAAAGGGTTGTGGCGTCAAGCCTCTATTTTTCAGGAAATTCGGGCTTTTTTCAGCAATTCGGGCCGGTTTGGCTGGACTTGGCGGCAACAGGGCGGTTTAATGGGGGTGGCAACTCGGGACGAAGACATGGCTGTTTCTTTCCAGATTGGAAAGGAGGCGCCATGAAATCAACGAGGGCCGGGCCAACGTCCGGCAGCAGTAGTATGGAACGAAGTCTGCTTGCGGGAAAACGAGGAGGCCGCCATGCGCGCCTCCTTATGAACGCGAAAGTACTGAAAATGAAACTATATAAAAGCGCGGCAAAGGCCGCCCTGAAACCGAACGAGAAAGTAACCGTAACAACAAAAACACCGGGCGCCCCCGCGCCGACTGCCGCCGTGGCGGCTTCGGCCGTGACAAGACCCGCCGTGGCGGCTTCGGCCGTGACGAAACCCGGCGTGACAAGCGCGGCCTTGACCACCATCGACGTCAAACGGGATGTCGGTTTTGGCAATGCTGTGTTCATGAGAGGCCAGGGCGCCGGCTTGACCTGGGAACGTGGATTGCCGCTGGTCTGTGTGGACGCCCAAACGTGGCGTTGGTCGGGGATGGCGAAAGACCCGATCACGTTCAAGGTGCTGATTAACGATAAAATCTGGTCCGCCGGCAACGATCTGACGATCGCGCCGGGCCAAAAAATAGAGGTGGCGCCGGAGTTCGCCTAAGCCAGAAACCGGCCACAATTGGGCAGGCGGCAACGATGAATCCCCCTCGCGCCATCGCGAGGGGGAAGAGGTGGGTTGTTGTCTGACATCCAAGTTTGACTTTCATCCGTGGCAATGCGATATCTGTCGCGTGAAAGCTGCCAAAGCCATCATTGAAAGAAAAACGCGCGGCACTATTGCCGTGGAATAGCATTGGCCTGCGATGAACAAGTTGACCAGCGCGACCCGACGTCGTTTGCGTCAACGTGCGGCAGAACTGCTTTACGGGCATGAAACTGGCGCGCTTTTCCCGGTACTGGACTTGGAACAGGATACCCCGGAATTGGCGGCGCTCATGCGGCAGTCGAGGAGCGGCCGCAACGTTTTGCACAGAAAGGGCGACATTCGGAAAGTGCTGGCAAAAGTACAATCAGGTCTTGGACAATGATTGTTCCTGCATTTAAGGGGATTTCTGCATTCTGCATTCTGCATTTTTCATTTGAACTGCGGATGTTGTTGCAGCTTTTCCCAAGTGGCCGGCGTGAGCGGGGCCTGGCGATAAACCGGCTCCCGCATCGGTTCGGCGCTCCTGGATTTGCGGGCCCGTTGCAGCCAGGCGCGGGGCAGCGGCTGATCCAACAAGGCCGGCGTGTTGGCGGCGAGCGTCGTTTCCTCTTTTTCCCCGGTGGCGTGGCCGATGCCGACAAAAAAACCGGCCAGGAGCAGCGTGACCCGCAACATGGTGCTGCGGGAATAGGTGGGCATGGCGCAGGGACGCCGCGGATCGAGCCAGCGAAACAAATCCGCAAATAACGGCGCGCTCCACATGGCCGGATTTTTCGCCGGCGAAAACGCATCAAACATGATGGCGTGCGGCGCGGGCAGGGACGGGGCGCGGCGCAGGAAACTGGGAAAATCGCCGAGTTGCAGTTCCCAGCGCGCGCATTGCGCGCCGTTGCGGAAGATGGCGCGGCCGTTTTTCAAAAAATCCTGCGCCGGCCCGCGGTAAGGCTCGATGTAGCCGAGAGCCGCGGCATTTTCCAGGGCAAAATGCAGCGGTTCGGTGGTGCGGTCAAAACTCACCACGCGCAGCGGGCAGGCGAGGTCTGCCGTGGCGCGGAAGACGGCAAGCACGTTGCCGCCCGCCCCCAAACCGACATCCCAGATGACGAACTCGCCGGCGTGGTCTTGCAGACGCTGCCGCAGCTTCAATTGCTGGATGTAGAGCGCCTGCGCCTCGGCCACCGATCCGACCACGGGATGAAATGTCTCTTTTTCCGCCAGGGAATGAATGCTGAAGGTCCCGTTGGCGAGGCGGACGAGTTTGTAATTGGAATTCGGCATGGCGCTGCGGCCCATTGTGAATCCGAAATCGCCAATCCGAAATGCAAAATTGCGAATTGTTCTTTTGCTTGGGGCGGGATGATGGCAGGATGGCGGCATGGATCCATTGCTCAAACTTTTGCACGAAAATGCCTCCATCAAACCGGGGCAGTTGGCCAAAATGCTCAACCGCCCCGAAGCCGAGGTGGCCGCCAAAATCAAGGACTACGAAAGCAGCCAGGTGATCCTGGGCTATCGCGCCATATTGAACGATGAAAAGATCAGCGGCGACTTTGTGCGCGCCGTCATTGAGGTGAAAATCACGCCGGAACGGGGCGGCGGTTTTGACCGGCTGGCGGAGCGGATCGCCAAACACAGCGAGGTGCGGTCGTGTTATTTGATGTCGGGCGGCTATGATTTGCTGGTGGTGGTGGAAGGGGCCAATCTGCGGGACGTGGCCTCGTTTGTTTCGCAGAAATTGTCCACAATCCAGGGAGTCATTTCGACGGCGACGCATTTCATGCTCCGGATTTACAAGGAGCAGGGGATGCTCGCGAGCGGCAAGGAGCAGGAGGAGCGGCTGGCGGTCACGCCGTGACGAAGGCGGGGGGAGATCTGGATTTAACGTCCTGCCGATGTTAAATCCAGGACTTTGACTTCTTTAACGGCGTGGTCAGACCAGAACCAAAGCGCAAACCGGCCGACAACCAAAACTTGGATTGGCCTTCCGATTTCATCCCGCTCCACATAGTCTCCCGCCCTGTAAGGGTCATCTGCGAGTTCGTCAAAGAGCCGGGTGATTAACAATTTCTCGCGGCGCGAACAGTTGCCAAGAGACGCAATAACTTCCTTCGCGATCAGAACCCGGTACGGTGGCATTACTGCTCCTCATCCGCCCCGGAAGCCTTCTTCCAATCTGGCAAGGCAACCCAGTTGGCAGGATTCTTGTCGTCTATGCGCCGGGTCATTTCTGACCGCCATGCGCTGTCTTTCTCAAGGCGAAGATGCAAAAGAAAGGCCGCCAATTCGTTTTGGCGTTCCGAGGGCCAATCGGCCACTTCCCGCATTATCTCAGCCATGCTCATGTTCACATCATGCCAGATTTAACCGCTTGGCGCAAGGCCGATTGGCAGGGCCTTGATTTGAACGGGATTTGCCCGTTAAAACCGATCTGCCTCTTCAAAGCGGCGCGAAGAGCCAAGTCATGGCCAGAATAAGGAATCCGAGCGCAACGGCAGGAAGCGACCTTGATCGTTGCGGGGACAAAAAAAGCCGAGCAGTAGATTGGCCAGCATTACCGTCAGAGACAATGCGCCGATGCCTCCAGAGGATTGAAAATAATCTTCCGTTTGGACCGAGTAAAACAGCCACAACTGGACACTGAGCAAAAGAAACGCCATTCGCTTGGGAGAAAAGCCTCGAACCGAAAATTTCAGATGTTCGGAACCAATCACGGGTTTTGATTTGGATTGATTCAACTTACCTCCCATCCCGCTCCTGTCAACGGCCTCGCCCTTCCAATCGTCTGTGAAACTAACGGTTTGGGGCCAATTCAGCGCACGCGGGCGATCATAGTTGCTTCATGGCGCTGTCCAAGGCGGCGTAGAGCTCGGACATGGTGGCTTCGGTTTCGTCGCCCATGTTGGAGATGCGGAAGGTGGCGCCCTTGATTTTTCCGTAACCGCCGTCAATCAAAAAGCCCTGGTCTTTGACCAGCTTTTGCAGTTTGGGGACATCCACCACCCGGCCGCCGGGCCGGGCGCCGTTGCTGATGCAAGTCAGGGTCAGCGATTCAAAGCCCGGTTCCGGGAAGAGGTTGAAACCGTGCCGGGCGGCCCAGGCGCGCGTCATTTCGGCCAGTTGCTTGTGGCGCGCAAAACGCCGCGGCAAGCCTTCGGCAAAAAACACCTCCAACTGGGAGGCGAGGGCATGGACATGGCCGATGCTCGGCGTGCTGGGCGTCATGCTTTGTTCGGCGTTTTTTTGGAATTCCACGAAATCAAAATAGTAGCCGCGGTCCTTCGCGGTGGCCGCCTTGGCCAGGGCGGCTTTTGAACAGGTGAAAACGGCCAGGCCGGGCGGCATGGCGAAGGCCTTTTGCGTGCCGGCCAGGAGCACGTCCACGCCCAGCGCGTCGAATTCCAGCGGCACGGCCGAAAGGGAGCTGACAGCGTCAACAATAAACATGACGTCGGGATATTTTTTCTTGAGGGCGGCGATTTCGCCGATGGGACTCATCACGCCGGTGGAGGTTTCATTGTGGATGACGGTGAGGGCGTCGAACCGGCCGCCGGCCAGTTGGGCGTCCACTTGTTCGGCGCGGATGGGCGAGCCCCAGGGCACTTGCAGCGGTTCGGCCTCCTTGCCGCAGCGCCGGGAGACATCGAGCCATTTGTCGGAGAAGGCGCCGCACATGCAGTTGAGGACGCGCTTCTGCACCAGGTTGCGGATGGCGCCCTCCATGACGCCCCAGGCGGAGGAGGTGCTCAGATAAACCAGTTGTTTGGTGGCCAGCAACTGCTGCAACTGGGGCTGGATTTTGGCGTAAAGGTCTTTGAACCCCTGGCCGCGATGGCCGATCATGGGCAGGCAAAAAGCCTGGAAGGTTTTGGGGCTGACTTCGACGGGACCGGGAATGAATAATTTGACGTGGGTCATAAAAAACTTTCTCGTGTTCAGTGTTCAGAACGGATCAGAACGTTCATGGTTTTCGATCTTAAATCTCCACCCTCAGAACTGAACACCGAAAACGGAACGGTGACAAACTTTTTTTAGCAATGCGTCGTCATGGGTGGGCCGGGAAAGGCAGGGCGGGCACTCCGCTGCCCGCCGTCGGGCATTGGCCGGGGAATCAACGTCGCTTTGCCATCGTGCGGGCAGGGGACTGCCCGTCCTGCCATCCCTGACGGACGCATTACACAAAAATTTATTTTTTGTCCGCGCCCTCTTTTGTGGGCGCAGTTCGTGACTTGGCGGAGCGGGTCGCCGCCAGGGCGTCGCGCAGGACGGGGATGGTCAGTTTGTCCTTGGGGCGGTTGGCGGCCACTTTGCTGGCGAGAATTCGTTCGAGGGAAAGCACTTTGAGTTTTTGGCGGCCCAGGGAAATCTCCAGGCAGTGGTGGAGTTCGTCAGCGAATTTTCCCAGACCGTCCATGCGCAGGACGATGTCAAAGAGTTCCGAGCCGGCCCCGGCCAGCATGGGCGGATTGATGGCCGAAGGCGGCGCATACCCCGCGCCCACCTCCCGCAACGCGCGCAACATTTTCTCTTCGCCCAAATTCTCGAACCAAAGGTCAACGTCCTGTGTCACTACAGGCGCGCCTTGCAGCGTGGCAGCGGAAAGCCCGACGACCATGAATCTGACCTTGTGCCGCAATAAGGAGCGCAGCAGGCGCAGTTCACTTTCGGTGAAGGGCAGTATGACGGCCACGGATCAAACTCCTTTGCAAGCGTTCCAACGGCGGCTGGTCCAACAGAATGAGCGTGTGCCGGACGTTCTCCGGGTCGGCTTGCGGATGCTCTGCCAAAACCGACTGCACTCGCCGGGTCAGACGCAAAGCCCGGCGCCTGGCTCTGGCATCCATGTGGGATGGCTGACGTTGCTTCATCTTTGAAACATTAGTCGAAGGGGAAGGGCTTGTTCAAGCCGCAATCAGGGCAGACGCATCCAACGGCGTCTGCCCCGGCTTTTTTTATTTCTGCATCTCGGCGGCGGCGTGGTATTCGCGGAAGGTGAAGAGCAGGGCGGCCAGGGCGACAAAGAGGGCGGCGGCCAGGAGCAACGCGCCCACCGGCAGGAGAACGCCCGTGCCGGTCCATTCGTAAAGGCTTTGCAGGGCGGCATCGTGGGAGAGCAGGGTTCGGAGGTGGCGCATGAGGGAAAGGGTGTTGATGTTGGTGGGGATGTCGCCAATGCCCAGTTCCACGATCAGCCCATAGACCAGGGCCAGGGGCAGGTAACGCTTGGTGACCTGCCCCAGGAAAAGCCCCAGCGCGCTCCAGGCCAGCACGGCCAGGAATTGCGCGGCCAAAAAGAGGGGGAGCAGGGCGCCGAGGTGCGGAATTTCCCGCAGGGCGCCGGCGCCCAACAAGAGCAATCCTTCGACCAGCACCACTATCTCCAGCCACGCGGCCTGGGCAAGATATTTGAGGACCACCAGCGTCGCCCGCTTGACCGGGCGGGTGGTCAAAAAACCCAGGGTGTCGTTTTGCAGTTCGTCCCGGATCAGCCCGCCGCAACTGCGCACGCAACTGAGAGGGAGGATGATGAAAAAGTAGAAATCAATCAGCCAGTGGTAGAACGGCGCGGGGCGGTTCCAGGTGGAGTCGCTGATCTGGCCCTCGGTGTTGGCGACCAAATCTTTATCCCACTCCTGAAATTCGGTGAATTGGCGGCCTTCCAGCACGCTCCGCGCTTTTGCCACGATGCGCGCGTGGCAGGATTCGATCAGCGCCTTCTGGTCGGCCACGCTCGTTTCGGGGGTGGATTCGGAGCGCGATTCGTTTTGGGCGCGCTCAAACTCCTCGCGCATAATCCCGACGAGCCGGCTGATCTGATCCTGGTTCAGCGCGACAAGTCTTGCGCGATTCGTCACGCGCCGGGAAAAGCGGTTGACGTGATAGGACGGATCTCCCAGAGGCAGATTGGCGCGGGCCCATGTCCGGGGGGAATGAACCGTGAGCCAGATCAGAAATGGCAGAACCAGCAACCAAACCAGTATCAATGGCACCCGGCGCCAAGACAATTGGGTCCGCCAGGTAAAGAGCCAAATCCCGCGCCACGCCCTGAGAAAGGAGGGCGCCACTCGCAGGCTGCCCCGGGGCGGGAGCGGTGTCGGCGGCGGGGGAGGCGGAGGAGGAGGAGGAGGCGGGGATTGGGGGGATGCAGTCATGGCGGGATTGGTCCGGCGCTCAGGTGGTCACCTTTTCAAAAATGTTCTGCAACGACCGGCTCTGGCTGCGAATCCCCTGGACGGTGACTCCGCTGCCCAGCAATAAACCGGTCCAGGCGGGGTAGAAGGAGGCGGCGTCCTTGACGCGGATGCGCAGCAGGCCCGCGGCGGCATCGAGGTCGAAGCCCAGCAGAATGCCGGCGTCGAAGAGGTGGCGGGCCAGTTTTTCGGGGTCATCGCACTGGACGGACAATTCTTCGGACCAGTTTTTCAGGTCGCCGCGAATTTCCCGCTGGCTGCCGGAGGCGAGGATGCGGCCCCAGTTGAGGATGAGGATGTTGCGGCAGAGCGATTCTAATTCGGCCAGGATGTGGCTGGAAATGAGGATGCTGGCGCCGTGCTCGGCCAGATCGGTCAGGATGCCGGCGATTTCCTGGCGGCCCATCGGGTCCAGTCCGTTCATCGGTTCGTCCAGGACGAGCAGGTCCGGCTCATGCAACAGGCCCTGGGCCAGTTTGACGCGTTGTTTCATGCCTTTGGAATACTGGCCCATTGTTTTGGACCAATGCTCGCGGGAGAGTTTGACCTTGTCCAAAATCGCTTCGCAGCGGCCGGGGATTTCCGCCGCGTCCAGGCCGGACAACCGGGCCAGGCCGGTGAGCCAATCCATGGGGCGCAAATCTTTGGGGACGGCCTCGCGCTCGGGGCAGAAGCCGATGCGCTGCAGCAAGGCGGGATTATTCCAGGGAACCTCGCCGAAGACGGTGAGGGTTCCGGCGCTGGGTTGAAGCTGGCCGGTGATGACCTGAATGAGCGTGCTTTTGCCCGCGCCATTCGGGCCGACCAGTCCGGTCAGGCCGGGGGCGATGTCGAAGCTGACGTTGTTCAGCCCCATGACCATGCCGTACCAGCGGCTCAATTCCCGCGCTTGGATGACCGGGTTCATTCGGGTTTGACACGTTGGCGGACGATCCAGGCGGCCAGGGAGAGCATCACCAGCAAGGTCAGGCAGGTGCCGGCGATGTGGGGCGTCTCCAAGGCGGACCGGGTGTCGGGGCGCATCTGCATAATGTTGCCGAGAACAGGAATGGTGTCCTGCATGCTCTTGATTTTGTCGCCGATGCGAAAGGTGTAGAGGGAGATTTGATGGAGGTTAAAGCCAAAACCCAGGTGGCGGAGCCAGGGCCGGGTGTGCAAGGCAATGGGGGTGATGAAGGCGCCGAGGATCCACCACATAAACCAAAAGAAGGTGGTGGCTTTTTCCTTGGCGCTGATGGCGGAAACGCCCAACGCCAGCAGGCTCAGGACGGTCATGCTGCTCAGCCCGTAAATCAAGATGTTCGCCAGCGCGCCGCGGGCATGCCAAAAAAACATCCAATCCGGCGCGAGCAAGTTGCCCAAAAACCAGGCGGCGCAGACCGGCCCCAGCCAGGTCAGGGTGAGGAAACCGAAGGCGGTGGCGAATTTGCCCAACAGATAATCGCCGCGGCTGACGGCTTTGGAGGAGTAAATGACAATGGCATTGCAAGCCAGGTCGCGCGTGATCAACAGCGGGATGACCGGCCCCAGCGCAAAAATGCTGACGAGCATGAGCCAGTTGCCAAAGAAATAGAACACCACGTTTTGAGTGGCCCCGACGGAGATTTCAGGATGGTCCTTCAGCCAGCCGGTGAGAAGGTTGGCAAAGAGCTGCATATCCGGATTGAAGTTGGCGACCCACCGGACCACCACGCTGTCGGCCACCAACAATTGTCCGACCATGAACAGAACGGCCGCGGCCGCCAGCCCCGCGCCCCAGCACAACACCACCAGGGACGCCATCCACCGCACTTGCAGGCAGGCGGTCAGGCCGTTTTTGGCGATGGCCCAGCGGCGGCTCCAGACGCCGAGGTGGGTTCCCTCCCAATGCTTATAATTGACATCATGCAGCGGCATGGGAAATCTCCAGGGCTTGCACAAAAGTTTCCTCCAGCGCGTTGGGGCTGGGGATGATCTCCAGCGGCGCCAGTTGGATCTCGTGCAACAGGTTCAACAAGGGGTTCAGGGATGGGGAATTGTGCTCGACCTTGACATGGCCGTTGGGGAGCAATTCGCACGGCCACTGGCGGCGGGCGCAGGCGGCCTCCAATTCCTCGTGCCGCCCCGCCACCACCACTTCGGCCGCGCCGCGCCGGCGCGCCTTCAAATTGGCCAGGCTGTCATGCACCAGCACGCGGCCGCGGGCGATGATGATAATCTGTTCGCAAATCTGCTCCACGTCATGGAGCAGGTGCGAGGAAACCACCACGGTGATGCCGTAGGCGCGCCAGAGGCTTTGCACCAATTCCAGGATTTGCGCCTGGCCCTTGGGGTCCAGCCCGTTGGTCGGCTCGTCCAGAAAAACGATTTCCGGGTCGTGGACGATGGACTGGGCCAGCTTGAGACGCTGCTTCATCCCGGTGGAGTAGGTGTCAATTTTGCGATAGCGCTCCTGGCCCATCCCGACAAAATCGAGCATCTCATGGGCGCGCTGGCGGGCGACTTGGAAGGGCAACCCGCACAACTGGGCGCAATAGGTGACATACTCGCAGCCGGCCATGCCGGGGATGTGGCAGTCCAGCTCCGGGGTGTAGCCGACCCGTTTGCGGATTTCCCGGCCTTCGGTGCCGACTTCGCGGCCCAGCAGTTTGGCGGAGCCGGAGGAGATGGGCTGAAGCTGGAGCAGACATTTCATGAAGGTGGTCTTGCCCGCGCCGTTGGGCCCGAGCAGGCCGATGGCGCCCGGGGCGACGGCAAGGCTGACGCCATCCAGGGCTTTTTGTTTTCCAAAAACCTTGGACAGGGCCTGCGTCTCAATAACCAGTTGGTCCGGCATTTCGCGGCGCAATTTGCGCACAAACAAATTGGCGGGCAAACAAATTCGGGCCGGGTGTGCTATCGCATCGGTGTGCCGTCTGATGGAATGGTCGCCGTGGTTGGTTTCGAGCGGGGCTGTTTTCGGGATTGATTTTTTGGGGAAGAACACAAAATTATGGCCGAGGAGTGCCGCAGAAGCGACCGCCGAACTCTTTCTGACCGCCTTCAAATCGTTGAACCGCCGCCAGCGCGAAGCGGCCCTGGAACGAATGTTGGCGGACGCGGAGCTTTCGGAAGACCTGGCTGACACGGTAGCCTTGGAAGCGGGGCGGCACGAGCCGCGTTATTCCTTCCGTCAAATATTGAAGGAACCGAAATGAAAACCATTGAACTGAAAATGCCGGATGACGTTTATGAGAAGCTGAAAAGCCTGGCGTCACACGACCATCAATCGGTCAATGTGTTCGCGCTGCGCAAGCTCGAAGAATTTGCCCGCGCCTTCGAGGATTTCAGGGAGCTGGAGCGGCGCGCCCAGCGAGGCAGCCGCGAGAAATTCCAGTCGGCAATGGCCAAGGTTGCGAATGTCCCTCCCATGCCGGGCGATGAACTTTAGGCGCCAACCCGCGTCGCCAGATTCGATAAGCCGCAAGATTCTCAGCCGCACTTTCAAAGACAAAGACCGGGTGTTAATCACCGGGCCTTCTGTTTAGCGGTGCCACGAATGACTTTGATGCTGTCCACTCGCCACTCAACGTCTCCGCGACGATTCGTAATCATGCAGAAGACAGATACTGTCTCAATCGTCGTATCATCTTTGAGTGTGAAGAATTCCCAACTTGCGGTCCAACCATCACTGAAGCCCTGCGAAGGGCCTAGAAACTTTTCAAGCGCCGAAACTGTAGTGGCTGCGGTAAGCTCTGCATCGCTGGGCAGAGATGCGCGAAACGTGTGAATGGCGCTCTCACTGTCGTCGCCTTCATTCTTGCTGATAGTCCGTGGGCCAAAGTGGAAACTCGATGGCTTGCGGGAGTAGCTGAACCAATCGAAATGCAACTCACGCTCAAGACTCTCGAACTGGGATGCGGCGGCGTTCGTGAAAAAGCCAGTGCGAACCGTGAACTTGGCGTCGCCCACCCACGCAGGCTGTAAGCGCACGCGGCATGGTGTGTTCGTCTTGAGCAACTGCGGGAGCGGAGTGTTTTGGATCGTTGTGGACACGCAGCCGATGAATATCGCAATGCAGACCACTATCGGGGCTCGTATTCTTGATGATGTGCGGTGCATTTGGCTATCGTCCTCCCGCGGGGAGGTATTGCTCGAAGAAACCGTAGCGCAGGGTGTCGCGGTGGGTGAAGTCCCTGGGCGTCAGGCCGTGGCGGCGGTTGGGGTACTCCATGAAGCTGAATTGTTTGTCCAACCCGATCAGCTTGTTGATCAGGCGCTGGGTGCCCTGGAAATGGACGTTGTCGTCGCCGGTGCCATGGAGGATGAGGAGCTTTCCGCTCAATTGGTCGGCATAAGTGATGGGGGATGCGGCTTTGAAACCGGCGGCGTTGTCCGCGGGCAATCCCATGTAGCGCTCCTCGTAAATGCTGTCGTAGAGGGACCTGTCCGGCACCGGCGCGCCGGCCACGCCAACTTTGTAGAGTTCCGGGGAACGGAAGATGAGGTTCAAGGTCATGGAACCGCCGCCGCTCCAGCCATAGACGCCTACCCGGTCCAGGTCCACATAAGAATGCAGCGCGGCCAGCGAGCGGACGGCGGCGGCCTGTTGTTTGGAGGAGAGCACGCCAACCGAGCCGTAAATGACCTTGCGCCAGGCGCGGCCCTTGGGCGAGGGCGTGCCGGCGTTGTCGAAGCTGGCAATCAAATAGCCGTCGTCGGCCAGCGCCGCCAGGAGCAGCCGGTCGTTGCCGCCCCAGCTATCGTTGACAGTGGTCGCGGCCGGCTCGCCATAGACATAGACGATGAGCGGGTATTTTTTTCCGGGGTCAAACTGGGACGGGCGGATGAGCCAGCCGTCCAATTTTACGCCGTCGCCGCCGTCCACCTGGAAAAACTCGGTGCGGCCGGCGAGGATGGGGGCGACCTTCGCCTTGAGAGCGGCGTTGTCCTGCAAGACGCGCACCGTCGTGTGCTCCGGCAGACGGATCAGCTCGGAAATGCCCGGCTCGTCAAACCTGGAATAGTTGTGGAAGGCCCAATGGCCGTCGGGCGAAATGGTGTAGGTGTGAGTGCCGGGCTGGCTGGCTGGCGTCAGCCTTTCCGGCCGGCCCGTGCCGTCCAGGCGGGAGCGCCACAAATAGCGCTGGGTCGCGTTGTCGGGCGAGGCGGTGTAATAGAGCCAGTGGTTGGTTTCATCCACCAGCGAAATGGCGATGAGATCAAACGGCCCGGTGGTGATAAGCTGCGCCGAGCCGTCGCGCCCGACCGCGTAGGCGTGACGCCAGCCGTCGCGCTCGCTGAGAAAAAGCAGCTTTTGGCCGTGGTCCAGCCAGATGAAACTGTCGTTGTAATCAACCCAGGCGTCGTCGCGGTCCTGGAACATGAGGCGGAGCCGGCCGGTTTTGGCGCTGGCCAGAAAGACGTTGTTGGTATTCTGCAGCCGGTTGAGTTGCTGGAGAATCACTTCGTCGGAACTGCCGGCCCAGTCCATGCGGGCGATGTAAGTGTTGCGCGGATCGCCCGGGGTTTTGACCCAGCGGGTCGCGCCGCCTTTGGCGCTGACGATGCCCACGCGCACGGCGGCGTTGGTCTGGCCGGTTTTGGGATAGGGATACCGGGTGATGACGGGGTAAAGCGAGTCGGTGTAATTGATCAAAGAGAATTCCGGCACCTTGCTCTGGTCAAATTGGAAATAGGCGATCTTGCTCCCGTCCGGACTCCACACAAAGCAGGAGGCCAGATCCAGCTCCTCCTCATCCACCCAGTCGGAGGTGCCGTTGATGATCATGGGCGAGCCGTCGCGGGTCAGGGGCGTGATCTTGCCGCTGTGGACATCCTCCACATAAATATTGTTGTCGCGAACATAGGCGGCGCGCGCGCCGTCCGGTGAAAGTTTGGCGTAGAGCAGGCCGTTGGTGGATTTTCCGCCGAGCTTGTGCCAGGAGTTGTCAATTTTATCGAGCACCCAATTCTCGTAGGCGGTTTTGCGGATCATGGTGGGGTGCGGCTTGGTGGCAAAGAGAAGGCGCCGGCCGTCGGCGGAGGCGGCCCGCTCGTTGAAAGACAGCGGGCTGCCCAGTCCGGGGGGCGTCAGTTGCTCCGCCGTCATGGACAGGAGGATTTTGCGCTCGCCGGTGGCGGTGTCGTAACGGGCCAGTTCGCTGCCGCCGCTGGCGCCGCGCTCGACGGCGGTGTAGCCCGCCCCGCCGTCCACCCATTCGCCGCCGCCCGCGCCGCGCCCGGCCGCCCGGCGTCCGCCGCCCCCGCCGCGCGGGCCGCCGCTGAATTCCCCGGAATTGAGGCGGCGCATCCAGGCCTGCATGTTGGTGGAAAGCTGGGCCGGGGCCGGGAGGAGGCCGGCGAGCAGGAGCAGCGACGCCAGGGCGGTTCGGGGGAAGGATTGATTTCGCATGGGCAGAACCAATAAAGGAAAAATGCAAAATACAAAATGATAAAATTCCGGCCGGCCCGCCCAAACCCAATCGTTCCTGTTGGGCAGTGACCCAACCTTCAAAGGCTCCGTTTTTCCTCTTGCCTCTTTGCACGGTCGGCGCAACATCCGCCCATCACTATGAAAATTCTCTGCCTCCTTTTGGTTTTGACCGTGCCGGCTTTCGCCCAGGGACGCCGCGGGCGCGGCGCGCAAATTGATGCAACAGCCCCAGCCCAGCGGTCCGGAACCGTTGACACCAATACTCCCGTCTCGGAGAAGATTGATGAAACGCCGGTCATCACGCATCACACCAATATTGTGGACGGCAAGACGCTCGTCTATACGGCCACCGCGGCGGAGATGCCGATTTTCAACGCGGTCGGCGAAACGGAAGCGCACATGTTTTATGTGGCTTACACGCTGGATGAGGCAAGCAATGCGCCCTCGAAGCGGCCGGTCACTTTCTCGTTCAATGGCGGGCCAGGATCGGCGTCGGTCTGGGTCCACATGGGGGCGTTCGGACCCAGGCGGGCCAAGCTGCTGGACAACGGCGACATGCCGCCGCCGCCCTACCAATTGGCGGACAATGAAAACTCGCTGCTGGATCAAACCGACCTGGTGTTCATTGACGCGGTGGGCACGGGTTTCAGCCGCGCCAAATCGCCGGAACTGGCGCGCAAATATGAGGGCGTGCAGGGAGATTTGACCGCCTTCGGCGAATTCATCCGCATGTATTTGACACGCAATTCGCGCTGGCTTTCGCCGCTCTTCATCGTGGGGGAAAGCTACGGGACCTTCCGCGCCGCCGGCCTGGCCGGAACCCTGGTGGAACAGGGGATCGCGCTCAACGGCGTGGTTTTGGTTTCGACCATTTTATATTACGAGACCGCGCGCGCCAGCCTGGCCAACGGCCTGCCTTATGCCTTGAACATCCCAACCTACGCCGCCGACGCCTGGTATCATAAGAAGCTGGCGCCGGACCTGCAAAGGCTGGAGGTGCCGGCCTTGACCAAGGAAGTCGAGGGCTGGGCCATGACCGCCTACCTCCAGGCCCTGAACAAAGGCGACGCGCTCCCGGACGGCGAGCGCAAGGACGTGGTGGCCAGACTGGCGAGATATACCGGGCTCAGCACCAATTACGTGGACCAAAGCAACCTGCGGTTTGGCGTCGGCCAGTTCACGCGTGAATTGTTGCGCGACGAGAAATTGACCATTGGCCGCTATGACGGGCGGCTGACGGGGCCGTCCCCGTTGAACATGGGGGAGACGTCGGATTTTGATCCTTCCGGCTCGCTGCCGCTGCCGCCGTTTCGGGCCGCGTTCATGGATTACGTGCGCGGCACGCTCGAATTCAAGACGGACATGACCTATTATATCAGCGGCGGAACGGTGGGATGGGATTGGGGCGTGGTAAACGGGTATGTTGAAACCGGCAGCCTCCTGCGCAGCGCCTTTCAGAAAAATCCGCATCTTAAAGTGCTGGTATGCGCCGGCTATTTCGATTTGGCGTGTCCCTACTTCGACGCCGAATATGCGCTCAACCACCTTGGCATTCACCCGGAGACGCAGAAGAACATCTCCTGGGCCTTCTACGAAGCGGGCCACATGATGTACATTGACCGGAAATCGCACGCCAAACTCAAGCACGACATCGCCGCCTTCATGCAGCAGAACGTCCCGGCGCAGTGAAGGATATTCAGGGTGCTTTGCCGTCCGGGTTGACGAGGCGCGAAGTGCCGAATTTCTCCGGAGGGGGCGGGTTGCAGAGGCCCGGGAGTTGCCAGGCCGGCAAATCACGATTGCTTTGCGCCCCGTCCCGACGGCAACGATTGGTTCTCATTGGGTTTCGATTTTGAAAAGGGCGGAGGCGTTTGCCGCGAGATCGAGGGGGAATTCGGTGACGCCGTCGGCCACGACGGAGTTCTGCAAAAGGTCGGTGACGCGCGACGGGCGCGGCAGATGGATGCGGCGCGAACCGCCGCCCGGCGCGTAAACGCCCAGGAAATCGCCGCCGGCGGAGACGACATCGCCGGCGTCGCTGTATATATGACAGCCGGCGTCGCGGGCGATGTTGCGCAGCAGGTCCGCCGGAAGAATCGGGGCGCTGGAATAGACGGAGGTCCAGCCCGCCTGCTTCTTGACGACCAATCCGGGTTGGGCAAGTCCGGCCAGTTTGCCCAATACGGCCGCGTCCGGGTCGGCGCCGAAGAAGCGCGGGCTGATGCGAAAGCCGGGCAGATCGCGTTGCAAGCCCGGATCGCGCGGGTCTTTGAGATATACCTGGTGATCGTAGTAGCGGATGATGTCCTTGACGTTGACATCCGTGCCGTAGGCGGAATTCTTCAGGCTCCGGGTGTAAGGGGAGTTGGTGTCGGTGATGTCCACGTGCAATTCGCCGGGGGTCATGCTCTCGGAAAGTTTGATGCCGGCGAGGGCGCTCATGTTTTCCACGGAAAGTTGGTCGGTGATGTAGCCGGGGGCATAAACCCAGACGGCGGTGGCGTGGTTGCGTTTGAGTTTGGCGTGGATGGCCTCGCGCTGGGCGGGGGTGACGTGAAAGGTATTCAGAAAAAGGTAGAGTTTGTAGTCTTTGAGATCCGGGTTGTCCATATCGCTCAAGAGTTGCGGTTCCCAGGGCGCGCCGAGGAAGCCCAACTGCCATTGCTTTTGCGCTGTCAATAATGCGTTGAAGAGCGGCTCGCCGTCGCCGCAATACCAGAAGCCGGATTCATCCAGCACCACGGCAATTTCGGCGGCGGACTTTTTATTGTTGTCGAGGGATTGCATGTCCACCTGGCGCAGGGCGGCGAGGAGGCTGATGATCCGGTCGTCGTGGTAATCGCCGCCCAGCAGGTCGGTCCACCAGAGTCCGAAGCCCTTGGTGAGGGAGTAGGCGTAATCGCGGATGAGCAGGCCGCGGGTTTCCTCGAAGCTGACGGGGAGATGGAGGGCGTTGCCCCAGCGCCACTGGCGTTGCTGGAGGTGCGTTTCGGTGTCCACCTCGTTGAAGTAAAGCTTGCCGTGCATCTGGGCCGCTTCCGGCAGGGACTGGGAATTGTTGGGACCCCCTATTTCCTTGTTGTCATAGGTATAGGGGCTGGCCAGAAAATTGACTTCGGGCGCGGCCAGCACTTTCCTCAGGCCAAGCTGCCCGGAGTGAACCGCGCTGAGGTTGGGGAAATTGCACCAGAGATAGCCGTAAAAGGCCCCGGTGATTTTTTGGTGATGCGTGATTTCCTGGAGCCAGCGGCAATTCTCGATCAGCACCGACGCGACGGAATCGTTGTAAAACTCAAAAAAATCCGGGACGCGGGTGCCGAGGGCCGGATCGAAAAAAATGCCGTGGGGGGTGGTGTAGCGCGCCTTTTCGTCCGGCGGCTCGGCGGCGGCCAGGGTGGCTTGGGCGTCGCCCCAGGCGCCGCGGAGAGCGTCATCGGTTTTATACTTGTCACGAAGCCAGCGGCGGAAGGCGGTTTTGGCGGCGGGGCTGTAATCTTCCACGCCGAATTTCGCGGGAGGCGGCGCTCCCGGCGGGACTTCCCAGAAGGAATTGAAGGGGAGCCATTCGCCGCCGAAGCCGTTGCCGGCCTGGTAGCCCGCGATATTGTCCCCGTATTTTTCCTCGAGGTGGGTGACGAGCGCAATCATGGCCCGGTGCGAAAGTTCCCGGTAATGCTCCGAGGAAAAAGAGGGATGGGTGCGCCCGGCCGGCATGCCCGCCGGAGAACCGTCGTCCCGCCGGGTGATTTCGTCCGGATACTCCCGCGCGAACCACTCGTCGGGGGTGAGGAGGACGCGGCCGATAAATAGCGCCTTGGGATTTATTTTCAAATAGGCGTCCAGCCGCGCGTCCAGGCGCGAGAAATTGTATTGCGCGTCGGAGGTCCAGGCGAAACGGAAGTAGATGTTGTAAATTTGGATGCCGGCGCGGAGGAAATCGTTGTAGTCGTTGGTGCCTGCCTGGTAGGGGGCGGCCGCCATCTGGCTGGCGGGCTGGCCGTTGATGAAAAGAGCCGGCACGCCGTGGAGAAGCTTGACTTCGCTGACCAGGGCGGCCCCGGTCTGCGGCAGCAGGGCGAGAGCAAGAAACAGGCAAAATAGAAAACTCGCTTTCTTCACGACGACTGGTTCGCCGGCAGGTTAACAGGGCGGGGGGAAATGCAAAATGCAAAATGCTGAATGATTTCGGATATGGAGGCGCCATTCACACCTTATCGAAGTGGCGCTTGGAAGCACCTCTTTGAAGGCAATTGAGAATTGAAAATTGACAATTTGTAATTGGTGATTGAGCGGCCGGGGAAGTGGGCTTCCATTGCCCATGACCAATCTTCAATGACCAATTCTCAATCCGAATCGGCCTTGGTCCGAAAGCAAAATCGGAGGCTGTTTTTGCAGGGATTCTTATCTCGGGTCCTCAATCGCGCCATGGAAAAGAATCGTGCCCGTTTGGTTTTCCCGGATGGCCACATAAAAGGGCCGGTCCACGATCATCCTGAAGGGAGGCTCGGGTTCGCGCCGGACAAGCGAGGGCCTCATCGCCACGCCGCTGACGGCGGCGGCTTCCGTGCCCTCCTCGTTCACCTCCACAAACGTCTTTTGCACCACCTCGCTGATGTGCAAAGGCTCCTCCGAAACACCGCCAAACTCCGCCTGGCGGCTGAAGGCGCGCGCCATCCCCAGCGCCTTGAGTTCCCCGTTCAGTTCATATTTGTTTTCCAGCTTGAAGCGCGGCAATTCCAGCATTCCCTCCCTCGAACGAAACTGCCCCATCCACTGCTCCCAGTTTTCCGGCGTCAGGTCCTGGATGAATGTGTCCAGGTTTTCTTTGGGCAAAAAGACGCACAGGCTCGCCTGCCGGCTCGCATAAGGCAGAACCACCGCCTGGAAACCGGCGCTCTCGAAATAATTCATCCGGTCCGTGCGCGCCATGCTCGGATGCTGCGCCGTTTGGCCGCCGCGCAAGGTGAAAGGCTGCTCGCGCGTCAACTTCTTGTCGAACGGCACCTCCCAACTCCCCTTGAAATATATCGCATCCAGCAGGATGAGGCGCAGATCCGGCGGCAGCGGCGGGTCGAACATCGAGGGGATTTTGCCGTGCGTGCTCTCGCTGGCCCAATCATTGATTCTTTTCACCGTCGCCGGATTTTTAAAATCCACCCCGGCCGCTTCCGCCCGGTACCACTTCTCGCAACTGGAGACAAAGTCCGGCTTGATTTTTGCGTCCGCCTGCATCCAAAGACTGTTGGCGATTTCCAGCTTGATTTTCGCATCCAGCCCCAACAGATGCTCGAGCAACAATTTATTCCCCTCATTCCATGCCGGCGGCGCCAGTCCGGGCATTTGCAGCGTCCCGGCCATTTGCTCCAAGGTCTGGCCGCGCGCCCCATTCCCGGCCATGGCCAGCGCCAGCGCCATTCCCACTGGGCTTTGAAAGACGTTGCGGCCGGGCGCCTCTTTTCTGGTTTCCGCCAGCAACTTAAACCCGAAGGCGTTGTCCGCGCGCGCCGCCCTCTCCAGCGCCGGATTTGTCCCCGGCAACGCCTGGGCGGCGGCCAGTTGAGCAACCATCAAACAACCAAGCAAAGCCAGGTCCTTCATAGTGGTAGGGCGGGCAGTCCCCTGCCCGCCGGTGGAACAATGTAATCACAAACCGGAAGCGGCGCAATCCGTCACGACACTGGGTAGTTTCCCAATCTTTTTGTTTTAGTGTTGGCGCTGTGCGCCGATTCCGAGCCACAGGCTCGACACTACACCGGCCCTCTTGGCTCTTCCATGACGGGTGGGCGAAGCGAAGTCGGGATTGAAAATGCCGCCGCCAACTGGCAAACTCTCCCCATGAATCATCTGGCGCGTGCGCGCAAAGTCTTCGACATTGAATTGCAGGCCCTCAAGGCCGTGCGGGCCCAACTGGACGACTCCTTCGCCGCCGCGGTGGAAATCGTCGTCGAATCCCTCAAACAGCGGGGCAAGATCATCGTGGTCGGCATCGGCAAGTCCGGCAACGTCGGCCAGAAAATCGCCGCCACCCTCACCAGCACCGGCTCCCCCAGCGTCCTCCTCAACAGCGTGGATGCCATGCACGGCGATCTGGGCCTGGTCAATGACGGCGATGTCGTCCTGGCCCTGAGTTATTCGGGCGCCTCGGAGGAGCTGCTCAATCTGTTTCCCGCCTTGAAACGCTTTTCTGTCAAAATAATTTCCTTCACCGGCTCCCTCAAATCCCCCCTCGCCAAATACAGCGACGTGGTGCTGAACATCAAAGTCCCCCGCGAAGCCTGCCCCTTCAACCTCGCCCCCACCTCCAGCACCACCGCCATGCTCGTGCTGGGCGACGCCCTGGCCATGGCCGTCCTCCAGGCCCGCGGCTTTGCCGAAAAAGATTTCGCCAAACATCATCCCTCCGGCGCCATCGGCCGCGCCCTCCTCCTCACCATCCGCGACATCATGCGCACGGGCGTGCGCAACGCCGTGGCCGCCGAACACTTGACCGTCAAGGAGGCCCTCCTGGTCATGGTCGCCGCCAAGTCCGGCAGCGTCGCCGTGGTCAACTCCCGCGGCAAATTGACCGGCGTCTTCACCGACGGCGACTTCCGGCGTCAGATGGCCCGGGAAAAGGACGAGGCCGCCGCCCTGGCCAGGTCGCTGGGCAGCGTCATGACACGCCACCCGTTTTGTGTTCGTGAAGAAGCCCTGGCGGTGGAAGCGCTCAAAATCTTCAACCAGCGCAACATTGACGATCTCATCGTCGTCAACGCCCGCCGCCAACCGGTCGGTTTGATTGACCTGCAAGACCTGCCCAAACTCAAACTGGTCTGAAACAACGCAATTCCCTCACATCGGCCGGTAACGCTCCGCCCGCCGCAAAACCGCCTGCACGTAATCGCGCGTGCCCGGAAACCCAATTTGCCCGACGAAGACCCCGCTCTGCGTCGCCGCCGGACCATTGAGCCACTTGAGCACGTTGCTGCGTCCGGCGTTATAGTCGGCCAGGGCGTAGGCGGCGGGATTGTCGGTCTCCTGATAACGCAGCAACAGCTTTTTCAAATACCACGCCCCTGCCAGCGTGTTGGTGGCGGGATCCAGACAGGCCCGGTGTTCAAAAGAGGCAATGTGCTCGGCTTTGGCCCATTCCGTCGCGGCCGGTTCGCGGATTTGCATCAGGCCCAGCTCCCCCGCCCGTCCGCGCGCGTCCGGATTAAACCGGCTCTCGCGCCACACCACCGCCTTCACCAGCGCGGGATCAATCTGATAGCGATTGGCCGCCGCCAGAATGACCGGGTCAAACCGGCGCTCGCGCCAGTAATCCCAGCCCCAATACGCGATCACGCCCAGCGCGAGCAGCACCACCATCCATCGTAAACGGCGTCGCAATTTCAATTTGGCAAAAGTTTCTTCGGGTCCGGTTTTGAGCACTCAACACCAAAACGCGAAAACTGGCAACCTTCCCCTTCTTCTAAGAATCCCACTCTCCCCAATGCACTCCAATCCGCGAATTTCGCTAATTGTTCTTCCTTGATTCCCCAAAAGCCGTGGCAGCTTTTAATCTTAATCTTAATCCTAATCTCAATCCTAATCTCTTCCCTTTGGCGCGAGGAGATTACGATTGAGATTAAGAATAGGATGAGCGTGAACAGCGCTCTGGACGTTCCTCCCGCCCTCCGTTACCCTTTGCCCATGAATCTGGAAGACCATCTGGGCGACATCCTCAGCAAGGGGCGCGCCGCCTCCGGCGTGGACGCCTCCGCCGCCGCCCGGACGGCCGGTTTGACTCTGCCCGAGTGGAACACTCTGGAACAAACCGGCCTGCCGCCCAAGCCCCTCGATTTTGCCGCCCTCGGCCGCGCCCTCGGCCTGGACGCAACCAAGCTGGAACGCATCGCCCAAGGCTGGAAACCGGCCCCCGCCGATCTCTCCCTCTGGCGCGAGTTGCGCCAGATCACCACCACCGCCGCCGGCACCACCGTCAACTGCTATCTCGCCTGGGACGAAGTCTCGCGCGAAGCCGCTCTGTTTGACACCGGTTGGGAGGCCGCTCCCGTCCTGGATTTGCTCCAGGACAACCATCTGGATTTGCGCCATCTTTTTCTCACCCACCTCCACGAAGACCACGTCGCCGCCCTGGGCGCGATCCGGGAAAAATTTCCCAAACTCCATCTCCACACCAACTCCAGGACCGCGCCCGTCCAGCAGCGCAACCGCCCCAACGATTTCCTTCACCTCGGCAGCCTGCGCATCACCAATCGCGACACCCCCGGCCACGCCGAAGAAGGTGTCACCTGTATTATTGGCAACTGGCCCGACGACGCGCCCCATGCCGCCGTCGTGGGCGACGCCATTTTTGCCGGTTCCATCGGCCGGGGCAACCAATCCTGGGACCTGGCCCGGCAAAAAGTGCGCGAGCAAATCTTGTCCCTGCCCGGCCCCACCCTGATCTGCCCCGGCCACGGCCCCCTGACGACCGTCGCGCAGGAGAAAACCAACAACCCGTTCTTCTAATTGCGGCTGATTCACCTTCCATTGATCCATTAGCATTGGCCCCCTTCGCAAACGCCGATGGTCCAACTCCTGCCACCCGCCGTCGCCGCGTTACAAAAGCCTCAGAAAGCCTCGGGGAAAATGTTGACAGTTGGCGGCAGAACCGCTATTAGTGGCGGTATCGTTTCGCCCATACACCATTTGTTGGGTGAAATCGCTTTGTCATTGCCCTGACGACGATATGATGCTTGAAGCTGGCCAGCTCAAAATGATCGGGATTGATCCTGTCGAGGAAACACGCTTCCTGGTGTGCAAGCGCGATGGGTCCCGCGAGGATTTCAATGACGCGCGCATTTTCATGGCCATCGAATGCGCCTTCAAAGCGGTCCACGGTATTGGCCCCGATGAGCCACTCCCGGAGGAACTGCTGGCGGCCACAGCGAAAACGGCGGACGCCGTGGCGGAACGGGTGCTGAGCGCTGCCATCAAAGGCCAGCCGCTGGAGGTGGAACGCATCCAGGATGTGGTGGAAGAACAATTGATGCGGGATGGACATTGGCGCGTCGCGCGAAGTTATATTCTCTATCGCGAGGAGCGGCGGCGGGCGCGGGCGGAACGGGAAAAATCCGCCCCGCCAGTCCAACCCACCTCAGAGCCGCCGGTTGGCGCGCCGGACCCGCCGCCGCCGGACATGGGACCCTCCTGCTTGAAGACTTGGGCGGCGGCGGCTTGCCGCGGGTTGGAGGACCGCTGTTCGATTGAAGAATTGGCACAGGAGGCTTGGCGGCAGGCACAGCAGGGCGCCGGGACTCTGGAAAAAGCGATGGAACTGGCCGCCGACTCGCGCCTGACGGTGGATCCAGCCTATGACAAGGTGGCGGCCAGATTGCGCTTAAGCAGCATTTACCGGCAGGCCCTGCCCCAATGGGAGGAGGGCGCGGAGGTGGAGACGGTCTGCCGCCGCAGTTTCAGCGATTTCATCCAAGATGGAATTCATCTTGAGCTGCTGGCGCCGGAGATGGCTGATTTTGATCTGGCATCTCTGGCCGGCGGATTGCAATTGAAACGCGACGCCCAATTCAGCGCCGCGGGGCTTGGGGTGTTGGCCGACGACTTTCTGTTGCGGGATAAAGGCCGGTGCCGGGAAACCCCGCAGTATTTTTGGATGCGCCTGGCCATGGGACTGGCGTTGCGGGAAAGTCCGCAGGCGGGGGAACGCGCGCTGGAGTTTTATGAGGCGCTCTCCTCCTTTGCCTTTGTGCCTTCCGCGCCGCTGCTCTTCAACGCGGGCACGCCCCAACCTCTCCTGGCCGCCTGTTATACGGCCACCGGATGGCATGATCTGGAACACATCACCACGCAACAGGGCGGGCGGATGGGCCGGCGAATCCATGCCGGCCTCACCTGCTCCTGGCTGGAACCATGGCATATCTCCATGTCCGATTTTCTGGCCCGTCCGCGCCCCGGCGAGGAGCCCTGGCAACACGATCTGAACAAGGGCGGCTGGATTCCCGACCTGTTCATGCGGCGCGTCAAGGAAGCAGGCCGCTGGCCGCTGTTCGATCCCCAGGAGGTTCCTGATTTGCACCGGCTTTTTGGCGCCGCCTTCGAGGCGCGTTTCCTCCAATACGAAGCCAGGGCGGCCCGCGGCGAAATCAAGGAATCCCGCCAAGTCGCCGCGCTGGAACTGTGGCGCGAAATGCTCGCCTCCCTGGCCGGGACGGGGCAGCCGTGGCTGGCCTTCAAGGACGCCGCCAATGTCCGCTCGCTCCAGGATCAGGCCGAAGTGGTGCGCAGCGCCCAACTGGGCGCCGGCACCCTCCTCCACACCCCGGCCGTTTGCAGCCTGGGGGCGATCAACCTGGCCGCGCATGTGGATGAAAAGGGCCTGGACGCGGCGCGGCTGGGCCGGACGGTGGCAACGGCGATGCGTATGCTTGACAACGCCCTCGACCTGAGCGCCTGCCCCTCCCCCGCCCTGCAGGCCGCCGGCCGGGAACAGCGCGCCATCGGGCTGGGGATCACCGGTTTTCAGGAGGCCCTTTATCAATTGCGCCTGCCCTACGGCAGCGCCGCCGCGGCGGAATTTGCCGACCGCAGCATGGAATTGATTTCCCATGCCGCGATTCTGGCTTCCACCGCGCTGGCGCAGGAACGCGGCCCCTTCCCGGCTTATGCCGGGTCGAAATGGAGTTCCGGCCTGCTGCCCGCCGATACGCTGGCGTCGCTGGAAGAGCAGCGCGGCCGCCCTGTCACGGTGGACCGGTCGGGCTGCCTGGATTGGACCTTGGTGCGCGAGAGCATCAACCGTCACGGCATGCGCAACTGCGCCGTCACCGCCATCGGCCCGGCCCTGGAAGGCTCCTGGATTGCCGGGGTGACGCCCTCCATCGAACCGGCAGCGAGAGCCTGGTTCGGCGAAGGACCCAGCGGCGCCCCCATGGCGTGGAACCTGCATCTGGTGGAGGATTTACGGCGCCTCCATTTGTGGGACGATGCCATGCGGCGGCAGTTGCGCCAGAACGAGCATTCCATCCAGCGGATCAAACGGATTCCACATGCCTTGCGGAAAATTTACCGGACGGCCTTTGAAATCGAGCCGCGCTGGCTGATCGAATGCGCGGCGCGCCGCCAAAAATGGATTGACCTCGGCCAGACCCTGAACCTCTATGCGCCGGATTCGCGCCTGGACTCCATCTCGGATATTTACATGCTCGCCTGGGAGAAGGGATTAAAAACGACCAACCGGCTCCGCGTCTCCGAAGCGTCTCCCCCAAAAGAAACCCGGCGGAAAAGCGCGCCCGTGGAAGCAGCCGCGAGCCTTCCCGCCGCCCCGTCCGTGCCCGCCACCGCGGCTTGAACATCGGTCAATCCCCGATGATTTTGACCAGCACCCGTTTGCGCCGGCGGCCGTCGAACTCCCCGTAAAAAATCTGTTCCCACGGGCCGAAATCCAACCGGCCCCGCGTGATGGCCACCACCACTTCGCGGCCCATCACCTGGCGTTTCATGTGGGCATCGGCGTTGTCTTCGCCGGTGCGGTTGTGGCGATAGCCGCTGACCGGCTCATGCGGCGCCAGTTTTTCCAGCCAAACCTCATAGTCGTGCAACAGCCCGTCCTCGGCGTCATTGATAAAGACCGAGGCGGTGATATGCATGGCATTGACCAGGCAGAGGCCCTCGGCCACCCCGCTTTTCTGCACCAGCTTTTCCACCGTCCCGGTGATGTTGAGGAACCCGCGCCGCCCGGGAATCTCAAACCAAAGATATTCGGTCAGGCTTTTCATCGCTCTCTTTATGCCACGGCCGGCGGCCCGGATGCAACGGCGGTGTTGCCGCGGCCAGGCCGCGAGGCCGCGGCTCCGGCTTGATTGTGCTTGCAGTCTGTGTTAGGTTCCCCGACGCAGTTTGAG
Source organism: Verrucomicrobiota bacterium (assembly GCA_049513975.1). Classification (GTDB taxonomy): domain Bacteria; phylum Verrucomicrobiota; class Verrucomicrobiia; order Limisphaerales; family Palsa-1400; genus JBEKOF01. The sequence continues at coordinate 19,270 of JBEKVM010000014.1, read as the reverse complement.
AAGAAAGGATGAGGGACGTTTATTCGCCCTTGTGTCCGGGGTTGGTTTTGTGTGCGCTCCATGTATCGTTCCGCAAATTCAGGTTGTCTTTGGCGGCGGCCCCGCCCCGCCCGTCGCGCGCTGGCCTGGCTCGCCTTTTTTTGGGCGTGTGCCACCCCGGCGGTTTCCCAGACAGTCTTTCTGAATTTCAATGCGCCGGGACAATATACCGGCAATTTTAATCCGTGGAATGACAACGGCATCGGAGTCAATGGCGGCGTTTATTCTTTTGAGGAAAACACCACCAACGGCGTGGGCGGCAGCGGCGGCGTCGCGGTCTTTCAAAATAACGACACCACGGCGACTTACAAGAGCGGCAGTTGGAATCTCTCCACCAATGGCGCGACGGTCCTGGTGTCGGTGCTCATTTATGCCGACGGCCAAAGCAGCCCGGACAAGGTGCAGCTCGGCCTCATCAATTCCACCACCAACGGCCTCAATGGCAACCCGGGAGTCGCCTTCGAATCTTTCCGCTTCCTTCCCGCCAGCGCGGCCAGTTGGACGCTCTATGAACAGTATCGAACGAATAACGTAACCGTAAACAGCGCCCTGGGAACCGTCACCGTCGCGGCGGGGCGCTGGTATAAATTCGTGGTCGGTGTGACCAATACCTCCGGCGCAACGGGAAACCTGGCCGCCGGCTGCGCCCTTTTCGATTACGGCGCCAACGGCCTGACGCCCGGGGCCAATGTCATCACTTTCTCCACCGCCGTCAGCCATGCCGCGAAGAACCTGGCGACCAACACCGCGGTCCGGCCGGCCTTGCGCGCCTTTGAGGACGCCGGCATCAGCGCCTGGGACAATTTCCTGGTGTTTCAGTCCAACAGCCTGCCCGTCCTTACCCTGCCACTGGCCAACTCGGTTGTGACTTCCGGCAGCGCCGCCACCTTCAACGTCCTGGCCGATGGTCCCGGCACGATTGCCTACGCCTGGTACACCAATGCCATTCTGGCTTCGGGCGCTTCCGGCCCGTCCTATACGAGCCTCCCGGTCGGTGCGGGATTCACCAACGTGACCGTGGTCGCCAGCAATGGCAATGGCTCCGTCACCAACTCGGCCACCGTCACCGTCCAGCCGCCGGCCACGGCGGTCAGCTTCTTCGAGAATGGCTCCAATTGGACCATCAACCAATCGGGCCTTTCCTCCGCCAACATCACCGCAAACATCTTCCACGGCACCGACGGCAACGGCGGCGAGGCGGTCACCGCCTGGTATAACAATTGGGTTTATATCAACGGCTTTGTTGCCATTTTCACCTACCAGGACGTCGGCGGCTCTGTTGGCGCCAACGCGGATGGCGCTTCTTTCGCTCTGCAAACAAGCGGCCCCGGCTATCTCGGCGCCGGTGGCGGCAGCCTTGCCATCAGCGGCCTCACCCCCAGCGCGGATTGGGAAATCAACCTTTACTCTCCCAACGGGATTGGGATCATCTACAACACCGATGGCGCCACCTTTGGCTATCAAACCACGGGCGCCGTCAATGTCTCCAGCGGAGATCCCATCAACTTCACCATCCAGTACACGCCCGGGGGCGCGGTGCAGGAAACTCTGGTGGATACCGTCACGCAACAGAGCTACACCACCAACTTCAACATTGGTGATATTACCGCCTTGCTGGGAGGCAGCTATGCCTACATCGGCTTCAGTTCCGCCGATGGCGGGGTCGCTTCCACGCAGACCATCAGCAACTTCGGCTACCAGAGCGGCTCCAATAACTTTACGCTGGCCGTGGTGACCAATCTGCCTGCCACCGCCATTCAGCCCGAGGCGGCGACGCTTGCCGGGCAGGTGCTTGCGACCGGCGGCTTCCCGCCGACGATCACCCTTTACTACGGTCCCGCCGATGGTGGCACCAATGCCGCGAACTGGGCCGACAGCATCACTTTGGGCGTCGAGACCGGGACATTCAGCCAGGCGATCACCGGCTTGTCGCCCAACACGACCTGGTATTACACCGTCAAGGCGGTTAATTTTGCCGGCACCAATTGGGCTTCGCCCTCGCTGAACTTTAACACCACCAGCGTCTCCCCGCCGCAAGTGGCCAATGCCCCGGCCACAGCCATCGGCGCCACCCTGGCGACCCTCAACGGGCGGGTCCTTTCCACCGGCGGCGTGCCGCCGGCCGTTACTCTTTACTACGGGACCAATGACGGCGGCCCCAATGCCGCCGCGTGGTCGAACAGTATTTCGCTCGGTTCGCAGAGCGGCCTGTTCGCGCAAACGGTCGGGTCGCTTTCCTCGAACACAACTTATTATTTTACGGCCGGGGCGGTGAACAGCGCGGCCACGGCCTGGGCAACGCCGTCACTGAATTTCACCACGCTCGCGTCGAACCCGGTTTCCATGTTGACGGCAGTCCTGACCTATCACAACGACAACACCCGCATGGGAGTCAACTCCAACGAAACGATCCTGACGCCGGCCAATGTCAACACCAACAGTTTTGGCAGGTTGTTCTCCTGCACTTTGGACGGTTTCGTTTACGCCCAGCCGCTCATCATGACCAACGTGAACATCCCCGGCAAGGGAACCCACAACGTGGTTTATGTCGCCACCGAGCATGACAGCGTGTATGCCTTCGATGCCGATAACAACTCGGGGGCCAACGCCTCCCCGCTTTGGCAGACCAGTTTTCTCGGGCCGGGCGTCACCAACGTTCCCAGCGGCGATGTCGGCACCAGCGACATCACCCCGGAAATCGGCATCACCAGCACCCCCGTCATTGATCCGGTCACCGGCACGATTTACCTTGAGGTCAAGACCCTCGAAGGAGGAAGCACCTTTGTGCATCGTCTGCACGCCCTGGACATTACCACCGGACTGGAACGGACCAGTTTCAACAGTCCGGTGGTTATCCAATGCACCAATTATCCCGGCAATGGCGGCGGCGATAATGACGGCGGGAACCCGCCGCATGTGCTTTGGAATCCGTTGCGCGAGCACAGCCGCCCGGCGCTCACTCTGCTCAATGGGGTGGTCTATCTGTCCTTTGCCTCGCATGGTGACAACGGCCCTTATCACGGCTGGCTGTTTGGCTATAACGCCACCAACGTGGCACTGCCACCCAGCGTCTTTAACAGCACCCCCAACGGCGGCCTGGGCGGCTTCTGGGACGGCGGCGGCGGCCCCTCCGTGGATGCGCAAGGCAATTTGTATTTCCAGACCGGCAACGGCGACTTTAACGGCACCGCCACTCTTTCCACCGCGGATAATTATTCCATGAGCCTGCTCAAGTTCTCCACCACTAACGGACTGGCGCTGGCCGATTATTTCGCCCCTTCCAACGCCGTGGCCTTGAGCGGCGGCGATCAGGACCTCGGCTCCGCCGCGCCGATTATTCTGCCGGATTCGGCCGGCAGCACCGCCCATCCTCATTTGGTCGTGGGCGGGGGCAAGACCGCGCCAATCTACCTGGTGGACCGGGACAACATGGGACGCTTCAACGGCACCACCGGCAACAACCTGATTGTCCAGCAATTCAATGGCAGTTCGGGTGGTGACCGGGACACGACGCCGGCCTTCTTCAACAACACGCTCTATGTCTTCGACGCGAACTCCCGAATCGGCGCCTTCACCATCACCAATGCCGTCATCAACACCACACCCGTGGAAACTCCCGATACCTACGACAACAAGGGAGGGGCCACAGCCTGCATTTCCGCCAACGGCGCCAGCAACGCCATTATGTGGGCGCTTTACAATTCAGGAGCCGACTCCCCCACCACTCCCTGTATTTTGCGCGCCTACAATGCGACTAATCTCACCCAGGAACTTTATACCAGCGCCCAACTCGCCGCGCGGGATGCCGCGGGCGACGCCGTCAAGTTTACCGCGCCCACCATTGCCAACGGCAAGGTCTATGTCGGGGCGCAATACTCTCTCACCGTCTATGGCCTGGCGGAAGTTTTTGTCAGCACCCCCGTCATCAGTCCCAACGGCGGGGTTTACACCAATTCGGTCACCGTCACCCTGTCGGACAGCACGGCGGGAGCGGCCATTTACTACACGCTGGACGGCACCACGCCGACGACCAACTCGACTCCCTACACCGGCCCCTTTGTGGTGACCAACTCCCTCGCGGTGACGGCCGGGGCCTTCCTGGCCGGGGCGGTGGCCAGCGCCCCTGCCACCGCCAGCTTCATCAACAGCTCCTCCATCGGCAACGGCACCGGCTTGCTCGGACAGTATTGGACCCAGACGACCAGCGCCGCCTTCACCAATGCGAACTTCAACACCCCGCCAACCCTGACGCGCATTGACACGAACATAAACTTCAACTGGGGCACCGGCTCGCCGGATCCGAGCATCAGCGACACCAATTTCACGGCCCGCTGGACCGGGTCGGTCGTGCCGCAATTCAATGAAACCTACGCCTTCTACACGACGACCGATGACGGCACGCGCCTCTGGGTCAACGGCCAGTTGCTCGTCAATGAATGGGTGGACCAGGGCGCCACGGAATGGAGCGGCGCCATTGCCCTCAAGGCCCAGCAGCGATACAACATCAGAATGGACTACTACCAAAACGGCGGAGACGCTTCCGCCACCCTGGCTTGGAGCAGTCCCTCGACGACTCAGGCGATTATTCCCGAAAGCCAGCTTTACCCGGTGACCAACCCGCCGCCCTCCGTCACCTTGACGGCGCCCACCAACGGTTTCACCGGCACCGCCAGCGCCAGCGTCACCCTCAGCGCCAATGCCGCCGCGCAATTCAACAGCCTCACTCAGGTCGCTTTTTATACCAACGGGATTTTCTTCGCCAGCGTGAGCAACCCGCCTTACAGCGCCACCATCACCGGCCTGGCCGCAGGCAGCTACACCATCACCGCCGCCGCCACGGATGGCTCCGGCCTGACCAACACTTCGGCCCCGGCCACCATCACGGTCAATCCCGGCAGCGGCCAGCCTTACGGGTTGACCAATGTTGCCTCCGCCCCGGCCTTTTACAACATGCCCCCGGTCTTCACCGGCCCGTTGCCGGCGCATTTATCCTTGACAGGCGTCTTCGCCAACACCCCCGCCATGACCCCGGCCGCCTGCCTGATTCCTTACGCGCCCAATGTGCCCTTGTGGTCCGACGGCGCGCAGAAGGGGCGCTACTTTTCCGTCCCCAACACCGGCGCGCCTTTGACCCCCGGCGAACAGATCGCCTTCGCCCCGACCAACACCTGGTCTTTCCCGGCTGGCACGGTTTTCGTCAAGACCTTTGAATTGCTGACCAACCAGAGCGATCCCACCTCCCTCCTCCGCCTGGAAACCCGCCTGCTGGTGCGCGACACCAACGGCGCCGTCTATGGCGTCACCTACAAATGGAGGGCGGACTACAGCGACGCTGATTTGCTCGCGACCAATTTGACCCAAGCCGTTCCCGTTCTCACCCCCGGCGGCTTGACCACCAACCTGTGGTATTATCCCAGCCCGAGTGATTGTTTGCAGTGCCACACCCCGCCGGCCAATTATGTCCTCGGCCTCAACGCCCGTCAGTTGAACGGCACCCTCACTTATTCCAATGGCGTGACCGACAACCAACTCCGCGCCCTCAACCGCACCGGATTGTTTTATCCCGCCCTGGACGAATCCCGGATCCCCGCCATCGAGCAACTCTCCTCCCTGACCAATGTCGCCGCCGCTTATGTCCAGCGCGCCCGCTCCTATTTGGATGCCAATTGCGCCCAGTGCCATCAACCCGGCGGGAGCGGGCCGACCTTCGACGCCCGCTATGACACGCCCCTGGCCGGCCAGAACATCCTCAACGGCCTTCTGGCCAAGGGCAATCTCGGCGATCCCGCCACCCGGGTGGTGGTGTCCAACGACGTCTGGCGTTCCCTGCTTTGGGTGCGGATGAACACCAACCTTCCCACCCTGGCCATGCCGCCCCTGGCTAGAAATATTATTGACACTAACGCCGTCCAGATCGTGGGCGATTGGATCAACAGCCTGGGCGGCACGCCCGCCCTGGCCCCGCCCTCCATCTCCCCCGCCGGCGGCGTCTTCGTCAACTCCGCCAGCGTCACCTTGCAGACCAACAACGCCGGCGCGGCCATTTACTACACCCTGGACGGCACGCTGCCCACCGCCAGTTCCATTCTCTACTCCGCTCCCTTTCTGGTGACCTCCAACCTCATCCTCACCGCCAGCGCTTTTGCCGGCGGCTACATCAACAGCTTCGCCTCCGCCGCCCAGTTTGCCATCCAGCCCCTGCTCTTCACCTCCCCCGGTCACTTCCTCAATAATCAGTTCATCCTGCCGGTTTTGGGCGTGTCCAATACCAGCTACGCCCTGCAGGCCTCGACCAATCTGATCAACTGGGTTCCCATCAGCACCAACCTCGCGACGACTAACTCCTTTACCCTGGCCGATACCAACGCCGCCGGTTTCCGCTACCGCTTCTATCGCCTCCTTCAACTCCCGTGAACTGGCCCCGCCGTGCCATGCGCCGCTTGCTTCCCATCTGCTCCCTTCAGGGCGCGGGCATGGGCGGGAAGCTGGCCCGGCTGCTCCTCCTGAGCGGATTAAAAAATGATGCAGCCAAAATGAAGCTCCTCCCTCTCCTCCTCAGGAGGAGAGGGTCGGCCTGCCCGCCGAAGCCTTGGCGAAGGAGGGGGAGAGGAGGCCGTTTGGCCGGCTTCCGTGCGGCTGTGGTTTTCATGAAATTGCTTTTGGTCGCTTTGGCCGGCTGCGCCAGCCGCCCGTCGCCACCCCCGCCTCTCCCCCCCGCCGCCATTCCCTCCGTCCCGGCTCAAACCGCGCCCGCGGCCAACCCGGTCGAAGCGATCAGAACCCGGTGCATCCAGGGCCGGCGTCGCGTCTGCGGCCGGGTCTTGCAAATCACCCCGTCGGGCTTGGTCGTGGACAGTGGTTATACCGGCCTGTTGCAACCGCCGCTCAACCATTCCTGGCTTACCCGCGCCAACGTCGCTCCCTCCCGTCCCTCTGCTTTGGTGGAAGGGGCCGCGCCGGATTCCATCGCCGTCGGCCTGCTCTTCCTGACCGATATTCCCAGGCGGCCGTCCGTCCACCCCTATGATTACGTGGCCCTGATCGGTTATCCCGCGGGCCGTTACGACTACGTGCCCGCGCCCGGAGTCACCAACACGATCCGCCTCTTTTCCGCCGGCCTCGAAACCGCCGTCCGCCTCAACCTCCAGCCCTGAACAGACGAGCCGTCCAGCGTCCTCATTCCTGATCTGTGCCGCCTGCTTGGCCCCGTCTATGGGTGTTCGATCACCGCTGTTCCTGTAGTATTTTTTCAAGCGCGCGAATTTCGTTCTTCGCGGACCGCCTTGGCGATGGCCTCACCAGTGATCTCCCCGCGAACCACCAGCATGAGGCGGCCGTTGCGTCGGACCAGTTTGCCCAGCACGCGTTTGGGCTCCTCCGGCGCCAATCGCTTCAAAATTATTCGCGTGCCGTCCACCTCTGGCTCAAAGCTCGTGCCCGGGGGAAACAATTCCAGGCTGGCGATGCGGCCCCTTGAATCTGCGGTTAATCTCATGATGGGATTATCCCATTGCTTTGGATGAAAAGCCAAGTTCAGACGATGGGCCGCCTGACATCGGCATTCGTTCACGGACTGCCATCAACATCCAGTTGTGCCTGCAACTCGTGGGCCAGGAAATTCCGAAGACCCTCCAACTGACGACGCGCCAGCCACCGGCACCAGCGGACCAAACCCACCCCGAGAAATATCATGCCTATCGGGCCAAGGACTGCGTACCGAGGCGGTGGCCGCCCACCCCACGCGGACTGCGGGAGCAAAAGCAAAAAGCCGCACATGGCCACCAACCCGCCGAACCAAACAAAAAGGTATGCTCGGGTAATCGGATGAAACCGAAAAGCGCCTCGGATGTGAGTGCTGCGGGTCCCTCCTTCGAGGCGTCCATAAAAGTACGGCGCAAACGAGTTGCTAACCTTCAAAGGACCGCACGCAAAGAGCCTAAAGCGATCCCCGCGGATCTTCGCTATGATCGTCCCTTCGGGCCTCGGCACCCAGCCTCCGCCGCCTTTGTGCTCGTGCAGACGCCGGAGGCATTCGTCTTTCGCGAGGTCGGTTCTGTAGATCGTCGCGCTCATTTGCATTAGCCTGGTGGAAAAAACGGCAACTCCACGATGCGCGCCGGCACTCTTTCCCCGCCGGTTTCCAGCAGCAGCTCGGTTCCGGGCCGGTTGGCGTCGCGCCGGACGTAGCCCAGCGCGATGTTGGCCCGCAGCATCGGCGAGGCCGTCGCGCTGGTGACATAGCCCGCCTCCTTCGCCCCCAGAAAAAGTTTGTCCCCCCGTTTCGGCAGCGCCGCCAGATCATCCGGCAGCCGCAATCCCCGCAAAACCTTTGCCACCTGGCCGTAGGTGCGGATGCGCGCTATCACCTCCTGCCCGATATAACACCCCTTGCTGTAACTCACCGCCCGCTCCTCCAGCCCCGCTTCCGGCGGCAGATTCGTGCCATCCATGTCCGCGCCAAAACGCGGCCGGCCCGCCTCGATCCGCGCCGTCTCCAGCGCCGCCCATCCGCATAAACCCCCGCCCGCCGCCCGCGCCGCAGTCAATAATTTTTCCGCCGCCGCCCGTAATTTTTCCGCGGGAACAAACAAATCATATCCGGCCGTTCCAATCCTCGGCTGGTTCGCCACATAAATCTCCCCGAACGCCTCCTCCTCCATCCTGGCCACCCCAAAAGCTTTTTGCGGACCGCGCAGGGAGAGGCTCTCCAGGACCGCCGCCGCGCGCGGCCCTTGCGCGCTCAACAACCCGTAATGCGGCGCGGCATCCGCCACCTGCGCGTCCTCGGCGATGATATACTTCTCCAGCCGCGCCTGCACAGCGGCGCTTAACCCCGGTTCAAAATCCAGCAGCAATTCATTTTCCAGGCAATAAATGTTCAGATCGCTCTGCATCTTCCCCTTGGCGTTGACCAGCGCCGCGTAACACCCTTCCCCGGTTTTCAAGTCCTTCACATTATTCGTGACCTGGCCGTTGAGAAAAGCCAGCCGGTCGGCCCCCAGCACGCAGAGCCGCCCGTGAAAACTCAAATCCAGAATCCCCGCCGATTCCCGCAAGGCCCGGTATTCCGCCGCCGCGTCCCCATAATCCTGCACCCCTTCCATCCCGTTTAAATCGAGAAAGCGCCCGCCCGCCTCCCGGTGAAATTCGTGCAACACCAAAGCATCCATCCGGCCACTCTACCTTCCTCACCACCGGCCCCGCAATCCGCAACTGCCCCCTCTCTTAATCATAATCATAATCATAATCATAATCATAATCATAATCATAATCATAATCTTAATCTTAATCTTAATCCGGTATGCACGAAGGAGATTAAGCTTAGCACTAAGATTAGGATTCACTTTCCCGGGCCAGGAGTTGCCGTTTCCAATGGAGGCCGCCGGAAAATCCGCCCAAGCCGCCGCCGGAGGCGAGGACGCGATGACACGGAATCAAGAGGGGGATCGGGTTGGCGCCGCAAGCGCTCCCCACCGCCCGCGCGGCTCCGGGCCGGCCGAGCGCGGTGGCCAATTGGCCGTAGGATTCGGTTTGGCCCGCGGGGATTTGCAGCAAGGCCTCCCACACTTTTCTTTGAAAGGAGGTTCCGCACGACAGGTCCAAGGGCGGCAATGGCCCCGCCCCGCGGCCTTGCAAAACCCGCGCCACCGCGCGGCAGGCGCGTTTGTGCCAGCGGCGCACGCAGAGGGAAAGGGCGGGAGTTTCACCAATTTTCTTCCGGCCGGGAAAGTCGAGGCGGGCGAGGCCGGCGGCGGAATAATGGGCGGCAAAGGCGCCGTGCGGGGTTTGGATGGGACAGGTGGCGAGGTGGATGGGTTTGGATTTCATAAGCGTTTGATCAGCGGCGGTGGCCGAACAGCCAGTAAAAAAAAAGTCCGAGGCAGGTCAGGACGACACAGCCTGCCAGCGCGAAAAACCGGTTGCGGGCCACGCGTTTCTCGTAGCGCAAAGGACGCAAGCCCTGGATGCTGCCCGCCGCCAGATAGTTGATCAGCTTGGGATTGGCCAGCGGGCGGCCGGCCACCTGATTCCTGAGGCGCTGCCAGGCGGCCATAAGATCAAATTTGCGCACGCCCAATTCGTTGAAATGCTGGGGCGTGGCGGCCGTTTCGGGCGGCTGGGTCAACGGGCTGACTTCCTCGAAAATCGGCTCGCTCGCGGCGGGAAGCTTGCCCGGCGTCCCCGGCCCGGAAGGATAAACGGTGGAGCGCAAACGCGGCCCCTGCCCGGCCTGCGCCTGCTGGTTGAGCTTTTTGATCCTGGCTTCGAGGGCGGAAATCTCGGCGTTCAACGCCCGGGCGCGGTCGGTGATGGGATCGGCTTTTTTTTGGAACAGTCCCATGGGCGGGCTTGGCTATTTGCGCAGGAGCAAGACGGCCAGAATAGCCAGGCCGACCAGCACAAGCGGCAGGGTCAGCGCGAAACCGATCTTGCAAAGCTGGCCCAGGCTGGCGGTGGCGGCCAGGCCGGGAGCACCGTTGGGGGCGGCGGATTCGGGCGGGACCGGCGGGACGCCGGAGAGCAGCGGGAATTTCAAGCGGGCGGCGTTCCATTCCATGCGGGCGTTTTCAAGGGTGGTGAGGGCGCGGGTCAGTTCCACGGAAAAATTGTCCTGGTTCCAGAGTTGTTCGTTGATGGCCTGGACCTTGGAAACGGCCTGCCGGAACTCGCCCAGCGTGCGGGCCATTTGTTCGGTTTCGCGCCGCGCGGTCAGTTCGGCTTCTTCGAGCAGGCCGATGCCCCGGGTCAGATGCTGGAGCATTTCGGCGCGGCCGGTTTGGAATTCCATCTGGCGCCGGCGCAATTCCTCCAGGCCGGCGCGCTCGCGCTCCAATTCCTCCTGGGCCCGTTTCAGTTCCGCCAGCTTGATGTGCTTCTCGCTGACCATCGCTTCGATTTCCTCGCCGGTGGGCGGGCGGTTGGACGGGCGGGGCGGACCGGCAGGCGAGTCCGGCCCGGCCGCGGGGTAGGCGGCCTGCTGGGCGGATTCAAAATCGCTGTCAACAAATTCTGAGGCGTCGTGCGCTGGCATGAGCATGAGCATAAGCCGGGAAATGAAAAATGAGAAATGAAAAATGGCGTGCTGCGTCAGTCATGGGTGGGCCGGGAAAGGTAGGGCGGGCAGTCCCCTGCCCGCCGTCGGCCATGGGCAGAGGAATCAACGTCGCACTACGGTCGTGCGGCGGGCAGGGGATTGCCCGCCCTGCCACCCATGACTGACGCATGACAAAATGGCGGATCAGGCCGGTCCGCTTCCCGCGATCAATTCCCTGGCTTTGTTCAAGGCGTCGGGGAGTTTGCCCACCTCTTTGCCGCCGCCGCGGGCATTGTCCGCCTTGCCGCCGCCCTTGCCGCCGACCAGCGGGGCGATGGCCTGGATGATCTTGCCCGCCTGAAATTGGGCGGTGGAATCAGGCGAGACCGTCGCAACGAGGGAGACGGCCCCGTTGGAGAAACCGCCCAGAACGACCACGCCTTTGAACTGGCTTTTCAACGCGTCGGCCACCGCTTGGAGGAAATCGCCGTCCACGGCGCCGAGGTTTTCGATGATGGCGGAATTCTGCGCCTTGGCGGGCAGCGCGCGCGCGGTTTCGGCGGCTTGCTTTTGTTGGGAAGCTTTGAGTTGTTTTTCCAGGTCTTTTTGCTGGGTTAGAACAGACTCGAATTTCTTCTCCAACTCGGCGACGGGGGAGTTGACTTTGCCGGCCAGGGTGGAAATGAGGGTGGTCTCCTCGCGTGCTTTTTCGTAGGCGCGCAGGCCGGCCACGGCTTCGATGCGGCGAATGCCCGCGGCCACGGCGCTCTCGCTCAAGATGCGGAACAGGCCGATTTCGCCGGTGGCGCGAGTGTGCGTGCCGCCGCAAAGTTCCATGGAATAGCCGTCCAATCCGCCGGCCCGTCCGCCGATTTGCACGACGCGAACGACATCGCCGTATTTCTCGCCGAAGAATTGCATGACCTCCTTGCGGCCTTTGATTTGAGCGTAAGGAATTTCCGTCCAGGTGACGCCGGCGTTTTCGAGGATGCGCTCGTTGACCAGCTTTTCCACGTCGGCCAATTGCGCGGGATTGAGGGCCGCGCTGCTGAAGTCAAACGTCAGTTTGTCCGGCCCGACATAGGAGCCTTTCTGGGTGGCGTCATGGCTGACAACTTCGTGCAAGGCCCAATGGAGCAAATGGGTGACGGTGTGATGGCGCTGGATGGCGGCGCGGCGCGGGACGTTGACGCGAAGCTCGACCTTTGCGCCCGGTTCCGGCGCGTCTTTGTCGGCCAGGAAATGGAGGAAGGTGTTGCCGGTTTTCTGAGTATTGACAATGCGCCAGATCTTGCCGCCAGCCTGAATTTCGCCGGTGTCGCCAACCTGGCCGCCCATTTCGGCGTAGAGCGGGGAGGCGTCGAGGGTGACGGCGGTTTTGTCTTTGATGTTGACAGCGGCGAGGATGGTGGCGGCGGCGGTCAGATGGTCGAATCCGACGAAAGCGGTCGGCTGGGACGTGTCAATGTTGGAGGCGGCGATGATTTCCTTTTTCTGCGCGGCGCGTGCGCGGGCGCGCTGTTCGTCCATCAGTTTTTCAAACCATGGTTTATCCACAGCCAATCCGCGTTCGCGGGCTAATAACTCGGTTAAATCCAACGGGAAGCCATACGTATCATAGAGAAGGAATGCGGTGGGGCCACTTATTACACCTACGCCCGTTTCGCCCTCTTCAACTGGCAGATAATCAGACGCCGCCGATTCAAAAATTCGCATCCCATTATCCAACGTCTTGTTAAACGCCTCTTCTTCGCCCTTGATGACATCCTGGACGTGCGCCTGCTTTTTGCGGAGTTCGGGAAAGACACCGCCCATTGTTTCGGCGAGGACTTCCACCAGTTTGTAGAAAAATGGTTCGTGGAAACCGAGGGTGCGGCCGTAGCGGACGGCGCGGCGCAGGATGCGGCGCAGGACGTAGTTGCGGTCGTTGTTGCCGGGGAGAATGCCGTCGGCAATGGAAAAACTCAGGGTGCGGATGTGGTCGGCAATGACGCGGAAGGCAATGTCTATCTGGATCTGTTCGGTCCGGGGAGCGCACGCGCCCTCGCGTGCAGCGGTTGACGCCCCGTCAACCGCATCTTGAATGTTCGGAGATGCCATCAGCGAGGGCGCTGATGGCGACACGCGGGGGCGCGTGTGCTCCCCAAGCAATTCGGGAGCCTGCTCTTGAGTCCAGAGCCAAGTATAATCTTCGGTCGCCGGCACGCCGCTTTCCCAAGGATTCCGACAGATGTAGTGGAATTTCTCCTCCATATCCAACTGTCCGCGAATCATTCGATCCATTGATTCCTGCTCCCAAACGTGCCCTGTTTGACCGGAAAGACGGTTGATGTTGTGCGCGCTGGCGGATTTGATGCCTTGCAGTATTTCGCGCAGCGACCAGAAAACCGGCTGGCCTTCCTTGTCCTGTTCCTTGATTTGCGGCTCGAACAGCAGGTGAACATGGTCGGGCATCACACACGCGGCGTAGAGCTGATACTGCCGGTGTTCGTGGGCGTAAAGTATGCTCTTGAGCACAATGTCGCGCTCGGCGGCGGCAAGTTGGCGGCGCTCGTGCGTGGAAAATGTGACCATGTACTTGGTCCAAGGACGCTCGAAATGGGGAAGGTTGCGGCGGGAGTACTTGGCCTCGATAACGCCGGACGGGTCAGGAGCCGACTGCGAGGGCGCGGTCGGCGACACGCGAGGGCGCGTGTGCTCCCCGGGAAGGGTGCTCCCATACTTCTTCCCGCTCAGTTTTTCCAGACGGTCGAAGATGGGGCGGAAAATGTCGGTTTCGTAGTTGGATATGACGCGGGTGAAATCGGTCAAATTCCTGGTGTTCTGCATGATGCCCGTCACGCGCTCGAAACCCATGCCGGTGTCCACATGCTTGGCGGGCAACGGGGAAAAGGTTCCGTCCGGATTGGCGTTGAATTGGATGAAGACTAGGTTCCATATCTCAATGCAACGGGCGTCGCCTTTGTTAACCAAACTGCCTTTGGTGTCGCCGGCGGGGGTCAGGTCAACGTGGATTTCGCTGCATGGGCCGCAGGGGCCGGTTTCGCCCATCATCCAGAAATTGTCCTTTTTGCCGCCGTGGACGATGTGGACTTTGGGGTTCAGGCCGGCGGCGGAAAATTTGGCGGCCCAGAAATCATAAGCTTCCTGATCGAAGTCGCTGGGCTCGCCTTTGGATTTGTCGGGGCTGTAAACGGTGGCGTAGAGGCGGTGTTTGGGGAATTTCCAGACTTCGGCGACCAGTTCCCACGCCCAGTCAATCGCTTCTTTCTTGAAGTAATCGCCGAAGCTCCAGTTGCCGAGCATCTCGAAAAAGGTGTGGTGATAGGTGTCCAGGCCGACGTCTTCCAGGTCATTGTGTTTGCCGCCGGCGCGGATGCACTTTTGGGTGTCGGCGGCGCGGGTGGGCATGCCGGGGATTGCGCCGGGCCATTGGTCAACGTCGGGGGCGCGCTGATTGAGGAAAATGGGGACGAACTGGTTCATGCCGGCGTTGGTGAAGAGCAGGCCGGGGGAATCGGGCATCAGGCTGGCGGAGGGCACGATGGTGTGCCCCTTGGATTTGAAAAAATCCAGAAACGATTGTCGAATTTCAGCAGACGTCATCCCGGCCAGTTTAAAGTTCGGGGGTTAAAGTGCCAAGGTCTTTTGGCGGAAAAGCAAGGATGCCGCCGTTGCCAAAATAATGACGAGACAAAGGGTGGGACGGGGAGATTAAGATTAGCCTTCTTTCTCCTTCAAGCATGCATCGGGACCATGAACCTGCCGCTGCTCCACAGGCCTCCGTGGAACAATTCGTCTCCGTCTGCTCTTCCCTCTCCGCTCCCATCCGATGGGAGGGGAGAGGGTTAGGGTGAGGTGAGGGTTCATGGAAAGGATTAAGATTAAGATGAGGGAGTTATTGAAGGGCGAGGTTGGCGCGGGACTGGCCTTTGGCGGTGAGGCTGATGGGCCCCGGGGCGAGGATGAAGAGGCGTTCGCCTTCGACTTTGCCGGTGTTGACCAGAGCGGCCTGCACGCTGCGGGCGCGGGCTTGCATCAAGGCACGGAGATCGTCGGAGTTGATCTGAATGGTCGCGAGCAAGCCGGCTTCCATCTGGTCCTGGGTGGGTTCGGGAGCGGCAGAGGCAACAGCGCCGGCCACGGTGTTGGTCGTGGCGGCGGCCTCTGGCTTGGCGTTGCGGGCCGCCTTGGAGAGCAGGGATGTTTTGGAGGAGGACTTCGGAGCAGACGGCACGGCCAAGCCGTAGTCCACGTTGCGAGGGCTGGTAATGCGCATCATTTGCTCGCCGCCTTTGACGAAAAGATGGGGCCGGATGAAGGCGGCTCTCCGTTCGGCGGAGACTTCGACGGGCGGCAGGATGGTGACGTTTTTCGGGGTGGAGACGGCTTGGCGGGGCTTGGGCGCGGCCAGCGTGGTGGACGCAGTGGACGGGGTGGGTGCGGGCGCAGGCTCCATCATGGCGGGTGCTGCGGTATTGGTGTTGGCGGCGATGGTTTTCAAATAGAGGGCTTTAAGGAGGCGCGTGTAATTAGTCGGCTCCACTTTCATGGATTGCACAGTTTCAGGAGGGGTGCCGGCGGCGATCAGTTCGCTGGCTTGCAAGGAGCGGATTTGGTCGTCCAGTTTCAACCGCGCCAGAACGGGAGTGTCGGAGGCGGGGTCGGCGCCGGCGGAAATTTCCACCTGGAGGGCGGGGCGCTCGTAAAGGGCTTTGGACAGTTTGTCGAGCTTGGCTTGTTCGGAGGGGGGTATGTCGGCCAGGCCGGGTTGGAAGTCAACGTAGCTCATTTCTTCGCCGCCACCGAAGAGCGCGCCCAAAAGGGTGAAGGGAGAGGTGGCGGCCTTGCTCAGGATGTTGCCCATTACTTGCCCGATGATGGGCGTGAGTCTGAAATCGGGATTGGCGAGGCTGCCGGAAAGGGGCACGTCAAGGGTGATGTTCCCGTTGCGATCCTTGAGCAGGGCGACGCCCAGTTTGACGGGCAAAGAGGTCGCGCTGGTGCTCTGGTTTTTCGGCCCCAGCGTCAGGCCTGCGATGATGATGTGATTGGAGGCGGTGAGCTTGCCATGGGCAATATCATGATGCAAATCCACGAGCAGTTTTCCCCGTTGCAGCGGGTAGCCGCCGTATTTTTCCATGTAGGGAGTGAAGGGGGTGAGGTTGACGTTTTTGCAATCAATGGCCAGGTCTGCGACCAAATCCTTGCTCAAAGGATTGACGGTGCCGGTCACGGAAAACGTGGAAACATCGTCCACTTTGCCCCGCAGGTCCACGGCGGCCCGGGCGTCCTGCTGGGAAGACAAACCCTTGACCGACCCGTCGAATTCCTGCACGTCGAACTGGCAGGGCGGCTCGATGGACTGGTCGGAAAAATGGAGGGAGGCTTTGTCAATAACAAGACTTGCCAGGGTTATCGGGAAGTCCAGTCCGGCGGCGGCGGGCGGCGGGGCGTTGGCGGGGGCGGCGGCTTTTGAGGGCAGGACGGCCAGCAGGTTGATCTGGTGGTTGGTTTCCATGATGATGCTGGTGTTCAAGCCGGTCAATTTGACCTCCTGCACATGCAGCTCATTGGGCTGGAAGGTGGATTGGATGCCGTTGACCGCCAGTCCCTCCAATTTCACGAAGTCCTTGAATTGGATCAAGTCGGTGGTGGTGAAGTTGGTCAGGCCGAGATCGCCCTCGAAAGCAGCCATCGGGGAACCCTTTCCCGAATTGTAAAGGGCATGGCCGCGCACGGTGAACAGGCCGCCTCCTACCGCCAGTTTGGCCTGCTGCTCCACGTAAGGCTGGAGCGGGCGCAAATCCATTCCGGTGACGTCCACGACCAGGTCGGCCGAGGGCGGTTGCAGGCGCACGGTGCCGCGGGCGGTGAAGCGGCCCGCTTCGTTCAAACCCATGGCGACATCCACAGCCAGGGGCGCATTGCTGACCGTGCTGAAACTCTTGGCGTTGAAGGAAATTCCGGTCAGGTTGAATTTGGCCGGTTTGGCCGGTTTTTTGTCTTCCAGCGCCACGTTGTAACGGTCCACGGCGATTTCATCCACCATGATCGTCCAGGGGATCTGGCTGGCGGCGGTGGCGGGCGCGGCGGCTGGCAGCTTGAGCAGGGAAAGCAGGTTGATCGTTCCGTCCTGGTTTTGCCGGGCGAGGAGCGAACCGTCGAAGGTTTTGAGCAGCGCCAAGTGGAGAAGTTTTTTGTGCAGACTGGCCTCGACCAACTTAACGGAAAAAGAGGAAACGGTTAAGACCGTCTCGCCCGGGTCGGAGGACTTGACGGAAAGCGAACGGACCAGGACATTGCCGTTTTCCAGCGAAAAGTCGGGGCCGTTTGTGCCCAGGCTGGCGTCGTAATGCGCGTCCGCGTCCACCTTGCCGTCGGTGACATCGGCCGAGGCGAACGGGGCCAGATAAGGCGAGTACTTTTTGAGGTCCAAGCCCTTGATCTGAAAATCGCCTGATGCTTGAAGCGGTTCGAGCGAGAATATGCCGTCCCATTGAAAGGTTTCCCCGGCCTTGCTCTTGGCGGTCAAAAGGTAAGGATTGCGCGCTTTGGGGCCGGTGCTCAAATGTTCGAGATGAAGCTGGACGGGGAAGAGCTTGGATTTGACGGGCGTCAGCGGCACGAAGTCGTCCACAGAAACGTCGGCGTTGTCAACGTACAGACGGTCAATCCTGGCCAGCGGCAGGGCCGATTTGGGGGACGGAGTGGACGGAGTAGAAGCGGACTTGTTAAGGGCGGCGACGATGTCGTCAAAATTGAATTTCCCGTCCTTGCCGCGGATGACGCCGGCGAAGGGATGGGTGAGGGAGATTTCCTCAACGGCCCAGCCGCGCTGGAAAAAGGAGGCATACTTCAAGCGGGCGTAAAATTCGTCGAAGCCGGCGAAAGCCCCGCCATTTTTCTCGTTGACAGCCAGTCCGCGGATGGTGAGCGACAGCGCGTAAGGGTTGACCTTGACCCCGGCGACGGCGACCGGCCGGCCGAGCAGGACGGGCAGGCGCTTGAGCAGTTGGGATTTGATGACCGCCGGGGCGACAAGGAACCCAACGGCGGTATAGACCGCCAGCGCGCCGCCGAGCCAGAAAAGCCCTTTGACGGAGCGCGGGAATCTTTTGATTTTAGGGGTGTCCGTTTTCATGGCGGCGGCTTCCTCATAAAGCGATGAACCAGAAAATAGTACAGCGAGGCGAGAACGGCAATCAAGCCTAAAAGCTTGACACCACCACCGCGCGCTTCTTCTCCCTCTCCTCCACACACTTGTGGAGGAGAGGGTCGGGGTGAGGAGGTTTCCATCTGTTTCATGGGCCGGCGTTCATGCCATGCATGGTGGTAGTATCAAGTTGCGCTCGATGTGGCGCCAATCCCCTTCCACCAGTTGCTCGTCTTTGCCGGCGGCCCAGTTCCCGCTTTGTCTTGATTCCAAATCCGGGGGGCACAATTCCGCTCCGCCCGCTCCGTCCGCTCTGTCCGCTTTGCCGTGATTCCAAAACCGCCGCGCAGAATTTTAGCCTCAAAAAGGCGCAAAAGGCGAATACCTTGCCGCGATCCCAAAACCAGGCGGGTGCAGAACTTCATAATTCATCCTTCATCCTTCATCCTTTCCCTGCTTTGCCTTGATTCCAAATCCGGGGGGCACAATTCCGATCCGTCCGCTCCGCCCGCTCTGTCCGCTTTGCCCTGATTCCAAAACCGCCGCGGAGAATTTTAGCCTCAAAAAGGCGCAAAGGGCGCATACGTTGCCGCGATCCCAAAACCAGCCGGGTGGAGAACCTCATAATTCATCCTTCATCCTTCATCCTTTCCCTGCTTTGCCCTGATTCCAAATCCGGGGCGGCACAATTCCGATCCGTCCGCTCCGTCCGCTCTGTCCGCTTTGCCCTGATTCCAAAACCGCCGCGCAGAATTTTAGCCTCAAAAAGGCGCAAAAGGCGAATACCTCGCCGCGATCCCAAAACCAGCCGGGTGCAGAACTTCATAATTCATCCTTCATCCTTCATCCTTTCCCTGCTCTGCCTTGATTCCAAAACCGCCGCGCAGAATTTAACCGCGGATTTCGCGGATGAACACAGATGCGCCTTCCCCGCATTTCAAACCGCTGGGCATAATGCCCGACCTGGTAGGGCGATCAGTCCCCTGAGCGCCGCCCTTCCCTCCATTTCAAACAGCGGGAGAAAATTTGGAGTGCGGGAG
>JBEKVM010000013.1:0-57920 GCA_049513975.1 Verrucomicrobiota bacterium | reverse complement strand
GCTCCTGCCCGCGGGCGGTTCGTCAACCCGTCAGCAGCTGGCCACGCCTACTCAAAAACACCTCATCGCAAGGACCCATCACCATCACAATCCTTCCGCCATGAATTTCCGAAGGGCATTAACGTTAAGCGCGGATTTGGAGCTGCACAAAGGGATTTTACATAGATATTCTTCCGGCTATGCTGCCGCTGATTCACGCCGAAAACCGGTGGCCTTTGGCCGCCCGAAACCCGGCCCCTTCAAAAATGAAAAAATTTCCATTCCGCTTCGCCTTCGTCATCGTTGCGTTGCTGGCTTCCTGCACCTCCACGCCGCCGACTGTCCGCCCCGCCCACACCTCGCCCCGTTTCACCCAGTCCTTCGACTCCGCCTGGCTCTTCCTCAAATCCGACGCCCTGGGCGCCGAACAACCCGCCTTCGCCGACGCCGCCTGGCGCAAACTGGATGTGCCCCACGACTGGAGCATCGAAGGCCCCTTCGCCTCCTCCAATCCCACCGGCGGCGCGGGCGCCTTCCTCCCCGCCGGCGTCGGCTGGTACCGCAAACATTTCTCGCTCCCGGCAGATTTCGCCGCGCGCCGCGTCTTCATTGAATTCGACGGCGTGATGGCCAACAGCGATGTCTGGATCAACGGCTTCAACCTCGGCCACCGTCCCTGCGGTTACGTCAGTTTCCAATACGAACTCACCGGCCATTTGTATTTCGGCGGCCCGGATAATGTTCTCGCCGTCCGCGCCGACACTTCGGCCCAACCGGCCTCCCGCTATTATTTCGGCGCCGGCATTTACCGTCACGTTCGTCTCGTCGCGACCGATCCGGTTCACATCGCCCACTGGGGCGCCTTCGTCACCACCCCGCAAGTCTCCGCCGCCCAGGCCACCGTCCACGTCCAATGCGCCGTCACCAACCAATCCGGGTCTCCCCGCGCCATTTCAGTAAGCATTTCCTTGCTGGCTCCGGATGGAAAAAATGCCGGCAGCGCTGAAACCAAATGGCTCAATCTCGCCGCCGGAGATTCCGCGCAATTTGATCAGGACATTATTGTCCAGAATCCGCAGCGTTGGGATTTGGACAATCCCGTCCTTTATCGCGCGCGCGTGGTAGTGCTGCCTTTCCCTCCACCGCGCGCGCCGGAAGTCATCACGCTGGGGCGCGTCTCCTTCCCTCCGGGGGGCGCCCTCGACGAGGAAGTCATCCCCTTCGGCATCCGCGAAGCGAAGTTTGAGGCCGACACCGGTTTCTGGCTCAACGGAAACAATCTCAAAATCAAAGGCGTCTGCCTCCATCAGGACGCCGGCGCCTTCGGCATCGCCATCCCCCCGGCCGTGTGGGAGCAGCGCCTGGCCGCCCTCAAGCTCCTCGGCGCCAACGCCATCCGCACCGCCCATAATCCTCCCGACCCGGAATTCCTCAATGTCTGCGACCGCATGGGCTTTCTCGTCATGGACGAAATGTTCGACTGCTGGACCGTGGCCAAAAGCCGTTACGATTATCACCTCTATTTCAACGACTGGTCGCTGACCGACACCCGTGACACCGTGCGGCGCGACCGCAATCATCCCGGTATTATACTTTACAGCGCCGGCAACGAGATTCACGACACCCCCAACGCCGCCCTGTCCAAAAAAATCCTCGCTGGCCTCGTCCGGGTCTTCCATGAAAACGATCCCTCCCGTCCCGTCACCCAGGCCCTCTTCCGCCCCAACGTCAGCCACGATTACGACAACGGCCTGGCCGACCTCCTCGATGTCATCGGCACCAATTATCGCGACAACGAACTGCTCGAGGCCCACCGGCAAAAACCCTCCCGCAAAATCATCGGCACGGAAAACCACCACGATCGCGGCGCCTGGCTCTACGTGCGCGACAACGCCCCTTACGCCGGGCAATTCCTCTGGAGCGGCATTGATTATCTGGGCGAAGCGGGCCGCTGGCCCGTCATGGCCGCCGGTTCGGGGCTTTTGGATCGCACCGGCGCTCCCAAACCGATGGCCGCCGAGCGCCAGAGTTGGTGGAGCGCCCGGCCCATGGTTTTCATCTCCCGCCGCAGCGCCCCCGGCGCCCCTTCCCCCGCCGATCCCGGTTACGAACCCGCCGCACAGAACGTCCTGCGCCGCCCGCAGGTCCTGTTCGACGATTGGACCCCGCAGAATTCCGCACCCCACCAGGAAAACGTCGAAGTCTATGCCAACTGCGAGGAGGTGGAATTATTTCTCAACGGCAAGTCCCTTGGTTCTCAAAAATTGCATGACGACGCCGCGCCGCGCCTCTGGAAAGTGGACTTTGCGCCGGGCACTCTCAGGGCGGTCGCCAAAAACCACGGCCTCGCCGTCGCCCAAAGCCGGCTCCGCACCGCCGGCCCGCCCGCCAAAATTCAACTCGCCGCCACCGCCTCCACAATCGCCGCCGGCTGGGATGACGTTTGCCGCGTCACCGCCACCGTGGTGGACAAAGACGGCCAGCCCGTCCCCGCCGCCAACAATTTGATCACCTTCAAACTCTCCGGCCCCGGCGTCATCGCCGCGGTGGACAACGCCGACAACGCCAGCCACGAACCGTTCCAAGCCGCCGAACGCCGCGCCTTCCAAAGCCGCTGCGTCGCCTTCCTCAAAGCCACCGCACCATCCGGCAAAATCACCTTGACCGCCTCCGCCCCCGGCCTGACCGCCGCCACCCTCGCCCTCCAAGCCTCCCCCCCGCCGCCCCCGTAATTACAGCCTGGGTGGAACGGGCGACCCGCCCGGGCCACTGGCCCGGCGGTGTAGCGTCGAGCCTGTGCCTCGCCAGAATCCCCTTATCCAATTTCGTGTCCATCAGCCGTTTGACCGGCAAGCAGAAAAGTTCTGATCAACTCCCCCTCACCGCAGACTGTAAAGCCGGGAAATCTTTTAAACCACCTGCCTGCCGGAACCTCAGGTTCGCTGTCCAGCCAACGCGCCAGCAGGGTGAGTTGCTCGTAGGAAATGCTTCGCTGGCGCACTCGCCCCAGGAGATGGACAAGCAGCCGATCTGGGAGTTTCTCGCGACGAATTTTAGGCATCCGCTTGCCCGCCGTAGAATCCACGCACAATCTCTGTCTGCAAACGGTCGGCTTCGCCGGAATCTTTCGCCTCGGCCATTTTCCTTGCCAGTTCGCCCAACTCCTCAGGAGTGAGACGGCGGACTTCCCCGGCTTTTCGGACAAAATCAATGACTCGGTTCTGTTCTGCACGGGGCAGGCGTTTAATCTCTTCAATGATTTCCACTGATGTCACGTTGCCAGTGTACGCGGCGGGGCGTTCTAATGCAAGCCGGGGAGGGGAGAAATTAATCTTTGAAAGGGATAACTGCGCTTGAAAGCAACAAACGGACAACGCCGCCGGCGGCCAAAACAACCAGCCAGCGTTAGTGCTTGCGCCGTCCGCGGATGATTTTCGCTTTTCCCGCGAGAGCAGGAGTGGCAAGTTCCAATGCATGAATACCAAAGCGAACATCACCTCTGCCATAACCTGTGTGATCGCGTTTTATGTCCTGCCGGCCTTCCCGCAGTATTCGGGGCTGTCAGGCTTTTCGGAGGCCTTCCTGCGCGACTACACGTCTGCCCAAGACATGGTGAACCAGACAAAATCCGCCGAACCGCTCATCGCCCTGCAACAGCGCTATACCAATGAGCCCGAACAAGCCGAATTGGAGGTGTCCATCGGTTTGATCTACAATCAGAGAACCGGGGTTGTGGACCCTTCCAGAGCGGTGGTTCACCTTACGGCGGCGCTCGGACATGATCTCCCGGAAAAAACCTGCATTGAGATTTTTATGTGGCGGGGCGGTTCCCAAGAACAGCTCAAAAAGCCCAAGGAAGCGCTGACGGATTATCTCAGGGGTTTATTGGCCTGCTCCTATCATGATCTAACGGGAGGATGGCCCGAAATTCAGCCATCCAAGATGCCGATCTTCATCAATTCGCCCGATCCGGAAAATGATCAGAGGATTAAGGACTACCAGCAGTATCGGAAGCGCATTGATTTCCAGCAGTTTTTGCTGATGCAGCGATACTACTTTGTTGACGCGGTAAAAAGAGTCAGACCAGAAGCAGCCAAGAGTGATGGTGAAATCGTCAAAATGCTGGAGACACTTTCGCCAGATGCCAGCAGGTACGGCACGATCACAGACTGGTTGAAGTCAGAGAATAAGCGTCCGTGGCCGTGAAACAGCCGGAAAAGGGGCGTCAACCCACAAAAAAAGGGGCGTCAGCCCATCGTTTGGTGCTATCCGACCGCCGGGCTCTCCGTCCTCCCTGTCCTCGTCCTGTCCTCCGAAGGCCCGGCAAAGGAGGAAGCCTCGGCGAAGGAGGATGCTGTTCAAACCGCTTCTTCATTTTGCATTTTGCATTTTGCATTTTCTTCAGGAACTGGCCTTGACAGGAATTAGAACCTATGGTTGAATTGCCAGCGTGAGACACGGAGGCATAGTCCAAGCCCGCATCCGGGAGGTTGCGCCCGGCGCTGGCGCGGGCGCGGACGCGCGGCGGCATCCCGGAGCAGATCCTTCAACAGGCATGATCTTCCTGCCTCTGCCATCCCAGTTTTCAAGTGCTCAAAGCACCCCCGAAGTGCAGATTTCGGCGGCTTCTGGGCCTTTTTGCGGCAAATCAATGGAAGTGCCTTTCCATGAACAGTTTACAAATAAAAACGGGCTTTTCCAATCGTGCTCAATCGTGCCTAATCGTGCCTAATCGTGCCAAATCGCGCTATTTTTTATGATCACAGTAATGCCTCGGTCATGCGTGGTAGGGCGGGCAGTCCCCTGCCCGCCGCGCGACCGTAGTCCAATGCCCGATGGCGGGCAGCCCAGTGCCCCCTCTGTCTTTCCCGGCCCACCAATGACCGGCGCATTACGGGGAATATTTTGGCTCGTCGCTCTGGCCCTGTGGCTTGGCCTTGTGGCCTGTCGCGGCCAGAACAACAATGATTTGCCCCCCGGCGTCGAGTTGCGCGATTACACCGGATGGGCCAACTGCCTCTTTCTCAACGCCAGCGAATTACCCGTCCAGGCCGTCATCGTTCCGGCCGTGGGGGGGCGGATCATGCACTACAGTTGGAACGGCGCGAACATTTTGCTGGAAAATTCCGCCAGCCAGGGCGCAACCCTCGGCTCAAAAAACGCGGACCTTTTTCTCGGCGGCTACCAATGTGATCCCGCCGCGGGCGATCACGTTCTGCCCGACCACTGGCAGCTCTCCGAAGGGCCGCAACGCTGGCAGGCCGACGCCAATTTTTCCGCCAGGGTTTTCAGCCCCTCCGACCCAACCCTCGGCGTCGCGCTGGACAAGGAATTTGTGCTGGCGGGCGACACCGGCGAACTGGGCCTGGTGCAACGCCTGCGCAACGTCTCGGTCAACCCCGTCAGGTATTGCCTGGCCGACCGCACCTCTTGCAAGGGCGGCGGTTTCGTCCTTTTCCCCCTCAACAAAAAAAGCCGGTTCAAAGCCGGCTGGGCGCAAATCCGGGAAGCCGGCGGGAAAAAATACTACGACGGCGACCACCCCGCCTCCTCCGCCGTCAGCGTGCTCGGCGGCATCCTCGTCGCCGTCACGGGCGGGGACGCCACCCGCCTGGGCGCGGACAGCGACGGCCAATGGATCGCCTATGCGCGGGACCGGCTCCTCTTTGTCAAGTACTATTTATTCTCGCCCGGCGCCGATTACGGCCCCGCCGGCAACTCGGTCGAGGTCTATTTCGACCGGCGGATGACGGAGCTGGATCCGTTCAGCCCCCAAACCACCCTGGCCCCCGGCGAAAGTTTCATCTTCCCGGAAAAATGGGTTCTGCTTCCGCTGGACAAGGACGTCACCACCGCCGAAGAGGCGCGAAAATTGGTCCTCAAAATCCCGCCCCCGCCCTTCCGGCGATAAGGCGGCGCGAAAATACTCTTCCCCCCATTCGTCCCATTCGTCCCATATGTCCTGTTCTTTGCAAATCGAGCCCCATCCTCCTTTCTGTCCCGCCGGCGATGAGTTCGCATCACTTTGAACTTTCAATGAAAGCCACCCGGGACTAAACAATGGTCAGCAGTGATTTGAGCAGTGCCGTTTAAACCCTGAATTCGTGCAGACATGGAACGAGAAATAATCAGCACCCACCAAAAGGCCCTCCAGGTCAACCTCGACCCGGCCAAATACGGCACCTTCGCCGAGATCGGCGCCGGTCAGGAGGTGGCCCGATGGTTCTTCCGCGTCGGCGGCGCCGCCGGCACCATTGCCAAAACCATTTCCGCCTACGACATGACGATCAGCGACGCCATCTACGGCCAGGCCGATCGTTATGTCAGCCGCCAGCGGCTGGAAACCATGCTGCGGTACGAATACGATCTCCTGGTGGAACGGCTGGCGCAAAAACGCGGCGCCACCACCCGCTTTTTCGTCTTCGCCGACACCGTCACCGCGCGCAGCTACTCGCGCCATGACGACGCCCACGGCTGGCTGGGCATCCGCTTTCAAAAGGAACCGGGAGAGGACCCCTCGCAAATCATCGTCCACGTCCGCTTGTGGGACAAAGAAAACCTGGCCGAACAGGAGGCCCTCGGCATTTTTGGCGTCAACCTCGTCCACGGCGCCATGTACCTCCACGCCGATCCCAACACCATGATTGTTTCCCTCGTGGACAACGTGGGCGCCGCCAGGGTCGAGGTGGACATGATCCAGCTCGCGGGACCGGCCTTCGCCCATTTGGACAACCGCCTCATGGCCCTGCAACTGGTCCAGAGCGGCCTGACCAACGCCGTCCTCTTCACCGCCGACGGCCAGGTCGTCCAGCCGGCTGACGCCTTTTACAAAAAGTGCATTCTGGTCGAGCGCGGCAGTTTCCGCCCCGTCACCAATGTCACCCTCGACATGTTGCGCTGCGCCCAGGCCCTCTTTGTCCAGGAACCAAACGTCCAGGGCCAGGACGTGCTCACCCTCATGGAAATGACCCTGAAAAACCTGACCGACGGCGACAAAATTGATCCGCGCGATTTTCTCGACCGCGTGGATACTCTGGGCGCCATTGGCAAAACGGTCCTCATTTCCGATTTTGGCGAGTATCACCGCCTGGCCGCCTACTTCTTCCGCTACACCAAGAGGATGATCGGTGTGGCCATCGGGGTGCCGACCTTGAAGGAAGTCTTTGACGAAAAGTATTACACCGATCTGGAGGGCGGCCTGTTGGAATCCTTCGGCCGCCTCTTCCGCAACGATTTGAAGCTTTATGTTTATCCGTTGCTCGAGGCAAAAACGGGCGCCCTCATCACCGCCGGCAACTTGCGCGTCGCCCCCAACTTGCGCCATCTCCACGCCTACCTCGTGGAAAACCGCTTCATCGAAGGCTTGCGCGACTACGACGAAAAATCGCTCCCCATTTTTTCGCGCGAAGTCCTCGCCAAAATTCGCGGCGGCGACGCCACTTGGGAAGCCGCCGTGCCTCCCCAGGTCGCCAAAATCATCCGCGAGCGAAAATTATTTGGCTGCACGGGCGCGGCGTGATGTGAAATTGCGGATTGAGGATTGGAAACCGGGCTGTCATCGCAAAAGGCGGCGTTGATCAAAAGGGCCGTGAATTGCGGTCTTCTACCACGATGTTGCCGGAAAAAACTTTGTTGTCAAAGATACGTTTGAGTCGGGCTGCGAAGTCGGGTCGCTTCTTGCGCTGCCTCGGCTTGGTTGACAGCGGAGGCGACAGGAGCGCAACATTTATGCCACGCCTGCTGATGAACACGGATTCACCATCTTCAATCCAATTCAAGACGCGGCCAAGGCCCCGCCGCAACTGTGTAACCGTGGCTGTTTTCAGCTGAACCAATAACGCGGGCGATTTTGAAGTTGTCAAGAACGTTCCAACATAACATGAAATGGATTCTTCTTCCGGGACTGGATGGGACCGGGATTTTGTTTGCGCCGTTTCTTCGCGCGCTGCCGCCGGGGATTGAGCCGGTGGTGGTGGTTTATCCGGCTGACCGGACCTGTTCCGCCGATGAATTGGTCGGGATTGTGCTCGCGCATTTTCCACAAAGTGAACCTTGCGTTTTGATCGCCGAATCTTTTTCCGGCCCAATCGCGCTGAAAGCGGCGTCGCGCCATGTCATGCCGCCGGCGGCCGTGGTCTTGTGCGCCTCCTTCGCGCAATGTCCCAAGCCGCGTGTTTTGATCGCGACCTTAAAGTCTTGCGGAACCGCTCTGACAAGGATGCGGCCGCCGCGCTGGCTGGTTCGCAGGTATTTATTGGGGGATGCGGCAGAGGAGGTTGTTGCTTTGTTTTATCATGCGCTTGGCGGGGTTTCTCCCCGCGTACTGGCACACCGGTTTTCTGTTCTGCTGGAGTTCGATGGGGGCTTTGCGCCGCTGGCTTTGAAATCCCCGTTGCTCTATTTGCAGGCGGGCGGCGACCGCTTGGTCAAACCGCGCAATTTTGAGATCGTTCAACGCCGGCATCCAGGGGCTCACCTGGAAAGGATCGCCTCACCGCACCTCATTCTACAAGTTCAACCACAAGCTTCGGTCCGGGTGATTTCAGAATTCCTCGCCCGACTCCATCCCGGCGCGCCGATGCCGGCCAAAAATCTCTTTTCACCGCCGGGGGATTCGTGGTTTAGTGGCGCCACGTGATGTATAAAACCGCACTCTTGTTCGCCGGCCAGGGAGCCCAATACCCAGGCATGGGCCGGGATCTGGCCGAAGGTTTCCCCTCCACCCGGCCCTGGCTGGACCAAAGCCGCGCCCTCCTCGGCTTTGACCTTCCCGCCCTCTGCTCCCACGGGCCGGAAGCGGAATTGACAAAAACAGAAAACGCCCAGCCCGCCATTTTTCTGGTGAGCTGGCTGGCCCTGCAATTGTTAAAGGAAAGCGTCCCGGCCTTTTCCTTTCAGGCGGCGGCGGGCTTGTCGCTGGGGGAATTGACCGCGCTGACGGCGGCGGGAGTCTTTGAGTTTCGCGACGGCCTCAAGATCGCGCGCCAAAGGGGGCGTTTCATGCAGGAAGCCTGCGAGTTGACCCGCGGCGGCATGGCCGCGGTGCTGGGGCTGGATCTGGACGCCACCCGCGCCGTTTGCGCGGAGGCGGACGTCGAGGTGGCCAATTTGAATTGCCCGGGCCAGATCGTTATTTCGGGCGAAACGGAAAAAATCGCCCGGGCCTGCCAACTGGCCAAGAGCAAAGGCGCCAAACGGGCGGTCCCCCTGCCGGTGGCGGGGGCCTATCATTCCCGCCTCATGGCTGGCGCCCGGCCCAAAGTGGCGGCCATGCTCGCGGCTGTCTCCATCAATTTCCCGGCGGCGGCGGTCATTTCCAATGTCACGGCGCGCCCCCACACCACCCCCGACGCCATCGCCGCCCGCCTGGTCGAGCAAGTCACCTCGGAAGTGCGCTGGGAGGATTCCATGCGCTATTTGCTGGAACAGGGGTTCACCCGCTTCATCGAACTCGGGCCGGGGACCGCCTTGTCCGGTTTCTTGAAGCGAATTGACCCGCAGGCTCAGAGTTTCAACATCGCCGACGCCGCCAGTTTGCAAGCCACCGTGCGGGCGCTGGCGATATGAGGCCGGACGAATTGCCGATGGCGGATTGCTGGGAAGAACATCGAGTCCCGACCACTTTTTGGACGGCTCGCGGCCGGTTGCGTTCGCAAGACTGCGCTTTCCATCTCATTCGCCCCATGCGTCCCATCTGTCCTATTCGCTGCGAATCGGACCCTGCGCACATATTTGTCCCACCCCGTCGCTTGGCGCCTTCGCAGAAAAACGCTGGCAACCGCGGGCAAATGCCTTAATGTTTCGCCCGCTTTATGCCCAGGCGCTCAGACATTCACTCGGTCCTGATCATCGGCGCGGGGCCGATTATCATCGGCCAGGCCTGCGAATTCGATTACTCGGGTACCCAGGCCTGCAAGGCCCTGCGCGAGGAGGGCTATCGCATTGTCCTGGTCAATTCCAATCCCGCCACCATCATGACCGACCCGGAATTCGCCGACCGCACCTACCTCGAACCCATCACCCCGGAGGCGGTCGAGAAAATCATCGCGCGCGAAGTCGAGGAAATGCGGCGCACCGGTGCTCAAGGCAAACTGGCCCTGCTCCCCACCCTGGGCGGACAAACCGCCCTTAATACCGCCATGGCCCTGGCCAGGCGCGGCACCCTGGAGAAATACAGCGTCGAAATGATCGGCGCCAACGCCGCCGCCATCGAACGCGGCGAAGACCGCCAGATTTTCAAGGACCTCATGCTCTCCATCGGCCTGGATGTCCCCATCAGCGGCACCGCCCATAACTTGGAGGAATCCCGCGCCGTGGCCGAGCGCATCGGGCGTTTCCCCCTCATCATTCGCCCCGCCTACACCCTCGGCGGCACCGGCGGCGGCATTGCCTACAATCGCGAGGAATTTGATATCATGGCCCGGCGCGGGCTGGAGCTGTCCCCAGTCTCGGAAATTCTCATCGAAGAATCCCTCCTCGGTTGGAAGGAATTTGAAATGGAAGTCATGCGCGACAAGGCCGACAACTGCGTCATTATATGCTCCATTGAAAATTTCGATCCCATGGGCGTCCATACCGGCGACTCCATCACCGTCGCCCCCATTCAAACTTTGACCGACAAGGAATATCAAATCATGCGCGACGCCAGTTTCGCCGTCATTCGCGCCGTCGGGGTCGAGACCGGCGGCTCCAACATTCAATTTGGCGTCAACCCGGACAACGGGCGCATGGTCATCATTGAAATGAATCCACGCGTCTCGCGCTCCTCCGCCCTCGCCTCCAAGGCAACCGGTTTTCCCATCGCCAAGATCGCCGCCAAGCTGGCCGTCGGTTATTTGCTGGACGAGATCCCCAACGACATCACCCGCCTCACCCCGGCCAGTTTTGAGCCGACCATTGATTATGTGGTCACAAAGGTGCCCCGCTTTGCCTTCGAGAAATTTCCCCAGGCCGATCCCACCCTCCACACCCAAATGAAATCCGTCGGCGAAGCCATGGCCATCGGCCGCACCTTCAAGGAATCCCTGCAAAAGGCCCTCCGCTCGCTCGAAATCGGCCGGTCCGGTTTGGGCGGCGACGGCAGGCCCTGGCGCATCGGCGCCACCGTCTATCAGGACCGCGATATTTTGCCGCGGGAAATCATCAGCCAGAAACTCAGCGTCCCCAATGCCGAGCGCATTTTCTTCATCCGCCACGCCCTGCGCGCCGGCTTCACCGTCGAGGAGATTTTCCAACTGAGCAAAATTGACCGCTGGTTTCTGGCGCAGATAAAAGAGATCGTGGATTTTGAGGAGGAGTTGGCTTCCGCCCCCAAATGAGTCATGAAGAAACTGATTTACGTTGAGACGACGGTTCCAAGCTTCTATACGGAGACACGGGAAGACGAGGAAGCGCGCATCCGGCGCAAGTGGACACGGGATTGGTGGCATCTGGCGCATAGCGGACAGGATCTGGTCACCTCGTTCGTGGTGCAGGACGAGTTGGAGCGTATTCCCGACGTGGCCAGGCGCATTGCTGCATTGAAGCTCATTAGTCCGTTGGAACAATTTGTTTACGCGCCCGAAATTGGAGAAATCGTGGATGTTTATCTGGGGCACAAACTCATGCCTCGTGAAGGGTTTGGCGACGCTGCTCATTTGGCTCTCGCCTCATTCCATCATTGTGATATTCTGGTCACATGGAACTGTCGGCATTTGGCCAATGCCAATAAAACCGGCCACATCCGGCGTGTGAACGCGCTGCTCGGCCTGGAGACGCCGTTGCTGGTGACGCCGCTGGAGCTAATGGAGAAAGACGATGAAAGCGAAACGTGACGAAACTCTGGAGGAAATCTGGGCCATCCGGCGAAAATTGGCCAAAGAGTTCGACTACGACTCGAAAAAGGCGGGCGAGTACTATCGTCGCCGGCAAAAGGCGGCGGGCGTCCGGATTTACCGCCGGGAGGATCACCTGGCCCCAGCCAAATGAGATGCGTGGCGTGAAGGCGAAGGCAGTGCGTCCTGTCCCCGCATTATCTCCGCCCGCAAGGCGACCAACTCCGAAGCACGGCAATACCGTTCGAAATGAACATGAAAAAGGAATCTGACTTCTCAAAAGCTGAACGAGGCAAGTTTTATCGGCCCGGCGCAAGGCTGAATCTGCCGGTATATCTCGATCCCGACGTGCAAGCTCGATTGACAAAGGCGGCGTAAAAACGCCAGGAAGACGTGGCATCGCTCGTCAACCGGCTCTTGAAACGGGAGATCGAAACGGCGGAAACATTGAGTTGACACACTTCGAACCAGGGAAAGCGACTGTTCGAAAAGGCGGTCAGGTAGGGCGGGCACTCCGCTGCCCGCCGCGGCGCGCACAGATTGATCGCCCCACGAACCAAGACGGGGTCCTCGGAGATTTTTTCTGAACAAAATTTGAAATTTGACTGTCTTTTAGGCATTATTATTTACTGTCTGTGTAACTATGAATACCGGAATCAGTGCGATCAATGATGAGGTGCAACGGGCCAGCGCTTTTGTGCGCCCGCTCTTTAGTGAAATTAGCAAGGTCATCGTCGGCCAGAATTATCTGGTGGAACGGTTGACCATCGGGTTGCTGGCCAACGGCCACGTCCTGCTGGAAGGCGTGCCCGGTCTGGCTAAAACCTTGTCTGTCAAGGTCTTGTCCGCCTGCTTGAACGTCAAGTTTTCCCGCCTCCAATTCACCCCCGACCTCCTCCCGGCCGACTTGATCGGCACCCAGATTTACAATCCCCAGACCGGCGCCTTCACCACCCGGCGCGGGCCCATCTTCGCCAACCTCGTGCTGGCCGACGAAATCAACCGCGCCCCGGCCAAGGTGCAAAGCGCCCTCCTGGAAGCCATGCAGGAAAAACAGGTCACCATTGGCGACCAGTCCTTCAAGCTGGAGGAACCGTTCCTGGTGCTGGCCACCCAAAATCCCATCGAACAGGAAGGAACCTATCCCCTCCCCGAGGCCCAGGTGGACCGTTTCATGTTGAAGCTCAAAATTGTCTATCCCTCGCGCGAGGAGGAGCGCCAGATCCTGGATTTAATGGCCCGCACCGGCGCCATCCCCGTCGCCAGCCCGGTGGTCAGCGCCCAACAAGTCCTCGAGGCCCGTCAGGTCATCAACGACATTTATATTGATGACAAGGTCAAGGATTACATTGTGGACATGGTCTGCTGCACCCGCGATCCGGGCGCCTATAAAATCCAGGGGCTCCAGGGCCTGATCCAGTTGGGCGCCTCGCCCCGCGCCACCATCGCCCTCACCCTGGCCGCCAAAGCCTACGCCTTTTTGCGCGGCCGCGGCTACGTCACCCCCCAGGATGTCAAGAGCATCGGCATGGATGTCCTGCGCCACCGCGTGACCGTGACCTACGAAGCCGAAGCCGAGGAAAAAACCAGCGAAACCATCATCACCAAAATCTTCAACGAACTGCCCGTGCCGTGAGTCATGCCGGCCAATCTGATCCCTGTATGAATACTTTGACCGCTAAAAACGCCGAACAAGTCCGCGCCAAGAGCGCCCGCATCACGGCGAACACACTGCACGTCCGGCTCGACGATGGCCGGGAAATCAGCGTGCCGTTCACTGAAGTCTCGTGGCTGCGATGGCTGGCCAAAGCCACGCCCAAGCAACGTGCCAACTGGTCCCTCGAACCCGGCGGCTTCGCCATTTACTGGCCGGACCTGGACGACGGAATCGAGGTCTGTCATTTGCTGGACTCGCAGCCGATCGCGTGAACCTGTGAAGCCGAAGCCGAGGAAAAAACCAGCGAAACCATCATCACCAAGATCTTCAACGAACTCCCCGTGCCTTGAGCTGGACTCCATGATCCCGCGCGAAATTGTCAAAGAAATCTGGCAGAGCAAGATTCGCGCGAAGCGCATCGCGGCCGGGTCTGGGGAGCGCACCCGCCCCGGGTGCAGCCAACGACGCCCTCGTCGTTGGCCTCTTCGCGACGCGCGCGTGCCAACAAATTCCGTTGTCCTTCCGCGAAATGTTCGGCGCGAGGGCGCGCCGAACCGCAGCCGGGGCGGCTGCGCTCCCCGTGAATTACAGTTGCGTCCTGTTTATTTCCGGCGTGCCGCCAAACGTTTGTCAATTTCAGCGAAGACTTGTTCTGCCGGGATTCCGCGTTCGGGATGTTTTTCAAATTCTTCGACGCGCCGCTCCAGCTCCGCGAGTTGTTCCGGCGTCAAGTCTGGATCGAAGGGTTGGAGTTCATCGCCGAATTCCGTCCATAATTTTTCGAGAATCTCCTGCTTTTCCTTCGCAGAAAGCGGACGAATCTGTTCAATAATTTCAGACACGCTCATGGAATTAAAATTAACGAGCAGAAAGTTTTTTGCAAGCCCATGATCCCCCGCGACATCCTTAAAAAAATCCGCCAGATCGAGCTGCGCACCACCCGCCTCGTCACCGAGACCCTCGGCGGCCAGTACCACAGCGTCTTCAAGGGGCAGGGCATGAATTTTGAGGAGGTCCGCGAATACCAGCCCGGCGATGACGTCCGCTCCATTGATTGGAACGTCACCGCCCGCATGAACCATCCCTTCATCAAAAAATTTGTGGAGGAACGCGAACTGACCCTCATGCTCCTGGTGGATCTGAGCGGTTCGGGCATCTTCGGTTCGGGCGCGCAAACCAAACGCGAACTGGCCGCCGAGATCGCCTCCGTCCTCGCCTTCTCCGCCATCCGCAACAACGACAAGGTGGGCCTCATTCTTTTCACCGAGGAGGTCGAGAAATATATCCCGCCCAAAAAAGGACGCCGCCACGTCTTGCGCGTCATCCGCGAAATCCTTCTCTTTCAACCCGCCAAGCGCGGGACCCGTTTTACCGAAGCGCTCGATGTTTTGAACCGCCTGGCCCGCCGCCACGCCATTGTGGTGGTCATCTCCGATTTCCTCTTCGAGCAACGCCCGGCGGTCGCGCATGGCAGCCGCCAGCGGACCGGGGGCTATTTGCTTTCTCCAACGCTGGGAGCCGACTCGCTCCCCGCCTTGCGCCAGACCAACCGGCGCCACGACGTCATCGCCATCCAGGTGGTGGACCGTTTTGAAATGGATTTGCCGCCCCTGGGCCGCCTGATGTTGACCGACGCCGAAACGGGCGAGTTGGTCGAAATCAACACGCACGACGCGCGCAAGCGGCGCGCCTTTGCCGAACGGCGCGCCCGCCATCAAGAGGATATGCTCCGCACCCTGCGTGCCGCCAAGATAGACGCCATTGAAGTGCGCACCGACCAGCCCTACGCCGCCGCCCTCGGCTATTTTTTTGAAACGCGCGAAAAACGGCGCCGCCACGGATAAGGACCGGCATGCTCGTCACCAATTCATCCGCCCTGATCGTTCCCGCCCAGGCGCCTGCCACCAACGGCGCGGCGGCCGCGCCTGTTTTTCACGAGGCCCCCAAGCCCCTGATTTATATTCCCAACGGCTGGGCCTGGGTTATTTGGGCGGGGGTGATTCTGGCGCTGCTGGCCGCTCTTTATTTTGCCTGGCGATGGTGGCGCAAGAAGCCGGTCTTTGTGCCCCCGCCCATTCCGCCGCACGTCCGCGCCCGGCGCAAGCTGGAGCAGGCCCTGGCCATGATCAGCGATCCTAAAACCTTTTCCATCCTCGTTTCCGGCGCCATTCGCGAGTACCTGGAGGAGCGGTTCAACTTCCGCGCCCCGGAGCGCACCACCGATGAGTTCCTCTTCGAGCTGCAAAGCAGCTTCCTCCTCACCCGCGACCAAAAACGCAGCCTGGCGGAATTTCTGGCCAGTTGTGACCTCATTAAATTCGCCAAATACGAACCGACCGAAATGGAACTGCGCGGTCTTTACCAGTCGGCCCTCCGCCTCGTCAACGAAACCGAGCCGCGCCCGGTCCCGGCCAGCGTCCCGCCGCCTCTGCCCAACCTGCCGCCCGGCTCTCCGCCCGCGCCTCTTCCTCAATCCGCAATCCCCAATCCGCAATCCGCCATCCAATGACCTTCGCCCACCCTTATGCTCTCTTCTGGTTGCTGCTCCTCCCGGCGCTGGCCTGGCTCAAAGGCATCTGGGGGCAAAACGCCTCCTTCCTTTATTCCTCGGTGGATTTGGTCCGTCCCATTTCCGGCCTGAAGAGATCGTGGGCGGGCCGGATTTTGGCCGCCCTGCGCTGGCTGGCCCTGGCCGTCTTTGTCGTGGCCCTGGCCCAGCCCCGTCTGGTCCATGGCGAGACTCAGATCAAAGCCAGCGGTATTGACATTGTGGTGGCCATTGATCTTTCCGGCAGCATGGCCTCATTGGATTTTGAGGAAGCCGGCCAGCGCGTCAACCGGATTGACATGGCCAGGAAAGTTCTCTCCAAATTCATTGACGGCCGGCCCAACGACCGCATCGGCCTGGTCGCCTTCGCCACCGAGGCCTTCACCGCCTCCCCATTGACCCTGGACCACGACTTTTTGCAAGCCGACCTCGCCCGGCTGCAATTGGGGGTGATAGACGAGAATCACACGGCTATCGGCTCCGCCCTGATGGCGGCCCTCAACCGCTTGAGCGACATCCCATCCAAAAGCAAGATCATCATCCTCATGACCGACGGCCAGAACAACTCCGGCAAAGTTCCCCCATTGACGGCGGCGGATGTCGCGCAAACTTTGCATGTCAAGGTCTATACCATTGGCATCGGCCTCCGCGGCATGGCCCCGATGCCCATGAGAAATCCCTACACCGGCCAAATGACCACCCAGCTCATGATGGCCGATGTGGACGAGGACACCCTGCAAAAAATCGCCGACAAGACCGGCGGCAAGTACTACCGCGCCGACAGCGCAGACACGATGCGGCGCATTTATGCGGAGATTGACAGCATGGAAAAGACCGAGGTGGAGGTGAAAAAATACGAGCATTTCGACGAGTTATACAGGCCGGTGGGACTGGGCGGTTTGAGCCTGCTCCTGCTCGAAATTATTTTAAGCCAGACCGTGTGGAGGAAATTGCCGTGAAAGATTTTGCCAGCCATTTCGCCAAACCCGAATTCCTTTGGATTCTGCTCCTGGGCCTGCCTCTGGCCGCCGGTGCTTTTTACTGGTCTTGGCGCGTCAAGCAAAAGCTCATCCGCCAGTTTGTGCAGGCCCGCCTGTTCTCCACCCTGACCGTCGGCCTGTCCCCGGCCCGCCAGAAGTTCCGCCTCGCCCTCCTGCTCGCCGCCTTGGCGGGGGTGCTGGCCGCCCTGGCCGGACCGCGCTGGGGGTTTTCCTGGGAAGAGGCCCGGCAGCGCGGTCTGGACATCGTCGTGGCGGTGGACACTTCGCGCAGCATGCTCGCCAGGGACGTGCCCCCCAACCGTCTCGAAAAGGCCAAACTGGCGGCGATTGACTTGATGCGCCAGGCCAGGGAAGACCGCCTCGGCCTGGTCGCCTTTGCCGGCGCGGCTTTCCTCCAATGTCCGCTGACCCTTGACGACGACATCTTCCGCCAGAGCTTGCAGGACCTCAATGTCGGCGTCATCCGGCAAGGCGGCACCGCTCTCTCCCAGGCCATCCGCACCGCCCTCGGCGCCTTTGCCAAGGGCAACCACAATCACAAGGCCCTCGTCCTCTTCACCGACGGCGAGGACCACGACGAGGACGCCGACACCATGGGAGCGGCGCAGGAGGCGGCCGAAGCGGGACTGCGCATTTTCACCGTGGGCGTGGGCACCGCCGAAGGGGAGCTGTTGCAGGTGACCGACGACCACGGCAGCACTTCCTTCATCAAGGATGAGGATGGCAACGTCGTCAAATCGCACTTGAACGAACAGTTGCTCAGGAAGATTGCCACCGCCACCGAAGGATTCTATCTGCCCTTGCGCGGGGCCAACCCGATGGAAATCCTTTACCGCCAGGGCCTGGCCCCGCTGCCAAAATCGGAAGCCACAGTCAAGCTGACGCGGGTCTTTCGTGAGCGCTATCATTGGTTCCTGGGATTTGCCGTCCTCTGCCTGGCCGCCGAAATGTTGCTGCCCGAAGGCCCGCGGCCGCGCCGCCCCGAAACCGCCCCCACTGCCGCCAACGCCGCCAAGGCCGGCTGGCAGAAGGCCGCGGCCATTTTGTGCCTCCTCCTGCTTCCGGCGCCAGCCCCGGCTTCCGGGCCGGGCGCGTTCAACAAGTACCAATCCGGCGATTACCAGGCCGCCTTTGAAGAGTATAACCGCCTGGCCGCCGCCAATACCAACGATTACCGCCTGCACTACAACGCCGGCACCTCCGCCTACCGCGCCAAGGAACTCCAGGCGGCGGAAAAACAATTGGAGGCCGCGCTCAACTCCCCGGAGATCGTTTCCGACCTCCCAGCCCAGGAGCACACTTATTTCAACCTCGGCAACACCCTCTTCCATCTGGGCGAGCCGGACGCCGACCCGCAGAAAAAGCAGGAGCGCTGGGAGCAGTCCATCGCCAATTACTCCCGCGCCCTCCGCCTCAACACCAATGACCTGGACGCGCAGAACAACCTCGCCTATGTCAAAAAGAAATTGGAGGAACTCCAGCAGCAGCAGCAGCAACAGCAGAAAAACCAAAACAACGACGACAAAAACCAGGACCAAAAAAACCAGGACCAGCAACAGCCGCAGAACCAAAAGGGCCAGGACCAGAAAAACCAGCAGGACCAGCAACAGCAATCAGCCCGGCAGAATCAGCAGGACAAGAAAGACCGGCAAAACCAGGCGCAGCCGCAACAGAACAAGGACCAGCAAAAACAATCCGACCAGGCCAAGGCAGCCCGGCAAGGCCAGCAGGACAAGGACGCCGGCCAGGATCAGCAAGCCGCCGCCCAGCCCGCGCAAATGACCCTGCAGCAGGCCCAGCAGATGCTCGACGCGCAAAAAGACGACGAGAAGGTGCTTACTTTCTCTGCACAAAATCAACCCGACAAGCCCGTCCAGCGCAAATTCAAGGATTGGTAACTTCCGGCCTCTGCGCAGAAAATTCAACCGAACCTGACGAATCCCTTCTAACTGATTTCCAACTCATTGAACCGCCGCTCCGCCCACCACTGCACCATCGGGATCGCCGCCACCGCCGCCAGCACCAGCCACGTCTCATTCCTGGCGAAAAACAGGAAACTGCTTTCCACAACGGCGGGCATCAGGTCGTGCAAATAAATCAGCACAAAGGCGGCAGGCAGGAAAGGAAGGGCCACGAACGTCATCACCGACCACAATCGCCGGGTGACATGCCTCGCCATAAAGGCGCAGTAGGTTTGCACCGCCAGCAAGCCGATCGTTCCGCCCCAGAGCAGCCATCCCGCGTACACCAGGGTCGCGCACGGCAGCTTGATTTCCAGGGTATCCACGTTGGCGCTGGAACGGACCAAACGCACCACTTCGGGATGATTTCCGGGAAACGCTCGCAGATAACTGCCCAGCCGTTCCGCATCCGGCAACGTGGTTCTCAACCCGCCCAAAGCCTCCACCGTGCCACTATTCAGGACCAGATCCGGCGTGCCAAGAGCGATGAACATATTGGGAACAAACGGGCCTAACAGCATCACGGCGAGGACCGTCATCTTAACCCGAAACAAGCTCCGCCGCGCGATGGCGCGGGTGAAATAAAACTCATACGTTTCCAACCGGGAGAAGCCGGGAACCGTGATGATCCCGGTCAACATCAACGCGATAAAGAGCCAGCCACAGGACACCGGAAATATAAAATCCCCAACCAAATTGAAAAAGAGCGCAATGTCACCCCGGCAACCATGCGTCAGCGTGTGCAGCAGCGACCAGCCGCTCACAAACCAGACCGCCAAACAATAGACCCCGCCCAAGACCAATGGAACCATTGGGAAATGGTCCAGCAGCAGTTCGCTTCTCAACAGCGGCCACCAGGGAGTGCGCGTTTTCATGGCCTCACTCCTCCCCTTCCCGGACGATTTCCACAAAAATGTCCTCCAGGTTCAGATGGATTAGTTCATATTGACACTGATGCGCCGCCGCCAGCCGCGGCAGTGTCGTCTCATCCTTGATCCGCAGCGTCGCCAGCGCTTCCTCCCTGCTTTTGGTCAATCGAAACGCCTCCGGCACCTCGAATGCGTCCAGGCCCCGCGCAAATCCGTAAAACCGCGCCGGTTTCACCGTTTCCTTCAACTGGTCCAGCGGTTCGCTGATTTTCAGTGTCCCCCGCGCGATGATGCCGATCTCGTCCGCCACCCGCTCCACATCGCTCAAAATATGTGACGACAACACCGCCGTTTTGCCCTCTTCCCGCAGCAGTCCCAGCATTTCATCCAAAAAATCCCGCCGCGCCACCACATCCAGGTTGGCCGCCGGCTCGTCCAGGATGAGCAGGTCCGGCTTCTGCGCCAGCGCCAGCAGGAATGCCACCTGCCGCGCCGTCCCCTGCGACAGCGCCCCGATCCGCCGGGTTGGATCAATCTTGAACCGCCGCAAAATCCGCTCGCACACTCCCACGTCCCAGTCGGGATAAAACTGCGACGTGAATCGGATGAGCGCGTTCACCCGCAGGCCCGGCTCCAGAATCTGCTTCTCCGACACGTAGCCGATCTTCCACCGGTCCTCCACCGTGAATTTCGCCGGCGCCACGCCGTTGACCCGGATTTCGCCCGCGTCCGGCCAGAGCAGCCCCGCCAGCATCTTCAGCGCCGTCGTTTTCCCGGCGCCGTTGCGGCCGAGGAATCCGTATATGCAGCCGCGCCGCACCCGCAGGTTCAGGTTTTGCACCGCTCGATTTCTCCCGAACGAGCGGGAGACATTCTTGGTTTCGATCATGTAGGTGTCCATAAAATCGCTGTGTTCATGTGGGTTTTCCTCAGGGATTCCTCTTCGTTTCCGCAAACCGTTGCTTGACAAGCTGGATCACGTCTCCTTCCTCCAGGTCCAAATGCTGCGCCTCCGCCACCACTTGTTCCACCGCGTCCGCGATCAGCCGGCGTTTCTCCGTCTGCGAGCGCGTGGCGTGGCCGCCCCGCGCGAACGTGCCCAGCCCCCGCCGCGTTTCCACCAGCCCCTCCCCTTCCAGCAACTGGTAAACCTTCGCCACCGTCAGCAAATTGATCTTCAAGTCGGCGGCCAGGTCACGCACCGAGGGCAACTGTTCCTCCGCCGCCAGTTGCCCGCTGACAATGCGCTGGCGCAACTGTCCGAACAACTGCCGGTAAATCGGCATCCCGCTGTTCGGATTCAGGTGAATAAACATAGTGTTATACAACACTAGAACACATATCCCGAAAGGGCGCAAGTGCTTTTTTCAACTTTTTTCATTCTTCATTTTTCATTTTGCATTTCCCTTTCTCCCCCTACACTTCTCCGATGACATTGCCATTGGGCCGGCTCAACTCCTGTTCTCCGTGAAAATCATCGGCATCATCCCCGCCCGCTACGCTTCCACCCGCTTTCCCGGCAAGCCCCTCGCCCGCATCGCCGGCAAGACCCTCATCCAGCATGTCGTCGAACGCTGCCAGAGCGCCCAATCCCTCGCCGAAATCATCGTCGCCACCGACGACACCCGCATTTGGGAGGTCGCGCAGAACTTTTGCCGCGCCGAGATGACCGCCCTGGATCACCCCAGCGGCACCGACCGCATCGCCGAAGTGGCGCGCAATTGCCCTTGCGACGCCGTCATCAACATCCAGGGCGACGAACCCCTCCTGGACCCCGCCGTGGTGGACGCCGTCGCCCGCGGTTTGGACCGCGCGGAAATGTCCACCGCCGCCACCGCCCTGACCGACCCGGCCGAATACGCCAATCCCAACGTCGTAAAAGTCGTTGTCAACGCCGCCGGCCGCGCCTTATA
The DNA here is from genome assembly GCA_049513975.1 of Verrucomicrobiota bacterium. GTDB lineage: Bacteria > Verrucomicrobiota > Verrucomicrobiia > Limisphaerales > Palsa-1400 > JBEKOF01. The sequence continues at coordinate 36,179 of JBEKVM010000013.1, read as the reverse complement.
TTTCTCCCGGCGCACGATTCCCTATGTCCGAGACGCCGCTCCCGGTGCCGAGCCGTTGGCGGCGTTTCCGTTTTTGAAACATTTGGGCATTTACGGCTACAGGCGCGAGACGTTGTTGCGCCTGGTCGCCTGGCCGGTTTCTCCGCTGGAGCAGGCCGAAAAACTCGAGCAACTGCGCGCCCTGGAAAACGGCATTCAAATCGCCGTGGTCAGGGTCAATTATGACAGCGTCGGCGTGGATGTGCCGGCGGATGTGAAACGCGTGGAAACATTGTTGAGAATTAACGAGAGCAAATGAAATTCATCTTCGTCACCGGCGGCGTCGTCAGTTCCCTGGGCAAGGGCCTCACTGCCGCCGCCCTCGGCACCCTCCTGGAAAACCGCGGCCTCAAAATCACCCTGCAAAAGTTCGACCCCTATCTCAACGTGGACCCGGGCACCATGAGCCCCTACCAGCACGGCGAAGTCTATGTCCTGGACGACGGCGCCGAAACCGACCTGGACCTCGGCCATTACGAGCGCTTCACCAGCGTCAAACTCACCCGCTTCAACAGCCTCACCAGCGGCCAGGTCTATCAAACCGTGCTTGACAAGGAACGCCGCGGCGATTACCTCGGCACCACCGTCCAGGTCATCCCCCACATCACCGATGAAATCCAGCGCCGCATCCGCCTCTCCGGCGAACTTTCCAAATCCGACGTCGTCATCACCGAAATCGGCGGCACCACCGGCGACATCGAGGGGTTGCCCTTTCTCGAAGCCATCCGCGCCTTCGCCTTGAAGGAGGGGCACAACAACGTCCTCTTCCTCCACCTCACCTACGTCCCGTTCATCAAGGCCGCCGGCGAACTCAAAACCAAGCCCACCCAGCAATCCGTCGCCAAACTCCGCGAAATCGGCATCACCCCTCACATCCTCGTCTGCCGTTGCGAAAAACCCCTCGAAAAAGACGTCCGCGAAAAAATCTCCCACTTCTGCAACGTCCCCAACGACGCCGTCATTGAGGAACTCGACGTCGAGCACACCATCTACGAACTCCCCCTCATGCTCCAGCGCGAACGCGTGGACGACCTTGTTTGCCAGCACCTTCGTCTCGACACCCCCGTCGCCAACATGGCCCACTGGCAGGAGATCGTCCGCAAAATCATCGCCCCGCGCCACCGCGTCCACATCGGCGTCGTCGGCAAATACATCGAACTGCACGACGCCTACAAATCCGTCTATGAAGCCATCATTCACGGCGGCGTGGCCAATGATTCCGGCGTCAAAATCGAAAAAGTCGAAGCCGAGCAAATCGAAAAATTCGGCGCCGAGGCCATGCTCAAAGGCCTGGCCGGCATCCTCGTCCCCGGCGGTTTTGGCGAACGCGGCATCGAAGGCAAAATCCTCGCCGCCCAGTACGCCCGCGAGAAAAAGGTGCCTTACCTGGGCCTTTGCCTGGGCATGCAAATCGCCACCATCGAATTCGCCCGCAACGTCCTCAAACTCCCCGGCGCCCACTCCACCGAATTTGATCCCAAAACTCCCCATCCCGTCATCGCCCTGCTCGACGACCAGAAAAACATCACCCGCAAAGGCGGCACCATGCGCCTGGGTCTCCAGCCCTGCCAGTTGGCCGTCGGTTCCCAGGCCGGCCGCCTCTATGGCGCCTTCGTCGCCAACGAGCGCCACCGCCACCGTTACGAATTCAACAACGCCTACCGCGCCGCTTTTGAGAAAGCCGGCTATGTCTTCAGCGGCTCTTCCCCGGATAACAAGCTCGTCGAACTGATTGAGATGCCTTCCCATCCTTACTTTCTCGCCTGCCAATTCCACCCCGAATTCCAGAGCAAGCCCAACCAGCCCCATCCCCTCTTCAAAGGGTTCATCGCCGCCGCCTGCGCCAAAACCCTTCACACCCCCCTCTGACCAAACCCTTCTTTCTTAATCTTAATCCTAATCTTAATCCTAATCTTAATCTTAATCTTAATCCTAATCTTAATCTTAATCCTTCCGTGCGCGTTCTCATCATCGGTTGCGGCTACGTCGGCCTGCCTCTCGGCGTCCAACTCCTCCGTCAGGGCCATGCCGTCTCCGGCCTCCGCCGTTCCGCCGCCGGCGCCGCCAGCCTGCAAAGCGCCGGCCTCCAGCCCCTCACCGCCGACATCACCCGGCCCGGCGATCTGGCCAAATTGCCCCTCCCCTACGATTGGATCGTCAACACCATTTCTTCCGCCAAGGGCGGAGTGGAGGAATATCAGGAGGTCTATTTCGAAGGCACCCGCAATCTCCTCCGCTGGCTGGCCCCGGCCCCGCCCATTAAATTCATCCACACCGGCAGCACCAGCGTCTATGGCCAGACCGACGCCTCCCAGGTCAAGGAAACCAGCCCCGCCGAACCGGCCACCCCAACCGGTCGCATCCTCCTCGCCGCCGAAAAGCTCCTGCTCGATTCCGTCCGCGAAAAAAAATTCCCCGCCGTCCTCCTGCGCGTGGCCGGCATTTACGGCCCCGAACGCGGCCATCACTTCCTCCAGTACCTGAAAAACGAGGCGACCATTCCCGGCCGGGGCGAACGCTGCCTCAACATGATCCACCGCGACGATGTCATTGGCGCCATCATCACCGCCCTCCACAGCGGCCGTCCCGGCGAAATCTACAACCTGGTGGACGACGAGCCGGTGCCCCAGATCCATTTCTTCCGCTGGCTCTCCGAAACCCTGGGCCGGCCCATGCCGCCCTTCGTCCCCGAATCCGCCGCCTCCGCCGCCAAGCGCGGCGTCACCAACAAAAAAGTTCTCAATCGCAAACTCAAGATGGAGCTGGGCTACGCCTTTCGTTATCCCACCTTCCGCCAGGGCTGCACCGCCGAAATCCAGCGCCTGCAAGACGCCGGCCTCTTGTAAAATGAAAATTATAACTGACATACGTTGCGCCGAATTCTCCGCCCCCGGCCATCCCGAACGCCCCGGCCGCATCCTCGCCGCCCTGGACACCCTCAAATCCCAGGACGCCCTCCGCCTGGCCTGGGGCGAACCGCTCCCCGTCGAAGACGCCTCCCTCCTCCGCGCCCACTCCCCGGAACACCTCCAGCGCCTCGACATCCCCTTTGACCTCGATGCCGACACTCCGGCTCATCCCCAAATTGCCGCCCACGCCCGCCGCGCCGTCGGCGGCGCCCTCCGCGCCTTGCAATCCGCCCGCGCCGGCGAAATGTCCTTCAGCCTGATGCGTCCCCCCGGCCACCACGCCAGCCGCGATCGCGCCATGGGCTTTTGCTACCTCAACTCCATCGCCATCGCCGCCCTGGAGGCCCGCGCCGCCGGCTGCCGGCGCGTCGCCGTCTTCGATTTCGACGTCCACCACGGCAACGGCACCGAAGATATTCTTCTTGACCAACCCGGCTGCGCCTTCTTTTCCATCCACCAGCATCCCTGTTATCCCGGCACCGGCCAGGCCGATCGCGGCGCCAATTGTTTCAATTTCCCCGTCCCCCCCGGCGCCCCGCGCCTGGAGTATCGCGCCATTTTGGAAAAGGCCGTGGCCCGCTTAAAAGAATACCAGCCCGGCCTCGTCGCCGTTTCCGCCGGCTTCGACCCCTATCGCAACGACCCGCTGGCCGAGGGCACGCTGGAAGAGGAGGACTTTCATTGGCTGGGTCAGACTTTGCGCCGCATGGCCGTTCCCTCTTTCAGCATTTTGGAAGGCGGCTACAGCGACGAACTGCCCCAATTGATCCTCGCCTATCTCTCCGGCCTGGCCGGCTGATCTCCTCATCCTAATCTTAATCTTAATCTTAATCTTAACCCCAATCTTGATCTCATTTTCGTCTTGTCATTTCGCCGGGGTGTTCTAAAGTGGCGGCGCCATGAAACGAAAAGTCATTCGCGGCACAAACTTCAAATAAACTCAGGAGAACAGCAATTATACTATGAATATGTTAAAACAAGCGTTTATTGTCACCGCACTCAGCGCAGCCACGGTCTTGCCCGCTCTGGGCGGAGTCAGCCCTCATGATACCGTCAGCGCCACCATCGGCGGCAACACCGTCAAGATTACTTATGGCCGGCCTTTCAGCAAAAAACCCGGCACCGATACCGTTCGCGTCGTCTGGGGATCCCTGGTGCCTTGGGACAAGGCCTGGCGGCTGGGCGCCGATCAAGCCACCACCCTGGTCTGCGAAAAAGCCATCGTCCTCGGCGGCACCACCGTTCCTGCCGGCACTTATACTCTCTACATGGTTCCTTCGGAATCCGGCACGTCCAAGCTGGCCATCAGCAAGACCACCGGCAAGTGGGGCATTCCGGTGGATGAAAAGAACGATCTGGCCCGGGTGGACTTGAAGAAAGCCCCCTTGGATACCCAGGTGGACCAGCTCACCCTCTCCGTGGCCGCTGAGGGTTCCGGTGGCGTGATCAAGATCCAGTGGGAAAAAACCCAGTATTCAGTCGGGTTTGCCAACGCCCCTTAAGGCCGCCAGACGATCTTCTCTCCTTAATCTTCGCCGCGGCTGGCAACCGGCTGCGGCGAATCTTTCCCCAATCTTCAATCCTCCCCGAGCCATGAACCCAGGAAAACTGCCCTTCGCCCTCGTCTTCGCCTCCGCCCTGGCTCTGGCCGGGGCCATGCGGGCCCAGACCCCGGCGGCCCCGCAGCCGGCCACTCCCCCCATCCGATTCCCGGAGCTTCCCCCGGCCAGCCCCGTCTGCACCAACCTTCAACGCGTCGGTTTGACCGACATTAAAATCGTCTATTCCCGGCCCAGCAAAAGGCATCATGCCATTTTCGCCGGCATCGTTCCCTACAACACTCTCTGGCGCACCGGCGACAACGCCTCCACCAAAATCTCTTTCAGCACTCCCGTAAAATTAGGCGGGGCCGACGGCGTGGATATTCCCGCCGGCGAATACGGCCTCTACACCATCCCGGACGAAAAGGCCTGGACCGTCATCCTCAACAAAGACGCCGGACTTTGGGGCACCGACGATTATGACCCCAGGAAGGATGTCGCCCGCTTCAAAGTGACCCCGGTCAAGATTGATCCTCCCGTCGAAACTTTTACCATTGATATCAACGACCTCCAGGACGATTCCGCCACCATCAACCTCATTTGGGATCGCGTGCGCGTTCCGGTCAAAGTGGATATCAGCATCGTCAGCGATCTCCTCGTGAAAATTCAGGCCTCCATGGATTCCCCGGCCAGAAAACAGCCGGAAACCTACCTCCGCGCCGCCACCTTTTACTTCGACCACACCAAGGACCTGACCCAGGCCTTGTTGTGGGTCAACGCCGGACTTCTGAGACCTTCCCCCATCTCCTACCAACTGCTCTATCTCAAGGCCAAAATCCTCGCCAAACAAGGCGACCGCGACGGCGCCATCGCCGCCGCCAACCAATCCAGCCAACTGGCCATTCAGGAGGAAGGGCCGGGCACCCCCTACTTCAAGATGAACCAGGAAGTCATTGCCGGCCTCCACTGACGACGCCGTGGGGCGCACATCATCTTTTTCTGCGTAAATTACCCCGCATATCCACGCCATCCGCCAATCCGCGGTTTATGATCTCTTCTCTGCCGTAGCCTTTGCGAAGTTATTCACCGTCGGCGGCGGGGAGCTTCCACGGGCTCTCCTCGCCGACGGATCAATAACTCTGGAAACCGTATCAGGAGGATCCTGTTCAAACCCGCTTCTTCATTTTGCATTCTTCATTCTGCATTTTCTTCAAACCGGCCCTTGACAAAAATTAGAACCTATGGTTGAATCGTCTCCGTGAGACACGGAGCCATAGTCGGGGGCCGCCGCCGGGAGGAGGCGGCCAGTGCAGACGTCCAGGGCGGGGAGAAATTTCCGGCACGTGCCCAGGCGCGCCAACACCAAAATGGATGGCGGCCCATTCGAGGCATTTTCACCTGTTTTCAGCTAGTTTCACCTGGTTTCACCTGTTTTCACCTAATTTCAGTTCAGGGCCATAGGGGGGCCTGCCATTCATCCAACAGCATTTGCCATCAAAACGGCCGGATTCGCGTCACCTCGCCGATTCCTCCCATTCTGCACTCTGCACTCTGCACTCTGCACTGTGCATTTCCCCCCACCCGGTCAAGCCCGGTCAAACCATTTTCGAACCTTGACCATCTTGACCATGAGCACCTTCGCCGTCCTGTCCGTGCCGGAATGGAATCCGTTCCTCCGAAAGTTCAAGGTTCGCGTATTTCGCATATTTCGCGGTTCAGCCCCCCATTTTCCATCGCTAATCCGGCTTGTTTTGCGCCTCTTGTGCCTTCTCGCGGCGATTCAATGGAACTCCCTTTCCATGAACAACTTACGCTCCCCGCCGCGCTTTCCAAATCCTGCCCGGTCAAACCCGGTCAAACCCGGTCAAACCATTTTGTTGCCTTGACCAACCTTGACCATGAGCACCCACCCCATCATGTCCAGTCCAGGATTGAAACCGGTTCGCCCGACACTTGCATGGTTCACGGTGCGCGTATCTTCCCGGAAACTCGCGGATTCCTCCCATTTTGCATTCTGCATTCTGCATTCTGCATTTCCTTCACCACTCCACCTCTCCACCACTCCTTCCGAATTTATCATTTTGCATTTTGCCTTTTGCCTTTAACATCCCGCGCACATGAAGCAGAAAGCCTATGCCGCCGCCGGTGTGGACATTGACCTCGGCAATAAGGTCAAAGCCGCGCTGCCCCGGTTGCTGGCCTCCACGCGCCGCCGCGAAGTGCTCGGCCAGGTCGGCGGCTTCGGCGGCCTGTTTGCCCTCGACACCAAGAAATTCCGCCAGCCGGTCCTGGTTTCCAGCACCGACGGCGTGGGCACCAAGCTCAAAATCGCCTTCGCCATGGACCGCCACGACACCGTCGGCCAGGATCTGGTCAATCATTGCGTCAACGACATCGCCGTGTTGGGCGCGGAACCGCTTTTCTTTTTGGATTACATCGGCACGGGCTCTTTGCGGCCCCATGTCTTCACCCAGTTGATGACCGGCTTCGCCCGCGCCTGCGCCGCCAATCATTGCGCGCTGCTCGGCGGCGAAACCGCGCAGATGCCCGGCTTTTACCGCCCCGGCGAATATGATCTGAGCGGCACGATCGTCGGCGTGGTGGAAAAGGCGCGCATTCTCGACGGGAAAAGCATCCGGCCCGGCGACGCCGTCATTGGCCTGGCCTCCAGCGGCCTGCACACCAACGGCTATTCCCTGGCGCGCCGGATTCTTTTCCAGCGGTTGAAACTCAAGCCGGGCAGCTTCGTCCGGGAACTGAACAACACCCTGGGCGGAGAGTTGCTCAAGGTGCATCGGAGCTACGGCCCGCTCCTGCGCAAGCTCCTGCAAAAATTTAACCCGCCCGCGGCCGGCGCCAGGCCGGCGGTCAAGGGCCTGGCCCACATCACCGGCGGGGGCTTTATTGACAACATTCCCCGCGTCCTCCCGCGCCAATGCGACGTGATGGTGCGCAAAGGTTCCTGGGAGGTGCCGCCCCTGTTTCAAATCCTCCGCGCCAAAGGCGGTGTGGACGAGGCGGAGCTTTATCAGGTGTTCAACATGGGCATCGGCATGACCGTCATTGTGGCCGCGGAACAGGCGGAGGCGGCGCTGCGGTTTATTCGCGCCCAAAAACAAGCGGCCTGGCTGATTGGCGGGGTGGTTCCAGGCACGGGCCTGGTCCGCCTGATTTGAAGCAATGGAAGCCGCATGAATATTTTCGACGAACTGGAATGGCGCGGTTTGGTGGCCGATTGCACCGACCGCCCGGAATTGCAAAAACGGCTGGAAACCCCCATCACTCTCTACTGCGGTTTCGACCCGTCGGCGGACAGTTTGCATGTGGGCAATCTGGTGCCGTTGCTCGCCCTCCGCCGCTTTCAATTGCTGGGGCATCATCCCATCGCCGTGGCCGGCGGCGCCACCGGTTCCATCGGCGACCCCAGCGGCAAGACCGCCGAGCGCCAGCTCCTGAGCCGGGAAACACTCGACGCCAACATCGCCCGCCTCAAAGACCAGTTGCGCCGCCTGCTGGATTTCGACGCCGCCGCCAATCCCGCCCGCCTGGTGGACAACGCCGACTGGACCCGCCCGGTCGGCTTTCTGGATTTTCTGCGCGACATCGGCAAGCATTTTACTGTCAATCAAATGGTGGGCAAGGAGAGCGTGCGCGCGCGCATGGAAGACCGCGAAGCGGGCATCAGCTACACCGAATTCAGCTACATGCTCCTGCAAGCCTTTGATTTTTTTCACCTGCGCCGGCAACTCGGCTGCGAACTGCAAATCGGCGGCTCCGACCAGTGGGGCAACATCACCGCCGGCATTGATCTCATCCGCAAAAAACTCGGCGCCCGCGCCTGGTGCCTCACCACCCCGCTCATCACCAACGCCGACGGCTCCAAATTCGGCAAAACCGCCGCCGGCGCCATCTGGGTGGACTCCGCCAAGACCAGCGTCTATCGCTTCTACCAGTTTTGGATCCGCGCCGACGACCGCGACGTGCTGCGTTACCTGAATTATTTCACCTTTCTAAGTCAAGATGAAATTGCCGCGCTGGCCGCGGAGCACGCCGCCCGGCCCGAAGCCCGCGCCGCCCACAAGGCGCTGGCCGGGGCCATGACCTCCCTGGTCCACGGGCCCTCCGCCACCGCCGAGGCCGTGCGCGCCAGCGAAATCCTTTTTGGCGGCGGCCTGGAGGGCATTTCCGAAAAAACCTTCAACGAAATCGCCGGCGAAATTCCGGGACGGGATATCGAATCAGGCAACCTCGGCGGCGCGGGAACGCCGCTGGTGGAACTTCTCGTCCTGGGCGGCCTCTGCCCCTCCAAGGGCCAGGCGCGCAAGGACATCGAAGGCGGCGGCGTTTATGTCAACAATATCCGCGAAGCCAGTCCCCTGCGCCGCATCACCGCCAACGACCTGCATTTTGGCAGCCGCCTCTTGTTGCGCAAGGGCAAGCGAAACTACGTCGTCCTCACCGCGAAAACCCCTTGACTTGCGGGAAATGGCGACCCTAAGGGGAGTCGAACCCCTGCTACCGCCGTGAAAGGGCGATGTCCTAACCACTAGACGATAGGGTCACCGAAAGGTGGTGCAATATACGCCGCGCCCGGCCCTTGTCACGCCCATTTCTTCCAATTTTTTTGCAACTCAAGCCGGGGAAAAAGCCGGCCAATGAACCGCCTGTTTTCCAGGCCGCGCAATTTTCGCTTTTGCCGCCGGCCACTTTGCTCTTTAATGCGGAATGCACTTGGAAGAGATCACTATAATTGGCGCCGGCCTTTTGGGCGGCTCCCTCGGCCTGGCCATCCGGCAGCGCCAGTTGTCCGTCAAGGTGCGTGCATTCGTCCGCCGCCCGGAAAGTGTGGCCGAATGTCAGCGGTTGGGCGTCGCCCATGTTGCCACGCAAAACATGAAAGAAGCGGTCAGTCGGGCCGACCTGGTGATTCTCTGCACGCCGCTTTCCCAAATGCGCGAATTGGCTCTGCAAATGCGGCCCTTTTTGAAACCCGGCGCCGTGGTGACGGATGTCGGCAGCGTCAAGGCGGGCGTGGCCCAGGAACTCGAACCGCTCCTGCGCGAGGTCCGGGCCTGGTTTGTGGGCAGTCATCCCATGGCCGGCTCGGAAAAAACCGGCCTGGCCGCCGCCCGTGCCGATCTGTTCAACAACGCCATCTGCCTGGTCACACCCACCCCGCAATCGCCCGCGGCCGCGGTGGGGGCGGTGCAGGATTTTTGGAAGGCGCTCGGCGGATGGCCGGTGCGCATGACGCCGGAATTGCACGACGAGCTGGTGAGCCGCTCCAGCCATTTGCCGCATGTAGTGGCGGCGGAACTGGCCAATTACGTGTTAAGCCCGGCCCATCCCAGGGAGCAGGCGCTGGTTTGCGCCAGCGGCTTTCGCGACACCACGCGCATCGCCGCCAGTTCTCCGGAAATGTGGCGGGACGTGGCGCTGGCCAACCGCAAGAATTTGGGCCGGGTGCTGGGCGTTTTTGTGGCGGACTTGCAGGAATTCCAACTCGCGCTGGAACGGGAGGACGTCGCGGCCATCGAGGAATTTTTCACCAAAGCCCAAGAGCGGCGCGAACAATGGCGCGCCCACTCCGCCACCATGTCGCCGGAATGAGGCGACCAATTGCCAATTAATCAGGGTTTCAACTCCTGGCGCGCCGCTCCGCCGTTTGCCCCTCCTCCCAGGGTTCAATTGGACACGATCCGATAAAATCTCTGCGGGCTGGGACCACTCGCATCCCGAACGCAAGCCTGATTTCCCTCGATGGTCACACTGGCATTAAGAATCTGCCAGGCGCTGTCATTAAGATCGTTTTTATACTGAACCTGATAGGTTTTGCCAACCGCCGCCGGCCATGTAATCACCGCCCCCTGACCGCTGATGCCTTGCGCTGAGAAGTTCCCGCCAAACGCCACGTTCAGCGGCGGCGGCGCGGGGGTCGAGTAGAGACTGGGCAGATTCAATGCAAACAGCGTCCCGCCGGCGCTGAAATCCCCGGCCACAAGGTCCGAGGCCCAACTTTGAAAGAAAAGCGTCTGCCCATCGCCGCTGAAGACAGGGCGGAGCGACTCCGCGTTGCCGGACGCGCTCCCAAACCAGTTCACGTTCACCAGTGAAGTCAAGCCGGTGGTTTGATCGTACAGGAAAACGTCCGCCGCTCCGTTCAAATCTCCCTGCACGAGATTCGTCGCCACGCTGCGATAGGCCACATAGCGCCCGTCCGGGCTGATGGCGGCCGAATCACAATTCCCGCTTCCGCCCCCCGTTCCATTGTTTGCCGTGCTGATCACCAGATTGGAGTTCAACACAAAATCATAAACGCAGGCCTGATTGGTATAGGTTGAGCCCGCCCCCGTGTAAGCCATGTAGGCCACATACCGGCTGTCCGCGCTGAATTGATATACAAGATTGGATTGAAGCACACTGGTGGTGCGATAGGGAGCCACGCCCAGGGTCAGGTTCGTGTTCGCCGGCAGGAACAGCACCTTGACCGATCCTCCCGCTGCGCACACGATCCGCGTCGCGTCGGAATTGATGGCAAATGAAGGCACCGCCGCCGCCGCGTTTGCCGTGGTCGTTGTTCCCGATTGCGAATCCCACACCACGACGCCGCTGCCCAACGCATAAGCGGCGTAGCGCCCATCGGGCGTCATTGCGGCCGCAATATTGTTGTGAGTGAGCGAAGCCACGATTGTGTTCGTCGTCGCTTGCGTATCCCGCCAGAGGAGGTATTCCGAGGTGTTGATGCCCGTGTGGAAGAGCACGTACCGCCCATCCTGGCTGATGCTGGGCGAATAGGAGGCGTAGTTTCCCACCGAAGGGCTCGCGTTCCTTGCGCTCAACATCGTGGTCGTTCCTGCCTGCAAATCCCGCAGGAAAACATCCGACAGTCCGTTCGTGTCTCCCGCCACCAGATTGTCCGCGCCGCTGGTGAACGCCACGTAACGTCCATCCCCGCTGATCGCCGGGTCCAACGACCATCCGTCGCCCTTGGCCAGACCGTTGGTGTCCACGCTCACCAGCATATTCGTGCCATTGAGCACATCGCACACAAACACGTTTCGGTAACCGGCGTTCGTGCCCGAAACCAAAGCGCCCGGCACGCTGGCAAACGCCACATATTGCCCGTTGCTGCTCACCGCATACAACCCGCTGACCGCCGTTCCGTTGGGCGTCAACGACGGGAGCGATGCCTGTCTGGCCGAGATCAATTCTGTTGTTCCCGCCGTCAAATCGCGCGCGAACACGTCATAACCCTTGTTATTGTCGCCCGGCGCGAGGCTTGCGCAAGTGCTGTCGAAGACCACGCATCTGCCATCCGGCGTCATCCGCGGCACACTCAATAAATCACCCGGTGAACCGGCGCCGTTGGTGTCCACATCCGCCAATTGGGTCGTTCCTGCCGCCAGATCGCGAACGTAAAGATGAAAATTGCCCGCCACCGCATTTGTCACCAGGTCCGTGGCCGTGCTTAAAAATGAAGCATACCGCCCGCTCTCATCAATGGCCGGCCAGTCCACCAGCGCCCCGCTCGAATTCGTCCCGTTCGTGTTTGCGCTCGCCAGCGTCGTCGTTCCCGCCACCGCGTCCCATACAAACACAGCCGGGTTGCCATTCGTCATGGCCGTGTAGGCGACAAATCGCCCATCGTGCGTCATCTCCAGGCTTCGGCAATCGCTGTAACCCTCGACTAATGACAGCGCGTTCGTCGTCACCGTGTCGAACACGCCCGAGGCAAAGTTGTAGCGGAAGATTGCTCCCGTCGCGGCAGTGCTGCTCGCGTTGGTTTCAAAAACCACATATTGGCCGTCGTCGCTCACCCGGTGGTTGTACGGAGGCGCCGCCGTGCCCAGATTTGTGCCCGCCGCGACCGTCGTTAAACCAATCATGTCCCGCTCGTAAATCCACGGCGCGGCCGGGATGCCCGCCACCAGATTCGTCGCCGTGCTGGTGAACACCACGTAACGCCCGTCGGGCGTAATTTCCGGACTGTCGCACGAGCCGATGCTGCCAGAGATGGCAATGGCGCCCGGACTCGCCAGGGTCGTCGTGCCCTGCTGCAAATCGCGCACAAATATATCCGGGATGCCATTGGTGTCCCCCGCCACCAGATTGCTGGCCAGACTGGAAAACGCCACATACCGCCCATCCGGTGTCATCACCGAATCGCGCGAAAGCCCATTCGCGCATCCCCCGTTGGTGCTCACGCTGACCAGGGTGGTTGTGCCATGCACCACATCGCGCACGAACACGTCGGCGGCGTTATTGGTGTCGTTGGCCACCAGGTTGGAGGCGGTGCTTTCAAAAAGCACGAATTGTCCATTCGTCGAAATCCCCCGCGGCGCCGAATCACTGTTGCCCCCGCCCAACCCAAGAAAATCCACGCTGACCAGCGTCGTTGTCGCATTCGTGCGATCCCGCAGGAACACGTTCAACCTCGGCGGAAAATGCGCCGCCAACGGGCCGCTGGTTCCATTGACCGCCAGATTATTCGCCGTGCTGGCAAATAGAACATAACGCCCATCCGGGCTGATGATCGGATTCAAAGAATCGCCGCCGCCCGTGGCTGGCGCGCCGCCCGCCGGAGCGATTGCCGCCACCAGTTGAATCCCCCCTGCCGGCGCGCCAAAACCCGAGCCAGCAACAACGGCCAGCAACCCAGCCAGCAATCCCGCCTTCAGTTCAAGCGATAAGGCAGCTTTCATGGCGTCGAGGGGTTAGTGGCCATTTATGGAAAATGTGCTCCACCAGAGGAGGGTTTTGCCGCCTGGTCCCGGCCCCTTCCCAGATTGGGTATTTGAATCCAAGGCAAAGTTTGTGGCCGTGATGAACTCAACGCCGCCATCACACCGCATGATGTTGCCGCCCGTCTTGGTGTGGAGAAACCCGATTCCCTCGCTCCCAGCGGGTGGTGCGGTCGGATAATTGGCGCCATCATTATATTCAAACGCGCCGTTAATGGTGGTATCAGGTTCCCACATCAAATAACAGCTCGGACTCCAGATAAGACTTATCTTGGTGGTCTGGAGCGGAGGCGGGGTGACGAAGCCACAGGCAGCGCCATCCATTACGTAACTGCAAAGTTTGTTGTTACGCTGCTGGTAATTTGCCAGCCGGATATCCAACGGGCAAAGATAAGCGTTCGGGTCATTGACATACTTGAACCACAGTCCGGACTGCCAGGCCGAGGCATAGTTTGCGGCCACCGTCGGGTCAGGAGGCACACTGTTGGGGGGGCCGTAAAGGTAGCCCGGCGCCGAGACATACCCGCCGTCCCAGTTGCAAAAGGCCAGATAATCCCGGTTGTCCGCGGCGTACATGTTCATCGCCAGCCCCATCTGCCTCATATTATTGAAACATACCGCGCGGCTGCTCCCATTATTCGAGCGTGCCAACGCCGGCAACACCAACCCCGCCATGACCACCACCGCTGCCATGACCGCCGCTAATTCTGTGCGCGTGAAGCCACGCGTGCGTCCAGATGTGTGTTTGTGTTTTGGAAGGTCGCCCATAAAATCGAATCTCCTCATGGAATTTGCCGTTCCTTATGTGTTCGTTCATTATGATATAACCTTATCGGCGCGGTGTCAATTGAAAACCCCTTCAAGACTGCGTTCAAGCGGTTTGCCCGCTCCACCGCTGCACGGCCCGGCTTCCAGTCTTCTCATCCCGTATTACCAAAAACTTGAAATTCGGCCAGGGCGCGGAAAGGAAAGCCGACATTCTTTGCGCCGGGGGCATCTTCCGTATATCATCCCAAGGATGGCCATCCCTGAACTCATCGAAATGGTGCCTCTGGAAAAACCGGTCGTGGCCGAGATCACGGTGCCGGGTTCCAAGAGCCTGACCAATCGCGCCTTGATTTTGGCGGCGCTGGCCGGCGGGGAAATCACCCTGCGCGGCGCGCTCTGGAGTGAAGACACTCAAGTCATGGTTGAAAGCTTGCAACGCCTTGGCTTCGAAATTGCAGTCGGCGCCGATGACCGCGAGCCGGGCAACCGCACGCTCCTCGTCCGCGGCCTGGGAGGAAGGATTCCCAAAGCCGGCACCGCCGACCGCCCCTTGAAACTCTTTGTGGGCAACGCCGGGACTGCCGCACGGTTCCTCGCCGCTCTCGTCTGCCTTGGCCAGGGCGTCTATCGCCTGCAAGGCACTGAACGCATGCATGAACGGCCGCAAGCGGGCTTGTTCGACGCGCTGCGCCAATTGGGCTACCGGGTGGACTCACCGAACAACCGTTTGCCGGCGGACATTTTTGGAACGGGGCCGAAACCCGGAGCCACTTGCACTGTGGACAAGGAGGAAAGTTCGCAGTTCGCTTCGGCAATTCTCTTGAGCCTGGGGATTGGACGCTGGGAGTTGGGGCTGCTGCAACAAGGCTCGGAGCAGGAGCATTACCTCGACATGACGTCCAAGCTCATGGATTCATTTCCAAAGCAAGGCGGCTCGTTTCAAGTGGAACCGGATGCCTCCAGCGCCAGCTATTTCTGCGCGGCGAATTGGCTGGTGCAGCCTGGCAGCTCAATCAAAATCATCTCGTTTCCAATTTCCGACTGGCAAATTGATTCGGCGTTTCCAAACTTTCTCCCGTTGCCCGCGGAAATTTCGCGGCGGACCCAACTCGGCGACAGTATCATGACCGCCATGGTTCTGGCCCCGTTTGCCGCCGCGCCTGTGAAGTTCACGCACCTGGAACGGCTGCGCGTACAGGAGTGCGAGCGGGTGGCCGCGATGCGCACGGAGTTGACCAAATGTGGCGCGGAGGTGGTCGAAGAGGGACAAAGCCTCACCATTTTCCCGGCGGCGGGAAAACTGCGCGGGGCGGAAATCGAAACCTGCCGGGATCATCGCATGGCGATGTGCTTTGCCATTCTGGGATTGAAAGTGGCAGGCCTTAAAATCAAGAATCCTGCCTGTGTGAAAAAAACGTTTCCCAATTTTTTCCAAAAGCTGGCGGCCCGGCCGCCCGGCGGCCTGGGCGCCACCATTCTGGACGCGCGCCACCGGCGGCCGTTGACCGGGGAGGCCTTGTTCGCCGATTAGACCAAACCTGAAAAACACTTGAATACACCCAATATCGTCATCGCCATAGACGGCACCAGCGCCTCCGGCAAGAGCACCAACGCCAAACGGGTGGCCCGGGAACTGGGCTACATTTACGTGGATACCGGGGCGATGTATCGCACACTGGCCTGGCACGCCTTGCGACAAGGGGTGGATCCGCACGACGCCAAAGCCGTGGCCGCGCTCTGCCGGAAATGGAAGACTTCGCTGCAATGCGCGGACCGCCAGGCGATTCTGCGGGTCAACAGTTACTACCCGGAAAAGGAAATCCGCACCGCCGAAGTCAGCGCCGTCGTGCCGCACATCGCCGCCGTGCCCGCCGTGCGCCAATGGATGAAGAAAAAACAGCGGGAGTGCGTCAAGTTCGGCAACCTGGTGATGGAAGGCCGCGACATCGGGACCCATGTTTTTCCCGAAACCGGTTTCAAATTCTACCTCGACGCCAGCCTGCAGGAGCGCTCGCAGCGGCGGGCGGCCGAGGGCATCCGCGAGAATCTGGCGGCGCGTGATCGCCGCGACAGCGAGCGGGCGGCGGCGCCCTTGATGGTCGCGCTGGGCGCGAGGGTGATCAACAACTCCCGCATGACCGCTGAGGAGACCAGCGCGCTCATTCTCAACGAAGTCAGGAAGAAGCTCGCCGAGGCCCCGTCCCGTCCGCCGAAATGAATCCCAGCTACAAAATCGGCTGGCATTGTTTTCGCGCCCTCTTTCGGTTCTATTTCGGCTGGCGCGTGTGCAATCCGGAACGGGTGCCGGAGTCGGGTCCGGTCATTCTGGCGTGCAATCACGCCAGTTTTCTCGACCCGCCGCTGGCGGGGGCCGGCTTGAAGCGGCCCATCAGTTACCTTGCGCGCGCCTCGCTGTTCGGTGTTCCAGTCCTGGCCGCGATTCTCCGTTCCTGGGAGGTGGTGCCGGTGGACCGCGACGGCGGGACCGGCGGGGGATTCAAAGCCATTCTGGAGCGGCTGGAAGGAGGCCGCGCCATCCTCCTGTTCCCGGAAGGCACGCGCACGCTGGACGGCCGACTGCAACCGGCCCGTTCCGGCATCGGCCTGGCGGTCATCAAATCAGCCGCGCCGGTCGTGCCCGTGCGGGTGTTCGGCACGTTTGAGGCCTATGGAAAGCACCGAAGCTGGCCCCGCCCGCGGCAACTTACTGTCAAGTATGGCCGGCCGATGGACTTCGCGGCCTTGCGCGCCGAGGCGCAGACCTGTGCCAAGCCGCGCGTCAAACAGATTTATCAGGAAGCAGCCGATGCCATCATGGCCGCCATCGCCCGTCTGGAACCGAAGGAGGATTAACGGGGCCGGCAACGCCAACATCGGATTCCCAAATGAACCGGCTGAGGTGGAATGGTTCGTGCAGATGATGCGCAAAGCGGCGCCCAAGATGCCGGAGAACGACCTGAAGACAATCGAAACCGCTTTGCGCAACGCCGGCTTCAAACCGGGTCAGGCCGCGCCGGTTAACCTCCCTTCCCCAGCGTCTCCCCAATCGCCTCACCCAGCGCCCTGACCATTTTTTGCGCCTGAATTCTGGTGGTGCAATACGGGGGCATGAGGACGATGACGTTGCCGACGGGACGGGTCAGCACGCCGCGCCGGGCCATGGCGGCGCAGACGCGGATGCCGGCCTGAGCGCGCAACGGCCAGGGCTGGCGGGTCTTCCAGTTTTTGACCAGTTCCACTCCCGCGACCAATCCCACCTGGCGGATGTCGCCCACTTGCGGGAGCGGCCAGAGGGTTGTTAGTTCTTCGCGCATGGTTTTTTCGAGCGTCACGCGGGCGGCGAGGCTGGCGGGCGAATCCAGGATTTCCAAGCTGGCCAGCGCCGCCGCCGCTCCCAGTTGATTGCCGGTGAAACTATGGCCGTGGAAAAATGTTTTAAACTCGCCGTATTCGCCCAGAAAGGCCTCGAAAACCTCGCGCGTGGCCAGGGTGGCGGCCAGAGGCAGGCAACCGCCGGTCAGTCCCTTGGCCAGGGCGGCGTAATCGGGATGGACGTTTTCCTGGTGACAGGCGAGCAGGCTTGGGGCGAGCACGGTGGCGCGGCCAAAGGCGGTCATGACTTCGTCGGCAATCAGTTGGGCGCCGTGGCCGCGGGCGATTTGCGCCACCCGGCCCAGCCAGCCGGAAGGCTGCGGGATCATGCCGGCCGCGCCCTGGATGAGCGGCTCAAAAACAAAGGCGGAGAAGGGATCGCCCTGTTTTTTGCGCGCGGCGAATTTCTGCTCCACTTTGCCAACGCATTCCCAATGGCACCGGCGATAATCCCGGGCGTCGGCCCGCTCCGGTTGGGCGCGGTTGAAGGGGCAGCGATAGCAGTATGGGGACATGACTTTGCCGGTTTTGAAAAGCAAGCCGGCGTAACTCTGGTGAAACAAATCAATGTGGCCGAGGCTGACGGCCCCGACGGTGTCGCCGTGATAGGCGGAGTCCAGGCAGAGGAACTTGGGGTCGCGGCTGCGCCCGGTGCGAAGGGCGAATTGGAAGGCCAGTTTCAGCGCCACTTCCATGGCGGTGGAGCCGTCGTCGGAAAAGAAGACGCGGGCCAATTGGGGCCGGGCGGAGCGCGCCGGGAGGGAAGGGGCGCGGGGACGGCGGGCGGATTGGATGAGTTTTTGCGCGAGGAGCGAGGCGGGTTCATTGCCCAGGCCGAGGGCGGAGGAGTGGGCGATTTTTTTGAGCTGGCGGCGGAGGGCGGCGTTGATCCCGGGATGGGCGTGGCCGTGCAGGTTGGTCCAGATGGAGGAGTTGGCGTCGAGGTACTCGCGGCCGGCGGCGTCGCGCAGGAGGGCGCCGCTACCGTCAACAATAATTATCGGCGGGCGGCGGAGCCAGTCGCGCATCTGCGTGAAGGGATGCCAGACGTAGCGGTGATCCAGCCGGGCGAGGGCGGTTTGGGCGGATTTCAAGAGGAGGGGTTGGAGATTAAGACCGAGTCCAGGGCGGCGAGCATTTGGGCGACATCGGCCGGGGTGTGGGCGGCGCTGAGGGTCAGGCGCAGGCGTGCCCCGCCCCGCGCCACCGTGGGAAAACGGATGGCCGGAATAAAAACGCCCTGTTCGCGCAACCGGCGCGCGATGTCCATGGCCCTGGCCTCGTCTCCGATCATGACCGGAATAATGGCGGCGGTTTTGTTGCGCCGCTCCGCCAGGGGCGTGCCCTTGCGGGCCAGGGCGCGGTGGGCGGAGACCGCCGCGACGTTGGCCCAAAGCTGGCGGCAGCGCTCTTCGCCGGCCGCGCTGTGGACGAAACGCACTCCGGCGGTCGCGGCGGCGGCCGCGGCCGGCACGGGGGCGGTGGAGAAGACGAAACTGCGGGCGCGGTTGATCAGGCAATCAATCAACGGTCGGGACCCGCAGATGTAACCGCCGGAGGAGCCGAGCGCTTTTCCCAGCGTGCCCATTTGAATTTCCACCTTCTGGGCGATGCCGGTTTCCTCGCACAACCCGCGGCGCCGGCTCCCAAAAATGCCGGTGGCGTGGGCCTCATCCACCATGAGCCAGGCGCCGTATTTTTCCTTCAGCTCGAATAATTCCGGCAAGGGCGCCTGGTCGCCGTCCATGGAAAAAACACTTTCGGTGACGATGAGGATGCGCGAACGGATGACGGGTTCGGCCGTGGCCGGGTGGCGGCTGTCGGCCCAGCGGAGCAGTCTTTCCACGGCGTTGAGGTCGTTGTGGCCGAAGACGCGCAATTTGGCGCGGGAAAGACGGGCCGCATCCACGATGCAGGCGTGGACCAGCTTGTCCAGGAGGATGACGTCGTTGCTGTCGAGCAGGGCGCAGATGGTGCCGAGGGCGGCGGCGTAACCGGAGGAGAAGGAGAGGGCGGCGGGAGTGCCTTTGAAGGCGGCGAGTGTTTCATCCAGTTCGTGATGGGGGGCGAGGGAGCCGCAAACCAGGCGGGAGGCGCCGGAGCCGGCCCCATATTTTTCCACGGCGGCGGCGGCGGCGGCTTTGAGGGCCGGGTCGTTGGCCAGGCCGAGGTAATCGTTGGAGGAAAAGTTGAGGAGGGTTTGGCCGTTGATCTGGATGCGGGCGGACTGCGGGGAGTCCACGCGGCGCAATTCGCGATACAAACCCTGCTCGCGCAAATCAATCAAACGCGCGGCCAGGTCCTCATCGAAGGTTTTCATGGGTCACAGGAATGACACAAAGGGAGGAAGTTTGCCAGCGTTGAATGCGCAATGGCGTGCTGGAGTGATGGAGTGATGGGCATGGACGTTAAAAAAACAGCACGATTAGACACGATTAGACACGATTGACCACGATTGGAAATGCTTGGTCTTGTGTGTAAATGGTTCATGAAAAGGCACTTGAATTGATTTGCCGCGAGAAGGCACAAAAGCCGCAAAACAAGCCGGATCAGGGGCGGAAAATGGGGGGTTGAACCGCGAAATATGCAAAATACGCGAACCCTGAATTTTCGGAGGAACGGATTCCATTCCGGAGCGGACAGGACGGCGTAGCTGTTCATAGTCAAGGTTGGTCAAGGTTAAAAAAGTGGTTTGACCGGGTTTGACCGGCCGCAGGCGAAGGCAGAGTGCAGAGTGCAGAATGGAGCATGGGAATCCGGGCGATAACGATACAGTTGGAGGTGTTTGGAGACATCCGCCTTCGCCTGGCTTCCGCCGCCGCCAAAGGCTTCCGCCGTCGCCAAGCTATGGCGGGACAAGTTGGCAGAACAAGTCGGCGGGACAAGAGCGGTGGACCGGCGCGGACGCCCGGGGACGTTGAAGGAGGACGGCCCAAGCGCCGCCATCCGACACCCCGACTCTGCCTGTCTTGCCCTCATCACTCAACAAAGAATAGCATTTAAGTACGGGCTGTCAACGGAAAAACGCAGAAAAGCGGTGGTTTTTGCAATGGCTTGAGCATTAGACAGTCAGGCAGCTTGGCCCTTTCCCTTTCCATCCCTGCGTCCGAAAAGCGGGAGCAAGCTGCCGCACTCCAAGTTAAGAATGAGCGCAGTTATTTGCGCAGTTGGATGAGGAGGTCTTTGCTGGCGACGGTTTCGCCGACTTGGGCGAAGAGGGCCTGGACGGCGCCGTCGGAGTTGGCGTAGAGGGTGGATTGCATTTTCATGGCTTCCAAGGTGAGGAGTTTGCCGCCTTTTTTGACCTTGCTGCCAACGCTGACGGCCAGGGCGGTGATGAGGCCGGGAATGGGCGCGCCGATTTGCAATGGGTCGGAGGGGTCGGCCTTGGGACGGGGCCTGGCCTTGACTTGGGCGGATTTGTCAAGAATGGAGGCCTCGCGGGTCATGCCGTTGAGTTCGAAGGTGACGATGCGGCGGCCATCCTTGTCCACCGCGCCGAGATGGATGAGTTTGATGAACAGGGTCTTGCCCGGCTCGATGTCCACGGAGATTTCCTCGCTGGGCGTGAGGCCGTAGAAGAAGGCGGTGGTGGGGAGGACGGCGAGGTCGCTGTAGTCGCGCTCGAATTTAGCGTATTCGGCGAAGACTTCGGGGTACATGAGATGGCTGTAGAGATCGTCGGGGGTGGCGTCGCGCTTGAGTTTGAGGGTGAGTTCGGCCTGGATTTTTTTGAGGTGGAGCGGCTTGAGGCGGGCGCCGGGACGGCCGCGAATGGGCCGGCGGCGGCCGAGGACAACTTTTTGCAGGCGGCGGGGCCAGCCGCCGAGGGGCTGGCCGAGGTGGCCGGCGAGCATGTCAATAACCGAGGCGGGGAAGGGGACGCTGCCGGGTTCGAGGTTAAGCAGATCGGCGGGTTTGATGCCGCGGCTGATGAGGAACATGGCGAGGTCGCCCACGACTTTGCTGCTGGGGGTGACTTTGACGATGTCGCCCAGAAGCTGGTTGACGTCGGCGTAGGAGCGGGCGATTTCGGGCCAGCGTTGGGCCAGGCCCATGCTGGCGGCTTGTTCCTTGAGGTTGGTGTATTGGCCGCCGGGCATTTCGTGGTCATAGACTTCGGCGCTGCCGCTGCGGGGGGCGGTGTCGAAGGGGGCGTAAGCGAGGCAAACTTTTTCCCAGTAATCGGAGAATTCGTTGAGAGCGGCCAGGTCGAGGCCGGTGTCGCGGCGGGTGTGGCGCAGGGCGGCGACGAGGGAGTTGAGGTTGGGCTGGCTGGTGGAACCGCTCATGGCGGCAATGGCGAGGTCCACGACGTCCGCGCCGGCTTCGGCGGCTTTGAGGACGGAGGCGGCATTGACGCCGCTGGTGTCGTGGGTGTGGAAATGAACGGGGAGGGCGATTTCCTCTTTGAGGGCCTTGACGAGGGAGTAGGCGGCATAGGGGCGGCACAAACCGGCCATGTCCTTGATGGCGAGGAAATGGGCGCCCATTTTTTCCAGTTCCCTGGCGAGCTTGACGTAGTATTTGAGGGAGTATTTGGAGCGGGCGGGATCAAGGATGTCGCCGGTGTAGCAGATGGCGGCTTCGCAGAGGGCGTGGGTATGCTGGACGGCCTCCATGGCGACCTGGAGATTGGGGGTGTAGTTGAGGGAATCGAAGATGCGGAAGATATCAATGCCGGAAGCGGCGGCATGCTTGACAAAGCCGGCGACGACGTTGTCAGGGTAATTGGAATAGCCGACGGCGTTGGCGCCGCGGAACAACATTTGGAAACAGATGTTGGGGATTTTTTCGCGCAAGAGGCGGAGACGGTTCCACGGGTCTTCGTGGAGGAAGCGCATGGCGGTGTCGAAGGTGGCGCCGCCCCACATTTCGAGGCTGAAGAGCTGCGGGGTGCGGCGGGCGACGGCGTCGGCGACGGCCAGCATGTCGTAGGTGCGCAAGCGGGTGGCGAGAAGGGACTGGTGGGCGTCGCGGAAAGTGGTGTCGGTGACGAGGAGTCTTTTTTGGGCGAGGGTCCAGCGGGCGAAGCGGCGCGGCCCCAATTGGAGGAGGAGCTGGCGGGTGCCGGGCGGGGGTTGTTGTTTGCGGTCGTGGGGCGGCGGAGTGACGGGAGGCAACGGGGCCTGGAGGGCCAGACCCTTGGCCTGGGGGTTGCCGTTGACAATGACATCGCCGAGGAAGGCGAGGAGCCTGGTGGCGCGGTCGCGGCGGGAGGCGAAGGCAAAGAGGCCGGGGGAAGTGTCGAGCAAGGCGGTGGTGGCGCGGCCGGAGCGGAATTCGGGGTGGGCGATGACGTTTTCGAGGAAGGGAATGTTAGTCTTGACGCCACGGATGCGAAATTCCCGCAGGGCGCGGTCCATGCGGCTGAGGGCGAGATCGAAATCGCGCCCGAAGGCGGTGATCTTGACGAGGAGGGAATCGTAAAAGGGAGTGATGACGGCGCCGGCATAGCCCATGCCGCCGTCCAGGCGCACGCCGTAGCCGCCGGTGGAGCGGTAGGTGAGGATTTTGCCGTAGTCGGGGGTGAATTTGTTTTCGGGGTCCTCGGTGGTGACGCGGCACTGCACGGCACAGCCGTTGCGGGGAATTTCCCGGCCGGGGGGGAGGTTGATTTGAGGGCTGCGGAGGGAGAAGCCCTGGGCGACGAGGATTTGGGAACGAACGAGGTCCACGCCGGTGATGACTTCGGTGACGGTGTGTTCGACCTGGATGCGGGGGTTGACTTCGATGAAGAACCATTGGCGGCGGTCGAGGTCGAGGAGGAATTCGACGGTGCCGGCATTGTCATAGTTGACAGCGCGGCCGAGGCGGACGGCGGCCTGGCACAAGTCGCGGCGGACGGCATCGTCCAGGGCGAAGGCGGGGGCGACTTCAATGACTTTCTGGTGGCGGCGCTGGACGGAACAATCGCGTTCGTGAAGGTGGATGACGTTGCCGTGGCGGTCGCCGAGAATCTGTACCTCGATGTGTTTGGCGCGGGGGATGTATTTTTCCAGGAAAACGGCGGGGTTGCCGAAGGCGCGGCCGGCTTCGTTGCGGGCTTCATCCAGGAGGCGCGGGAGGTCGGCGGCTTTAAGGACGACGCGCATGCCGCGGCCGCCGCCGCCGAAGGCGGCTTTAATGATGAGGGGAAAGCCGAGGTGACGGGCGATTTGGAGGGCCTGGGCGCGGCCGGCCACGGCCTCCTCCGTGCCGGGGAGGATGGGGATGTTGAGTTTTTGGGCGAGGGCGCGGGCGGCGGTTTTGTCGCCCATCATGGCGAGGATGTCAGGGCGGGGGCCGATGAATTGGATACCGGCCTCGGCGCAGGCGCGGGCGAAGCCGGCGTTTTCAGCGAGGAATCCGTAGCCGGGATGGATGAGGTCCACTTGCTTTTCCCTGGCGAGGGCGACGATGCCCGGGATATCGAGGTAAGCGCCGACGGGGCCTTTGTTTTCACCGACGAGATAAGCCTCATCGGCCTTGAAGCGGTGGATGCTGAGGCGGTCTTCCTGGGCGTAAATGGCGACGGTGCGCAACCCCAATTCGGTGGCGGCGCGAAAAACGCGGATGGAGATTTCGCTGCGATTGGCCACGAGCAATTTTTTGAAGGGACGGGGCGGCGAAAACGGGCTGGCGCCGGCGGCGGGGGCGCCGGAGGGTTCTGTGGCAGGGAGCGGGTGGCTCATCATTGGGGCGACTGTATAGCGGGCGGGAGCGCGGGAGGAAAGGGCAAAAGGTTTACTTGGCTGGCAGGTACTTGCGCCGGCGGCGGATAATGCCGGCCAAGGCCCGCAAAGAACTGTTCACCGACTCAGAGTCAGGAAATACTCTGGCGACGTCCGGCGCCAACAGGACGAGGTTGGCCCCTTGCGCATAACGGCGCGCATATTTCCCCCGGACGCCGCGGGAAAAGTCGTATTCCGCCCTCATTTCCGGTTCGGCTGATTTGTCAGGCGCTTTCTTCATAGTTAATTCGTTCCCGGCGGCTGGCGCGTCGGGCGCTAATGATGCGGATATTATCGCCCCGTTCGGTGTGGACGACAACCAGCAATTTTTGATTGTGGGAATGACCGAGGATGACGGAGCGGTGTTCGGTTTGGGAATGGGCAGGGTCGGGAATAGTTACGGACAACGGGTCGCCGAACACGGTCGCGGCTTCCCCAAAGCTGACGCCGTGCTTGGCCAGATTCGATTTGGCCTTGGTTTCGTCCCATTCAAAACTCAGCGGCATGAATTGTTCCTCCTTGCTTTAATGGTCGCGGCACGCAACGGATGGCTCATGATTGGGGCGACTGTATAGCGGGCGGGGGCGCGGGAGGAAAGGGCAAAGTGGAAGGGCGGGGCGGTTTTGCCCGCACCCCGGCCAAGTTAGGGTTTGATTTTGCGCCGGTTCCGCGCAATGATATCCAAGTGAAAGTTGACGCTGCCAGGAAAGCAAAGAGCGAAGCCCAGTTGCTGGACCAGGCGACCGGGCAGGTGCTGAAGGCCATCAAGCAAAAAATGCTGAAGAAGCAACGCAGGGTGGATTATTCCATGCTGCGCAAAGATGGCTATAGCGAGCGGTTTTTGGCGCGGCTGGAAGAAGCGTGACCCTCACTCATTCTTCCTCAGCCGCATAAATTCAGCCAGGCTGATCTCCAGCAAAGGGGTGGCTCATCATTGGGGCGACTGTATAGCGGGCGGGGGCGCGGGAGGAAAGGGCAAAGTGGAAGAGGGTGCGGTTTTTGGTTGAAAGGGCGGAGGGGGTTGTAGTTTGATTCTCTGATGAAATACCGCCTTGCCCAGCTTGGGCTGATTGTTGGTTTCGCCGCCGCCGTTTTTTCGGCGGACGCGCAGGACAACGGAGCGATGGTCAATGCCACGCTGCAACTCAAGGGCGATCAGCCCGGATTGGTGATCAACCGGCACCAGTACGGACAGTTTGCCGAACATCTTGGGCACGGGATTTATGGCGGGTTGTGGGTTGGGGAGAATTCGCCCATCCCCAACACGCGGGGCATCCGCAACGATGTCGTGGCCGCGCTGAAAAAGCTGGACATACCGGTGCTGCGCTGGCCGGGGGGCTGTTTTGCCGACGAATATCACTGGCGGGACGGGATCGGGCCGCAGGAGAAGCGGCCGAAGATGATCAACACGACTTGGGGCGGGGTGGTGGAGGACAACGCCTTCGGCACGCACGAGTTCATGGATTTATGCGAGCAACTGGGCTGCGACGCGTATGTCTGCGGCAACGTGGGCAGCGGCACGCCGCAGGAAATGATGGAGTGGGTGGAATACATGACGTCGGACACGGACTCGACCATCGCCAATCAGCGCCGGCAAAACGGGCGGCAGAAGGCGTGGAAGCTGGCCTATTTCGGGGTGGGCAACGAGAACTGGGGCTGCGGCGGGAACATGCGGCCGGAGTATTACGCGGACATCTTCCGGCGCTACAACACGTTTGTCAAGAATTACGGGGCGAACAAGCCCTACCGCATCGCCAGCGGGGCGGACGGGGGCGACTTGAACTGGACGACGGTGCTGATGGAACAGGCGGGCACGCGGATGGACGGCATCTCGGTCCACAATTACACGCTGCCGTCGGGCAGTTGGACTGGTCCGAAAGGTTCCGCGACCGACTTTGGGGAGGAGGCCTGGAGCACCCAGTTGTGGAGAACGCTGGGGATGGAGGGAATTCTCACCCGGCACTCGGCCATCATGGACCGCACGGACCCGAAGAAGAGGGTCGGGCTGATCGTGGATGAATGGGGGTCCTGGTACGATGTGGAGCCGGGGACCAACCCGGGATTTCTTTACCAGCAAAACACCCTGCGCGACGCGCTGCTGGCGGCGCTGAATTTCAACATTTTCCACAGACATGCCGACCGCGTCTGCATGGCCAACATCGCGCAGATGGTCAACGTCCTCCAGTCCATGGTATTGACAGACGGGGCGAAGATGACGGTCACGCCGACGTATTGGGTATTTGCAATGTACAAAGTCCACCAGGACGCGACTTATCTGCCCGTGGCGGTGGTGACGCCCGATTACAAGTTTGGCGACCGGACCATCCCGATGGTGGACGCGACGGCCTCGCGCGACGCCGCGGGCAAAACGCATCTTTCGCTGGTGAACGTGGACCCGCACGCGGCGGTGATGGTCTCGTGCGAATTGCGCGGGGTGGCGGCGAAGTCGGTGTCCGGGTGGATCCTGACCGCGCCGGAGATCAATGCGCACAACACTTTTGACGCGCCCGGCACGGTGGCGCCGCAGCCTTTTACGGGCGCGTCGCTGGCGGAGGGCCAGCTTTCGGTGAAACTGCCGGCCAAGTCGGTGGTCGTGCTGGAACTGCATTAAGGGGCCGTTAGGAAATTGACAGGGCGCGACACCACGTGGCAAAGGCGCTTTCGAACCGGCGGGCGGCATATTCCCGCAGCAACGCCATGTCATCGTTCATCATCACCCTATAAATGCACGCCGAAGCGGGAATGAGACAATTATTCGTCAACCTTCTCCGGGCGTTAAATGATCGCCCCCCGGACTGGCAGGCAGAAATAGAAAAAAGGAATTCAAATAAATGGCCGCGAAAAAGCGCAAAAAGCGCAAAAACACTGAATTCTTTTTCCCCCGGTTCTGCGATTTCTGTGCTTTTTTCCAGCTATTCATTTAGCCTCGGAAACCACTGAATTACCAATGACAAATACTCGATGGCAAATTCTCGATTTTAGGGCGGGCGCAATACCTTATTGGGTTCTCAGGATTGAAAATTGGCAATTGAGAATTTGTCATTGGTAATTTACGGACCACAGACCCGGTGGTAAAGAGCCTGGTAGCGGGGGACGATTATGTCGGCGGAAAACAGATCGCGCGCGCGGCTTTGCGCGGCGCGGCCCAATTGGTGGCGGCGGGCGGGATCGCAGATCAGTCCTTCCACCGCCGCCACCATTGCCGCGATGTCGCCAAAGGGGACCAGAATTCCGCTGGTGTTGTGCTCCACGACTTCCGGGATGCCACCGACGCGCATGGCGACGCTGGGACAGGCAAAACACATCGCTTCCAAAATGCTCAGGCAGAAGGTTTCCAGCTCCGAGGTAAAAAGTCCCAGGTCGGCGGCTTGCAGGTAGTCCTCGATGTCGCTGACTTTTTCGCGCACGATCACGCGCTCCTGCAAAGCGAGCCGCCGCACTTCGCCTTCGAAAGGGGCAAAGCTGTCCCCGGCCAAAATGAGGAGCTTGAAGGCCTCGCGCGGGCGGATGCGGGCGGCGGCCTCCAGCAACAGATCAATGCGTTTGGGGGCACGGAGGTTGGAGGAATGGAAAACCAGCACCTCGTCGCGCAGGCCCAGTTCGCGCCGGACCTCCTCGCGCGAACGCCGGGGCGGGCGCGGCTCAAAGAAATTATATATGACATCAATGGGCTGCGTCACGCCCAGCACTTCCTGCGTCTCCCGGCGCAGGTATTCGGAGACGGTGGTGATGGCGTCGGAGCAGGCCAGGGCGTGGCGGATGGCCGGGGCATAACCGGGATCGCGCCCCAGCAAGGTGGTGTCGGTGCCGTGCAGGGTTGTGACCACGCGGGGCTGTTGCCGGGGCGGGAGCATGTCGCGGGCCAGGATGGCGGCGGTGGCGTGGGGCACGGCGTAATGGACATGGAGCACGTCCAGTTGATGGTCGCGGCTGACCTCGGCCATTTTGACGGAGAGCGGCAGAGTGTAGTCGGGATATTTGAACAGCCCGTAACTGTTAATCACCACGGGATGGAAGAACAGGCGCGGCGCATCGGCCAGCAGGCGGAAGGGGCGTTCGTAGCCGATGAAATGCACTTCTTCGCCGCGCCGGGCCAGTTCCTCGCCCAGGGCCGAGGCGAGAATTCCGCTCCCGCCCACCGAGGGATAACAGGTGATGCCGATTTTCAGAGGGCGGGCCATGTCAAAAGCGCCGGGCGCCGCGGCTGAGTTGGGCGAGCGAGGCGGCGACCAGGGGATCACTGGGAAACAAAGCGATGGCGTGGCCAACCCCGGCGCGCAATCCCTGAAACCGGGCGCGGGCCAGTTGGAGTTCCACGTAGGGCCGGGCGCGAACTTGGGAAGCGTGCGCCTCCATCGCCGCCGTCCAGGCCGCGACAATTTCGGGCGCGGAAACGTCCATGAGGACGGGCGTGATATCGGAAGGCTCGGCTTCGGGGGTGACGGCGTAGAAAAAGAGCTGGCCAATGGCATGCGGGGCGAGGCGCCGCAATTCCTTCAGGCCGCCGTAGCGGGCCAGCCGCGCGGCGTCGCGCACCAGGCGTCCGAGCCGGGAGTGATCGGGGTGCTGGTTTTCCACCACGCTGGGCGCGAGGACGATGGCGGGCCGGATGCGCCGGATCCCGCCGGCGAGCCGCCGGGCGTGGGCGGCGCGCATTTCCAGGCGCGCATCGCCGTCCAGTTTGATGAATTCAAGGGTGGCGCCGAGGAGGGCGGCGGCTTTTTTCGCCTCGGCGGCGCGTTGCGCGGGGGTGCCGCGCGTGCCGGCTTCGCCGCGGGAGCAGATGACAAAATGGGCGGGCCGGCCGGCGCGGGTCTCGCGGGCGATGACGGCGCCGCAGGCAAATTCGATGTCGTCGGGATGCGCGGCAAAGGCCAGGAGCGGGGCGGTTTCAGGAGGGGATTTCGGTGTAGGCTTCATCGGAGCGGTCAATGGGATCGCGTTTCACAAAAGTAATTTCCGGCGCATCGGCCGCGCAAAGATACGCCTGTTCGCCCAGGCCCGCAACGTAATGCGTGCAGTGGATAACGGATTGCATCCAGCGCAGCCGCGAGTCGCGCGCCGGGCTGACCTGTTCCTTGCCGAAATCCATGAGGGGGAGGGTGATGAAGGAATTCCCGCCCTCGTGCAGGGTCAGCGCGCCGTTGGCCCAGCGGGCGCGCACCAGTTCGCCGGCGTGCGGCACGTCAACAAAAAACTCCGCCACGTCGCAGGCGGCGCGCCGGAAGGCCGGATCACCCGAGCGCGCCACGCGCACGCCCTCCAGCAGGCCCATGCGCCGGTACATCTCCAGGCAAAAATCGGCGGAGTTGGAGGCGTCCGTTTTTGCGAAGGCCTCCACCCAGCGCGGGTCCACGAAGGGCGGCAGTTGCAGGGCGGTCCGGTCGCGCCAGCCGGGGGCGATGCGTTTGGCGAAAAGCGGCGAAAATTTGCGCTGCCACTTGTTTTCGCAGGCGAAATTGAGGCGCAAGGCTTCGCCGGTTTTGCGATGGCGCAGGATGGTGGCGGTTTCGCGCGGGTCGTGGTCGCTGTCGTGATAAAAGAAAACAATTTCGCCGCCCAATTCAGTCTGGAGCCGCCGCGCGGTCTGGAATTTGGCAAAAAGGAAGCGGCGCGGAAAGAATCCGCAGGGCTGCTGGCCAAAACAAATAATGGGCGATGTCGTCATGGAGCGGGGCGCGGCTCTTTCGGGCAGTGGGTTGCTTTGAAAAGAAATTCCGCCCCGCAACTCTGGCATGGTAAATTGAATGCCTGCCGAAACCAGCAAAAAAGGCCGTCTGACCGGAATCCCCGGTCCCGGTCGGATTCATTGGGGCGCATGGGACGGAATTTCCATTAAATAACATATTTATGTAATAGATGTCGTCAGATTGTCATTTATATCATATTTTAAGTTGCCTTTCGACATAAAATATGCAAACATGGCAAATATGATACACAGCATTACCATAGAGAACTTCTTTTCCGTGGCCGACAGGCAGGAGATGGATTTTCGGGTGCCTGCAAATGCCCCGGACTTGGCCTGCTTCAGGGATTCGAAGGCTGTACCCGATCAACGTTTGCCGTTGATCATCGGTATTTATGGCCCAAACGCATCCGGCAAAACCACCGCGCTGCGCGCCATCACCGTTGCCGGAGATTTTGTTCAGCATAGTTTTATTCTACAGCCCAACAGTCCAATTCCGCATTTCAGTCCGTACGCGCAAAACAATTGGATGAATCGACCCACAAAAATCGTTATTGAGTATGACAGCCAGTTTGCGGAAGACGCGCCTGCTGCGTTATTTCGCTACGAGTTGCATATCGGCCATGAGCGTGGCAATTTTGGCAGCAAGGTGATTTACGAATCGCTCTCCTCCGCGCCGAACGGGAAATCCCGCAGGATTTTTGAGCGCCACGAGCAAAAATTCACTTTTGGGCGAGATTTCGGCATGTCGAGTGGCGATCTGCGAATACAGAGCATCCGTCCGAATGCCAGCGTCACCAGCACACTGGCGCAGCTAAACCACAAATTCTCCAGCGATTTCAATTTATCCCTTCGCGCCGTGCGAACCAATATGATTGACCAGTCCAAAGCGCAAAGAGAACGCGACATCGCTCTTTTGTCTTTTTACATGCAACGGCCTGGCTACCTCCAGAGTTTGAACCGCGAACTCGGCCGTGTTGATTTGGGGCTTGAAGAAATGAGAATTCATCCAGAAAACACAGGCCCGACAGCGACGTTCAAGCATTATGGACTCGATTCCGAGATTGAACTTGCGCAGGAATCAGCGGGCACACGACGGTTCATAGAGATTTTTCATTTGATTCAATTCGTGCTGGATGACGGCGGGTTGGCCGTGATTGATGAATTGGACACCGACATTCATCCTTTGGTGATTCCCGAAATATTCCGCTGGTTTTACGATCAGCAGCGCAACCCGAAAGGCGCGCAGCTTTTGTTCACGGCTCATAATCCAGCGATTCTCGATGAACTGGAAAAGGAACAGGTCTATTTTTCGGAAAAGCCGGGCGGCAAACCGACGCGCCTCTACGGCGCGCGCGAAATCAAAGGGCTGCGCCGCGAGCCGAGCCTGATGAAAAAATACCTTTCCGGCGAACTGGGGGCTGTGCCGCACATCGGCTGATCCATGCCAGCACAAATCATCAAAATACGCGCACGATTCTTTGTCGCTGTTGAGGGAGAGAGTGAACAGTCCTTCGTTAAATGGCTGCAAGTGCTGTCAGAAAAGGAACTGCACATCCATCTGGATGGCGTTCTGCTCGGAGGCGGTGGGTTCAAATCAATGCTTCAAAAGGCGGTGCGTTTGCATAAGCGGCGTTGCCGAACCGCAGGCGCTTACCAAGATCGCTTTCTTGTTGTGGACGGAGACCGCGCGGAGCAAGGCGACTGGTCCATTGAAGAATTGAAGCATCAGGCAGCCAAATACAGGTTTACCGTTTGTGTGCAAAGCCCAAACCACGAAGGCCTGTTGTTGAGGATGATGCCTGGCATGGAGCGTGAAATTCCCGACGCCGCCTCAGCGGAGACAAAATTGAAAAGCCGGTGGCCAAGTTACCAGAAGCCGGTGAACGCGCACGCGCTGGGGCGGCAGTTTTCACTGGAGGACCTCTTGCGAGTGGCGAAAGCGGACTCTGATTTAGAAAGCCTTTTGAAAAAGATTGGATTGATCGGCAAGCTGTGACGCCGCGCCCCATCGAGCCGTTACACTTTCTTCTTAAAGTTTGCCGCCTGGATCAGCACGCTGAAAAGGAGGCAGGCGACGCAGCCGATGAGATTGTACCAGAGATAACTGATTTCGTGAGGGGTGTTTTTGAGATGGAAATAGAAGTATAACACCACCCCTTCCGCCAGCAGTGCCCCCCAAAAAACGGCCGTCCCGCGCACCCATTTGACAAAAAAGGCGACGAGAAACAATCCCAGCACCACGCCGTAAAACACGGAACCGACGATGTTGACGGCCTGGATCAGGTTCTCCGCGAGGTGGGCAAAGAGGGCGAAGCCCAGCGCGACCAGTCCCCACAGGGCGGTGAACCATCTGGAGGCCTTGACGTAATGCGCGTCGCCCGCGTCGCGGTTGAGGAGGTGCCGGTAAAAATCCACCGAGGTCGTCGAGCCCAGCGCGCTCAATTCGGCCGCCTTCGAGGACAAGGCGGCGGCAAAAAACGCCGCCACCAGCAAACCAATCACGCCATGCGGCAGATGGGCCAGGATGAAAGTGATGAACACGTAGTCGCCGTCGTTGGTTTGGGCGTGGACATCGGCCTCGCGCAGGGCGGCCCGGGCTTCGGCGCGGATGGCTTCGCTTTGGTCGTGCGCGGCCAGGGCCTGGGCGCGCGCGGCGGCGGCGGCGGCGGGGTCGTGGCGGTGGCGGGCGTCGAGCCAGGCGCGGAGGGATTGCTCCTTTTGCAAATAAGCGTCCGCAAATTTTTGCTCGACGGCGTGGAATTTTCCGCCGGCGTGTTGCGCCGCCGCCTGCCAGGAGGATTGATTGAAAAAAACGGGGGGCTGCTCGAATTGGTAGAAGACAAACATGAGCACGCCCAGCAAGAGAATGAGGAACTGCATGGGGATTTTGCAAACGGCGTTGAACATCAGGCCCAGCTTGCACTCCCGCAGGGAGGCTCCTGAGATATAACGCTGCACCTGCGATTGGTCGGTCCCGAAGTAGGAAAGCAAGAGGCACAATCCCCCAAACATGCCGGACCAGAAGGTGTAGCGGCGGTGGAGGTCCGGTGAAAAATCAACGGCATTCATTTTGTGGAAGGTCCCGGCCACGGTCAAGGCGTCGGTGAAGGTGAGCTGGGCGGGCAGCCGGGCCAGCAGGATGACAAAGGCCGTCGCCATGCCGCCGAAGATGACCATGATCTGGTATTTCTGGGTCACGCTGACGGCTTCGTTGCCGCCGATGACCGTGTAGATAATCACCAATAATCCACTAAAGATGATGGTCAGGCCCAGGGGCCAGCCGAAGACGGTGGAAAGGACGATGGCCGGGGCGTAAATGGTGATGCCCGCGCCCAGGCCGCGTTGGAGGAGAAACAGCCCGGCGCCGAGCAAGCGGGTTTTGGCATCGAAGCGGCGGCCGAGAAACTCGTAGGCGGTATAGACGTTCAAGCGCCGGAACATGGGAAGGAAAACGGCGGCGACGATGATCAAAGCCAGGGGCATGGCAAAATAATTCTGCACAAAAGTCAGGCCGTCCTCATAGCCCTGCCCCGGGGTGGAGAGGAAGGTGATGGCGCTGGCCTGGGTGGCCATGACGGAAAGGCCGATGGTGACCCAGCCGGTGGTGCCGCTGCCTCTGAGGTAGCCGCTTAATCCCCGCTGGCCGCGGGTGCGCCAGAGGCCGTAGGCGGCGATCCCCAGCATGGTGCCGAACAGGACGAGGTAATCCAGCGGGCTCATGAGAAGGCTTTTGTGAGTGCGGCCAGCAAAACCACCCAGAGCACAAACGCGGCAAAAACAAAGCAGTAAGCCGCGCGCCAGGAGCGGAAGGCGGGCAGGCCGGTCCCTTCTTTGTCAATACCAGGTTCCGGGGCGGCGGCCGGGGCTGGAGTTCCCGAGGGCTTCATTTTCCAAGGGAGACCAGATTGGCAAAGAGCCGGTAGGCGCCGGGCACGCCGTCGGGCAACTGGCGGAACCAGGAGAGGGCGGTATAGACGAACCAGCCCTGGCCGCACTGGGCGACCAGGAGGCTGCCCTTGAGAGGTTGCTCGCCGGGGTCATGGCAGGCGAGGAGGGGGGTGAAATGGGGATCCCATTGGCTGGCGAAGTAAGCGCCGCGCTCCTGCACCCAGCCGTTAAAATCCGCCGGGACAATTTTGTTGGGGGTGTTAAAGACGGGATGATCGGGCACGAGCAGCGTCATCTCGGCCGTCTCGTCCGCGACCCGTTCGCCGGAGATGGCCAGGGTGTAAGGGGCCAACTGCATGACGCTGGGGCCTCTTTGTGTGGGCCGGTTGTAAAGCACAATGACATTGCCGCCGTTGGTGGCGAAATCGAACAATGCGGACAGGCGCGGGGCGAGGTCGGTGCGGACGTTAAAGGCGCGAATGCCCACCACCACCGCATCCAGCCCCTGCAATTTTTCCGGCGTCAAATCCGGGCCGGTGAGTTGTGTGACCTCGTAGCCCATGCGCGCCAGGGCCTGGGCCACATCGTCGCCCGCGCCGGGGATGTAACCGGCTTTGCGGCCGCGAATGGCCATTTCGAGGCTCAGAGCTTTGAGGCGGGCGGGCGGCTGGAGCAATTGAGGCGGGATGTGCTCGTAATGTTCTTTAAGCTCCTCCCTGCCCGTGTGCCACCTCACGCCGCCCACCTCCGCACTGGCGAGAATCTGCCCGGTGCCGGTCTGGGCCGGCGCGGTGATGGTAAAATTAAAGCGCGCGCTCTCGCCGGACTTGCTGATAGAAAAAGCTTGGGCCGGAGTCACTTTCCAGCCCGTTGGAGCCTCCAACCGCAGCGTGCCCGTGACATTCTCCCGCGCCGTCGTGATTTCCACCACCGCGTCGCGCGGCGCGCCCGGCGGGAAAAGTTCCACGTCATCCACAAATTTCAGGGACACTGGTGGAATGACGCGCAAGGCGAGGCCGGTCCCGACTTGCACCGGCTGGTCTGGAACCACAAATCTCTCGCCGCTTACCTCAAAGACCTGTTCCATTGGAAAAGCGGGCGGATTCTCCGGTTGGCCGATAAGGGAGGCATCGTCCACGCGGAAACGCCCGGTCGTGCCCTCTTCGCGCAACCAATACGGCTGGGTTATTGGCGTCCTGAGTGGCAGCAGGCTGGTGGTGTCGCGGCTCCTGGTTTTAACGTCACCCAGCATCATCGCTTTGACGTCATCACCAATGTTCCCGCCCGGAAAACGCACTCCAAACCAGGCGACCGGCACGTCGCCGTGGAGCGTCGCGGTATGGTGCAATTGGAGTGTGTCACCCGGCACAACTTCGGCTTGGGGAAGGGTGGTTTCCACCGAAAGACCGAGGCACTCCTGCAAAATGTGGTCCAATTGACGGCGCTTTTCATCCAGCACGACGTCCGCGGGCAGGCTGGCCAGAATGTGATGGATTTTGATCAGCGCGGGCACGCTCGCCTCCGGGTGCGCCGGGTCGAAGTGCGCGATCACCTCATCGGCCAGCGTCCCGATCTCCTTGCCGCCGGGAACGCGGCCCCAGGTTGTGTCAAAACCGTCAAATATATCATTGGTGGCGGGTTCGCCGGCCAGAAAAGTAAAACCGGCGCTGCCCGCGCCGCCGCGCCCGCCGCCGAAATTGCCAAGGCCCTGCGTTTTGTGCATGGAACGGCTGTGGCCCGCGATAACCCCGAATTCCGCGGGCACCTCCATCGTCAGCGAGCGTCCGCGGTTTTGGAGGAGCCGTTTGGGCTGCCAGGGCTGCAATTGGCCCAGTTGTTCGGGAAAGGCCTTGGGATCGCCCGCCAGGCTGAAGGCTTCGCCCGCCAGAATGGCCGAGGCGGTGTGATGGCCGTGCTGGCCTCCGCCGCCATTGGTGGAAAAGTTCGCGACGACCACGTCCGGGCGGAAGGTGCGAATGACCCGCACGACGTCGGACAACACTTCTTTTTCGCCCCAGAATTTGAACGTTTCCCGGTAATCTTTGGAAAACCCAAAATCCCTGGCCCGGGTGAAAAACTGGCGGCCGCCGTCAATGCGCCGGGCCGCCAGCAATTCCTGGGTGCGGATCACGCCCAGCTCGTCCCCGATCTCCGGTCCGAGGACATTCTGGCCGCCGTCGCCGCGTGTCACGGAGAGATAAGCGGTGCGGCAAAAGCGGCCCCGCGCCAGGAAGGCGATCAGGGTCGAGTCTTCGTCGTCCGGATGGGCCGCGACCAAAAGCACGCTGCCCATCTCGCGAAAACTGCGCAGTTCCTGGAGAATGGCGGGGGAAGGATCGGCCCCGGCCCGGGTGAGGAAAGGCAGAAGGAGGAAGGCAGAAGGAAGAAGTCGGCCCAGAAAGAGAGGCCCGCGGCGGCGCGCCAGCGCCCGGAGCCGAGGCGTTGCGCTGAGGAGGAGGAAAGTCAACGGCATCATCAGGGCATCAGGTGCATTTCAGTTTCTTGGGTATCTGCTCTTA
>JBEKVM010000012.1:0-59022 GCA_049513975.1 Verrucomicrobiota bacterium | reverse complement strand
AAGACTACCCTAAAATACTCCATGCGTCCCCTGTTACGCTAAAAACCCATCTTTTA
Organism: Verrucomicrobiota bacterium; assembly: GCA_049513975.1. GTDB lineage: Bacteria > Verrucomicrobiota > Verrucomicrobiia > Limisphaerales > Palsa-1400 > JBEKOF01. The sequence goes on along the minus strand of JBEKVM010000012.1, from coordinate 58,966 downwards.
GGAGGAAATATCTGGACATCAATAACTTACAATTTATTTGGAAACACCCTCTGCAAGGGTTGAATCTGCTTCCTAAGCCGTTGATATTCAACCCCTTCAGGGTTGTGTAATTCGAATGCACGACTTAATTCTGTCCAGAAAAAAGATTCAAGCGTTTCCAATGAGACTGGAGCCAGAACGCCTCGTCCGCATGCCATGAACTGGTTTGCCGCGTGCGGCTACAGTTTTAATTAAACCGCTCTAACCCAGGGTAGGCCTCTCGGAATCGGCCAAGCCTGGGCTGAGTGTTTCAATCCCTTCGGGATTGCAGGACCGTTATTGGCGGCGATTTGATGAACAAGCCATTTCGATTCCACTGAAAACAGCGAAGAACCCAAAGTGAGAACTGAACTTGCTTTGGGCCAAAGAATTGGATAAGAATGGCGAGCCGTTGAATGTACAGAATAACCAAAATGAAACCATCCTTGTTGTGCCTCTCACTGGCTGCTTTTGCCGGAATCGCCTTAAGCGCGCCGTCACAAACGCTGGTCTATAACAATCAAACGATTCCGGGCAATTCTGAAATTGCCGGAGCGGGCAATGCCGGTCTGCCGGACAGCAGCGGTGTCGCTCCCATCGAATTCGATTTGCCGGCCTATGCGTCGGTTTTTACGATGATCAGCGCGTCGGGAACAATTACCTTGAACTCCCGGGGCGGATCGAATGATGCGGACGGAGTCATTGTGAGCGGCAGCTACGGTCTGTCTCTTCCCAACGCCTCCTACGCCAGCGCTTATGGGGGGATTTCCGGGATTAAACAGCCGGGAGCGGGCGCGATCATTGGTGTTTTTGAACCGGCCACCGCGCCGACGGGAGCGGCTCCCCCAACCCTGGATTTCACGGTCATTGGCAAGAACTTCACCAGTTTCTCGCCGCTGCTTTATCAGTTGTTTTATATTGGAGACGGGCTGACGGGTGATGGATCGGGCACGGTGCAACAATTCAACGTGCCGCCGGGAGCGACGCGGCTGTTCCTGGGAATTTCCGACGCCCCCGGCTTTGATGGCAACCCGGGAGCTTACAGCGACAATTCAGGGGCCTTTATTGTCTCCTTTCAAATCGCCGCATCCTCGCCCACGCCAATACCGTCGCCGGCGGCAAATTTAATCAACGGCTTGCTGGCCTATTATCCGATGAACGGGAACGCGGTTGACGCCAGCGGCAACGGGTACAACGGCACGAGCAATGCAGTGACGGCCACAACCAATCGCTTTGATCAGGCGGGCCAGGCGCTGGCATTTAACGCCACGTCTTCAACCATCACCGTGGCCGACGCGGTGCCATTGAGACTGGCCACGACGGATTTTTCACTGGCGGTGTGGGTTTTCGAGACCAACCGGAATGCCGGTTACCAGGACTGCATTGTTTCAAAACGCGGATCGGGAGTTGCCGATGGATGGTTGTTGAGCCTGACTGGCTCGGGAGGAGTCGGCCCCGGCCCCGGTCATTTTTTCTACCAAATCAGCGGGGGCTACGACCCGTACATGGCTTCAAGCGCGGGCATCCCGCTTAACCAGTGGCACCATCTGGTGGCCGTTTACCACAGCGGTTCCCAAACCATGCAAATGTTTATTGACGGGGCGCTGGACACGGCGGTTTCGGGCACGCTGCCGCCGCCCAATGCGGCCACCACCAATGCCATGACGATTGGCAATGACACCGGTTCTTACATCTTTAACGGCAATCTGGATGATCTGCGCATTTACAGCCGGGCTTTGGCCCCGGCGGAGATCCTTGCCCTTTTCAATGGCGGACTTGCCTTCACCAGCGTGCAAGCCGGGGGCGGCTGGTTTACAGCGACCGTGGCCGGCGTTTGGCCGGGGGAAAGAGCGGTTTTCCAAAGCTCGACGGACGCGGTGACATGGACGCCGTTTCAGACCAACCTGGCCAGTGGGCTGACGCTTTATTTTACGCACCCCATCAATCCGGCAAGCCCCGCCCTTTTTTTCCAGGCCGTTGGGCGTTAGCCGGGATTAGGATTACGGATTAAGATTAGGATTGGGATTAGATGGGTTGGGCTTGGTGGAAAGGGCTTGCGGGGGCGCCACGTCGGCGCTAACGTAATGTCCGGCCCATCACCGCGCCGGGTTCACGATGAAGATTCTCCTCATCAGTCCGCAGACGCCAGACACGTTCTGGAGTTTCAAGCATGTGCTGCGGTTCGTTTCCAAGCGGGCCTCGTTTCCGCCGCTGGGTCTGCTGACGGTGGCGGCCATGCTGCCGCAGGATTGGGAATTGCGGGTGGTGGACATGAACGTGAAACGGCTGAAGGACGCGGATTTGCGCTGGGCGGATTGGGTAATGGTCAGCGCGATGATCGTGCATAAGGAATCGGTGCGGAACATCGCGAGGCGATGCCAGGAGCAGGGCAAACCGGTCATCGCCGGCGGGCCGTTGTTCACGACGGGACATGAGGCCTTTCCTGAAATTCCACATTTCGTTCTGGGTGAGGCGGAGGAAATCATGGGGCAGGTGGTTGAGGACCTGCGCCAGCACCGGCTGCAACGCCTCTACCGAGCGCCACGCTGGCCGGAACTGGCGCAAACGCCGGTGCCGCGCTGGGATTTGATTGACCTGCGGCATTATGTAACGATGCCGGCGCAGTTTTCGCGCGGCTGCCCGTTCAATTGCGAGTTCTGCGACATTATTGTCATGAACGGACGGGTGCCCCGAACCAAGGCGCCGGCGCAATTGATCGCGGAGCTGGAAGCGCTGCGGTTGCGGGGCTGGAAGGAAATGGTGTTCATCGTGGACGACAACTTCATCGGGGACAAACGGCGGACGCGGGAGTTGTTGCGGGAAATGGTGGCCTGGCGGCGGCGCACGGGGGCGGAAATGGGTTTTCTGACCGAGGCCTCGGTGAACCTGGTGGACGACGCGGAATTGTGCGCGTTGATGGTGGAAGCCGGTTTTACGAAAGTGTTTGTCGGCATCGAAACGCCGTCGGCGGAAGCGCTGGAGGAATGCCGCAAGCTGCAGAACCGGGGGCGCGATCTGGTGGAAGCGGTGCGGGTCTTGCAACAACGCGGGCTGGAAGTGATGGGGGGATTCATCGTGGGCTTCGACAGCGACAAGAGCGACGTCTTCAAGCGGCAGTTCGAGTTCATCCAGCGCTCCGGGGTGGTGACGGCGATGGTGGGGCTGCTCACGGCGCTGCCGCAAACCCGGCTCTACAACCGCCTGAAGACGGAGGGCCGGCTGGAGGCGGAAACGAGCGGCAACAACACCGACTCGGCGCTGAACTTCAAACCGAAGCTGAGCCGGGAATTTCTGCAATCCGGCTACCGCGACCTGATGAAAAGGCTGTATGAGCCGAAGGTCTATTACCAGCGGGTGCGCACGTTTCTGCAGCATCACAAGACGACGGCGCCGAGCCTGCGGCTGTCGCCGGCGGATTTCATGGCTTTCCTAAAATCGTTATGGCTGCTGGGGATCTGGTATCGCGGGCGGGCGGCCTACTGGCGGTTTTTCCTGGGGACGCTGTTGCGGCGGCCGCGTCAATTCCGGCGGGCCATCGAGTTCGCCATTGTGGGTTATCACTTCCGGCGTGTCGCGCAGGAGTGTTAAAGAAGCGGCCTCCATGTCAACCAGAGCGCATGAGGTCATGAAAGCGGGGACCGGCTCACTTGAGCCGTGGGCGCCGCCCGAGGGGGCCGCGGGGGGGCTGCCGCCGGAGGGGCGGGAGCGGGGGCAGGTGTTGTCGCTGCTGGGCGTGAAGTATCTGCGGCTGAAGACAGAGGACGGCGGGGATCTGTACTTGACGCATTTCGGCCTGCCGTGCTGGCAGAATCTGCTGCCGGAAAACTGGTATGCCCGGGAATGGTTCGAGGCCAAGCGGGAGCGGCTGGAAGGCACCAGCACGATTTACAAAGTGCCCACCCGCCGGGTGAACGGCCGGATGTTGAACCTGGTCGTGAAATGGTCGCGGGTTGGCGAGTATGTGCCGCTGGATACGCTGACGATCAACCGGTTCATGCATGCCGAGTTCAACAGTCCGTTCGAGGAGTTCTCGCTGCTGATGGAATTGCGCCAGGGGGAAACCGGCCCGCCGGGAATCCACATCCGCACCCAGCAGCCGCTGGCGATCTATGTGCCCAGCGAACGGCTGCAACTGTGGGAAACGGGACGTTCGGAATCCACACTTCGGGCGAAGTTGTCGCGCCATTCCGAGGTGGAGATTGATATCCTGCGGCAATACGTCGTGCTCTACGGCTGGATCAAAGGGTGGAACGCGGTGGAGATGGCGCAGCGTTTGCACTTTCCGGAGCGGGCGCGGGCGGAGTTTCTGGCCGCGGCCACGAGTCTGGCCACCCACGAGCTGCTGCTCAAGGGATACCGGGTGATTGATATGAAGCCGGCGCATATCATCCTGAGGCACGGGCGCAAGCAGCCGCTGCTGCGCGACCGGCACGGGCAGTTCGCGTACGCCCTGGTGGATTACGAATTGCTGGAGCGCACGCCCGAACACGAGCAGGCGGTGCGGGCGTCCAACCGGCAGCTTTACCTTGAGCACATGGCGCGGCGGTTTGAAACCGATGCGGCCGGACCGCTGCCGGCCCATTTGCGCGCGACCAACGTGCTGGGAGTGGATTATGTATTTGGCCGGGCGGAAAGCACCGGCGGCCTCCTCTGGGTCGTGGGCAAGGACCCCGACCTGTTCAATTATTTCCTGCCGGAACGCTGGCGGCGCACGCCCAAGAAACGGTTGTCCTCGCACAACGAGGTTTTCCGCACCCGCACCAAGGACGACATCAACCTGGTCTGGAGGGTTTCGCGGATGGGGGACTGGCCCTGGCGGACGAAGGCCAAGGCGGGGCAGAAGGCGGCGCAGGATTACGGTTTCAACAGCCCCTTTGAAGAATTCGCGTATGCGTTGCAATTGGGCCGGAAGGGAGCGCGAACGATCTATCCGCGCGCCATCTACATGACGGGGAGCAAGCGTGATCCGGGACGGAAAACGATGGACGAACGGCGCGGGGCGGCGTTGGCGCACCTGCGCACTCCGGACGGCGAGCCGGCGGTCCGGCACGATTGCGATTACATCACCATTTGGGGCTTTTGGAACGGCCCGGATCAACTTTTAGCGGCGCACGACGGCCGCTATTACTCGTCGGTCAATGCGAAGCGGGCCCTGGCCCACCACTTTATCACCCAGCAAATGATGGCCGGGTTGATGGAATCGAAGGCCAACAAGCTGGCGCGTTGCGGGCTGGAGGACCTGAATCTCAAGCCGGATCATTTGCTCATCTCCTTTGATTCCGAGCACAACCTGGTGCTGGACACCTTCGGCAAGCCGGAAGTGCGCCTCTGCAATTTTGAACTGGTGTGCCGAAAGGACGCGCGACCGGGTTAATCCTGTTTTAGCACTATTTTAAGGAGGCAGACAGACTGATTAAGCTGTAAAGCGAACGCGCCTTTCGCTCCGGTGCGCGTGGTTACATCATGAAACGGGAGGCGACCGGGCATGTGCTTCAAGCCATCCGCTGTGTGCTCGAAGGAAAAATCTACCTCGGCGACAAAGTGGCCGGGATGATGGCCGAGAAGTTTGTGGATGGCAAACTGGCGGCAACGATTTCGCCGGCGGAACTGCTCAGTGACCGGGAGTTGGAGGTGTTCGAATTGTTGGGGCGCGGCCATAGCACCCGGCAAATTGGGGAGAAAAGGCACATCAGTTTCCGGACCGTTCAATCCTTTTGCGCCCGGATCAAGGAGAAGCTCAAACCATCGAGCGCGGCGGAACTGCTGCGTGAAGGCGTGCGCTGGCACGACAGCCAGCAGAATTATTGAATTGGGCGGATAAGCGTACGACGGCAACGCACCAAAGAATCAGGCGGCGCCCTACAGACATTTCACCGTACGCCAGTTGTAGGAACAAGTGTACGACCTCAACGTACACCAGAATCAGGCGGTGCTCTACAGACATCCTACCACACACCAGTTATAATCGGGCGCGTGAAGATTACTGGACTTTCCCGCCTTTCAAACCAGCGCAAAAGATTTATGGCGGAAACTGGCGTCCCTCCGGCGCGTGTGTAAAAGAGGTACAGGTTTGTACAGGACATTATTAAAATGCCAATATAATTTCGGCCCAGATTCACCGATTAACCGTTTAAAAGGACATATGAAAACTCAAAGGGAGCCTGTGCTTTCTCCAGCCGGCCAACCGTCCGAACCAACCACCGCATTCACCCTCATTGAACTGCTGGTGGTGATCGCGATCATTGCCATCCTGGCCGCGCTTTTGCTGCCGGCGCTGGCCAACGCCAAGAACCAGGCCATTCGGACGACGTGCATGAACAACCAGCATCAAGTGGCCCTGGCCACGCACATGTACTGCTCGGAGAACAAGGATTGGCTGCCGTTTTGCAATTGGGATGGCAACGCCCCCCCAGGCCAGGGCTGGCTTTACGGCCCGGCTCCAGCGGTCAATTTTGGCACCACACCGCCACAAGAGGCGCCCTCCACAGATTGGTCGCATGGGTCATTATGGCCCAATATGGGAAACAAAATGGCCTATCTCTGCCCCAAGGACATTCTGAGCCAGTTCTACTCGCAACGCAATAACCAGCTCTGCAGCTATGTCTGGGATGGCGCCTGCTGTGGCTACCAAGACGGGTATCGCAGCACCAAGGTAAGTCTGGTCTGGAGTCCGAGTTGCTATCTGTTCTGGGAGCCGGACGACCAATCTCCGGGCACGGGCGCGTTTGAGTTTAATGACGCCGCCAATTTTCCGGGCCTGAACACCAGTGGGGCCAATGAAGGAATTGGCCTGCTTCACAACAAGACGGGCGGCAACATCATGCGGCTGGATGGCGGCATTGAGTTCGTCACGTCCACCAACTTCTTCAAGGATTCAACCACCCCTGTTGGCCAAGGGCCGGGACCGGGCGGCAGAACCCACCTTTGGTGGAGCACGTTTTCGACTGATGGACATTGACAAACGGAGCGAACCGGCAGCCCGGCGCGGGGTTGAAGACACCCGGAATAAATGCAGCGGAGCAAAAGGGAAGCCAAGCCGCTTTGTTATTCCTGCCCGACTGACTGGACCGCACCCCTTGAGGCGGATACATTCGTCCAGCGGTATTCGGTCGCGCCGTTGAGCGGCAAACGCCAGCGCGAGCCGGCCTGCACGGGAGTGGATTCGGACGCCGTCCCACCGGCGCATTGCACTTTGGCGGGTGGCGCGAAGCGGGTCCGATCCAATTCGAGGGTGAAATTGCGCTCACGCGGCCAAGTCTTGAGAACCCAGTCGTTGCCTTCACGATGCAGCCAGACACTGCCGTCAGTTCGCGCGGCGCCAAAATCCACCACGCTGTTCAAGTTGTTCAGGTGCCGGCCATACCAGGTGGCGGGATCGAAGGCGGGCATATTTGTTTCGGCGGTGAACGTGACCACCGTGCCGGCGTTGGCCAGGCGCAGCACCCCCAGGCGGATGCGCAAAGTCCCATCATCCACGCCTTGCAGTGGCACGCGGTGGCCATCGCCGGCGGCATCGAACAGGCCGATGAGCCAATCATAATCGCCGTCGGGCAGGCTGCCAGGCAGGGTGACATTCCATGGTCCGTCGTTGACGGCCTGGCCGGCCTGCCACTGCGACGCAGGCGGCGAAAGCGTGTGATCCTGCTGGCTGCAAATAACGCCGTCGGCGCAAAAATGGACGAAACAATTGTAGTTCTTGGCCAAGCGGTCATCCACATCCCACTTGTAGGTGACCTGGAAGGAACGCGCGGCGGTTTGGTAAAGCACGGCCATGCTGGGATGGACGCGGCGGTAGCTGGACAAGTTCCAGTCGGCGGCCGCGCGGGCGTTCAGGAACAGTGTGTCGCCGGTGTCGGCGAAGTCGGCGACCAAGCCATCGCGCATCGTTGTGCCGGCAGTGACACCGGCGCCCTCGGCCACCCAACCCAGGTCCGGCAAGAGCCACGCGCCGGCGGCCAGGACGTTGGAGGCACCGTTCGCGGTGACAATCAGGCCGTTTTCATACCGAATCCGAACGCGATTCCAAACTCCGGCATCGTCGAGCTTGGCCGCCGCCGTGCCATCAATCCAGGCGCCGTGGGCTTGGTAAAGGATCTCCCGTGGCCTCGCCAGCGCGTAGCGGGCCATGACGGGCGAAAGCAAATGATGTTCCAACCAGGCCAACGGAATGTTGGCACACACGGAAGCGTCGAGGAACCCGGCATGTCCAAAAGCCACTTCCTGCATGCGGTAGCGGTCGAGCACCACCATGGGCGCGGGTCCGGCCCAATTGCTCTGGTAACCTTCGGTGGGCCACCAACGGCTGTAGTAGCCCATGCCGTGGTTGAACTGGAGCGGATGTATCTTGAGCAGGTCGAAATCCACGGCCAAAGGCGCGGTGAAGCCGCCGTTGCCGGGCCAACCGCTCCCGAACTGGGCTTCCACGCCGTCAAGGCATCCGCTCCAATACCAATGATTGTTGCCTTCCCCGAAGACAGGGCCGTTGTGTGTGGCGCGTTCGTAAGCCCAGAGTTGCCGGTGAACATCCCACACCCGGTTGAACTGGCCGGCCCCGGTTTGGCCGGCGCGGTCATCCACATGGAACCACGGGGGCACCGCGCTATGCACGTCCAGGTAGTCGGCCATCGTGTTGTAACGGCGATGAATCTCCGGCGATTGGGTGGCGGCCAGGCGCAGGATGGCATCGGGCTTGACGGCAAAGGATTGAATGCGGGTGCCGGGGTTGTACCAGGCGTGTTGCAGGTGGCCGGCCGAGTCGAGGGCGATGTCGTTCGTGTTAAAAAAATCGTAGTTTGGGTAGTAGTCCACGTAGTTCTCATGGAGCGCACACCGGATGCCCAAACGCGCACCAATGGCGACGAGGTTGCTCATGCCGGCATCACCCCCGTAACGGGCGTTGGCCGGGTAGTGCATGGGCAGGGCGTTGTCATAGCCGCTGCGCTGCCAATCGTGAATGAGCGCGACGCAGTTGGTGATGCCATAGCCGGCCAGCTTGCTCAGGTTGGCGGCAAGGTTGGGGAATGTCCCTCCCCAGATGTCGAGCACGATCTTGTTGGCAAGAAAATCGCGCCAGGGCGAAGGCGGGTTCGGCGGATTGGGCAGCACTTCCGCCAGGTGCCAGGCGGCGGTGAAAACGGCGCGCTCCCGCAGTAGGACGCGCGTGCCGTCGGTGAGCGCGTCGTAGCTGGCCTTGGTTCCGCTGTAGGATGTGGCGGCGGAGCCGGTCCAGTCGAGCAAGGTACCCACGAAGAGACCTTCCTGCGGGAGATAATGGACGGCGCCGGGGTAGTAGGGCACCGGGACCTGGCGTCGCCGCACCACCGGCCCCCAAGCACCGAGATCGAGCGCGGTCACCCCGGGTTGATCGCAGGTGAGCGCCAGCACCAGGCTCTTTCCCACCATTTGCCCGGTGATGCGAACGGTGGCAGTGATCGAACCGAGGTTGAAGGTTCGCCAGAGCGTATAGCCCTGATTCGTCTGAAGCCATCCGCTGGCGCTTGGCAAAGCCGGCTGGCTCCACGAAAGCGCCGCCGAGTTTGCCAAGGGCACCGTCACCGGTGTGTCGCCCGCCATCTGCGCGTTGAGCGTGAGCCTGCCGAACAGACCATCATTGGCCGACTGCGGGGCGCGCCATTGGTATTCGAGGACACCATCAGGGCCGGAGTAACGGAAGCGGGCCACGCCGTTGGTCAGGCTGATCGTGGAAGTCCCGGGGAATCCGCTTTGGGGGGCCACCTCCGTCGTTTGCCCGGCCCACAGGTTGGAGAGGGCAAGGGGCGGGGGCGAAGGGCGGGTCGAAACGGGCGGAGCATAACCCTCCAGCACGAGTTCGCGATTGCCCCAGAGGGAGTAGTCAAATGAGGGGTTGTTCTTGGGGCCGGGATCCACCTCGAAACGCACCGTCAGGTTGGATCCGCGGTGGCTGGTGAAGTCGAATTCAAACTGGCGCCAGACATCGTTGGTCTGGTGATAGTCAAACAGCTTGGCGCCGTCTGCGTAGAGGCGGAAAGTGACGCCGTCGGAGTTGGTCACGTTCTGCGAGCGCATCGCGGTGGCGCCGCGCAGCAGGATGCGGGCTGCCCCGGCCGGGAGGCGGAAGACAAATTGCTGGAAGGCGATGCCGGTGCCGTTGCGCCAGGGGCAGTGCAACAGAAATGCCCGCTCTCCATTTTGCGTGCCGAATGGCTCGCACGCCACGCCCGTGCGGTCCTCGAAAAAGCCCGACCAGCCCAGCGGAAACTGCTGCTCGGCCTGGCTGCGGCAGGCAAATCCAACGGCGTAAACTCCCAGCTCATCAAGATTCATCACCGGCAGGTCGGGAATGACGGCTGGTTGGGCAATGGCAGAGCTGGTTAAGGCGGCGGCACTCAGGGCAAGCAGCGCCCGGCGGATAGGCTTCATACGGTTCGACGCCAGCCTACCCCCGCCGGCGAAGGGTGGCAAGAAGTGAGAAACAGCGGCGCGGCACAGGGGCGCGGCAATTCTGGCGGCCCTTCTAGAATTTCCAAATGAAGTGGCGCACCCAATAGGAGTTGAACCTATGACCTTCTGATCCTTAGTCAGACGCGCGATTCATTTCAAATCGTATTCTTCCTGAGGAAAACGCCGGCATTTGGCCTTGCCTGTTGAGAGACGGAGGCGTCTTGTCCGGGGCTTCCAACAAATCCATCAGCGACTGTTCCAGCCCGCGCAACTGGCAGTATATTTCAAAAAGCGACACCCAGGGCTCGATCACGGCAAAATGTCGCGCAAGCGTGCCGCGCCTTTGTCACCGCGACGCCGCAATGCTGCCGGAAGCGCGCGCCGATTTCAGGCGTGTACCAGAGGTCCACCGGCAGGCGGTCCACCGGTCGGCGGTGGAGGATGGCTAGAATGCGTTCGCGCGGAGTCATGGTGTCAATTTCCTTGTCAGGCATTGCCTTGCCATATACCTGGGATGATTCCTTGGTGCTTTTCGCGATTACCAGTTCGACACAAAATGATAACCGCCGGAGCCGATCTCCAACACGGCGCGGCCGGTTTCCATTTTAGCTGACTTCACGCCCGCGATCATTGTTAGATCCCGTCCATTTTCGGTGATGGATTTAATATTTTTGGCTGGCAGGCACACCGTGGCCCCGGTGTTCGCGGGAATGGTGATTTGCAAATCAAATTGCCCGGCGGATTTGTGCCATTCGCTGCTGATGCGGCCGTGAACGGAGTCATAACCAGCTTTGACCCAGGTGAGGTCGCCGACAGGCTCGGGCTTGATAATGATCTTTTTGAAACCCGGAGCTTCAGGATCGGGACGGATGCCGCCTAAATATTCGTGCAGCCAGATGTTGAGATCACCGGTGAGCATGACGATGTTGCGGGAATTCATCCCGGATCCTGCGGTGTCGCCATTCCAGAGCTCCCACATCGTGGTGGCTCCTTTTGAAATCATGTAGCCCCAACTGGGATAGGTTGTCTGGGTCGCAATCGTGAAGGCGAGGTCGGGCCGCCCATTGTCGGACAATACGCGCATCAAATAATGTCCGCCCACCAATCCGGTGCCAAGATGATTGTCGCTCTCGACGGTGATTTTTCCGACAAGGTGGGAGAAAACATTGGATTTGTATTCATCCGGCACCAGGCCAAATGCCAAAGGCAACACGCAGGATGTCTGCGTGCCGTTGCCGTAATAGCCAGGCTCGGAAGTGTAGAAGCGGCGGTTGAACGCAATTTTTATCCGGCCGGCGAGCGTTTCGAAATGTGCGGCGTCCTCCGTTTTGCCCAGCAGCCGTGCCGAACGCGCCATCAGGCGCAAATCATGATAAAAAACTGCCGTGCTCATTAAAATCCCGCTGGTGGTCAGCGTTGGATCGCTGGTATTAATTTCCGTCAAGGATTTAGGCGGAACACACCAGTCGGCATAGGTATTTCTCGGCATGATGTCGTCCTTCAGGAATGCCGTCATGTAATCCGTCCATTTCTTCATCGAATCATAGTGCTTCTGGAGAATCCCAAGATCATCATATTGATCGTAAAGCATGTGGGGGACGATGATGTAAGTGCTGGCCCAGACGACACCGTCCTGGTAGAGAGGCCAGTATGCCGGAGACACGTCAGGCACACTGCCATTGGAATGTTGATCGTCCTGCATATCGGTCAACCACTGGGCATACAAGGGCGCAACATTAAACAGATAAGTTTCGCCTTTTGACACTTCCTGCCGGTCTCCCATCCAACCTTGACGTTCGTCGCGGGGAAGATCCGTGGGCATGCTGCGGTAATTATCGCGCGTGCCCCAATAAATGTTCTGGTAAATCTGATTGAGCAGGGGATTGGAACAGGAAAATTGCCCCGCGGCGGGCACGGCGTCATAAACCAACCGGCCTTCGATGGCATTCAAAGTTGGCTTGCCGGGAAACCCCGTGACCTCCACATAACGAAAACCGTGATGCGTGAATCGCGGTTCATAAGTTTCGACGCCCTTTCCCTTCAACGTGTAAATGTCCTCCTGTTTCGCGCTGCGGAGATTATCGGTGTCAAGCGTGCCGTCCGGCTGAAGTGTTTCACCATGGCGAAGTTTGACGACGGTGTCCCGGAGCCCGCTCACTTTCAACCGGCACCAGCCCGCCATGTTTTGTCCCATGTCAAAAATATAGACGCCGGGCTTTGGGTTCGTGATCGCCACAGGATGCAGCGTATCCATGACGCGGATCGGTTCGCCAATTTGCGCCGATAACAGCGGTGCGGCCGGCTTCACCAACTGCGCCGGCTGCCAGTTGGAATCATCAAATTTTGGCTGGCACCAGCCGGGCATTTCCATCCGCGCATCATATTCCTCGCCGTCATACTCGTTATTGGCGCGGATTGGGCCGTCGGCGGTCAGTTTCCAATTCTCGTCGCTGACAATTTGCGCCGTTGTGCCATCAAAGTATTCGATGTTTAGTTGCAACAGCAGCTTCGGATAACCGAAAGACAGCGTCCCGACCGGCACGCTTGAACGCGGCGCAAAAAAACGCCCGTTGCCAAGAATGACCCCAATGGCATTATCGCCTTGCTTGAGTTGACCGGTCGCGTCGAAGGTCAGGTAAAACGCGCGTTTATCATACTCGGAGAGAGCGGGCGAGAGCACGTCATCGCTTGTTTTCCGGCCATTCAGGTATAACTCGAAAAGCCCCAGTCCGCAGACATAAGCCGTGGCGCGCCGCACTTTTTTCTCCACGATAAATTCACGCCTCAAATAACGGGCTGGCAGCCGCCGGTCTTCGTCTCTAATAATTCCCCAAGGCTGCATTCCATATTCTCCGAGCGGCTTGGCCATCGCCCAGGCGGTGTCGTCAAAAGTCAAGGCATTCCATTCTTTTTCACCATTAGTTGCCGACTTCCAACTTCCGTCAGTGTCCAGCGTCAAGGCATTGCCTTGTTCAAAGTGAACATTTAGTCTGCCGATCAATCCTGCAGGAGTCGGCCCGTCCCCAACGTTGCGCGCCTCCACCGCAAGAAGATTCTTCCCGGGTCTCAGTAAAGCATCTAGGGCAATCTTTCCCGGCGCCTTCCAATTGTCGCTCTGGCCGGCTTCCCGGTCGTTCACATATAATTGAAACTCGTTGTCGGCCGTCATGGTGATGGTCGCCGAGCGAACGACTTGATTTGCCGGCAATTCAAAGACGCGGCGGAAAAAACGTTTGCTCACCGGCGCGCTGACCGCCGGATCCCCCTCGGGAAACCAAATCCATTTCGCGCCGTCGAGTGGATTTGTGGTCCCGCCTTGATCCAATCCAATCCATTTGCCTTGCCAGTCCTTCTGTTCGAGCAGTCCCGTGTTCCACATGGCGGGCACGCTCCATGCCGATGCCCGGCCATTTTTATCCCAAATCCTGACCTTCCAGAAACATCGGCCACCTGACGCCAGTGGTTTTCCCGCATAAGCAATGTTGAGGGTTTCATCGCTGGAAATCCTGCCGCTTTCCCACAAATCCCCATGATTATTCTGGAGAAGTTCCTTGCTGCCCGCCACCAGAATTTGATAGGCGGTCTGCCCTTGATTGCGTTCGTTCGATTGCACCTGCCAGCTTAAGCGCGGCTGCGCCTCATCAATCCCCGGCGGATTGGCGTGATATTCACATTGCAAATTCACCGGCACGACTGATCCTGCCAGCGGCCGAAAGCCGGCAATTATTAAAAAGGCGGCGACTAAGATTGTCTTCAGCAGATTGTTTTTTGATCGGCTCATAGAATTCATCAGTCGCTTTTTGGGTTTCGAGAAGTGCCGACGGGCGCACATTCATCCAGCTCGTGCCTCTTGGAGAGTGTCTTAAAAATGCGGGTTCGTCAATCCCAAGCAAACTGGTTAGGTTGTACAGGGCGCAACTTGACACCCGCGCCATAAATCAGACTGGGGGCAAGGTCACCCCTAGAACCCACAGTCAGGAAGCCTTCGCCATGGCGCGGGTGTCGAGTTGCGCCCGGTTGTACAACATCGGGCCTGTGTCACAAATAGAATGGAGGCCAACGCCTCGAAAAAGTGATCCAACCGATCTTACCGATGAAGAATGGAGCGAAATCCAATCGCTGGTCCCGATTCCAAAATCTGGAAAAGGCAAGCGGGGACGGCCCGCTCTGGATCGCCGGGTCCTTGTCAATGCGATTGTTTATGTGGTGCGCCCGGGTTGTGCCTGGCGGCTTCTGCCGGGGGACTTCCGTCCCTGGCAAACGGTCTATGGCTAATTCCTTCGTTACGTTATAGATCACCCAAACCTGTACCGGATTTGCATCAGAAACGGGCCTTGGCGCCGTCTTTGCGAACTGGACGTAATCGCATCAGGACAAGGGTGACGGCTGTTTGTAGGGCATCCTGGGCGTTCATCTCCCTCAATCGCCGGTTATTATATCATCCGAAGTATATGAAACGCTGGCCAGTATATGATTGCGGGGTCAAAATGGGTCCCCTGCTGTGGGTGAGTTTTAACTTCCCAACCCTGGAGAGGTGCTGCACTATCCGCAAATGGACACCGAACCCAATCCCAAGGAAGGGGTTATTGCGACTCCACCACTTCCAAACAATGTCGGCAAGACGAAACCTCTCACTTATATTCGCGGCGGCACCACAACTTATACCGTCTTGGACCAGATCACTCGGATTGACCAGGGTTACGAGTTCTGACCGGCTGACTCTCCGCACAAAAGACCTGAATAGTTACAAATTAATGACATTACCAAACATTTTATGAGAACCGCCTTCAAAATCATCTCGCTGGCCGTTTTTCTGACTTCGCTCCCGACGGCGCGCATGTTTGCCGGTGGCCCCCCATTCTTGACTGACGACCCGGAGCCATTGGATTATAAACATTGGGAAGCGTATCTGTTCACTCTGGGCGACCATGCTGGCAGCCAGTTTATTGTGGAAGCCCCGGCTGTGGAAATTAATTATGGCGCTCTGCCGGATACGCAACTGCATTTGATCGTGCCGATGACAACGGTTGGAGGCGGCAGCGTCCCTACTGTTTCCGGGCTGGGCGACATGGAATTTGGCATCAAATACCGTTTCGTGCATGAAACAAATGGCTGGCCGCAAATCGGGATTTTTCCGTTTATTGAATTGCCCACGGGCGATGCCAGCCGCGGTTTGGGCAACGGGCGGACTTGGTTTCAATTGCCAGTGTGGATTCAAAAAAGTTGGGGGCCATGGATGACTGACTTTGGCGGTGGCGTGGCTTTGAATTCCGCGCCCGGCGAGCGCAATCATCCCTATGGTGGCTGGTTGTTGCAGCGCAGCTTTGGCGAACACCTCTCACTCGGTGGCGAATTGTTTGCGCAAGGCCGGGATACATATAACGACAAGGGATATGCCGCGCTGAATTGCGGCGGCTCATATAATATCAACGAGCATTTCAGCCTATTGTTTAGTGGCGGGCACAGTGTTGCTGCCGACAATCACACGCTTTGGTATTTCGGGCTTTACGGCACCTGGTAAACGAAGGAATCTCTCCCGCCGAATATAAGTCACACCGAACCCGCGCTTGCCCGTAAGATCCAAAAACTCGAATCAGTTGATTTGCAAAGTTTTGGAGGCCATCGAGTCTTGAACGCCGACCTGAGCGCTGGTTCAGTTTAGGTCTATGAATTGGAAACGTCTGCTGGTTTATAGCACTGGATCTGTCGATCAAGAACTCCTCCTGTTCCGCCGCATGTCCGGGACCGTGCGATCCAAACCAGATTGCCGCGGCGTGCAGATGTCTCACCGCATTTATCAGCGCATCCCTCAGCCGGGCATTTTCTGCTTCCAGTGCCGGGGTGAATGGGGATTGCTGCTGTGATTGGTGGGGGGTGGCTTCTTCATCCCCCAAGCCTTTGTTGATTGGCTCTGGTGCTGTGCTGGTGATATTCCGGTTTCTTCCTCTTCTCTCCAACCACCCCCAGCGCCTCTTCCAGGAATAGGGTAGCCTTTTCGCAGTCAGGACCTTTAAACCCACGGCGTCAATCTGGATTTGTAAACGGCGGCTGAAAACTGTAGCGGGGTCACGGATGTGACGGGGCGATCGAAGACTGTGTCACCTTCAGTAACAGTAAATAATTCTCGCAGCAAGCTGCGAGGCATTTCAGAATCCAAACGCCATCTGCCCTTTGTGTAATTGATGGTAATCCCTCCCCTCTCCTTGCCGCTTCACATATTCGGCAATTACCTTTTCACTCCCATGCTGGCCGACGGTATTGACGAAATACCCCTTCCCCCAGAACTCACCTCCCCACAGTTTCCTTTTCACCTCCGGAGCCTTGGCAAACACCTCCCGCGCCGTGATGCTCTTCACCGTTTGGACAATCCTCGTCGGGCTATACATCGGAACCGATTGCACCAGAAAATGCGCGTCATCCCGATCCACCCCAATCTCCAGAAACCAAATCTCCCATCGCTTGGCAATCTCCAGGCACACCGCTGCCAGCACCGCGTCCACAGCCTCGCTCATCACCACCCTTCGATATTTCGCCGCACAGACAATGTGATACATCAGCACGGAGACATTGTGCTGCTTGTGGATGTAGTGACTTTCCATCCCTCATTCTCGCCACCCCACAAAGCCGAAGCAACCTTCGGGGTATCAAACCCACAGGGAATGAAAACATTGCATATGATATAAGTAACGTATTTACAACGCGTTATGAATTCTTTAAGGGGTGGTTGGTGGTGGGAGATTTTTTCGAAAAAAGTGGTGCACCCAGATGGAGTTGAACCATCAACCTTCTGATCCGTAGTCAGATGCTCTATCCAATTGAGCTATGGGTGCAATGCGTTAATTATCAACTACTTGCGTAAAACGCGCGCATGCGGCGCGAATTCATCACTTCACGGCCAGATTATATCCCGGAAGATCTCGTCTGGCAATCAACAATTTGTCTATTGGCTATTCTTGGGCGCATCTTGATACAACCACCCTTGGATGGATCAAACCCCTCTCCCTAACCCTCTCCCCACTTCGTGGGGCGAGGGAATTGGCAAATCGCATGGTGGTGGTATCAAGATGCGCCCGCTAATCTTGCCAGCCGCCGCCGAGGGCTTTGATGAGGCGGATGGTGGCGGCGTAGCGACGGCCGGTTAATTCGGCGGTTTGACGTTCTTGTTGGAGTTCGGCGCGCCGGGCAGTCACCACTTCAAATTCGGCAAGGAGGCCGGCGTCGTAACGGGCCTGGGTGAGTTGGGTGACGCGCCGGGCGGAAGCGAGGGCGTCAGCCTGGGCGGCGGCCTGCGCGGTCCAGAAGGTGATTTGGGCGAGGCTGTCTTCCACTTCTTTGAAGGCGGTCAGGGCGGCTTGTTGATAGCTGGCCAGGCTCTCCTGATACGCGGATTGGGCCTGCCTGACCTGGGCGGCAGTGCGTCCGGCGGTAAAGAGGGGAAGGCTGGCGCCGGGGCCGAAGGAGAAGGCGAGGCTGTCCAGGTTGAAGAGGTTGTTGGCCTGGCCGCTGAGGTAGCCGGCCTGGCCTGTCAAGCGCACCACAGGAAACCAGGCGGCGCGGGCCACGCCGATCTGGGCGCTTTTGGCGGCGAGATTGCGCTCGGCGGCGGCGATGTCGGGGCGGCGTTCGAGAACGGAGGAGGGGATTCCCACCGGAACGAGCGGGGGTGAAGCGGCGAGCGGGGAGGCAGTCAAGGTGAAGGAACTGGCGGGCTGGCCGCAGAGGAGGGCCAGGGCATCGAGGGTTTCGGCGCGCTGGCGGCGGAGGTCGGCCAAGTCGGAGCGGGCGGCGGCCAGCTCGGCTTTGGCCTGGGCGGCGTCCAGCTCCGGGATGGTTCCGGCGTCGTAACGGCCCTGCAAAATGCGGACGGAATCCTCGCGCAGTTGGAGGCCGCCGTCCTGGGCGGCGATTTGGGCGTCGAGGGAGCGGAGCAGAAAATAATTGACAGCGATGTCGGCGGCCAGGGTGAGGAGGATGTTCCGGCTGTCGGCGACGGCGGCCTGGGCCTGGGCGGCGGCGGATTGGAAGGAGCGGCGGACGCGGCCCCAGAGATCAATTTCGTAGCTCAGGTCCAAGGGGACATTGTAGGCGTCCAGGTAAACGGGCTTCAACTTGACAGGGAAGGGGAGGGGTTCGTTGCCGGAAACACGCTGGCGGCTGAGGGAGGGATCGAGGGAAAGTTCGGGGAAGAACTGGCTGCGGGCGAGGCGGGCGGCGGCGCGGGCCTGGTCCACGCGGGCGACGGCGGCGCGGAGGTTTTGGTTGGCGGCCAGGGCGTTGGATTCGAGGCCGGCGAGAACGGGGTCGTGGAAAACATTCCACCAGTCGCCCTTGGGAAGGGCGTCGCCGGGCTCGGCCAGTTTCCAATGCCAGTCCGCGGGAGCGATTTGGGCGGGGACGGGCGGCTGATAGGTTGGGCCGACGGTGCAGGAGGCGGCGACAAGAAGGAGGAGGCCGGCACTGAGAAAGGGCGGTGTTTTCATAGTTTTAATCGAGGGTTTGACGGTAGCGTTTGACGCCGATGGCCAGGACGACGGCGGTGAAAAGAGCGATGGGCCAGAGATGGGATCCGACCTGGGCCAGGCCGTTGCCTTTGAGCAGGATGCCGCGAACGATGCGCAGGAAATGGGTGAGGGGAAGGATTTCCCCAACGGCCTGGGCCCAATGAGGCATGCCGCGGAAGGGAAACATGAAGCCGGAGAGGAGGATGGAGGGGAGAAAGAAGAACACGCCCATTTGCATGGCCTGGCGCTGGTTTTGAGCGATGGTGGAAAAGGTGATGCCCATGGAAAGATTGGCGGCGATGAAAACGAGGGCGGCGGCGTAGAGGAGGAGGAGGTTGCCAATCATCGGCACATGGAAAAGGAAGCGGGCGGCGAGAAGAAGGAGGGAGATTTGAATGTAGCCGACGAGGATGTAGGGAATGATTTTGCCCACCATGACTTCGAAGGGGCGTGTGGGCATGGAGAGGAGGTTTTCCATGGTGCCGGATTCGCGTTCGCGGGTGATGGCGAGGGCGGTGATCATGACCATGGTCAGGGTGAGGACGACGCCGAGCAGGCCGGGGACGATGTTGAGCTGGGTGAGGCCCTCCGGGTTGTAGAGGGCGTGGACGCGCAGAGCGGCCGGGCCGTTGGTGGGGGCGAGGTAGGAGAGGGGGCCCTTGAGGTCGTTTTGGAGGGCGTTGTCAAGAAAGGCAGGCAGGGCGCCGAGGGCGTTGCCGGTGGCGGCGGGATCGGTGGCGTCGGCCTCGACGAGAATGGCGGGATGGCGGCCGCGCAAAACATCGCGGTTGAAATTTTGCGGGATATTGACGACGAATTGAACCTCGCCGCGGGCGAGAAGGTCGCGGCCCTGGGCTTCGGTGTTTACCTGGCGGACGAAATCGAAGTAGGCGGTGTTTTTGATGGCGTTGAGGAGGGAGCGCTCGATGGGGCCGTGATCGGCGACGAGGAGGGCGGCGGGGAGGTGCTTGGGGTCGGAGTTGATGGCAAAACCAAAAAGAATGAGCTGCAGGATGGGGATGCCGATCATCATGCCGAAGGTGAGGCGGTCGCGGCGCATTTGGATGAATTCCTTGACAATCATGGCCCAGAAACGAGCCGGGGAGAATTCGCGGTGCTTTTTCATGGGGAAAAATTGGCGGGGGCCTGATCCATGAGGTAAATGAAGACGTCTTCCAGGCTGGATTCGACTTGACGCCATTCGAGTTGCGGGATGCGGAAGGGGGCGATGGCGTGTTGGAGGGCGGCGGGATCGTCGCCGCTGACGTGGAGCAGGGAGCCGAAAGCGGAGGCTTGTTTGACGCCGGGGCGCCGGCGGAGTTCGGCGGCAAGACCGGTCAAATCCGGTCCGGCGACCGACCAGGTGACGAGGCGGGACCGGGCGATGACTTCGGCGGCGGTGCCGTGGGTGAGGAGTTTGCCGCCGGCGATGAAGGCCAGGCGATGGCAGCGCTCGGCTTCGTCCATGTAATGGGTGGCGATGAGAAAGGTCAGGCCGCGGGCGGCGAGCAGATGGATTTGTTCCCAGAAATCGCGGCGGGCCTTGGGGTCCACGCCGGCGGTGGGTTCGTCAAGCAAAAGGAGTTTGGGGTGGTGAATCATGCAGGCGGCCAGGGCCAGGCGCTGTTTCCAGCCGCCGGAAAGCTGGCCGGCCAGTTGATCCTTGCGCCGGGCCAGGCCCAGGCCGTCAATGCTTTCGCGCACGGCCTGGCGGCGATTGCCGACCGCATACATGCGCGCCACGAAGTCGAGGTTTTCCTCGACGCTTAAGTCGTCGTAAAAGCTGAAACGCTGGGTCATGTATCCGACCTGGCGCTTGACGGCTTCGCTGTCCGTAATGACGTTGTGGCCGAGGCAAAGGCCGGCGCCCTCGTCCGGGCGGAGCAGGCCGCACAACATGCGGATGAAGGTGGTTTTGCCGCTGCCGTTGGGGCCGAGAAAGCCGCAGATTTCGCCGGTGCGGACTTGAAGATCAATGTGATCCACGGCGGTGACAGGGCCGAACCGCTTGGTCATGCCGCGGACGTCAATGGAGAAATCTTCGGGCATGGTCAGGGGCCGAAGCGCACGTCCACGGGCTGGCCGGGATGAAGGTTGGAGGCGACGGCGGCGTCGAAAACGGTCTCCACCATGAAGACGAGTTTGCCGCGGCTTTCCTCGCTGTAGATGACGGGGGGAGTGTATTCGGCCTGGGGCGAAATGAAGGAGACTTTGCCGGGCAGCGCCTGCGGCACGCCATCCAGGGTGACGCGGACGGGATCGCCGGGATGAATGGCCCCGACGCGGGCCTCCGCCACGAAGGCGCGGACTTTGACGTTTTGCGGCGGAAGCAGGGCGACCACCGGCCGGCCGGCGGCGACCCATTCGCCCGGACGATAGAGCGTGTCAAAAACAAGGCCGGCGGCGGGCGCGGTTTGACTTTTTTGCGACAAGTCCCAGTCCGCGCGATCCAGGGCGGCTTGCAGGGCGCGGACGGCGGCGGCGGCGGCGGCGATCTGGTCATCGCGGGAACCGGTTTGGGCGGTCTGTAAATCCGCTTCGAGTTGGGCGACGCGCTGGCTGTCCTGGTCCCGGGTGGAACGGGCGCGGTCCAGGTCCTGTTGGGCCGCGCCGCCGGGAACGGCGGCGAGTTTTTCCTGGCGGGCCAGCTCCTGGCCGGCCAGGACGAGGGTGGCTTGGGCCTGGTCGAGTTGGGCCTGAGCGGATTGGATTTCAGAAGGGCGTTTGCCTTTTTTCAAGTCGTCCAGAGTGGCGCGGGCCTGGGCCAAGAGTTGGGCGGCCTGATCGCGGGCGGCTTTCTCCGGGACATTGTCCAGGGCGAAGAGGGGATCGCCGGCGCCGACCCGGACGCCGCGCTGGACGGAGAGCGCCTGGAGCGTTCCGGCCAGGGGGGAGGAGACATAGACAAATTCCCCCTCCACATAACCCTGCACGGCGGGGGAGGGCGGCCCGCCGCAAGCGGCCAGCAGGGCGCAGGCGGCGAGCAGCGGGAAAAGTTGGCGAAGGGGAGGTGAATTTGAGTCAATCATAAGTGTGATTTTCCTTTCCTGACGACCACGCCGTGGAGCATGACCTTGAGGATGCCGGCAAAGGCGGTCTTTGGGGTGAGTCCAAGCTCGGCCATTTTGGGGGGGTTGATGACGGCTTGCACGGCGCCGAGCAGGATTTCGATCATGAAACGGGCGGGGATGTCGCGGCGGATGTGGCCGGCCTTGCGTCCCTCGGCGAAGAGTTTGCCGAAGTGGCGCGCAATAATGTGGCGGCGGCGCTGCTCGACCAGTTGGAACAGTTCGGGCGCCGCCCGGCGGACATCGCGGACAAAGTGGGGCTGGATTTCGTCGGTGTGGCGCTGCACCAGGGCCAGGAGTTGCTGGAGGGCGGCGCGAACGTCCGCGGCAGAGCGGGAGGTGATGCGGGCGAGGTCGGCTTCCACGTCGTCAAATTTGTTCATGAGGACGGATTGGAGGAGTTCGATTTTGCCGGGGAAATGGGCGTAGAGCGTTTTCTTGCTCATGCCCAGCTCGGCGGCGAGGTCGTCCATGGTGACGTGACGGAAGCCGTTGGCGAAGAAATGGCGGCGCGCGCCGGCGATGATGCGCCGCCGGGCCGCGCCGGTGGCGGGCGCGGTCGGCACGGTTTTCGATGGGCGTCTCATATCCGGTTTCGCGGCGGTAAACTATGGAAACCATTATAGTATTACCAGTTTCCGCAATGATGTCAAGGCCGGAGAGGCGGAGTGGCGGGTTATTTTCCCAGCTTGCCGGCCAGGGTGTTTTTCTGCTGCTGCAAGGCCTGGAGGGCGTCGGTATCGGCGGGGGGGATGACCTGGAGGAGTTGGTCAATGGCGGCCATCTGCTGATTGAGGAGGGCGGGACTGGACATTTGATAGGAGAGGAAGTTTTGATTGCCGGAGTTCATGTGAATGCTCTGGGTCGGCGCGCCGGGCGGGATTTGGCCGGCGGCGGAAGGGAGGACGAATTGCCGGCCGGCCAGGAAGGGCGCGACGGTGGAGAGGACAAAATCCTGGGCGGCGCCGTTTTTGGCCAAGTCGAGGAGGGTGGCCAGGGCCTGGGGATTGGTCAGGGCCATCTGGGCCAGGGAATCCATGGCGACGACCTGGCCTCCGCCAGGGGTCTGGGCCATCTGGGCGAGGGCGGGCAGGCCCGCTCCGTCGGGCAGATTGGCCAGGGTGATGGCGGAGTAAAAGGACCAGGCGGACCCGTATTGTTGAATGTCCTGCGCCACTTGGGCTCCATTGGCGGCCTCCGCCGCCAGCACTTGGAAGAGCGGCCCGACGTCGGTGTCATGGCTGGCCTGGGGTTGTTGGGCCATGAACAATTGCTGGCGGATGGCGGCGAGAAACTCCTGCTGGTATTCTCCGGTGGCGGCCTGGCCCAGGCCTTTGGCCAGGTCGGCGACATCGGAGGGAAAGGTGCTGGATTGCAGGATCTGCAACATGGCGGCGGTGGCGTCCGTCCCGCCGATCTGGGCCAGGGCGTCAATCAGCCCCGCGCGCAAGGAGGGGAATCCGAGTTGGGCGGCCCCGTTCAGGCCGGCATAATTGGCGTCCTGGTTCTGCGCCAGGAATTCCTGGATGCCCGGCACCGCCGCCGCACCTTGCCGGACCAGTTGTTGCAAGGCTTGCTTCCAGGCTTGCGCCTGGTCAGGGGTGACCGGGTTTTTCCCGTCAATCTGAGTCAGGCTGGCCATCAGTTCCTTGGGGGAACGGTTGTCAACCGGGGGCGCGGGAATGGCGGGGGGCGCTTGAGTGGCGGCAGGGGTGGTCCGTTTCACGGAAGGAAAAGGGTTGGAAGCGGCCGCCGTCACTTGGGGAACGACCGGTTGGGGCGCAGGCGGAACGACGGCCTTCGGAGCCGGCGCGGGCGGGGGCGGGGATTTTTTGAGGGCGAGGTATGCCCCCGCGCCTCCGATGAGGAGGAGGGCCAGGACGATGATTGGGAAAATGATTGACGTGCGCGCCGGTTCTGGCGCGCGCCCGGCCCGCCCCGGTCCCGCCTTGGGAGTGTTTCCGTTCATCTTTGGCAACTGACTTGCTTAATTTAACCCGGAATCCGGGAAAAGTTTCTGCAAGATAAGCCGGGTCGGCGGCGCGGGCAACTTTTAAACAGCCAATGGGATGCGTCCGGGCGCATCTTGACACAACCACCATTGGATGGATGGAACCCCTCACCCTAACCCTCTCCCCACTTCGTGGGGCGAGGGAATTGGCAAATCGCATGGTGGTGGTATCAAGATGCGCCCGATGCGTCCGGCAATGGGTGCGCCGGGAAAGGCAAGGTCCCGGCACGCCGGGGCTGCCCGCCGTCGGGCATTGGAATCGAACCCTCGTCTCACTACCGTCGTGCGGCGGGCAGTCCCGACCTGCCGGGCACCCGGCCGCTTATGAATGGGGCAATGCCCCGATGGAACTGGGACGCTCAATTGAGGAACAGGACTTCGTTGGTCTGGAGGAGGGCGTGGGCGTATTTGGCCCAGGTGCCGATGGCCCGCAACTGGTTTGGCCCCAAGCTCACCAGGGACATGCTGCGCCGTCCACCGCCGCGGGCCCCGGCGCGCGGGCCGGCGGCGGCGGCGCGATCGGCGCGGAGACGCTGGCGCGCATCCTCGGTGATCAATTCCGCCGGAGGCGAGTCGTCCACAAATTCCTCGCCGAGCTTGATCTCCATGTCGGAGGGGGGCCGCTGCAAAATGCGGTCATAGAGGAAGCGGATGCGCGCCTCGGGGCCGGAGAGGGCGGTGAATTCGGGAAGGTTGACGAGCTTGCGGGCCAGTTCCACGACCAGGGGGCTGTTCATCATGAAGAGGGCCTGCTGGGGAACGGTGGTCTGGTAGCGTTTGCCCATGGTGATGTCGGGGTTGGCAAAATCGAATTGACTGTAAATCTCCGGCAGGTTGCGGCGGTCCACCAATCCATAAATGGTGCGGCGATGGGAATAGCCGCCTTCGCCCTGTTGGAGTTGGACGGGCGGGCCGCCCGGGGTCAAATCCAACTGGCCGCCCAGGGCCAGGACGGAATCGCGCACGGCTTCAAATTCCAGGCGGTGGATGTTGGCGCGCCACAGGAGCCGGTTCTGCGGGTCCAATTCGGCGTAGCGCGGATTGTTCTGGCTGCTTTCCTGATAAACGCTGGAAAGCATGATGAGGCGGTGGAGTTTTTTGATGGACCAACCGTCTTGCATGAAGCGGGCCGCCAGCCAGTCCAGCAGTTCGGGATGGCTGGGCGGGTCGGACTGGTTGCCGAAATCGTCGGGGGTGGTGACGATGCCTTCGCCGAAATGATGCATCCAGACGCGGTTGACCAGGACGCGGGCGGTGAGGGGATTGGCGGGATTGAGGATGGCATCGGCCAGTTGGAGGCGGCCGCTGCCCGAGCGGAAGGGCAGGGGATTGGGGCCGGCGATGACGGAGAGGAAATGGCGGGGCACGATGTCGCCCTTGTTGCCGGCCTCGCCGCGGATGAAGAGGGGTGAATCGTGGGGCTTGAGGATGTCGCGCAGAATGGTGGCGCGGGGCGGAGAACCGGGATCGTTGGCCTCGAGCAAGGCGGCGGCGCGGCGGGCCTGGTTGATTTGTTGCTGGAGTTGTCGGCGCGCGTCGGCGTTGGCGCCCGGCCCGCCCCCGCGGGGCAGGTTGCGCAGTTTGAACTGGGCCAGGGCCAGGATTTGGTTGGTCGCGCTCAACTTGGCGGCGAAATTGGTATAGGCGGGGGTCATCTTGATGGGCTGCAAGAGGGGCTCTTCGACCGGTTCGGCCGAGCTGTCAAATATGCCCTTCAAGGCGTAGTAATCCTTTTGCGGAATGGGGTCGAATTTATGGTCGTGACAGCGGGCGCAGGTGACCGTCAGGCCGAGCATGCCTTTGCAAACGACGTCAATCCGGTCGTTGATGATGTCGTTGATGTTGTCATTGAAACGGGGTCCGAGGGTGAGGAAGCCCATGGCGGCCAATTCCGGGTGGTCCTTGGCTGGGGGAAGCTGGTCGCCGGCGATTTGTTCGCGGATGAATTTGTTGTAGGGCTTGTCTTCGTTGAAGGAGCGCACCACGTAATCGCGATAAGTCCAGGCGAAGGGATATTGCGGAGTGTCCTGGTTCTGTTTGATGTCGCCCTTGGTGTCGGCGTAGCGGGCGGTGTCGAGCCAGAAGCGGCCCCAGCGTTCCCCGTATTGCGGGGAAGCGAGGAGGCGGTCCACCACCTTGGCGAAGGCGTCGGGCGAAGGATCGCTGGCGAAGGCCAGCGCTTCCTCCGGCGTGGGCGGCAGTCCTGTCAAGTCGAAAGTGGCGCGGCGCAGCAAGGCCCCCTTGTCGGCCGGGGGGGCGGGTTTCATGTGACTGGCCTCCAGTTTGGCCAGAATGAAGGCGTCCACCGGGGTGGCCACCCAGGCGGCGTCCGCCACGTCCGGGGGCTGGACTTTTTTCAAGGGCTGAAAGGACCAGTGTTCGCGCCGGTTTTTGCCCCAGTCCGCCGCGGCGAGGGTGGCGCCGGCCAGGCGCGGGTCGGGCGCGCCCATTTTAACCCAGGCCTCCAGGTCGGCGATCTGCTGGTCGGAAAGTTTCTGGTCCTTGGGCGGCATTTGCAGGTCCGGGTCGGTGTAGCGGACGGCTTTGATGAGCAGGCTGTTGTCGGGATCGCCGGGGACGATGGCGGGTCCGGTCTCGCCGCCTTTGAGGAGGCTTTCGCGGAATTCGACGGAGAGATTGGCTTTGAGTTTTTCGGCCTGGCGGCTGTGGCATTTGTAACAATTATTGACAAAGATGGGGCGGATTTTGTTTTCGAAGAACTGGAGTTGGGCCGGAGAGGGGTCCGCCGCCCAGGCGGGCAGGGGACTCACGAGAAGCAGGCCCCACCGCAGGGCGCGGCGGAGGTTGCCCAGGCATGGTTTGGCGCACGGAGTTACAGGGCACTTCCCGACTCTGGCGCCCTTGGATGGGAGAAACCCCTCTCCCTGACCC
This sequence comes from Verrucomicrobiota bacterium, assembly GCA_049513975.1. Lineage (GTDB taxonomy): Bacteria > Verrucomicrobiota > Verrucomicrobiia > Limisphaerales > Palsa-1400 > JBEKOF01. The sequence continues at coordinate 32,054 of JBEKVM010000012.1, read as the reverse complement.
TCTCCCCACTTCGTGGGGCGAGGGAATTGGCAAATCGCATGGGGGCGGTGTCGAAAGGCGGGCGGACTCATTCAGGCCATCACTCCTTTCACCACGGTGCCGGCGACATCGGTCAAACGGAAGTCGCGGCCGTTGTAGCGATAGGTCAATTTGGTGTGGTCAAAACCGAGCAGGGCCAGGATGGTGGCGTGGAGGTCGTGGATGTGGACGGGATTCTCCACGGCCTTGGCGCCGAATTCATCGGTGGCGCCATAAATGGTCCCGCTTTTGACGCCGCCGCCCGCCAGCCAGAGGCTGAAGCCCTTGGAGTTGTGGTCGCGGCCGGGCTTGGGGTTGCCGCCGCGGTCCTGGGTGGGAGTGCGTCCAAATTCACCGCCCCAGACCACGAGCGTGCTGTCAAGCAAGCCGCGCTCTTTCAAATCGGTCATAAAGGCGCCCAGGGGCTGGTCAATCTCGCGGGCGCTTTGGGGGAGGCGGACGGCGATGTCCTGGTGATGGTCCCAGCCGCCGGCCCAGACTTGGACGAAGCGGACGCCGCGTTCGAGCAAGCGCCGGGCGATGAGCATTTGCCGGCCCTGGGTGGTATCGCCGTAAAGGGCGCGGACGGCGGGGGTTTCTTTTTGGATATCGAAAGCATCGGAGGCGGCAGCCTGCATTTTGAAGGCGATTTCGTAGGCTTCGATGCGGGCTTCCAGTTGCGCGTCCTTTTGCAGATCCTGGGCGTGCAGTTCGTTGAGTTGATGGATTAAATCGAGCTGGCGGCGCTGTTCCTTTTCGGAGACGTATGGATTGCTGATGTTTTCAATCATCTGGTTGACGGAACCGGCCTGGGTGTTGATGCTGGTCCCCTGGTAAACGCCGGGCAGAAAAGCCGCGCCCCAATTTTGCTCGCCGCCGGCGGGGACGCCGCCGCCCGCGTGCAGGGAGATGAAGCCGGGCATGTTTTGATTTTCGGTGCCCAGGCCGTAAACCGTCCAGGATCCCAGGCAGGGCTTGACCAACTGGCGGGAGCCGGTGTTCATCATGACGGTGGCGATTTCGTGCGCCGGGATGTCGGTGTACATGGAGCGGATGAGGGCCATGTCGTCCACATGTTCGGCCAGTTTGGGAAAGACTTCGCTCACCTCGATGCCGGACTGGCCGTGTTTGGCAAATTTGAAAGGGGAAGGCATGGCGACGCCTTTGTCGCCGATGGGTTGGTCGGCGTATGTGGCCAGGGCGGGCTTGGGGTCCCAAGTATCCACGTGGGAGGGCGCGCCGGCGGCAAAGATGTGGACGACGCGTTTGGCCTTGGCGGGCAAGGGGGGCGTTTTGGGGGCGAGGGTGGAAAGACCCGGGGGCAGATCGGCCGCCCAGAGGGAATCCTGGCTGAGCAGGGCCGCCAGACTCAGGCCGCCAAAGCCCATGCCGAGGCGGGAGAGGAATTGACGGCGGTTAAACACTGGTGTCCGGATGCAATTCTCGCACAGATCGAACATAGCATTAAATCGGTTGATGACGGGTTAAGGTCAAATTATATCTCGCTCACTGTAAGCATACATTATACTTTGCATTCAGGCAAATGAATACGCTGGAAAAGACGGCGGCCGGGGCGGGCTGGTTTCAAGGGTTTTCGTTGAGTAGGATTCAAATTAGGATTTAGATTACGATTAGGATTGGAGGACGGCGGCAGTTCTTGCTGTCGCGGCAGTTCTTGCTTGCCAATGGGGCGCGGGTTGCGGAATCTCGGTGTCGCAATGGCTAAACGAGCGCTCATTACGGGGATTACGGGGCAGGATGGTTCTTATCTGGCGGAATTGTTGCTGGGCAAAGGCTACGAGGTGCATGGCATCATCCGCCGGGCCAGCACGTTTAACACCGGACGGCTCAATGAGATCTATTCGGACCCGCATGTGGACAAGGCCCGGTTGTTTCTGCATTACGGGGACTTGAGCGACGCGAGCGGTTTGAGCCGGCTGCTGAACGAGGTGCGGCCGGAGGAGGTTTACAATCTGGCCGCGCAGAGCCATGTGCGGGTGAGCTTCGATTCCCCGGAATACACCGCGGACATCGGGGCCAGCGGGACGGTGCGCCTGCTGGAAGCCATGCGGCAGGGGGGACTGAAGGCGCGTTTTTACCAGGCTTCGTCCAGCGAGATGTACGGCAAGGCGCAACAGATTCCGCAAAGCGAGGCGACGCCTTTTTATCCGCGCAGCCCGTATGGATGCGCCAAGGTGTATTCGTATTGGATCACGGTCAATTACCGGGAATCGTACGGCTTGCACGCCAGCAACGGCATCCTGTTCAACCACGAATCGCCGCGGCGGGGGGAGACGTTTGTGACGCGGAAGATCACGCGGGCTTTGGCCCACATTCTGGCGGGATTGCAGGACAAGCTTTACCTGGGCAATCTGGAGGCCAAGCGGGACTGGGGCTACGCCAAGGAATATGTGGAGGCGATGTGGCTGATGCTGCAGCAGGACAAGCCGGATGATTACGTGGTGGCGACGGGGGAAACGCATTCCATCCGGGAGTTTTTGGATCTGGCGTTTGCCCATGTGGGGTTGTCGTGGGAAAAGCATGTGGAGATTGACCCGCGTTATTATCGTCCGGCGGAGGTGGATTTGCTGATGGGCGATGCGAGCAAGGCGCGGCGGCAACTGGGCTGGGAGCCCAAAACCAAGTTTGCCGATCTGGTCAAACTGATGGTGGAGGCGGACGTGAAGCTTCTGAAAGACCATCGGGAGGGGCGGATCAAGGTGACGAGTTGAGGCGGAAGCGAGGGGGAAGAAATGAACATGAATAAAACATCGCAATGGGCTGGACGTTTGGTTTCTTTATTCACAATCACTGTTTTATTGGTCACGGTGGGGGCCGGAATAACGAAAACAACCCCCCGCAATTCTCCTTGGACTTATCGTATATTGGGATTGCTGGAATGTCTTGCAGGCGTTTTCAGTATTTTATGCCTTGTTGCCGCTTTTTTGGACTATCTTAGAAACCGGAAAAAGTCAAATTAGGACACTACCATTGCCTTGATTTTATGGCGGAAACGGTTCAGCCTTGGATCGTCAGATCAACCGTGAAATATGGATATTTGCCAAACACTGGACACCCTGATTGACAGATGGTGTGAGCGCCGCGCCCTTAAACCCCTTCAACTTCTGTTTCGTGCTTATCCTGGTCCCCTGCTACATACTGACCAGAAGTTCGAGCTTCTCGACGCTTTGAAAGACGTGAAAGGATTATGCAGGGGCGATTTGCCCGTTGATGAACTTCGGATGCTTATCGAAGCCGTGCAGGTGTTGGAGGACTCATTGCAGAACCGGGCGAGTAAAATCCATCCCTAATTCAAATTGATACACTACCCGGCAGTTCACCGGCTTGCTTTCGGGCCGGATTTGCAGTCAAGGATAAGTATGAGCGTGACCGGGAAAATCATTAACGGGCTGGTGGTTCTGCCGCCTGGGACCAAAATGCCGGAAGGCGCCGCCGTGAAGGTCGAGACGTTTGAACCCGCCACCCAGGAGGACCCTCTTGTGGCGGCGGTGGAGAAACTGGCCAAACCACGTCCCCATCTGCCGAAGGATTATGCGCTCAACCACGGTCATTATATTCGCGGCGAGCCTAAGAAATGAGGACTGTTTTTGCGGACACTTTTTTGGATCCTCGACGTTTTTTGTGTGTATCAGGGATCCGAAGCTGCCTGGACAACGGCGGTCTGTCGGAAATGAAACCCATGACTTTTTGGAGTGCGGCGGCTTGCCGCCGCTTTGCTCCCCGCAAATCATCCCCGATCCGAAAGCGGGAGCAAGCTCCCGCACTCCAAATTAGCTGCCCGGAAGTTTAGGAACGAGAATCCGGGCGGGGGGAAAAGGGTTGGTGTTTTTCAATGCAATAAACTTGACCCGGGGCGGCACGCGCCCGTAACGTGAGGGCGATTGGTAGGCAAAATTCATGTTTGCGCAACTCAAAAGCCTGTTTTCCAACGATATCGGAATTGACTTGGGCACGGCCAACTGCCTGGTTTATGTCAGGGACAAGGGCATCGTGCTGCGAGAGCCTTCGGTCGTGGCCATCGAGGCCGGCACCACCAATGTGCTGGCGGTGGGCGAGGAGGCGAAACGAATGTTGGGACGGACCCCCGGGAATATAATCGCGATCCGGCCGATGAAGGACGGGGTGATCGCCGATTTTGAAATCACGGAGGCGATGCTGCGGCATTTCATCCAACGGGTGCATCATCGCAAATTGATCGCGCCGCGGGTGCTGGTGGCGGTGCCGTCGGGGATCACGGAGGTGGAGAGGCGGGCGGTGAAAGATTCCGCCACGCACGCGGGGGCGCGGGACGTGCATTTGATCCCGCAACCGATGGCGTCGGCCATCGGGGTGGGACTGCCGGTGCATGAGCCGGCGGGAAATATGATCGTGGATATCGGGGGCGGAACGTGCGAGATCGCGATTATTTCGCTGGCGGGCATTGTGTTCAGCCGGAGCTTGCGCGTGGGGGGCGATGAGTTTGACGAGACGATCGTGGCGCACATGAAGAGAGCCTATAACCTGATGATTGGCGAACGGACGGCGGAAGAGATCAAGATCCGGGTCGGATCTGCCTTCCCGCTGGAACAGGAGTTGACGATGGAAGTGAAAGGGCGCGATTTAGGCGCCGGCCTGCCAAAGACTTTATCCATTCGTTCGGAAGAAATTCGAGAGGCCTTGCAAGAGCCCCTGAGCAGCATTTTGGAGAGCGTCCGCATTACACTGGAGCGTTGTCCGCCCGAGTTGTCGGCCGATTTGGTCGAGCGCGGGATTGTGATGGCCGGGGGCGGGGCGCTGCTGCGGGGGATTGACCGGATGGTGGCCAAGGAAACGGGCCTGCCGGTGCATGTGGCGGAGGACCCGATGAGCGCGGTGGCGGAAGGGACGGGACAGGTGCTGCAAAACATCGAATTTCTAACGCGTTTGACTTCCGGCAAGAGCTGACTCAAGCGCCGTTCGCCCGAGTAAAATGGCCGCCCCTTCGGGGAGCGCGGCCGGCAAAAAGACGGCCCGGCTTGCAGGAGCGGGGACCGGACGGGCGAAATGTTAAAGAGATCGCAATATATAACTTTGGTCTTGGTGGTTTTGCTGGTGGTGGTGCTTTTGTGCCTGCCCCGCCGGACGGCGGACGGGTTGAAGCTGGCCATCAGCGGGCTGTTTCTGCCGTTGTTCGGATTGGCGGCCTCGACGCACGAGGCGGTGGCCAAGATGGGCAACGGCCTGACTCCCAGGGGGGAATTGCTCCGGGAAAGGGACACACTTCGCACGAACAACCAACTATTGACCATCCAACTGCAGGCGGCCGCGAACGCATTGCGCGAGAACGACCAATTCCGCCAGATGCTCAAAATCCCCCCGCCCAAACAAGGGACCCTCCAGTTCGCGCGGGTGATCGCGCGCGATCCGGAGACGTGGTGGCGGAGTGTGTGGATTGATCTGGGCAGCCGGACGACTCCGGGGATGCGGACGAATTTGCCGGTGCTGACGGCGGAGGGTCTGGTGGGCAAGGTGGTGGCGGTGGGGGAGACGCGGTCGCAGGTGCTGTTGCTGGGCGATCCGGGCCTGCTGGTGGCGGTGCTGGTGGGGCCGGGCGGGTTGAACGGGACGCTGACGGCGGGATCGTCGTGGATGCGGGAGAACAATATGCTTGACATCGAGAATCTTTTCGGGGAGAGCGCGGACCGGACGGTCCATCCCGGGGACGAGGTGGTGACGTGGGGAGAGGGGGGTGTGTTCCCGGGCGGGATTGCGGTGGGCAAGGTGGTGGATGTGCCGGGGAAGGAATACGGGGCGGCGACGGAAGCGCGGGTGCGGCCTTCGGCCCACCTGGACGCGCTGCAGAATGTGTGGGTGATGATATTGCCATGAACTGGCTGCACACAATTTTCATCCTGGCGCTGGCCTATGTGGCCGCTTTCCTGGAGGGGCGGCTTGACTGGTTCCGGGACTTGCTGGGAGCGCAGATCACCCTGCTGCCGGCGCTGATGGTTTATACGAGTTTGCGGGCGGGGATCGGGGCGGTGGCGCTGCTGGCGGTTTGCGGCGGGTTGTGGCGGGATTCCCTTTCGGCCGATCCGCTGGGGGTGAGCATTCTGCCGCTGTTTTTCATCGGATTCATTATTTTGCGCAAGCGGGCGTTGTTGTTGCGCGAACATCAATTTGCCCAGGTCGCCCTGGGGCTGGCGGCGGGGGCGGCCTTTCCCCTGGGGACGCTTTTTCTGCTGTTGAACCTGGGGCGGGCGCCGTTGACGGGCTGGATGACGCTGTGGCAGTGGGTGGTGGGGACGGCGGCGGGAGGGGTATTGACGCCGTTGTTGTTCCGGCTGTTTGACCGGCTGCGGCGGGCGCTGGAGTATCCGGCCCTGAAGCAATCCAGTTTCCGGGAGGACCGGGAAATCAAGAGGGGGCGGCAGTAAAATGTTTATATTTGACATATTTAAACGGGAGGCGCGGCGGCTGCGGACGGTGAGCCTGGTGATGGCGGGGGGGATGCTGGCGCTGCTGGCGGGGCTGTGGTTTGTGCAGATTGTGTCGGGCAAGCAGATGCAGGGCCGGCTGGAGATCCAGTCCTTCCGCAAGCCGCCGGTGCCGGCGGAGCGGGGCCGGATTCTGGACCGCAACGGGCAGGCGCTGGTGGAGAACCGCGCGCAATACAACGTGGTGCTTTATTTGGAGGAATTGCGGAGTCAATTCACCAATGAATACTACAGCCATGTGCTGAAAGAATATGCGCGGGACCATCCGGGAGGCGGCCGGCTGCCGTCGCGGGTGACCGCGCCGCTGCGTCTGGAAGCCGATTACCGGGTGGTGAGCAACATCAGCCAGCGGGTGGCGGCGGTTTTGCGCCAGCCGATGACGCTGACCCGGGAGCGCTTCGGCTATTTTTACACGAATTACACGTTCATGCCGCTGCCGATTGCGACGAATTTGACCGCCACCAACGTGGCGCGATTTTCCGAGTCGTTGTACGGCGAGCGGGGTCTGGATTTGGAGAGGCAGCCGGTGGTGAGCTATCCGCACCGGACGACGGCGGCGCATCTGCTGGGTTATGTGGTGCGGACGGGGGAGGACAGGAAGTATCTGGGGGCGGGTTACAAGGGGAACAGCGGAATTGAAGGGGCCTTTGACGAACGGTTGAAGGGAGAGCCGGGAACAAATCTGGTGCTGGTGAACAACGAGGGCTACCGCCAGCACGCGGAAACCCTCGTGCCCAACCGGGCGGGGGAAGATATATATTTGACGATCAGCCTGCCCCTGCAACTGGCGGCGGAGAAGGCGCTGGCCCAGCGGGCGACGCGCGGGGCCGTGGTGGTGATGGATGTGCATACGGGGGACATTCTGGCGATGGCATCCGTGCCGACGTTCGATCCGAACGAATTTGTCTCCGGCGTTTCCCCGGCGCGCTGGGAGGAGTTGAATGATGCCCGGCTCCAACTCCAGGTGAACCGGGCCACCTATGACGCGTATCCGCCCGGATCCACTTTCAAAATGATCACCACCCTCGCCTGCCTGGAGAGCGGGGTGATGGATGTGAACGAGCCTTACATGGTCGCCGCCGACGAGGAGAATCCCGGCCACGGGGTATTTAGAGAATCAGGGTATCACATTAAGGACACCGCCCCGCCCGGCGAGTATAAGTTTGAGAGCGCGTTTTATCATTCGAGCAACAGCTATTTTTCCCATTACGGCTTAAAGGCGGGTTTGCGCAAATTGCTGGAGGTGGCGAAACGGTTTCATCTGGGTGAAAAGACGGACTTTGCCATCCCGGGGGAGGAAGTGGCGGGAATAGTTCCCGGTCCCGAGCAAGCCGGGGGGAAAGCGTGGCCGTTGAACAAAACGCCTTATGTGGCCATCGGCCAGGAAATCACGGTGACGCCGCTGCAAATGACGGTGATGGTCGCGGCCATCGCCAACGGGGGGACGATTTTCTGGCCGCGCCTGGTGAGCCGCGCCTGCGCGCCTGAAACGGGAGCGGCCGAGGAGCTTTCTCCGGCGGGCCGGGTGCGCGACCGGGTTCATCTTGATCCGCAGCATCTCCAGATTCTGAGGAACGCCATGCTCCAGGATACCGAACATCCCGGCGCCAATGCCTATGATTCATTCCATCCGCCGGAGCGCGTGCTGGAGCAGGCCCATTTCCAGGTGGCGGGCAAGACGGGCACGGCGCAGGTTAAATCCAAGGGTCTGGATTACAACAGGGTGGTATGGTTTGATTCCTACGGCCCCTTTGACGACCCGCGCTACGCGGTGGTGGTGATGATCGTGGACGGTGGATCGGGCGGCGGGACGTGCGCGCCGGTGGCGGAGAAGATTTACGAGGCGATTGTGAATATGGAAAAAGCCGGCCCGCCGCCGCGGGCGCTGACCCGGAATTGAAAATGTACGAGGCGCATCTCAACGAACGGAAAACTGATTTTGACTGGCCCTTGCTGGCGGCCGCGGCGGGGTTGGTCGTGGTGGGGGTGTTTTTTATCCTCAGCGCCTCGGGAGAGGCGTCGCAGGACCTGGCGTTGTACCGCCAGAAGTTTTTCAAGCAAATCATCTGGTGCGCGGCCGGCGCGGCGGCGGCGGCGGCGGTTTGCCTGGCGGACTATGGCAAGGTGGCGCGGTGGTCGCGGGTGATTTACTGGGGGGCGATCGCATCACTCCTGGCGGTGCTGGTGAACGGGGTCGGAGTGGTCCACAAGGGAGGGCGGCGTTGGATCAGCACGGGGAGTTTTGAGTTGCAGCCTTCGGAGTTTGCGAAGATCGCGTTTATCTTCCTCCTGGCTGATTTTTTGAGCCGGCCGGTGGAGGAATTGCGCCGGCCGCGGGTGTTCTTTGCGGCGCTGGGTTATACGGCGCTGCCGTTTGTCCTGATCTGGAGGGAGCCGGACCTGGGTTCGGCGCTGGTTTTCCTGTCCATCTGTGTGGCCATGATGTTTGTGGCGGGGGTGCCCAATCGTTTTCTGGGCAGATTGGCGTGCTGGGTTGGGCCGATGGTGGTCTTGATGGTGGCGGCCATTTTGTTTGCGTCGCCCAGCGTCACGATTGTGAAACCGTTTCAGAAGGACCGGCTGCGGTCGTTTTTCGGGCTGAGCGACAAGCGGGATGCGGCCAATTACAACGTCAACCAGTCGCTGATTGCGGTGGGTTCGGGCGGATTGTTAGGCAAGGGCTGGCGGCACGGGACGCAGCATGAGCTGGGGTATTTGCCGTCCGCGGGAGCGAGCAATGATTTCATTTTCTCGGTGATTGCCGAGGAGGAAGGCTTTGTTGGAAGCGTCGCGGTCCTGGCGCTCTATTCGGTGCTCCTGTTGAGCGGGATCAAAGTGGCCAGCCAGGCGCGCGATCGCCTGGGACAATTGCTGGCCGTGGGCGTGGTGACGCTTTTGTTCAGCCACGTCTTCATCAACATTGGAATGAATATACGCTTAATGCCCGTGACGGGCATCCCACTGCCGCTCTTGAGTTATGGCGGGTCTTCGGTGGTTTGCTCGCTGATCGCCATCGGTGTTTTGCACAACGTTCACATTTATCGAAAGTCTTATTAGGTTATGAGTGAGAGAAATTTTGGCAGGCGCCGCCGCGGCGGCATGCGTTTCCGCCCGGCGGGCGGATTCGGCAACAAACCCGACCGGTCGGCCCAGGAAGCCCGCGCCGAAGCGCTTGGGGAGAAAGGGCCGGAGGCGCCGTTCGAGCGCGCCCGGCACCAACAGGAAATCGAGCGGGCGGAGAACCTGGCGGCCGGGCTGCCGGCGGAGGGCCCGCCGGTCAACGCGCCGCCGCAGCAGGAACCGGGCGGGCGGAGGCGGGAGTTTCGCCAGCCTCACCTGGACACGCCGGCGCAGGTGGAGGAGGAGAAATTTGAAATGGTGCCCCTGGCCGAGCCGCCGCCCAAGGGCCTGGTGGAGAACCTGAAGGCGCGGGTCAGCAAGGTGGTGAAAAAGGTGCAGCGGTTGATCAAGCCCGAGATCCGGACCAACAAGGAAATCATCATTAACGCCGAATCGCTGGAAACGCGCGTGGCGGTGATGGAGGAGGGGCGCCTGGAGGAATTCACCATCGAGCGCACCACAGAGGAGCGGCTGGTGGGCAGCGTTTTCAAGGGCAAGGTGCGGAATTTGGAGGACGGCCTGAAAGCGGCCTTTGTAGATATCGGCTTTGAGAAGAACGCCTTTCTCCATTACTGGGACATCATCCCCACGCCCTTCGACAGCGGGGTGGAAGTGGTGGAGCGGGAGACCAAGCGGCGGGACCGTCCGCGCATCACGCAGAAGGACATCCCGCGCCACTATCCGCCGGGGAGCGAGATCATCGTGCAGGTGACCAAAGGGCCGATCGGCACCAAGGGGCCGCGGGTCACGACAAATTTGGTGTTGCCGGGCCGCTATCTGGTGCTGCTGCCGCACTCCGAGCAGAGCGGCATCTCGCGCAAGATCGAAAATCAGGAGGAGCGCCAGCGTCTCAAGAGCATCCTGCGGGAGCTGAGCATTCCGGACGACATGGGGGTGATCATGCGCACGGCCGGGGAGGGCCAGCGGAAGGCCTATTTCATGAGCGATCTGGCGTTGCTGCTGGAGAATTGGGCTGAAATCCAGGAAAAAATCAGGACCCAGCCGCCGGCCACCTGTGTTTTCCAGGAACCCGACCTGATCGAGCGCTCGGTGCGCGATTTTCTGACGGAGGACGTGGAACGGGTGGTGGTGGACAACAAGGCGGCATACGACCGGATGCGGGCGATCATTTCGCGCATCTCCGTCGGGGGAATACTCAAGAGCACGGTGGACAAGATCAAGCTCTACACCGAGCACCAGCCCATCTTCGACCGCTTCAACATCACGCGGCAACTGGAGAACGCGTTTTCGCGCCAGGTGCATTTGAAGAGCGGCGGCTATCTGGTGATAGACGAAACCGAGGCGCTGGTGGCGATTGACGTCAACACCGGCCGGCACAAAGGCACGCGGGACCAGGAATCCACCATCCTGCGCGTCAACCTGGAGGCGGCGGACGAAATCTGCCGGCAGTTGCGGCTGCGCAACATGGGCGGGCTGATCGTGCTGGATTTTATTGACATGAAATCGCGGCGCGACCAGCAGCAGGTCTATCAGCGCATCAAGGACGGATTGCGGCGGGACCGGGCCAAAACGCATGTGCTGCCCATCTCGCAGTTGGGCCTGCTGGAGATGACGCGCCAGCGCCATTCGGAAAGCGTGCGCAGCGCGGTTTATGACGACTGCCCCTATTGCAAAGGGCGGGGCAAGGTCAAAAGCTCCATCACCATGAGCGTGGAAATCCAGCGCAAGCTCAACGAAATCCTGAAGAAGCGTTCGCGCGACGAATCGGATTTCCAGTTGCGCATTGCCGTGCATCCCACCGTCTTGGAGCGTTTGCGCACCGAGGACGAGAAACTGATCATCGAGATGGAGAAGCGCTATTTCGGAAAACTCTCCTTCCGCCCCGAGCCGACCTTCCACGCCGAGCAATTCAAGATTGTCAACGTGGCCACCAACGAGGAACTGGTCAGCGTGGGATCATGAGTAACTCCGGGGGAAGACATTTGGCCGGCCGAAAAGCGTTGGCTTTGCGAGTGTCTTCCCCCATATTCTCAGCCGCTGTTAGATACAGCCCAACCTCATGAACAAAAAGACAGGAAGCCGGGTTGCTGAAAGCAGTCCGCCGGCAATAAATCGAATTGCGGTCTCAGGATACAAGTCAATCAGCAAGGAATGTTCTGTGAACATAAAGTCTTTGACTGTTTTCGCGGGGGCGAACAGTTCTGGAAAATCCAGCATCATACAACCGCTTCTGCTGCTTAAACAGACGCTGGAGGCCAGTTATGATCCGGGCCCGTTGCGGCTGACAGGGCCGAATGTTCGATTCTCATCTGGGGAACAACTGCTCTGCAAGTCCGCACCGAGCGGCGAGCCGCGCGTTTTCAGCGTCGGCATCGGTGTCGGCGAAGTGTTTTGGACATGTAAGTTTAGTTGGAAGGCTCACAAGGGATTCGAACTTTTTGCGATGATTAAGTCCTCCAAGGGAGTGGAGACATCGTTTCAACCCGGTATGTCTTCGGCGGAACTCAAAGATAAGGTCAAGAGGATTATGGTTCTTGTCCCTAGCGCGAATGACAGGTTGGCCATTACCCGCGACCGTTGCTTCCTTGGGGTTAATGTATTCCTCAACAAAGCAAAAGAATCCTCTTTCCAACGACCCCTTGCGAGAGGACTTGGGTCCGTTATTCGGAAAATCATTCATTTGCCGGGGCTGCGAGGCAATCCTGAACGAACCTACCCTGTTACCGCCGTGGGTAAAACCTACCAGGGAACATTCCAGGAATATACTGCCAGCATCATCGCATCCTGGAGGAACCAAAATGGTCAGCGGCACCTGCGGGCGATCGGAAAGGACATGGAACGCCTCGGTTTAACATGGAAAGTTTCCGCGGTTCAGAAGAACGATACCGAGGTGGAGTTGCAGGTCGGACGTTTGAGACATCCCGCCCGAGGAGGAGCACACGACCTGGTGAGCATCGCGGATGTCGGGTTTGGCGTTTCTCAAACTCTGCCAGTTTTGGTCGCCCTGCATGTTGCCGAACCAGGACAGATGGTTTTCCTGGAGCAACCGGAGATTCACCTTCACCCCCGCGCTCAGTTGGCTCTGGCGGAAATTCTTGCGGACGCGGCGAACCGCGGGGTCATTGTGGTCGCCGAAACACACAGTTCGATTCTTCTGCGAGGCATTCAGGCGCTGGTGGCGGAAGGCCAATTGTCCCCGGACAAGGTGAGTTTGAACTGGTTCAAGCGCAGCGCGCAGGACGGCACGACGGAGGTGGTGCAGGGCCACTTCGACCACGCCGGGGCCTTCGGTGATTGGCCGGAGGATTTCGACGAGGTATCTCTCAAAGCTGAGGCGCGCTACCTTGATGCCGCCGAGTCGGTGCTACAGGGGTGAGATGAAGTCCAAGATTTCACGAAAACTTGTTATTGACGCCTCGGTCGCCCAATCCTCGGGAGGACCTGAGGCCACAAAGCCTTCCTCGACATTATGCCGGGATTTCATGCTGAATACGCTCGAAGTATGCCATCGGCTCGTAATGACGACTGACATCCGGGAAGAATGGGACAAGCACCAATCCAAATTCGCCAAAAGCTGGCGCGCGTCAATGGTATCAAGAAGAAAATTTCTGTTTGCGCGCAATTGTGAAAACGCTCAACTGCGCCAAACAATCGGCAATCTCCCGGAGCTCCATTGGCCAGTGGCCGCGATGCTGAAAGACATCCATCTGATTGAGGCTGCACTCTCGGGTGATCGAATTGTTATTTCGGTGGACGATGCCGCAAGAACCCACTTTGCGCGGGTCTCCTTTGTTGCCGCCCAAATCAAGGAAGTGGTCTGGAGAAATCCAGTAACGGAAATGGATCTGGGTATGTGGCTGGAAAAAGGTGCCAAAGCCGAAGCCTCGATGAAACTGGGGTTCGCTCCAAAATCAAGGTAGCCGAGAGCCCTTCTCTTCGGCGGACTCGACTTTCGCGCCGGGCGGTGGCAGGTTGGGGCGTCACGGTGAATAAACTCGAACAATTGCAAGGGCTGTTGCGCTCCTACGGGTCGTGCCTGGTCGCCTATTCGGGCGGGGTGGATTCGGTTTTGCTGGCCTATGTGGCCCGGCAGACGCTGGGCGGCAAATCCCTGGCGGTGCTGGCGGATTCGCCGAGCCTGCCGCGGCGCGAGTTGGAGGAGGCGGTGGCCATTGCCGCGCAGTTTTCCATTCCGTTGCGGGTGATTCGCACCCGGGAATTTGAAAATCCGGCTTATACGGCCAATCCCAATGACCGGTGTTATTTCTGCAAGCACGAGTTGTTCACGCAACTGGCGCCGCTGGCCAGGGATGAGAATTTCGCGGTCATCGCCTACGGGGAAAATGCCAGTGACGCGGGGGATTATCGTCCCGGCGCGCAGGCGGCGGGGGAATTCCAGGTGCGCGCGCCGCTGAAGGAGGCCGGGCTGACCAAGGGGGAAATCCGCGCCTTGTCGGCGCAATTGGGCCTGCCCACGGCGGATAAACCCCAGATGGCCTGCCTGAGTTCGCGCGTGCCGCACGGCGAGCCGGTCACGCCGGAAAAACTTTCCATGATTGAGCGCGCGGAATATGTTTTGCGCGATCTGGGTTTCCACGACGTGCGGGTGCGCCATCACGAATTGGCGGGGCCGGGAGGTCCGCTGGCGCGGATTGAATTGGGGGCGGGGGAAATGCCGAAATTCCTGGCCGGCGGCACGTTGCCGCGCGTGGCCGAGGCCCTGAAAAAAATCGGCTACGCCCACGTCACGCTGGATTTGCAAGGCTATCGCCGGGGCAATTTGAATGCGGGATCGCCGCCGACGCCCGGCTGAGGACTGGAACAGACGCGGGACAGGTTGCCCGAATAAGATTAAGATTAGGATTAAGATTAGGATTAGGGAATTGCAGGCACCCAAAGTTTGGGTTAGTGTGCCGACAGCAAACACGATGAAGCCACCGTCCTTTGAGCCAGGCCGGTGTTCTGAATATGATTGAGCAAACCGCCCTGCAGGCCCTGGCCGCGACATTGGGCCACGAGACAATCCTATTGGTCGAAGACGAGCACGTCATCCGCCTGATGTTGGTGGAGATTTTAACGCACCAAGGCTATGCCGTGCTGGATGCGGGGCGGGGCGTCAACGCGTTGAGTCTGGTGGAAAAAGCGGCCAGGCCGATTGATCTGCTGGTGACCGATATGACCATGCCCGGAATGACGGGCTGGGAATTGGCCAAAAGCCTGCGCCGGACCCGCCCCGGCCTTCCCGTGCTTTTCATTTCCGGCCATAATGATCACGAAACGGCCAGTTGGGGCAAGATGGACCCGCCCCCGGAGCATTTGTTCAAGCCCTTTTCGCTCGAAGCGTTTTTGTATAAGGCCCGTCAGATGCTGGATCGGGAGAAAATGTCCGCGGCGGGGAAGCCGCTGGAAAAGAGCGGCGCCGGCAGCCCGCCTGTGCTTCCATGAAAATGGCGCCTGTGGCCGCACCCTGGCCGGAGTCCATGCAGCAGCAGGCCCTGGAATATACCAGGCAGTGGATCGTTCACCGGCAGGGTTCCCCCGCGGAATTGATGGCCGGTTTGGAGGAGCAACTGGGCTGGCCGGCGCGGCATATTCTCCCGGGTGTGCTGGCGGCGTTGCGCGCCCAAAAGGACTTGGCCGTGGCGGAGCGCAAATTTCTGAACTACACCCTGAACGACGGGGCGGTGCGGGAGGCCCTGGCCGGAGAAGTTGGCCCCAACGCCGAGCATCAATCCTCACTGGATGAGTTGTTTGTGCGCAGCCGGCAATATCGCCGCTCCAAAAAATTTGCCGCCGCGGTGGAGTTCATTTCCAAATTCCGCGACTATTCGCCGTTCAACAACATGCTGGTGTTTTTGCAGAACCCGCTGGCCACCTACTTCGCCACCGCCAGCCATTGGCACAAGGCCTTCCGGCGCACGATCAAGGACGAGGCCCGGGGCCTGGTCATCCTGGCCCCGCGCACGCCCGTGCTGATGGTTTATGATATTGCCGACACGGAAGGGCCTCCTTTGCCGGACAAGTTGCAGGCCTTCACGCAAACCTCCGGCCCATTCAATCCCTTGATTCTGGACCGCACTCTGAAAAACGCGGAAAGGGACGGCATCCTGATCGAGCGCAAGGCGATGGGGCCGCTGCGCGGGGGATTCGCCACGGCGCGGGCGCGGGAGGGAACCTGGAAGATGCGCATCGGCCTGCGCCAGGAACTGGAGCCGGCGGCGGCCTATGCCGTACTCTGCCATGAATTGGCCCACATTTATTTGGGTCATCTGGGCGCGGACAAGGACGGCTGGTGGCCCTGGCGTTTGAATCTGGCTTATGCGGTCACGGAGATGGAAGCCGAAGCGGTGGCTTACATCGTCTGCCGCCGCGCTGGCTTGCACACCCGCTCGGCGGAGTATCTCTCCAGCTTTGTGGAGGAGGAAGCCGGCTTGGAATCCATCAGCCTGGACTTGGTCAGCCGCGCGGCCGCCCGCATCGAAGACATGGGCCGCCGCCTGCTGGCTCCGCGCAAGGAAACCGGCGCGAGTGAGGCGAGCCGGACGGTGGGGTCAATTTAAGCGGTGTAGTGTCGCCGCTGTGCGCCGATGTCGAGCCACCGGCCCGACACTACTGCCAAGCAGCACACCGCCAGCCGGAATCCGCGCTGGACAAAAAGCGCCGCGCCGCCATATTTTCCGGCATGTCGTTAACTCCTTCAACCATGCTGCCGCTGGGAACCGCGGCCCCCGATTTCCGGCTGCCCGACGTGAACGGAAAAATGGTGGCGCTGCCGGATTTTCGTTCCGCCCCGGCCCTGGTGGTTCTGTTCATCTGCAATCACTGCCCCTACGTCAAACATATCCGCGCCGGCCTGGCCGAATTCGGCCGGGACGCGCAGCAGCGCGGCGCCGCCGTGGTCGCCATCAACGCGAACGACGCGGAACATTATGCCGAGGACAGCCCGGCGAAGATGAAGCAGGAGGCGCGGGCGGTGGGTTACACCTTTCCCTACCTGTTTGACGAGTCGCAGGCGGTGGCGAAGGCCTGCCGGGCGGCCTGCACGCCGGATATATTTCTGTTTGACAAGGATCGCAGGCTGGCTTACCGCGGCCAGTTTGATGACAGCCGCCCGGGCAACAGTGTGGCGGTGACGGGCCGGGATTTGCGGGCCGCGCTGGAGGCGGTTTTGGCGGGAAAGCCCGCTCCGGCCATTCAGACGCCCAGCATGGGCTGCAACATCAAATGGAAGCCCGGCAATGAGCCGGATTACTTTGGAAGGATTTAGGATGGTGAACCTAATGCGTCAGTCATGGTTGGTAGGGCGAGACTCTGTCGAGCCGTGACTAAATTTCGCGAAATCGAGTTAGGGCTCGACAGAGTCTCGCCCTACCGACTTGGAATCAGGTCACCGCGCATCTATTTCTGGCGGGGAGGAATTTCCACATGCAAAAGCGTTTTCTCGGAATCGAAATCGGCGGCACCAAATTGCAAATCGTGGCGGGGAACGAGGCGGGCGTGATCGAGGAGCGATTTCGCCTTGCCGTCAAGCCCGCCGACGGCGCCGCCGGGATTCGCCGGCAAATCGAAGAAACGCTCCGTGATCTGGTCCCGCGCCTCAAACCGTCCGCCATCGGGGTGGGTTTTGGCGGCCCGGTGGATTGGCGGACCGGCGTCATCTGCTGCTCGCATCACATTGAGGGATGGGCGGATTTTCCGCTGGGGCCGTGGTTGTCCGAGCCGGCGGGCGCGCCGGTTTATGTTGACAATGATGCCAATGTGGCGGCGCTGGGAGAGGCGCGGCGCGGAGGGGCCGCTGGATCTAATCCGGTTTTTTACGTGACGCTGGGCAGCGGAGTCGGGGGCGGCCTGGTGGTGGACGGAAGGATTTATCACGGGGCCAGGCCCGGTGAGGCGGAAATCGGGCATGTCCGGCTGGACCGGTCCGGCCTCATCCTGGAATCGCGCTGTTCGGGCTGGGCGGTGGATGAGAAAGTGCGGCGGGCTATCGCGGAGAATCCATTAAGTTTATTGGCCAGCCAGGCCGGTGGCGCGACGGGTGGGGAGGCAAGGTTCATTGCCCCGGCCCTGGCGGGAGGCGATGGGGAGGCGCGAAGGATTTTGGAGGAAACGGCGGGTGATCTGGGTTTTGGCCTTTCGCATGTGGTGCAGTTGCTTCATCCGCAGGTCATTGTGCTGGGCGGCGGATTATCGCTCATTGGAGAACCGCTGCGGGCGGCGGTGGAAAAAGCATTGCGGCCGTTCGTCATGGAGGCGTTTCGGCCCGGACCGAGAATTCTGCTGGCCGGGTTGGGGGAGGATGCCGTGCCGGTGGGGGCCTTGGAATTGGCCACGGCTTGCTCATGAAGCGCGGGATGAGAAGGTCAGGAACCTCCTCACCCCGGCCCTCTCCTCCACAAGTGTGTGGAGGAGAGGGAGAAGACGCGGGAAGTTTCCCTTTATGAGCCAGCCATTGGAATTGGCAAAGCGGTCTTGAATCGCGGCCAAACTGCCTTAGACTTGGCAGAGATGAATCAATGGATTTGCGATTATATAACCGCCCAAAAGGCGGCGCTTGATTCCATTCCCACGCAGGCGGTGGAACAACTGGTCAAACTGTTGCGGCAGGCGCTGCACGAGGACCGCCAGATCTTTGTGTTCGGCAATGGCGGCAGCGCCGCCAACGCCTCCCATTTCGTCACCGATTTGGGCAAGGGCGCTTCCGACAAAGTGGGCAAACGCTTCCGCTGCCTTTCCCTCAACGACAACGTGAGCTGGATGACCGCGCTGGCCAACGATTACGCTTACGAGGATGTTTTCGTCCGCCAATTGGAGAATTACGGGCGCAAAGGCGACGTGGCCCTGGCCCTGAGCGTGAGCGGCAATTCCCCCAACGCGGTCAAAGCCCTGGCCTGGGCCAAAGAAAACGGCCTGACCACCATCGCCCTGGTCGGCGGCAAACGGGGCGGGATGGCCCGGATCGCGCAGCATGTCATTGTTATTGACTCCGTGCATTACGGGCGGGTGGAGGACGCCCAGATGGCGATTTGCCACATGCTTTGTTATGCCTTCATGGAACATCCTGAATGGGCGCAATAGCGTGAATCGCGCGTCTGTGTTATGCCCGCGACCGAGCAGATTCGCAAAAAGATCGGGGACCTGCCGCACAAGCCCGGGGTCTATCTGATGAAGGACCGTTTCGGCACGGTCATTTATGTGGGCAAGGCGCGGGATTTGCGCAAGCGCGTCACCACTTATTTTCATCCTTCCCGCCGCCTGGGCTGGGACTTGAAATTCAACGCGCTGGTGGATGCGGTGCATGATTTGGACACCTACACCGTGGGCAGCGAACCGGAGGCGCTGCTCCTGGAAGGCAAGCTCATCAAGGAATACCAGCCGCGCTACAACATCAGCTTTCGCGACGACAAACGTTTTCTTCTCATCAAAATCAACCTGAACGATCCCATCCCGCGCTTCATGCTGACGCGCCTGCGCCAGGACGACGGGGCGCGCTACTTTGGCCCCTTCGCCCATTCGGCCTCGGCGCGCCACACCCTCACCCTGGCCCGGCGCAAATTCAATCTGCGCGGCTGCCGCCCCCTCACGCCGGGGGAGGAGGACTACAAGCATTGTCTCTACGGCCATCTCAAATACTGCACCGCGCCGTGCATCGGCAATGTCAGCCGGGAGGATTACCGCCTCCAGGCCCGGGCGGCCTGCGATTTTTTGGACGGCCAAACCGGCGAAATCGAGCGCGACTTGGAAGAGCAGATGAAAAAAGCCGCCGCCGCGCAGGATTTTGAGAAGGCGGCGCAATTTCGCGACGCGCTGGACGATCTGCGCCGCACGGTGGAAAAAACCAAAAAATTCCCGCGCCTGCCTTACAGCCTTCCCGTGGCCATCGAGCCGCAAAAAGACCTGGCCGAACTGGCCAAAGTTCTGGCCTTGCCGGCCAATCCGGCGCGCATCGAGGGTTTTGACATTTCCAACATCAGCGGCACCTTTGCCGTCGCCTCCATGGTGAGCTTTCGCAACGGCAAGCCCGACCGCTCCAATTACCGCCGTTACCGCATCAAAACGGTGGCGGGCCAGGATGACTTTGCCTGCATGGCCGAAACGGTGCGGCGGCGTTACGCGCGGTTGCTGGCGGAAGGCGCGCCCAAGCCCGGCGTGGAGGGAAAAGAGGGCAGGGGAGGGGGGACGGTTTTGCTGCCCGACTTAATTTTGATTGACGGCGGCAAGGGGCAGCTCAACGCGGCGGTGGCGGAACTGGCCGCGCTGGGTTTGGAGCGCATCCCCATCCTCGGCCTGGCCAAGGAATACGAGGAAATTTTCCGGCCCGGGGAAACTGAGCCGCTGCGTTTGAGCCATGATGCCGGCGCCTTGAAGTTGTTGCAGCGGGTGCGGGACGAGTCGCATCGCTTTGCCAACACCTACAACGCGCAACTGCGGCTGAAGAGAATCTCCGAGAGCATTCTGGATGAATTTCCCGGCATCGGCGGGCAGCGCAAGGCGGCGCTTTTGAAAAAATTCGGTTCCGTGCAACGCTTGCGCCTGGCCAGCGTGGAGCAGATCGCGGCGGTCCCCGGTTTTGGGGGAAAGACCGCCGGGGAACTGAAGAAATTTCTGGAGGCCCACTCGCCATCGGGTGGGAAGATCTGACGGATCAGGCGGATTCGACGGATCAGATTGATCAGCCGACATCCACTGGCCGGGTGCCCTTGCAAGCGGGGTAGGCGGTGCATCCCCAAAATCGCGCGCCGGCGTGCTCTCCCTTGCGGGCGGTCCGCAGGACCATCGGCTTGGAGCAGCGCGGGCAGGCCGGAACCGGTTGTGCGGCTGAGTGGTCCGGCGCATCCGGGAGCTTTTGGCGCTCCTCCATTCGCGCCGCTGCCAGCCGTTCACTGTAACCACCTTTGTGAATGAACTCCCGCTCCAAACCGGCGATTTGCCGGTCAAGCAGGTAATTGGCCTGGTGAATCAGGCAGATGACGGCGTTGGCCACGACGGCGGGGCTAGTGTGCGCCAGCCACGCGGCATAGGCGGCGGCATCGGGCGGCTGCCCCTCGCTTTTCCCGACCTCCCGCACGGCCCTGGCTTCTGGGTCATCTTTTCTCCATTGCGTCAAGTTGCGCTGGCGCAGGTAATCCTCGTAGTCGAGCAGCAGTTCGTCAAGGCTGGCCCGGGCTATATTGACGAGGCGCAGTTCGGTCTGGCTGGAAGTGGCGGAGGCGCGGCTGCCTTCGGCGATGTTTTGCCGTCCGCTGCGCGCGGCCTGCACCATTTGATCGGTCGTGCGGGAGTGCTTGTCCACGAAGCGCGCACAGAACGTGACCGTGGCATCGTAGATGATGGTGGTTGCCTGGAAGCTGCGCAGCCTGCGGTAACCGCCGCTGGGACGGATTCCCTTTTTGGCGGGACGAGCAAGGGGCGGTTCAGGCGGTGAATAGGATCCGACCGATCTGTCGGATCTGACCGATTCGACTGATTTCATTTTGTCGGGCGCGCTCATGAAAGGCATTCGCCCGGCTACCCGTTCTTGCCGCAGCACTGTTTGTATTTCTTGCCGCTGCCGCACGGGCAGGGGTCGTTGCGGCCCACTTTGGGGCCGGTGCGGACGGGTTTGGCCTTCTGGGCCTTGGACACAAACTCGGTCGCCTCGGTCACCATGTCGCTGGGATTCTTGCCGCCGGTGGAGGCGGTGGCGGTGGGGGACTCCGGCTGGCCGGTGCCAAAGGAACTGACTTGCTGATGGGTCGTTCTGCGGGGGACGCGGCTCTCGAATTGGAGACGGGCCATCTGGCTGGAGGCGCTACGGAAAATGTTGTGGCAGATCTCGCTTTTGATGCTGGTCATCAACTCTTCGAAAACCTTGAAGGCCTCGGACTGGTATTCCACCAGCGGATCGCGCTGGCCGTAAGCGCGCAAGCCGACGCTTTCGCGCAAGCTGTCCATGCCATAGAGATGCTCCTGCCAGAGCTTGTCCACGGAATAGAGGATGATGTAGCGCTCGACCGATTTGAGGGCGTCGGGATTTTCGCAACTGACCTTCAATTCGTAAATGTCGCGCACCGCCTTGCAGATAAACTGGCAGACGGAGAATTGGGCCGCGCTCAGGCCGGCAAAGGCCGACCCTTCCACCGGCAGTTCGTGGCCGTGCTTGCCGGCCTTGATGATTTCCTCCTCCGGCACGCCCAGCGGAAAATTGATGTTGACCCAGTCGGCCAGGGGCCGCGGCGCCCACTCCTGCGGTTCGGCGTTGTCCGGGGTCAATTCGCGGACCTTGGATATGACCACTTCCTCCATGATGTCCATCAGCCGGTCGCGCACGTCGTCGGCGTTGATCACTTCGTCGCGGAAGCCGTAAATGACCTCACGCTGTTTGTTCATGACGTCGTCGTACTCCAGGGTGCGTTTGCGGCGCTGGAAATTTTGCTGTTCGACCCGCTTCTGGGCGGACTGGATGGATTTATCGAGCATGAAGTGCTCCAGTTCCTGGCCTTCCTCCAGCCCGACCCGCTCCATCATTTTGACCAGTTTGTCCGATCCGCCGAACAGGCGCATCAGGTCGTCCTCCAGCGAGATGAAAAAGTGGGACGAGCCCGGATCGCCCTGGCGCGCGCAACGTCCGCGCAACTGGCGGTCAATGCGGCGGGCTTCGTGGCGCTCGGTGCCGATGACATGCAATCCGCCCAGCCCGGCCACGGCGTCGCCCAGCTTGATGTCGGTGCCGCGGCCGGCCATGTTGGTGGCGATGGTGACGGAGCCGCGCTGGCCGGCCCGGGCCACGATCTCCGCTTCCTGCTGGTGGTATTTGGCGTTGAGGACGGAATGGATGATGCCGGTTTTCTGCAACATTCTGGAGACATGCTCGCTGGTTTCCACCGAGACGGTGCCGACGAGAATGGGGCGGCCCTGGTTGTGAATGGCAGTGATTTCCTTGAGGACGGCGTTGAATTTTTCGCGCTTGGTTTTATAGACCGAATCGTTGGCGTCCCGGCGCGCCACCGGGCGGTTGGTGGGGATGACCAGGACGCCCAATTTGTAAATGTCCAAAAACTCGGAGGCCTCGGTTTCGGCGGTGCCGGTCATGCCGGCCAGCTTTTTGTAAAGTCGAAAATAATTTTGAATGGTGATGGTGGCCAGGGTCTGGGTCTCGCGCTCGATCTCCACCCCCTCCTTGGCCTCGACCGCCTGGTGCAAGCCGTCGCTCCAGCGCCGGCCATACATGGGCCGGCCGGTGTGTTCGTCCACGATGATCACCTTGCCGTTTTCCACCACGTAATGAACGTCCAGTTGGTAAAGACTGTAGGCCTTGAGCAGTTGGGAAATGGTGTGGATGTCGCCCGCCTTGGATTCGAACTCGGCCTGGACTTGCGCCTTTATTTCCAGCCGCTGGCGCGGGTCGGTTTCCGGGCCGGTGTCAATCTCGTGAAACTTCACGGTCAAATCCGGCAGGACAAACGCGTCCGGGTCCTGGGGCCGCATGAAATTGCGCCCTTTTTCCGTCAGGTCGGCGTCATGGCTCTTCTCGTCCATCGCGAAGAACAGTTCCTCCTTCTCGGCGTAAAGCGCTTTCTTGGTTTGATCGGCATGAAGCTGCAATTCGGCCTGGTTCATCAGCCGCTGGTTCTCCGCATTTTCCAGCACCTTGAGAAAATCGGGCGAGCGGGGACATCCCGACTTGACGCGAAACAGCAACGTACCGATCCTGGATTCCAGTTCCTCCGGGCGGGCGGCATTGGAGCCGTCGGCGGGGTGCAGTTTCTTCATCAAATCCTCCGCCTCGGAGAGGAAGCGGGCGCACAGTTTATCCTGGGCGCGCTCCAGCGATTCCACCACCGGTTTGAATTGGTCGTATTTATTGTCAATCGCCAGCACGGACGGGCCGCTGATGATCAGGGGCGTGCGCGCTTCGTCAATCAGAATGGAGTCCACCTCGTCCACAATGGCGAAGTAATGGCCGCGCTGGACCTGTTCCTCCCGGCGCATGGCCATGCCGTTGTCGCGCAAGTAATCGAAGCCGAATTCCGAGTTGGTGCCGTAGGTGATGTCGCAATTGTATTGCTCCCGCCGCACCGCGGGCGATTGGTCGCGAATAATGCAGCCGACCGTCAGGCCCAAAAACCGGTAAACCGCGCCCATCCATTCGCTGTCGCGCGCCGCCAGATAATCGTTGACCGTGACGACATGGACGCCCCAGCCGGTGAGGGCGTTGAGATAAACGGGCATGGTGGCCACCAGGGTTTTGCCTTCGCCGGTGGCCATTTCCGCGATCTTGCCCTGGTGCAGGGCGATGCCCCCCACCAGTTGCACGTCGAAGGGGATCATCTCCCATTTCAGCGGATGTTCGCGCACGATGATTTCGACGCCGCAGAGGCGGCGGCAGGCATTTTTGACCACGGCGTAGGCTTCGGGCAAAATCTCATTCAGCCGCGCCGCCATTGCCGCCGCATCCTGGATTTGCCCCAGTTCGGCCTTCCATTGCGCCGTTTTTTGGCGCAAAACCTCCTCCGGCTGCGACTGCAGCGCCGCTTCGTGCTCGTTGATCAGTTTGACCAGCGGCCCCAGCTTTTTCACCTCGCGTTCGTTTTTTGAACCGACAATTTTCTTGATGATATACTTGATCATACCAACTTGGGCGCGCCCCCTTTCTTCCAACTCATGCCAGCCTGGAAGGCCTGCGGCGGCTGGGCCGTGCCCGGCGCTTGGGAAAGCTACGGGAAGACAGGGGCAGCGTCAAAGAATTAAGCTCCGGGGCGGCGCCTGCCAACGACGCCGGCCGCGTTTGCGCGCGCGGGCCGGCGGCGAAACGCTTTCGCTCATGAGCGAAACCTCCAGGCGCGGGCAGGTTCAGCGCGGCTTGTCACCGGGCGGATCGGCCACATCCACTTTTTCCGGCGGCCGGGGAATGCTCACCACCGGGTCTTCCGCCAGCAAGGCCTGTTCGTAGGGAATAACCAGCGAATGCGTTTGGTCTGTTTTGAAGAGCCGGTCCCCGCTTTTGGCGTGGACCACCACGGCGGCCTCCGCTCCCGCCGGGTACATCAGCTTCAATCCGAAGATCGCCAGATCAGGTGAGCCGGGAATCTTTTTCATTTCGCCGCGGATGATCTCGAGGTCTTTCAGCGGCCGCATCAATTCACCATAATGCATGCTGTTGGTTGGCACCTGGCCGACCTTCAATCCGACGTACCACTCGAGTTTCATGCTGAGTTTGGGCTGATTGGCCACGATCCAGGCCCCCTCCGCCACAAGGCTCTCCCGCATGGGAAGGGAAAAGCTGCCATTCGTCGGGTTGAGTGCCACCGGGATTCGTCCGTCCTTGCTGTCAATATATACGACCAAGTCCCGGATGCCGACCTCCGGCAGGGTCGAACGCATGGCCAAATACATGTAGAGGTTGGTAAAGCTCAGCCTCAGACTGGCTTCGGTTTTCTGGATCTGGTAGATCAACTCATAAGGAAGGCGGGCCGGCTCCGCCGCCGGGAGAAGGAGCGGCCACCATAGCAGCAGGCAGATTCCCAGGGGCATCGCTTTCCGGTTCATGGGCGTCAACCTTCCTGTCAAGTCGAGGCGGCGGCGGGCGCTCCCGGCGAAGGCGCCGCCGGCGCCGCCGCCGCCTTGAAGCTGGCCCAATGCCGTTGCGGGGTCAGCGCCAGAATGATCAGCGCCAATTGGGAGGCGTCGAAAAACATCAGCCAGCGAAACGCCGCGTCCATAAAGCCATAGGAGTGCAGGCCAATGCCGAGCATGTTGACGCCGAACCAGGAAAAACTGGTGACGATGTTGCCGAAGACCGCCAGGGCCATCAAACCGCGTTCCTTGATCATCCCGCCCCAGCGGGCGTGCAAAATAATCGCGTTCCACAACACAATCAACAACGCCCCGTTCTCCTTGGGGTCCCAGCCCCAAAAGCGGCCCCAGCTTTGGTCGGCCCAAATTCCGCCCAGAATCGTCCCCACAAAACTAAACAGGGTGGCAAAACAAACAATCCCATAAACCATGCGCGCCAGCGTTTTGCCCAGCTCCGGCGTGAGCGACCGGGTGAAAAACCCGCGCACGATGTAAATGATGGCCAGCAGCCCCGCCACAAACATGGAGGCGTATCCCAGCGTCACCACCACAACGTGGGTGGAGAGCCACAAGTTGGTGTCCAGCACGGCGCGCAGCATTTCCATGGTGTCGCCCCGCCCCGGCGAGGTCCACAGGTCCTGCAAGGCCAGATGATGGGCGATGTCCAGGGTGATAAAGCCGATGAATCCAGCGCAAACCAGGCCGATGCCACCCTGGAAGAGGCGTTCCAGAAACAGGCCGAAGAGCACCGCCGCCCAGCCGATGAAAATGGCCGAGGAATAAAGATTGGTGACCGGCGGGCGTCCTTGCAAATACATGCGGAACACCAGCGCGAAGGTGTAAATGGCGAAGGCCAGGAGGAGCAGGTAATACCCCGATTTCCGCGCGGTGGGGGACAGATTGATCCAATACAAACATCCCAGGATGACCGCGGCAACACAAATCACCATGCTCACATAAAACGGCTGCATCTGGTTGAAAAAGAATTCCTGCTCTCCCGCGCCCAGCGCGGCAGACAATCCATTGGCCCGCAGCCACACGCGGTAATCGGCCACCGCCTGGTTGAATTCGCCGGCCTTTTCCGCGTTGAAAGCGCCGGCCATTCTGGCGTAGTCCTTCATCGGCTCACTCACCGCGCCCGAAGCCACGGCGTCCATCAGGTTGGTCCCCGCGTTGGACCAGCCCTGGCGCGGCTGGCCCGGCGCCGGAGGAATCATCAAGGGATAGGCGATCTGTGAAACCTCCTCGTAGCGGCGGAAGAAATAGGTGATGCTTTTCAAATCGTCCTGGTTGGCGGGCTGGCCTTGATCGGTGTTTTGCAAGGCGGCGCGGCCGGCGGGAAGACACTGCTGGTAGGCCTCCAATTCCTTCTGAAAGTCCGCTGCTCCCTCCGGCTCGAGGCTGTTTTTGATGCGAAAATAAAGTTGCAGGCTGCCATACAAGTGCAGGACGTCTTTCTGGAACGGCTTCCGCTGTTTCTCCGCCTCCTCGCCCAGTCCTTTCTCCGCCTCGAAAATCATCTGGGCCTGCTCCTTGATGAATTGGTGCTGGTTGGTCAGGTCGTTGAAGGAGAATTTGGTCAACCCCTCGGTGGTGGCGCCCAGCTTCCCGGCCAGATCGGGATGCTGCACGCGGAAAATTTTCCGCTGATCGGCCAATTCCGGACTGGTCATGGCTTCCAACAACCATTCCGTGGCGGTCATGCGGCCGCCGCCGGCGTTGCTCAGCGTGGAAGTGCCGCTGATGCCCAGGAGCGAATTGCGCGCCACCGAATCCAGCGGCTGAACCCGCCCGTTGAGAAGCACGGGCAATCGTCCCCAGGCCGCCACGTTGAAGCCGTTGACTGGCTTGGGCGCCTGCGCGCCGGACAAGAACCAGGCGGCAAAAACTCCGGTCAAAATCCAGGGCAGCCATTTTTTCATGCGTCACTCCTTTTTCCGGCCAGCGCCGGCTGCAGGGCTTTGGCCGGCGGCGTGCCGCGGGCCGGGACCGCATTGATCTGTTGCGCCCGCTTCCGGGCAAAGCCGGACAAATGCATCAGAAATTGCACAATCAATCCCGCCGCCACCAGACTGCACGCCACGTAGGGCGTGATCGCGGCCGGATTGCGCACCACCTGCAAAATCGAAACCCGGTCGCCCTCCTCAAAACTGGCCTGATAAAACGTTTCCCCGCCATAGCGCAGCGGAGCGTTCATGCGGATCAGCACGTCCCGGTCCTCGCCCCGCGCCAGGTCGCGCAGGTGAATCTTGCTGGCAAAATTGCTCGGGATGTCGGTTCCTGGATAAATGTCGTGCTTGAACTCCAGCAAAGTGATGGAGTAAGGCTTGTAATAACGCACCGGCCGGAGCGCGATTTCATAGGTGTGGCCCGCCACCTGGAATTTTTGCGGCTCGGTCAACGGGACCTTCAACAACCCGCCAAACTCCGCCTGCAATTCCTCCGCCAGCGGCGGCCTGGCCAGCCAATACGACACTGTCCAGTCGCCCAATGACTGGTTGCCGGCCACCACCTCGACCAGCGCGCTGGGCCGGTTTTCGTCGTCCATCCGTTTGCTTTCGGGGAGGGCCGCGAAGAGAAGCTGCTGCCCGATTCCCCGGCTGGCCTTGAGTTTTTCCCCGTCGCCGGACATCGGGCCGGCCGGGGTTGAGTTTTGAAAATAATTCTTGACGCGCAGGGTGAAGGGCAGCCCGGGGGGATGGATTTCCCCGCCCCGGGCCAGGAGCGGCTCCGGGATGGAGACCACGCGGTCGCGCCCG
Organism: Verrucomicrobiota bacterium; assembly: GCA_049513975.1. GTDB lineage: Bacteria > Verrucomicrobiota > Verrucomicrobiia > Limisphaerales > Palsa-1400 > JBEKOF01. The sequence continues at coordinate 4,165 of JBEKVM010000012.1, read as the reverse complement.
GGATCGGTGACATCAATCACCGCCAATTCATGCCGGCGGCTGTCCTCGGTGTAATTGCCCGTCCCGCCCACGGGCAGCCGCATCTGGCTTTCGATCTGAAATAGCTCCGTCATGAACTGGCCGGCCAGCAGAAAAATCAAGCCGGCGTGAATGAGCAGAATGCCGGTTTTCTTTTTGCTGAGTTGAAATCGTTTGATATGGGCCGCCAGCAAGTTGACCAGCAGCGCCAGGCCGATCAGCCAGCCTCCCGGAAAGACCGGAATCCGCAGGTGCGATCCCGCCGGCGTCCAATGCACAAAAAAGCTGCGGAAAATTTGCGCCTGCGCGTCGTAAAGCCCCATGTGAACCTCCGCCAGCGTGCCGAAGAAAACCAGGAGCAGAGCCAGTCCAAGCAGGACCACGGTCAGGCGCAGCGAAGTCAGGAAATTCAGGCAGTTCTTCAGCATGGATCAGGGGTAGCGGACGGTTTGGACGAATTGGGTGAAGGCATCTTTTTCACGGCTCACCACCGCGCCGGCTCCCGTCAGTTTGTAGAACCAAGTCTGGCCGCCGTGCGGCACGCTCGCCGCCACCATCCGGCTGGGCTGGCCGCCGGCGTCTGTGCCAGTGAAATCCGCCATGGTGGCTTTCCCACCCAGCACATCCAACGATTGCGTGACCTTGGGCAGCCCCTCCTCCGCGATGTCCGGCAAACTCAACTGCTTGCGCCAGCGATTTACATTGGCCAGCGTGCCGCCGCCTTCGCCGCTCAAAACACTGATGCTGACAACGGCTTTCTGGCCGGCGTCGCCCGCGATGGAAAAGCTTTTCATCACCATGGCGCCCGGCGGGGTTTCAATCCAGTTCGCCGGAGCGTTCCATTTAGGCTGGTCGTTGGAATTGCCGGGAGCAGCGAGGCCCATGCCCGTTCCCAGGCCCAGGCCCATGCCGGTCATGCCCGCGTGCGGATCGGCCTTCGTCGCGGCCGCGTCGCTTCCGCCAAAATGGACCGATTTTAAAAACTCAAGAAAAACCGGTTTCGCCCCTGTCACCACGTCCGCGTCTCCGCGCATCTTGAAAAACCACGAAGCGCCGTCGCGCGGAATCATCGCCACCACCGTCCGTTCCGAGGCGCCCGCCATCTCGTAAAGTTTTCCTTCATTGGCATCCACCACCGCCTTCTCCGAGGCAATGTCGTTTTCCGTGACATCGCCCAGGCCGACTTCGTGCCGCCAGCGGTTGACATTGGCCAGCGTGCCTCCCACGTCGCCGGGAAAGGAGGTGATCGTCACCTCGGCTTTCTTGTCGCCCGGCCCTGGCACCACAAAATTACCCAGGCGGATGCTGGTGGGCGGCATTTCCTTCCAAGCGGGCGGCGTGGTCCAGTGAATCGGCGCGGCGTTGACGGGGACCGGCGGGGCGTCCGCTCCCATCATGGACATGCCTGGGGCCGCTGGGTTCTGGGCCGCCGGAGCCGGGGCGGCCGGTTCCTTGGGGGCGTCATAACTTTTGATCTGATTATCGCGCCGGCATCCCGCCAAAAGGCCGGTCACCACACACGCCGAAATCACTGCACAAGATAATTTCATTTCGAGTGAACACAACATAGCACGCCCCGCGCCGGGCAAAAGACGTTTTTTGCCTTTCCTTTCCTGCCGCATTTACAACACGCCCCGGAGATGACAGCATGGGAGCGGACCATGAACTCTGACACCCCCGGTTGGCGCACGGACTTCGACAGGGAGTTCACCGCCGCGCGCCTGGCGTTGCTGCTGGGCGCGCTCATGCTCGTCTCCTATCCCGACATCCTCCTCGGCACGCACGCTTTCTTTTATCGCGATACCGGACAATTCGGGTTCCCGGTGGCCTGGTATTTGCGGGATTGCTTTTGGCGCGGCGAAGTTCCGCTGTGGAATCCCTATAATAATTGCGGCATCCCCTTTCTCGCCCAATGGAACACGCTGGCGCTTTATCCGCCGTCCCTGTTCTACGAGTTGCTGCCCATGCCCTGGGCCATGAACTTCTTCATTCTGGGCCATGTTTTTCTGGCGGGCATCGGGATGTACTTTCTGGCCTTGCGCTGGTTTGGCAATCGCCTGGCCGCCAGCCTCGCCGGCCTGATTTTCGCGTGGAACGGGCTGGCTCTGCATTGTTGGATGTGGCCCTGCCACATCGCGGCGCTCGGATGGATGCCCTGGGTGGTGTTGCTGGCCGAACGGGCCTGGAGTGGTGGCAAACGCCCTGTCGTCCTGGCCGCGCTGGCCGGCGCGTGCCAGATGGTGACCGGCTCGCCGGAAATAATCATCTTTACATGGCTGATGGTGCTTGGAGTTTTCCTGCTGGAGGTTTGGCGGCAAAAGCGGATGTCCGGGGCCGGGGCGGGGCGGCTGGCCTCGGTGGTCGTGCTCGTCGCGGCCCTGAGCGCGGCGCAACTTCTGCCCTGGCTCGATTTGCTGGCGCACGGCGACCGCACCACCGCCGCCGGCGACAACACCTGGGCCATGCCGGCCTGGGGCGCGGCCAATTTTCTCGTCCCGCTTTTCCGCATGACCTCATCGCTCACCGGCGTTTGGATGCAACCCGGTCAGGAATGGACGACTTCCTACTACGCGGGCATCGTCACGCTGCTGCTGGCGTTGCTGGCGGTGGTGAAGGTGCGCAACGCCAGGACAACCTTTCTGGGCCTGCTGGCTTTGGGGGGCGCGCTTTGTGCGATGGGCGATTCCGGTCTGCTCCTTAAAGTTTTGAAAACGTTCGCGCCCGCTTTGGGTTTGACCCGTTTCCCGATCAAATTTGTGGTGGTCACGATTTTTTGTTTGCCGCTGCTGGCGGCCGCGGGAATCATCTGGCTGCAAAGCGGCGCGGCGTGGCGCGTTCGCCGCAGTTTGCTGGTCATGGGCGGAGCGCTCGCCGTCGCGGTGGCGGCTCTCGCGTTTTGGATTCCATTTGCCGAAAACTCGCGCAGCGTGGTGGGGGCCAACGGCGCCGTGCGCCTGCTGATTCTCGCGGCGGGTGCGACTGCCATTCTATTTCAGCCGCGCTTTCCGCGGAAGGCGGGACAACTGGCCGTCTCTTTTGCGTTCTTATTTTTGTCCGGCCTGGACATCTGCACCCATGTCCCGCGCCAGAACCCAACCGTCCCCGTCCGCGACTACGCGGCCTTGACTCCGCCCATGACCGCCGTGCCGCGCTTGGGAGAATCGCGCGCCATGCCGGGCCGGGAGGCCCAGATTCTGCTGGGCGGGCTGGTCAATCCGGATCGGGAGACACATTATTTGGGACAACGCTCCATGCTGTTCAGCGATTGCAACCTGCTGGATAAAATCCCGAAAGTGAACGGCTTTTTTTCCATTCATCCGCGGGAAGAGGCCGCCGTGGCCCGGCTGCTCTACGGCTCGAACTCGTTGCCCCGGCTGGAGGAATTCCTCGGCGTCTCGCAACTTGGCGTCACCAACGTTTCGCCGTTCCCACTCGCCTGGGAGCCGCGCACCAATTTCATGCCCTGGGCCACCATCGGCCAGCAGCCGGTTTTCCTGGAGGACGATGCCACGCTCGCCGCCCTGAGCCGGCCCGATTTCGCGCCGCGCGCCGTGGTTTATTTGCCGCTGGCCGCGCGCGAAAAAGTTTCCGCCAAAGCCGATCCACAGGCGCGGATCGTGTCAAGCACGATCACGGCGGAGAAATGCGGCTTTGAGACCCAGGTGGGCACCCGCACCATGCTGGTGATGGCGCAGAGCTGGTATCATTGCTGGCAAGCCTCCGTGGATGGGACCAGCGTTCCATTATTGCGGGCGAACGGCGGATTCCAAGCCGTGGAGGTGCCCGCCGGCCAGCACCGAGTCCTGCTCGAATACAAAGACCGACCCTTCCAACTCGGCTGCGCAATTTCCGTCGTGGCGTTACTATTTTGCGCAGTCCTGTTCTTTGCAAAAAAAGCAACCCCGTCAGCGCCGGCCAAGTCTGATGGAGTATAACCTAGGTATAATGCCCTTCGGAAATTCATGGCGGAAGGATTGTGATGGTGATGGGTCCTTGCGATGAGGTGTTTTTGAGTAGGCGTGGTTAGCTGCTGACGGGTTGACGAACCGCCCGCGGGCAGGAGCGGGCGCGGCGTTTAGAAGTCAGGCAGCGGCGCGCTTGCGCGTAAAACCGTTCCGTCAACTCTCGCTTTTGCCAATCCTCCAAC
>JBEKVM010000011.1:0-73793 GCA_049513975.1 Verrucomicrobiota bacterium | reverse complement strand
GGCCCTCTCGGAATCGGGCCAACCCTGGGCTAAATGATCCAATCCCTTTGGGATTGACGAACAGGCCTGTGCAATGCTTTGAGAAACAACACCTTCTATTCCACTGAAAACATCGAAGAACCACCCTCTCCTCCACAAGTGTGTGGAGGAGAGGGAGAAGAAGCGCGCGGTGGTGGTGTCAAGATGCGCCCCCCGGCGCTCTGGCGCAATCTCCGCATTGACAGGGTGAAGCGAAGGGGTAGTCTTGCTCCCGGCCAATCATTCCAATTCTATGAAATCAAAAACAATCAGTCTTTTGACGGTCGGGACGGCGGCGTTGCTGGCGCTCAATATGTGCGGGCCGGCGGCGGCGGCCGAGGAGGCAAAACCCAACACCCTGACGGCGGAGGAAAAGGCGGCGGGCTGGCAGTTGCTGTTTAACGGCACAAATTTCGACGGCTGGCATAATTACCACAGGACGGGGATGAGTCCCGGCTGGGTGATTGAGGACGGTGCCATGGTCGACAAGCAACACGGTGGCGACATCGTCACGAGCGATGAGTATAGCTGGTTCGAGTTGCAATTGGATTACAAGGCATCAGCGGAATGCAACAGCGGCATTATGTATCACGTGAATACCAGCGGCCCTGCCATCTGGTCCACCGGCCCGGAATTTCAGTTGGAAGACAACGCCACCGCCGACGACCCCGTTCGTAGCGGCTGGTTGTATGCCCTTTATCAACCGCCCAATGACCCGGCCACTGGCAAGCCCCTGGACGCCACCCATCCGACCGACCAATGGAACCACGTCCGTTTGCTCGTAACCCCGGAGAAATGCGAACACGACATTAACGGAGTCAAGTATTTCGAGTACGTGCTGCACAGCGACGACTTCAACAACCGGGTGGCGCGCAGCAAATTCGCCAGAATGCCGGGATTCGCGAAATCGGATGTCGGGTTTATCGGTTTGCAGGGCGACCATCCAGGCGCCGTTGCCTTCCGCAACATCAAAATCCGGCCCATCCTGGCCAAATAGAAAGGGGAGGAATATGAAACGGGACTCCCGGCTGCCTGTGAGTTGCCTGCTCGCCGGCTGGCTGATCGCCTCCGGCGCGCCTGCGGCCCAGGGCGTGCCCCAAGAGGCGAAGAAAGTGGCCGCGGTGGAAGGGATCACCGAGTATCAACTCGACAACGGGCTGCGGGTGTTGTTGTTTCCCGACCCGTCGCAATCCAAAGTGACGGTGAACATGACGGCGCTGGTTGGCTCGCGGCAGGAGGGATACGGGGAAACGGGGATGGCGCATTTGCTGGAGCACATGCTTTTCAAAGGCACGCCCACCCATCCGTTCATCCCCAAGGAACTGCAGGAACACGGCGCGACCTTCAACGGCAGCACCACGAGCGACCGGGTCAATTATTATGAAACGCTGGCCGACAGCGGGACCAACCTGGAGTTTGCCATCGCCCTGGAGGCCGACCGCCTGGTCAACAGCAGCATCAAGAAGGAAGACCTGGATTCGGAAATGACGGTGGTGCGCAATGAATTCGAGCGCGGGGAGAATTCGCCCCAGGGAGTGCTGATGGAACGCATCCAGGAGGTCGCCTACGACTGGCACAATTACGGCAAACCGACCATCGGGAACCGCAGCGACATTGAGCGCGTGCCGGTGGAGAATCTGCGGGCATTTTACCGGAAGTATTACCAGCCGGACAACATCGTGCTGGTGGTGGCGGGCCGATTTGAGGAGGGCAGGGGATTGGAGCTGGTACGGAAGTATTTCGGGCCGATCCCGCGCCCGGCGCGCAAGCTGGACGCGACCTGGACGGAGGAACCGCCGCAGGATGGCGAGCGGCTGGTGACGTTGCGGCGCGTCGGCGAACTTGGCGTGGTGGGCGTGGCCTATCATATTCCGGCGGCTCCGCACGAGGATTCGGCGGCTTTGGAGGTGCTGGCCAATATCCTCACCTCCCAGCCGTCGGGCCGGTTATACAAGGCGCTGGTGGAGACAAAAAAGGCCTCCGGTGTCTCCGCCTCCGCGCGCGCGGAACATGATCCGGGACTGATGACGATGACCGCCCCGGTGACACGCGAGAGTTCGGTGGAAGAAGTGCGCGACATTTTGCTGGCGACGGTCGAGGGGATTGGCGCCCAGGGCGTCACGCCGGAGGAGGTCAGCCGGGCCAGGCAACAGATTCTCAAAGCCCGCGAGCGGACCGCGATGGACACCACCCGGATCGGGGTTTCCCTGAGCACGTGGATTGCGCAGGGGGACTGGCGGCTTTATTTTCTGAACCGCGACCGTGTTGAAAAAGTCACGCCCGAGGCGGTGCAAGCGGCGGCGGCGCACTATCTGCAACGCAACAACCGGACCGTCGGCCTGTTTATTCCGACCGACAAAGCCGAACGCGTGGCGATTCCCGAGACGCCGGATTTGGCGGCTTTGGTGGCGGATTACAAAGGGCGACCGCCTATCGCGGAGGGCGAGGAGTTTGAAGCCACGCCGGCCAATGTGGAGGCGCGGGTGCAGAGGCAGGAGATAGCCGGGGGCATCAAAGTCACCCTTCTGCCGAAAAAGACGCGCGGCGAGGAGGCGCATGTCACCCTGCAGCTTCATTTCGGCAATGACGACAATCTGAAGGGCCTGGAAGCGGCGGGCGAAATTCTCCCGCGTCTCATGGTGCGCGAAACGAAGCAGTTGGATCAACAACACTTGCGGGACAAGCTGGACGAGCTGGGCGCGACGCTCAACGGCGGCGGGAGCCAGGGCGAAGTGAGTTTTTCCATTCAGGCCAAACACGACACCCTGCCGGCGGCGCTGGAAATTCTGCGCCAGGTTTTGCGCGAGCCGGCGCTGCCCGCCGATCAATTCGAGGTGCTCAAACGCCAGCAACTGGCCTCCTTGCAACGCTCGCGCACGGAGCCGGACGCGCTGGCCGCCCGGCGCCTGAGCCGCGAGTTGCATCCATATTCCAAGGACGACATCCGCTATGTTCCCACGATTGACGAAGAGATTGAGCGGGTGCGCAATGCCACTTGCGATCAAGTCACCGAACTTTACCGTGACTATCTCGGTGCGCAAGCCGGTGAACTGACCCTGGTCGGAGATTTTGACTCGAACGCCTGTTTGCCGATTCTGCAACCAGCGCTGACCGGCTGGACGGCCGGCAAACCATATGCGCGCATCGCCATGCCGCTGGCCGCCGAAGTGCCCGGCGCGCAACACACCATCAACACGCCGGACAAGGCCAACGCCACTTATACCGCCGGACTGGAATTCGCGATGAACGACGAGGATGCGGATTACCCGGCCCTGGTGATGGGCGATTACATTCTCGGAGCCGGCACGCTTTCCTCGCGGCTGGGCGTGCGCATCCGGCAGAAAGACGGGCTTTCTTATGGAGTCACGTCGAGATTTTCGGCCTCGGCGCTGGATCGCCGGGCCAGCTTTGGGATCACGGCGATATGCAATCCCAAGAACATCGAGCACCTCCGCCAGGACGTGCAGGAGGAGCTGGACCGTCTGCTGCGCGACGGCGTGACGCAGCAGGAATTGGACAACGCGCGGCAGGGGTATTTGCAAGCGCGCAAGGTCGCCCGCTCGACGGACACGGCGCTGGCCAGCCAGCTTACGACTCTGCGCTACGAGGGCCGGACCATGGCGCGCCAGGCGGAGTTGGAAAAGAAAATCGAGGCGCTGACGCCCGAACAAATTGCGGCCGCGCTGCGCCGGCACATTGATCCGAAGAAACTGGTGATTGTGACGGCGGGCGATTTCGAGACCAAAACCGCGGAGAACGGGAATTAGCCTGAAGTGATGGTTGCCAGGATTGAGACGGTTGGTTAGGTTAAGGACGCGTGAACTGATTTCTATGATCCGAAGGCAAGACATCGTTAATTGGTGCGGGCGCGTGGGCCGCGAATTCCGGCCGGATCAGATATTTCTATTCGGTTCGTACGCGCACGGCACGCCGGACGAAGACTCCGATGTGGATGTCCTCGTCGTAATGGCGCTGCCGCGGGGCCGCCGCGATGTGCGACAGGCGGCGGCGATTCGAGAACGGGTGCGGGCTTCTTTTCCGATGGATGTCCTTGTGCGTTCGCCCCAGCAGGTGGCACGCCTGCTGGACCATGGCGATGGATTCATTGCCGACATTCTGCGGCATGGCCAACTAATGTATGAAGGCCAGCACGCGTGAGTGGGTGAAGAAGGCGGAGGAGGATTTTCTGGCCGCAAGTTCGCTCGGGCGACGGCGCAGCAAGCCACCAGCGCATAGCCCAGGTATCACCGCATTCCGAGCGAATCGTAGGGGGGCGTGACGCGCATTTGATCGGACGCAAAATGGTTGCATTTATGAGCGCCCCATGCAATACTCCGCCATGTTCGTCTGCCGTCTTGCCATTGCAAACTACAAATCACTGCGAGATGTAGTGTTGGAGCCGAAAGACCTCACCGTGCTGATCGGGGCCAATGCTTCAGGAAAAAGCAATTTAGCTGAATGCATTGATTTTATTTCCGAGGTTTATCGGCATGGCTTGGAGGTTGCGGTCGCCCGTAAGGGTGGTTATGAGAACATCGCACATCGAAAAGCGAGCCGATCGAAGGCCAGCATGACCGTTGATATCACTGTGGAGTTCGCTCTTGATCCTTACTGGATGCCTCACGGACTTGCCGCTCTGATCAGAGACAAGACAATTCGGCTGCAGCACTCTTTTTCCTTTGTCGCAAGAGGTTCAGCGATTAGTGCGGAATTCCAAGTAGAGCGGGAACTGCTGATTGTCCAAATGGCTGGTGGCGGATCTAAATATGTGGACCTAATACAACTCGTCCGGGACGACCAAAAAATCACCAATAAGATAATCCGCGACGATGAGGCAATGCGCGCATTCGATTGGATCAAGGAGCCAGACATGCTTCGTTACCTAATCAGGTTTCCGGACTTCGATCAAGATTCGACTGGGATGGGTGAGCTTGTTTCTCCTACGGATCTGGCCGTGGTGCAAATCGGGCGTTTCTCTCCTCTTCACCGGCAGTGCGTTAATGAAATGGCCGCCATCCGTGTCTTTCAAATCAGCCATGATCGAACGCGTGATTTTGGTGTGCCAACCCCAAGACCCGAATTAGATCGAACTGGCGCGAATCTCCCGGCGGTAGTCGACCTTTTTCAAAAGAAGAACCCGGAGGTTTGGCAAAGAATTCTCCAAACTATGCGGCGAGTTTTGCCAGCCCTTGAGCGAATAGAAGTCAATTATACTACCTCCAGGACCTTGGGCCTTTTTTTCCATGAGAAAGGATTTGGACGTCCGTGGACGGTTGAGGAGATTTCTGACGGTACCATTCAGACGCTCTGTCTTTTAGTCGCAATTTTCGATCCTACCAGAACGATGCTGGTCCTCGAAGAACTCGAGAACTCGGTTCATCCGTGGGTGATTAGAAATCTCCTCAGCGCCTGCTCAGAGGCTACCGCAGGAGGAATGAAACCGCAACAGATCCTAATTACGACTCACTCGCCTGTTATCATCGATCATGTGACGCCAGATAAGGTCTGGGTTATGTGGCGCACAGATGGCGAGTCCCACGTCAAGAAACTCAATGAACTTGACCCAAGTATAACCGCGCTTTGGGAGTCGGGCGAAGTTGCGACCTTCGAACTGATCGATAGCGGCACGGTTTCCGAGGCGATACCTCCAAAATCGGCTGCTAATGCTGACAGGGAGCAGGAAAAACCGTGAGAATAGGTCTTATCGTAGATGGGCAGGCTGAGTTTCGTTGCATCCCGAAGATAATTCGACGACTTAGCACACCTTGCGCAATACTTGACCCACTTTACGCCGATATGCAACCTTTGGCTCCTGTGGCCCAAATCGTTCGGTCTGTGAAGGGCAGGGTGCATATTCTTGCTAATAGGGGCGTCGATCGAGCGGTTTTTCTCATCGATTTCGAAACCAGGGCCACGTGCCCTGGTTCCTGGGCACGCCTATTGGAAGACGCACTCCGGATAGCTTACGAAGGACTTAGTATTTCCGAATACAAGGTCGTGATGAAGACGCGGAAGTTCGAAAACTGGGTCCTGGGCGACCCCAGCGCGATCGCAAGCATGTCTGGGCGATTCAACGTTTCAGCCTCTGACCTGGAAAGAATTACGCCAGACAAGGCGGATCACGTCGATGCGGCTGCGCTTCTTTCGAAAATGGCTTTAAACAAGAGCTATGATAAAATTGATGACGCGGAGAGAATCTTGACGAAAGCCGACCCGTTAAATATTGCGGCAAATTCAAGGTCGTTTCGGCGATTTTTGAGAATCCTAGAAATCAAGAAGTACGGCAATCAGAGTCGAAGGCCGTAGATGAGCAGAAACATGTGCCCAGGCTGTGAAAGGCGATTGGGCGAGGTTTCAACTCTTGCAGGCTCTGTACGCCGATCACGTCACCAAAGCTGTCCTCAAGCGCTTCAAAACACGGCATTTGCTCCCGCAGATGCCGTTCGAGTTCGAGGCGTTTCACGCGTCCACGCTGACCGACTCGCGGATACAGGCGGGGTCCCGCTCTTGTTCGCGGGCCAGTTCGCGGTTGGTCTCCAACATCAAGGCCAGCGCTTCTTTCAAGTTGGCGCGCGTCTCCGCGAGCGTGGCGCCCTGAGTGTTGACTCCAGGCACCTCTTCCACGTATGCCGCCCACCACTTGCCGCACTTTCGATAAACCGCTGTGAACATATACAAATGATAAAGGCAAACGCCAGCATAAGCAGGCCGCGCGTAATGCGGCAGTCATGGGTGGCAGGGCGGGCAGTCCTCTGGCCGCCGGACGCTGGTAGCGCAACATTGATTCCTCGGCCAATGCTCGACGGCGGGCAGAGGACTGCCCGCCCTACCCGGCCCACCACGCTTGGGAAAAAATCACTGGCTCAGGAGGCGGCTGGAGATTTTGGCGTCCTGCGTCAGCTTGGAGATGGGATAGACTTGGCCGGGGGCCAAATAAGCGTCGAGGAAATTCCAGGTCACCAGGCCGTCGTCGCTTTCGGGTTCAAGCAAGTAGGCGGCCAGGGTGCCCAGGGGCTGGTCAGTGCGGACCAGGCGGGAGCCTTCCGGGAAAGTCACGGTTTCCGTTTTGAACTGGCCGGCGAGTTTGACTTCGTGATGGCGCTGAAAGATGACAGGATTCTTGTGGACATTGGTGATCGTGAAATTTTCCACGCCGACGGCCAGCGGGGCGGTCAACTCCTCGACGGCGATGCCGTGGGCCAGGAGTTTGTCCGTGACCACGCGCAGGCCGTCTTCGGCGCGGAAAAGATAGGCGCGGCCTTGGGGAACGGAGCGGGTGGCGGCGAAGAGCTCGTAATCCAGCATGGGCACGGCGGTGAACTTGTCTTTGACGACCACGGTCATGTTCCGGACGGAGCGCGGGTTGAGGGCGTTGGTGACCTGGCCGACCAGCAAGGGAACTTTTTCGGGCAGGGCCTTGGGTTCGTATTCCACGCCGATTAGGGGCGGGTTGGCGGAACGCGCGTTGCTGACGGTGTCCCGGTCGGCGCGGGCCGTGACCTGGCGGATTTCATCGGCGTGGGCGGCGGAGTATTTGAGAATTTCTTCCACGAAGACGGCGGTGACTTGGATGCGATCGTGGAAATCCAGGTAGCTGTAGGCTTCGGAAAGGATGGTCAGGCGGTTGCGGAAGCCGAGGTAATTTTGGCCGACGCGCGGTTGCTGGGAGAAGGCGTTCCAAGTGCGCGTTTCCGGTTCGCCCGGCCCGGGGGCGCGGCCGGAGAAATTGCCGTAGTAATAAGTGCGAAAGCCGTCCTGGCTCATGGCCTGGGTCAGGGCGGCCATCATTATGTCGCGGGAATAGGAGAGAAGGCGCGCGTCCACCGTCGGGTTGAGCGGGATGGAATAAGTGAGATGGTAGCCGTGATAAGAACCGTCGGTGGTGTGAAGATCCACCGTCAGGTCCGGGTCCCAGGTGTTAAACAGACCGATCAACGCGCGGGTTTCCGGCGCTTCCATTTTTATATAATCGCGGTTGAGGTCCAGGCCCATCGCGTTCTCGCGGATGCCGACGCCGCCGATGGGGCCGTTTTGGGCGGTGCGGTGGGTGGGGCTGATCTGTTCATTGCCATCGGCGTTGTAATCCGGAGCGATCAGAATGATGAGTTTGTCAAGCAGAGAATGAAGGCCGCCCGTCAGAATGCGCCGCGCCAGATGTTGCACGGCTTCCTTGCCCTCCACTTCGCCGGCGTGGATGTTGGCCATGACGAAAATGACCGGCTTGCCGGAAGCGCGCGCCTCGCGCGGCTGGGAGACGGGCGGGTCGCCCAGGATGATGAGCGGCATGGGGCGGCCTTCCTCGGTGCGGCCGAATATTTGCTGGCGCAGGAGCGGGCTGCGTTTCTGGAGTTCGTTGAAAAAACGGAGCACGTCCTCATGGCGGCTGGTCTCCTCGCAGTTGCTGGCTTCGGCCCGGGACAACAAGGCGCCATCGTTAGTCTGGCCCGGCGCGGGGGAGGGCAGGGCGGCCAGGCAGGACAAGGCGCACAACAGGGCGGCTGATTTCATGCATCGCTTTCCGCGGCGCGCGGGCTAATTGCGCGGGCTGCGCGGCAATTTTTCATCCATCATCGCCGCGTCATAGACAAAGGCCGCCATGACGGTCGCCGCTTGTTTGAGATCCTCGGCCGAGATGCGATCAAACACGTCCTCACTGGTGTGGTGGGTGTGGGTGAAGTAATCCATCGGATCCTGGAGGAACTGAAATCCGGGCAGGCCAATGCTGTCGAAGGAAACGTGGTCGGTGGAACCGGTGCGCGACATGCTGAGAGTTTCCGCGCCCAGGCTGCGGAACGGTTCCATCCAGCGCCGGAAAATGGGGCGGACAGCCTCGTTTTGCTCCATGAAAATGCCCCGGATTTTCCCGCCGCCGTTGTCGAGGTTGAAGTAGGCGGAGAGTTTGTCGTATTCGGGGCCGGGAGTGAACCCTCTGCGGGCGGGCGCGTTGGTGGAGGCTCCGGCTCCGGCAAGAGCACCACTCTGCGCGGCCGGGTTGTTGGTGGTTTGTGCATCGATTGGAAAAGCCATGGGGGCAACGGAACCGGCGACGCGCGGGTTGTTGGTGTTTGCGGCCAATTCGGTTGGGGCGTTGGTTCCCGGCGCACTCAAGCCGCCACCGCGTCCTCCCCGGCCGCCGCGGCCACCGCGCCCCGCGCCGCCGCCCCGTCCTCCTGCATTCGAGCCGAAATGTTGGGTCACATAAGCCCTGGAGCCGAGGAGGCCTTCTTCTTCCCCGGTCCAAAGGGCGATGCGGATGGTGCGGCGCGGATGCAAGCCGGCCGCCTGGATAATGCGCACCGCTTCCATGCAGGCGGCCGCGCCGACGCCGTTATCCGTGGCGCCTGTTCCCGCCGGCCACGAGTCCATGTGCCCGCCGAGCATGACGATTTGGTCCTTCAAATCGGTGCCGGGAATTTCGGCGATGGTGTTGTAAGCCATCAAATCCTCATTGTGAAACTTGACCTCCAGGTCAATCTGCATTTTCACTTTCTCCCCCGCCTTGATCATGCGGACGATCCGGTTGTAGCTCTCCACCGCCACGGCGATTTGCGGGGGCATGGCCGGGGCGTTGGTGGAATACGGGCTGCTCCCTCCGCGGCCGCCGCCGCCGGCGTTGGTGCCCGCCGGAACCGAGGCGCTCTGCACCAAAACCGTCCCGTTGTCGAACTGCGAGGTGACGCTCAACACGACCCCCACCTTTTCCTCAGTCAAAAACGAAAGCAATCGTGCCGGCGAAATTCGGTTTGCTCCGAGCTGCGATGCAAATCCGCCCCGGCGGCCTCCGCCCCCGCCGCCGCGCGACTGCACCATGCCGAAGAATCCCAGGTCGTCCACAGTGTTTGCCGCCACCAGCAGATTGCTGTCCGCCAACCGCACTGCCAGAGGTTGAAATGGCACGGCGAGGTTGGTGCGCATGGGGCTGACGAGGACCATGGCGCCCTTGAGTTTTCCCTTGTATTGATCCAAATTAGTGGTCTGCGCCAAGTCAATGAAAACCGCATCCCCCTCCATCGGCTTGTCATATCCGGGCGACCAGGCCAGGGGATAAGCAATGATGGGAAAGGCCTGCGGCTCAATGACTTGAGCGGAAAACCGTTTTGCCTCCCAGCCCCGTCCGAACGGTCCCCAAGGTTCCAAATGGGCGTTGGTCAAGCCCCAGCTTTCCAATTTCATTTTGGTCCACTGATTGGCGCGCTTGAGGTTGGGCGAGCCGGTCAGGCGCGGCCCGATGACATCGCTCAGGTAGCTCAAAGTATCCATCGCTTGGGAATGGTTCAAACCCTCCTCCTTGATCCGCTCAATGGGATCGCTGGAGGTGGCCCGCTCTTCGGCAGCCGCTCCCGCAGCCGGAGTGGCTTCCGCCGCCGGGCTGGCAGGCTCTTGGGCGGGGGTGACAGGGGCTGTTGGAACTGCGGCGGCGGGAGCTGCGGCGGCGGGAGATGCGGGCGCGGGCAGGTTGGATGAGACGGATGGGATGGCTGTGGGTGCGTCGGCAGTTGGCCGGGAGGAGGCTGGGGCGAAGGCCTTTGGGTTGGCGATGGTGGCCGGCTCTTTGGTTGCCTGGCAGGCGGCGAAGATCAGGGCGGCGAGGGCGCCGATGGCGAAGGCGAATTTGGCGGGGAACAATGGTTTCATGGCAAGGCTTCCTTCGGTTGAGCTAGAATAGCGCGATGGCGGCGGACATGACCAGTGGTTTTAACAGAAGAATCCATTGCCACAACAGAATTTCCGCCGCATTTTGCGATTTTATCATTGCGTTCCTGCGGAGAACGGTTAGTTTGCACGACCCGTGAACAGCGAATACGTCAAACAAGCAATGGCCAAGGTTGGAAACCCCAACGTTTTGGTGAACATCATCTCCCGGCGCGTCCGCCAACTGACCGGCGGCGGCAGCAGTGGCCGGCCGTTGATCGAGCAGTCCCCCGGCATGGGCATCGCCGACGTTGCCCTGGTGGAGTTGATCGAGGGGAAAATGGATTTTGAAGTATCCAGCGCGACCGAAGAAGATGCGCAGCCCGCCCCCAAGAAACGCCGTCGCGCCTGACGCCGGGTCCGGCGGCCCCATTCCGGGCGGAAGGGCCGCTATCCGTTATGGCCGAAATTTTGCACAATTCCAAAGCCCGGCGCGATTATCACATTTTAGAAACCTACGAGGCGGGCCTGGTCCTGCATGGGTCCGAGGTCAAGGCCCTGCGGGCCGGCAAAGCGCAAATTGGCGACGCCTTTGCCCGGGTGGAAAAGGAGGAGGTCTGGCTCTATAACGCCCACATTGACGAATACACCCCGGCCAACCGCTTCGGCCACGAGCCAAAAGCCCCCCGCAAGCTCCTCCTGCACAAATCGGAAATTCGCAAGCTCTCCGCCCTGGCCGCGGTCAAAGGCCATGCCCTGGTGCCGCTTTCCCTTTACTGGAAAAATGGCAAGGTCAAAGTGGCCTTGGGCGTCGGCAAGGGGAAGGTGGAATTTGACAAGCGCGACGACATCAAGGAGCGGGAAATGGACCGCGAATTGAAGCGCGCCACCATGCACCGGCTCAAACGGAAGTGAAACCGGGCGCCAGGCCTTACCCGGCGGCGGGCGCGGGCGCGGGCGCGTCCTTGGTCCAGCGACGCCTGGGGGCTTTGGTGATCAGCCCTTTTTTCAGAGCCTTGGCGGTCACGCTGATGTAGCGCACTTCGCCGTCAATCACGGCCTTGACCCGCTGGAGATTGGGGATGAAACGGCGCTTGGTGGTGGCGGTGATGTGCATGCCGATGCCGCCTTTTTTCTTGGCCTTGCCACTACGCCATATATGGCTGCCCTTGATCGGGCGGGTACCGGTTAACTCACAGATTCTGGACATAAATATTCTTTCGCTAAGAGCGGGGGAAGGTAATCGTTGCCGGCGGCCAATTCAAGCACTATTTCGGCAACATTTTGCCCCGGCCGGGTTTGGGTTCGGGGGGCGAAAGCGGTCGCGGAGAATAATAAGGGACAATAATGACAAGTTTGTAATGTAAGTTTTCCTTGTAATCCCCTAATGGAATCCCCTACAATGCCGATAATTCATTAGATGCGTATTTTGATTCAAAACCCGGAGAGCAGGGCCTACTTCAGCGGGGACGACTGGGATGTGGACGAGAATCACGCCACCGAATTCGGCAATGTGGCGCAAGCGGAGGATTTTTGCCGCCAGCAAAACCTGCCCCTGGCCTTGGTGGTCGTTAAATTCAAGGACCCCATCAACGACGTCAGCTACCCGGCCAGCGCGGGGGACGACGCCCAGCTCAAAAAGTATTCCACGCAGAGGCTCCGGTAGCAAAAGTCTTTCAACTTTGCCCGCGCCAGCTTAGACTGCCGGGGCTGTGCATTTGCTTCATTTGAGGCTTCGCGACTTCCGCAATTACGCGCGGTTGGACGCCGATTTTCCCGCCGGGTTCCACTTGTTGCTGGGCGACAACGCCCAGGGCAAGACCAACCTGCTCGAAGCCATTTATTTGCTCGCCACCCTGCGCTCCTTCCGCGGCGTGGGCGGCGCGCAAATGGTCCGCCACGGCCAAAAGGGTTACTTTGTCAGCGCCACCGTTTCCTCCCAGGCCGAACACGACATCAAGATTTACTGGTCGCCGGCCCAACGCAAACTTTCCCTGGACGCCCAGCCGGTGCGCAAACTGGGCGACTACCTGGGCGTGGTGCGCGCGGTGGTTTTTTGCACCGAGGATTTGCAACTGGTCAAGGGCGTGGCCCGCCTGCGGCGGCGCTTCATGGATTTGCTCCTGGCCCACACCCACGCCGTCTATCTGCCCGTCCTCCAACGCTACGCCCGCGCCGTGCGCTCGCGCAACGCCCTGCTGCGCCAGCGTTTTGTTGACGAAGCCGCCCTGGAAGGGTTCACCCACGAATTGATCGAGGCGGGGCAACAAATCATGGATTTTCGCCGCGAACTGCTCCCCCGCGTGGCGGGATTGGCCCGCCAAGCCTACGCCCGGGTGGCCCGCTCCGCCGAGCCGCTGGAACTGGAATACCTGCCCTCCGTCAAGCACGATTTCGCCGTGGAACTGGCGCGCAACCGCGCGCGCGAACGGGTGTTTCGCTCCACCCTCATCGGGCCGCATCGGGACGAATTGCAGTTGCGGCTGGACGGAAAATCGGCCGCCAAATTCGCCAGCGAAGGGCAAAAGCGCTCCATCGCCATCGCCTTGAAGCTGACCCAGGCGGAATACCTGACCGACATCCACGGCGTGCCGCCGATTTTATTGATTGATGACGTCATGGGCGAGCTGGACGCCAGACGGCGCGCCGCCTTTCTGCCCTTGCTGGACCGCGCGCAACACGCCCGCAGCCAGGTCTTCATGACCTGCACGGAGGAAAGCTGGCCGCAGGAGCTGGGCCGCGGCCTGCACCGCTGGGAAGTCATTGCGGGGCAGTTGAAGAAGAGCTGAAAAGTCAGCGCAGAGCCATCGGATATTTCCTGTTTTCGTTGAGCGCATGCGCCCTCGCGTGCAGCGGGCCGCGCCTCGCGGCCCGCATCACCTGCCGCCGTGATAAACATGCCTCTGTCCTGGTTGAAATGTTGCCCTGCTGGCGGGCGTTGCAGCTCCGTTAATTCACCGCACACTCAATCGCCGTGGCGGAAAAGGGCGGCAGCAGGACCGCGCCTTCGGTAACGGGCAAACTGACCATCCTGACCCTTTCAGGCTCCTGCCAATGGTTCTCCACGTCGGGCTGGCGCAGGTTCAGAACATCGCACACCGTCTCGGCGCTGACGACGCGGGGGGCCGGGTCGAAGGCGCCGAAGCCCAGAACGAGTGGCAGCGGGTTGCGCGTCGGATTGACGGCGAAAACCACGGCGGATTTCTTGTCATCCGAAGCGCAGGCGAAGAGGTCCAACCGGTTGTCAGAGCGCTCCACCCCCAGCGGCACCGGTTTGGCATGGAGGGAATAGAGTTTCATGACATAATGGCTGGGCTGCCGCAGGACGCCGGTGCCGGAGGCGGCGGTCAGAATGGTCGCGCCACAATAACTGTTGGCCAGATTGGACCGGTTGGCAATCTTGACCTTGTCCGAGTACCGCATCATCAAGTTGAGATAGCGGGCGTTTTCCAGGGCCGCCAGGAGGGTGGATTGCCGGGCGCGGCCCAGGCCCCACGCCCCGGCGTCAATGTTCCATTCCGTCACAGCCATCTGGATGCGGGAACAGCCGGGGGTCCGGTCTATCATCTCCCCAATCCGGGTGAAGTCCAACTCGCACTCCTTGAGATCGGTCGTGTAGTGGTGCGGGCAAACAAAATCAACCTCCCGCCCCACCCGGTCCAGCAACTGTTGCGAGGGATAGGAAGTCATGATCCGCGCCCCGGGGTCGGCGGAGCGGATCGCCTGGATGAAGCCGGGGAATTGATCCAAATAGTTGGCGTCGCTGCCGCTGATCTCGTTGCCGATTTCCCAATACTTGACATGGTAGGCGCTGGCATGGCCGTTGGCCGCGCGTTTGGCGCCCCAGGCGGTCCGGGCATCTCCGTTGCAATACTCCACCAAGTCGTGCGCGCTTTGGGCGCCATCGGCAAAGCTGACGCAGATGAGCGGTTCGGCGGCGGTCAGTTCGCAGAATTGGCAGAATTCGTCCATCCCCACGTCATCCGGGTCCATTCGGCCCCAATTCTCATTGGGCCAGGGTGTGCGCCGGTCGCGGTCGCCGATGCCATTTTTCCAGCGGTAATGGCCGGGATCCACGGTCGAGCCGCCCCAGCGGAGGATGCCGGGACGGATTTCCTTGATTGCTTTCACCACATCCGCCCGCCAGCCGTTTCGGTTGTCGCCGGGCATGAGGGACAGTTTGTTGACCCAGAGGCGGCCCTGGCCTTCGGCGCGCAGCTCGAAGACCGCGCGGTCGGCCTGGCCGTTGCAGGTCATTTTGATCGAGTACTTTTGCCATTCTGACGAAGGCGGGGGAAGCCTGGCCGAAGCCAGGGCAAGCCATTCTCCGCCCGGCAGCAGGGCCTTGAGCAGGACGGTGACTTTGATCCCGTTGTCCCCGCGCAGATAGGTCGAGAAGCTGTAATCCATGCCTTTTCGCGCCGACAGGCCCGATTGGGTCAGGCTGGCCGGGCTGGGGCCGGCCGTGAGTTTGGCGCAACGTTTCCCGTTGAAGGGGTTGTTGGTGTCGTAGCTCCAGGTGCGGTTGGTGTCCCACTGGCGGTCGCAAATATCCAGGGAGCCGTCGTAGTACACCCAGTCCGCCGCCGGGAGGACTCCGGCAAAAGACCGGTCGTTCAACAACTCGGCCCACGATCCGGGCACAACGTCATCCAGCAATTCCATAAAGTTGCCGAACAAGGTGGGTTCGACGCGCCCGCCCGAAAGCGGTTCGGCCCGGATGATGACATTGGTGCGGGAATCCTGGGCGGCCAGGGGAATGGCGGCGGCCACGAGGGCCGTTACGAAGAAAGATTTCATAGGGCAATACTTGTCAGTCACCTTGACCACTACCCGGCGATGACACCTTACTGCGCGCCGCCGGGTTTGTAATCCTCGTTGAGTTCGAGCCGCAGGTAGTCGTAAACGACGCCGGAGGTGACTTCCCCGGCAGGCACAGTGAGCTGCATTTCGTTTTCGCCCTGCTTCAGCAGCGCGGCGCCGAAGGTCAGGACACATTCCTGCCAGACGCTCTTGTCGGTGTTATAGCGCAGGGCGTTGGTAGGCGTCGGCCGGATGGCGCCGGCGCTCTGGCCGTTGACAGCTACGGCCAGCCCGCCCATGCCGTCGGCGCCGGCCAGGGCCACGCGCAGGGCCGCCTGGCCCTTGGGTGTTTTGTCCATGTCGAATTTAATGGTCCAGGTAGTCGCCCGGCCTTGGCCGATGGATCTCCAAGTGTCCGATCCCTGAACCTTGACCCAGCCGAAGCGCTGATTGAGCGGATCCTTGGCTTGAGGATTGATCCAGGCGTCGGACAGTGCGTGCGGCACCTGCTCAAAGAACCAGTCCTTGCGGTAATCGCTTTTGCCGATGGTGTAGGTGATGTCGTTGGGGAACAGGTCGCCATAGCGCAGACCCCAGCCCCAGAGCCAGTAGTTCGCGCCGTCGCCCTTGTAGAATTTGCCGCCGGTGCGGTCGGGGTAGCCGATGTCCCAGACCTGCCTGCCGTAGCGCAGGGGCTTCCACTCCATTCTGTCCAGGTTCACCGTCTTGCCGGCCTGGACGGTGATGTTGGTCTGGACGAATTCACCCAGCACGCCGTCGGCAAACGCATGCAGCGTGTAAGTGCCGGGGCGGACGTTGGGAATGGTGAATTTGCCGTCCTCGCTCCCGTCGTTCCAGAACTGGTAGAACTTGGCGTCGTGCGCCCAGTCCACCAACCCGCCGCCGCGCCTGCCACCGCCGGAATAATCCGGATGGGCCAGGCCCACGGTCAGATTGGGCAGCTTGGTCGTGGCCGCCTGCGGGTCGTTGAGCACGATTTGGCCGGTCACAGTCCCGCGCCCCTCCCGGTGCGGGTAGTCCACGCCGTTGACCCAGTCGTAGGGCCACAAGGCTCTTTCTTTTTTTGCCTGGCTGAGGGCGTCCTGCCACAAAGCCGTCGCGTTGTCCTGCCAGGCGGCAGGCACGGAGGGGTTGCCGGCGGTGGCAGCCAGGGTGGCGAGGCCGGCCTGGGAGGGGACTTTGGGGTCGGCCAGGGCGTTGCAATAGACAAAGATCGGGCCGATGACCTTGCTCCACTCTTCCCCGGCGCGGAGGTTGCAGGCCGCCCCGCCCCCGTAATGGGTCCCGCGCCAGTAATCGAGGATGATCGGGTCCGGGTTGTCATTGGCGTCAAAATGGCAGACCAGTTCCTGCTTGGATGCGCCGCCACTGAGAAATTCAATGGTCGGATTGATGAACCACACGCCGACATGATGCGTGGTGCTCGACCAGCCGAAAGCGGGGATTTTGTATTGCACCGCCGTGTAGCTGTATTTGTGCTCGACGGAGTTTTTGTAAATGCCGGTGCTCAAGATCCGCTGTTCCTTGGCGTGGATTTGGATGCCCGCACCCCAATCCTGGGGCGTGCATTCGAGCATGTTGCGGTCCGCGTCCACCGAAATCCAGTCAAAGATCTTGCTGAGCTTGGTGATGTAGCGGCTTTCGCCCACGCCCATCGCGCCGTAGCCAGCCGGGTGGGAGAAAATAGCGCAGGCGTAAATGCCGCTTTCGCCGCGGCCCATCGCGTAGCGAACTTCGATGTCGCAGTACGTTCCGCCGCCGGGCGCGCCGGGCGTCAGCATGACGGTGCCGCCGGTGACGCCCTTGACGGCGACTTCGGCGCGCAGCCCGCCGTTTTTCGCCGGGTCAATCGTGAGCGTTTGGGTCAGTTGGGGCGCCTCCTGCGGGGTTTGCTCCCAGTATCCCCCGCCGCCCATGGTCTCGATGCCGTGATAGAGGAGCGACGACAGGTTGCCGTTGAACTTGTTGATCGTCGCTTTGACGATGCCGTTGTCGAGCGTCCAGGTGCGGCCGTTGTCGGTGATGCTCACGGCGGCGTTGGATTCGGACTGGGCGACCGCCGGCGCGGCATCGGCAGAAAAACCCGAGGAGACCACCAGCGCGAGAATGAGAACCGGGAATTTCGTTTTCATGGGATGAGGTTTCAATTACCACAGACCGCTCCGTCCCGCAAGGGGGTTGTGGCAGAACACCAAGAGCGAGGCGCATCTCACCTTTGTCGAGAGGGCGTTTTAATTGCCAATGACCAATTTTCAATCCTCAATTTTTAATTCTGAGAATCCATGTGGTAGCGCTCGCGACCGGAAATCGGGAATTTTCCATTGAGTATTTGTCATTGGCAATTCAGTGTTTTCATTAGCCGTCTTCCGCGTGGCCCGTGCGGCCATCCGCCGGCAAAAGCATTTGGAATTTTCCGGCCAATCCGGCATGATGGGCCGATGAAGAAGAACGAGCACCGCAGGAAAGCCCGGGTTTCCGCAGCCGCCCAAACCCCGTCCAGGGCGGCCAAGCCGGCCCTCATTCATCCCGTGGTCATTTATCCGTTCCGGCCCCTGGATGATTACGCCAACATCCGGGAATTGTACCGTCTGGTCGCCGAACTGGACTCGCGCCAGCAGACTTATGCGCGTCCCATCACGGTCATTGACCGGAAGACCCATGCCGCCGCCCTGCGGGACAAGCGCTACCTGCCGTTTCGCGACGGCGTCGCCGCCCGGCATTCGGACCTGGTGGATGCGTGGTGCGTGGACACCTGCCAGATGTGGTATTGCGGTCTTGGGCTGGCGTTTGAGAGGGGCAAACCGGACGATGTCTATTGGCTGATTCCGGGCGATTTCAATTACGGCAGCGAGGCGGGAAGGCGGGTGCTGGGGCGGCTGCATGATCTTCCCGAAATCTGCGCCGAGCTGGGTCAGGATGTCTGCGTGGGCGAGATTGCCACCGACCACAACAATCCCAAGCAATTGATTGACACCTACGGCACCTTTGCCCTGCTCTACACCTGGTTTCCGGCCGAGGCGCGGGAGATTCGCCAATACACCGAGCGGCCGCGATCAGAGTTCTTCGCCCTGCGCCACGACTTTCTGGGCGAGTTGCTCCACCGCCGCTGGTATGCCTACGAACAGACGGTGGTGACGCTGTTGCATGCCGTGTTCGGCCGCAAGCAGATCAGCCGGTTTCTGGTCGGCGACATCTCCGACCTGCCGGAAGGGCGCGAGAGTCTCACCTCAGCCATCCAACAAGTTGAACGCACCGAACGTGTCCTCAAAACCCTCTGGCGCGAACGCCACGGAACGCGGGCGGGCTGGACCGCCAGCTATCGCCTGCTGGAAACTCAATCGGAACAGGTCCGGCACACCGCCCTGCTCCTCCTGGAAAACCTCCTCACTTGAGCCAGCCCGTCCGCCAACTCCCGGCCCTTTTGCCCCACGTTTCTTCTTGACATGAACTACCACGTTTACAGCGCCCATCGCAACTTGCGGCCCGTCAATTTCATCTGCAACGCGCCCCAGGCCAAACACGTCAGCCTGGTCGGCGACTTCAACCACTGGGACCCGAAGGCCCATCCCATGAGCCACCGGCCGGACGGGGCCTGGTTGCTGCAGGTCGAGTTGCGCCACGGCCACCACCGCTATGCCTTTCTGGTGGACGGCCATCTCACCCTGGATCCCCAAGCCCAGGGCATCAGCCACAACGACCAGGGCGAGCGCGTTTCCCTGGTGCCGGTCAGTTGATGCCGTTCACTCTTAATCTCGATCCTTGCCATGAACCCTCACCTCACCCTGACCCTCTCCCCTCCCATCGGATGGGAGCGGAGAGGGAACAGGAGACGGACACGAATTGTTCCACGGAGGTCTGTCGAGCAGCGGCAGATTCCTGGTCCCGATGCACGCTTTAACGAGAAAGAAGGCTAATCGTAATCTCAAGAGCGCGTTTTTTCCAAATTCAATTCCCCTTCCACTTCCCGATTGCTCCCCGTCCTCCCACCGCCCAGCATTCCCCGTCCGCGCACGAGGCGGCGTGCAGCGAGAACTCGTCCACTTTTTGCCAGGTGGTTCCAAAATCGCGGCTCAGGCTCGTGCCCGAAGGGCCGACCGCCAGCAGCACACTCCCCGGCAGCGCCACCACGGTTTCCTTCAATCCCGGCGGATCGGTGCGCCCGCCTTTCTGCCAGGTCTGGCCGCCATCGGTCGTGACGATCACGTTGTCCGACGGCGTTTTGTCCTGCTTGTAATCGCCGCCCACGGCCACGCCGCGTTGCGCGTCCAAAAAGCGCAAGCCGTAAATCCCCGCGGTCGTTCCGCCGGGCATGGGCGTTTCCCGCACCTCCCAAGTCTGGGCGCGGTCGGTCGAGATAAAAATGCGCGCCCGCTCCGCCGCTCCCGAAGCCAGCCAGACTTTGGAGGAGGCTTCCATCGCCATCGAGGTGTTCCCCGCCGCAAAGGCTCCTTCGTTGGGCAGCATCGCCGGCAAAGCCGCCGGAGGCACCCGTTCCCAGCTTTGCCCGCCGTCTTTGGTTCTCAGCAAATACCATTTGCCCTCGATCTGGTCACCCACCGCCATCCCGTTGGTCCGGTCCCAAAAGGACACCCCGTCCAGAAACACGCCCTTATCTTCCGTCTGAAACACCGTCTGCCAGGTCCGTCCCGAGTCCGCTGTGCGATACATCCGGGTCAACCCCTCCGACGCTTCGCCCGCGCTCAACAGCACGACCGTGCGCTCATCGAACGCGAACAGTCCGCGAAAATCCAATTTGTCCGCGCCGGGCACCGCCAGGATCTCCCAGGTGTCGCCGCCGTCCACCGTGCGGAGGCAGGTCCCGCCCGTGCCGCCCGCCCAAACCACTTTGCGGTTGACCGCCTGGACCGCGCGGAAGCTGGTTCGGGGCGCGTGACTCTCCTGCCAGACCCACCCGGCGCGCGCCGCCGTGGGAAACATTGGCGCCAGCGGGAGAATCAGCGCAAACCATTTCCAGTGTAACGCCGCAAACTGACCGGTTATTTTCCAGCCGCTGAAATGGTCGGCCTTCATAGCTTTCCTCCAAGTTGCGCCGGCAAGGCGGCCCGCGTCAATGGTGCGAGTGTTTCGGTCTATTTGCAAAGGCCGGGCAGGATCTGGTTTGCCGACGCGCTCGGGAACTGAATGTTGAGCAACTGGCAAAGCGTGGGCGTGATTTCGGTGGCCGTCACCGGTTCATCGCAAATCAAGTGTGGAATGCGCCAGCCCCAGAACAAGATTGGAACATGCGTATCGTATTGGTAGGGCGTGCCGTGCGTTGTGGCAGTCAGCTTGTCCTCCTCTTCCATCCAGCCCGATTGCAACAGAATCGTCAGATCTCCCGACCGGGACGGATATACTCCGTTGGCCAGATCCCCGTAGATCGCGCTCGATCCCGCTTCCTTCTTCAGATCGCGGCTGGAGATAACATCGGCCACGCCTTCCTCCGTAATAAGCCAGTCACGGATGTCCTCTTCCACCCGGCTCTTGTCGAGTTTCTGTAATTCGATGGATTTAGCGTCCAAATAGATTTGTTGATTGATATAGTTAAGGATCAAGGAATGGCCGTATTTGTTTTGCAAACGATTGGTCAGATTCGCCCCCACCCGATCCCAATGGAAGATATCGCCCGGCAAATGCCTGGCCTGGTTGTATGCCGGCACATCGGCCACCCCGTGATCGGCCGTGAGAAAGACGAGCACGTTGGTCTGCCCAATCCCACCGTCCAAAAAATGGAGAAACCGCTCCAAGGTCTGATCCAATCGGACATAGGTGTCTTCCACTTCCATCGAGCGCGGCCCAAATCTATGCCCCACGTAGTCGGTGGAGGCAAAATTGATGGTGAGAAAGTCAATGGCGTCATGCTGGCCCAGTTGCTCGCGCCGGACCGCCTCCTCGGCAAATTCCTCCGTCAGGCAATTGCCGAAAGGCGTATAGCGGATGATGCCGTATTGGTTTGTCTTCTCGGTCGCAAAGAGGCGGTGAAGGTCGTGTGGAAACCCAAGATGGGTCTCATTGGTCGTCAACCTTTTCTCGTACTCATTGCCATTGGGCAAACCTTCGGTGTAGTCGGCCAGGTTTGTCCAGGTCTGCTGCAAATAAACCTCCGCCCGGTTGGAGCCGTTGAAATGCGTCACCCATCCCGGCAATTGGGTCATGTAGTAGGTGCTGCTAATCCAGCGGCCGGACCCGTCATCAAACCAGTAGGCGCCGTCGGCCAGGTGTCCGGCGGGCAGGATGGCGGCGCGGTCTTTCAAGGAAACCCCAATGACCCTCGAACGCAAATTGCCGGCCAATTTCAACTCATCCGTTATCGTGGTCACCAATAATTTCCTGGGCGACATCCTGCCGTCTTTCGCGTTGTCGCAGCCCACCGGGGCGCAGTCGGCGTCCTCAACACAATAGACGGTTTTTCCCAGCGCGCGATCATACCAGTTGTTGGCGACGATCCCGTGGCTGGCCGGGTTGGCGCCGGTGAAAATACCGGCGTGTCCCGGCCCGGTGAAGGTGGGCACATGATTATACCCGGCATTCCGATAGAAGGCTCCCTGATGGACCAGCCTTTTAAAGCCGCCGTCGCCATATCTCTGCCAGAATCGGTAAATAAAATCGTAGCGCATCTGATCCACCACAATGCCCACGACCAGTTGCGGGGCGGGGTCTGCTGCGGCAGCGGCCTTCGTGGCTTGCGCAAACAGGGACCACCGCAAGAGAAGCACCAACGCAACTGGGATGAGGGTTTTCATAACGGGGTCTCCGCCTGTTTTTTCTTCCGGCGTTGCGCAGTGGGTTGCTGCCCGCAAAAAAGCGGCGCTCATTGAGCGCCGCTCCAGTCGGCTGGATGATTTGCTATCCGGCCAGAGGTTCGGTCAGGGAGAGGATTTCCGTGGGTTCTTCCACGGGAATCGGTTCGACCAGCGGCTTCAAATCCACCCGGCGGTGCAGGGTGTAGCCGGTCCCCGCCGGAATGATGTGGCCCATGATGACGTTTTCCTTGAAGCCGCGCAGGTAATCCACTTTGCCCATGGTCGCCGCCTCGGTCAGGACCCGGGTGGTGTCCTGGAAGGAAGCGGCGCTGAGAAAGCTCTCCGTCTCCAGGGAGGCCTTGGTGATGCCGAGCAAAACGGGCTGGGCCTCGGCCGGCTTGCCGCCCATTTTTTCCACCCGCGCGTTTTCCTTTTCAAACTCGATTTTGTCAATCTGTTCGCCCCAGAGAAACTGGCTGTCGCCCGGTTCGGTCACGCGCACTTTGCGCAGCATTTGCCGGACGATGATCTCGATGTGCTTGTCGTTGATGGTCACGCCTTGCAGGCGGTAAACCTCCTGCACTTCGTTGACCAGATGTTCCTGCAATTCCTGCGGGCCGCAGATGTCCAGAATTTCGTGGGGATCCATCGGGCCTTCGGTCAGTTGCTGGCCTTTCTTGACGTAATCTCCCTTGAAGACAATGACATGCCGGCCGATGGGGATGAGGTGCTCCTCTTCCACCGCCGTCGCCGGGTCCTTAATGAGAATGGTCCGCTTGCCGCGCACGCTGGGGCCGAAATCCACCACCCCGTCAATCTTGGAAATTTCCGACGCGTCCTTGGGACGCCGCGCCTCGAACAATTCCGCCACCCGCGGCAGGCCGCCGGTGATGTCCTTGGTCTTGGAAGATTTGCGCGGGGTCTTGGCCATCAAGGTGCCGGCCACGATCTTGTCGTTCTCGTCCACCACGATGTGGGCGTGGGCCGGAATGGGGTAGTTGGCCAGCGGTTCGCCCTTGTCGGTGCAGATGACAATTTGCGGGTGCAAATCCTCCTTGTGTTCGATGATGACCATCGCTTCCTGCGCGGTGGTTTCGTCCACTTCCTGCTTCATGGTCACCCCCTCGATGATGTCCACAAACTTCACCTTCCCGGCCTTTTCCGAAAGGATGGGGACATTGTAGGGGTCCCACTGCACGAAGGGCGCCCCTTTTTTCACGCGCTCGCCGTTGCGCACCGAAATGACCGAGCCGACCACCAGGGTGTGCTGCTCCAGTTCGCGGCCGTCCTCGGCCATGATGGCGATGGAGCCGTTTTTGTTGAGGACGATGTTGTTGCCGTCCTCCAGCTCGACCAGGCGCAGATCGTTATATTTGACAATGCCGTCGCTCTTGGACTTGATTTGGGGCTGCTTGAAAACCTGGGAGGCGGTGCCGCCGATGTGGAAGGTGCGCATGGTCAACTGCGTGCCCGGCTCGCCGATGGATTGGGCGGCGATGATGCCGACCGCCTCGCCCCGTTTGATCATGCCGCCGGTGGCCAGATTGCGCCCGTAACAGTTGGCGCAGATGCCGTATTTGCTTTCGCAGGTCAGCACCGAGCGGATGCGCAGCTTTTCCACCCCGCTGGCTTCGATCTGCCGCCCTTTGGCCTCGTCAATCAACTCGTTGGCGTGAACCAGCACTTTCTTCAAATTGGCCGGATCCATCACGTCATCGCAGGCCATGCGTCCGATGACCCGTTCGCTCAACTTGACCACTTCGTCCTCCCCCTCATAAATGGCCTGCACCCAGATGCCGTTGTTCGTCCCGCAATCCTCCATGCGGATGATCACGTCCTGCGCCACGTCCACCAGTTTGCGCGTCATGTAGCCGGAGTCGGCCGTTTTCAGGGCGGTGTCCGCCAGGCCCTTGCGCGCCCCGTGGGTGGAGATGAAATACTCCAGCACGGTCAAGCCTTCGCGGAAGTTGGACAGAATCGGTTTCTCGATGATGTCGCCGCTGGGCTTGGCCATCAGCCCGCGCACCCCGGCCAGTTGGCGGACCTGCTGGCGGTTGCCGCGCGCCCCGGAGTCCACCATGAGCGAGACCGGGTTGTATTCCAGCTTGCCGTGGTTTTTCTTCAGCGTGTCCAGCATGACGTTGGCAATCTTGTCGGTGCAATGGGTCCAAATATCAATCACCTTGTTGTAGCGCTCGCCCGGGGTGATGACGCCTTTGCGATATTGCTTCTCCACGTCGGAAATCTGCTTCTGCGCGGTGTGGATTTCCTGGTCCTTCTCCTCGGGGATGATCATGTCGTCAATCCCGATGGAGCAGCCGGAGCGGGTGGCGGAACGGAAGCCCAGCTCCTTCAACTTGTCCAGCATCACCACCGTCTTCTCGTGCCCGCAAATTTTGTAGCAGGTCCAGATCAGCTCCCCCAGCATGGATTTGCCCGCCACCCGGTTGAGGAAGCCCAATTCCTCCGGCCAGATTTCGCTGAAAATCACCCGGCCCACCGTGGTTTCGATCACGTTCTTTTCCGCCTCCCCGTACTGCGTCTTGCGCCCCCGGTCCGGGTTGGCCAGGCGGATGCGGGTGTGCAGCTTCACCCCGCCGTCGCTGTAGGCGAAGACGACTTCCGACTTGGAGCCGAAGAGCATGGGGGCGGCCTCCTCCTTTTTGGCGCGCGGCTCCGCAGTCAAATAGAAACAACCCAGGGTGATGTCCTGCGTGGGCGTCATGATGGGCCGCCCGCTCGAGGGGCTGAAGATGTTGTTGGGCGCCATCATGAGCAGACGCGCCTCCAACTGCGCCTCCACCGACAGCGGCACATGCACCGCCATCTGGTCGCCGTCGAAATCCGCGTTGTAGGCGGTGCAGACCAGCGGATGAATGCGGATGGCTTCCCCTTCGATCAGGATCGGCTCGAAGGCCTGGATGGAGAGCCGGTGGAGGGTGGGCGCGCGGTTGAGCAGGACGGGGTGGCCCTTGGTCACCTCTTCCAGGATGTCCCACACTTCCGGCGACTGCCGTTCAATCATCTTCTTGGCCGAACGAACCGTATGGACGTAACCCAGCTCCTTCAAGCGCCGGATAATGAACGGCTCGAAGAGCACCAGCGCCATTTTCTTGGGCAGGCCGCACTGGTGCAATTTGAGTTCCGGCCCGATGACAATGACCGAGCGCCCCGAGTAATCCACCCGTTTGCCCAGCAGATTTTGCCGGAACCGTCCGCTCTTGCCCTTGAGCATGTCGCTCAACGATTTCAAGGCGCGGTTGCCCGCCCCGGTCACGGCCCGCCCATGCCGGCCGTTGTCAAAGAGGGCGTCCACCGCTTCCTGCAACATCCGCTTTTCGTTGCGGATGATGACCTCCGGCGTCTTGAGTTGCAGCAGGTTCTTCAGACGGTTGTTCCGGTTGATGACGCGCCGGTAGAGGTCGTTGAGGTCGGAGGTGGCAAAGCGGCCCCCTTCCAGCGGCACCAGCGGGCGCAAATCCGGCGGGATGACCGGCAGCACGGTCAGGACCATCCATTCGGGCCGCGCCTTGGAGGAGTGGAAGGCCGAGAGCAATTTGATGCGCTTGGCCACCTTTTTGCGGATTTGTTTGCTCTTGGTTTCCGTCATGGCCACCGAGAGATGATCCACCTGCTTCTGCAAATCCACATTGGCCAGCGCTTCCCGCACCGCTTCCGCGCCCATCTTGGCCACGAACCCATCCGGGCCGTAAGTCTCGCGCGCTTCCCGGTATTCATGCTCGCTCAACAACTGGTGCAATTTCAGCGGGGTCGAGCCGGGATTGATCACCATGTAATCCTCGTAATAGATCACCCGCTCCAGGTTCCGCGCCGTCATGTCCAGGACCAGTCCCAGCCGCGAGGGCATGCACTTGAAGAACCAGATGTGGGAAACGGGCACCGCCAGCTCAATGTGGCCCATCCGCTCCCGCCGCACCCTGGCCAGGGTCACTTCCACCCCGCACCGGTCGCAGACCACTCCCCGGTGCTTGATGCGCTTGTATTTCCCGCAGGAACATTCCCAGTCCTTGACCGGGCCGAAAATGCGCTCGCAAAAGAGGCCGCCTTTTTCCGGCTTGAAGGTGCGGTAATTGATCGTCTCCGGGTTTTTCACCTCGCCCTTGGACCAGGCCCGAATGGCTTCGGGGGAGGCCACCGAAATGGCCACGTACTCCACCTGGTTGACTTTATCCAGGCCGAGCAACTCGCGCGCTGTTTCTTTGGTGTTCATAATAAGAATTAACAGGTTACTTCAGGCTGCTCAGCGTCTGCGCTTGCGCCGCCGCCGCTTGTTCCACCGGGTTGGAATAGCCCACCTTCACGTCCATGGCCAGGGACTGCATTTCCTTGACCAGCACGTTGAAGGATTCGGGCACGCCCGCTTCCAGGCAGTTGTCCCCTTTGACAATGCTCTCATAGATGCGCGTGCGGCCCTGCACGTCGTCCGACTTGACCGTCAACAATTCCTGCAAGCTGTAGGCGGCGCCGTAGGCTTCCATGGCCCACACCTCCATTTCCCCGAAGCGCTGCCCGCCGTATTGGGCCTTGCCCCCCAACGGCTGCTGCGTGACCAGGGAGTAGGGGCCGACCGCGCGGGCATGGATCTTGTCCGCCACCAAATGGCCCAGTTTCATCATGTAGATGTAACCCACCACAATTTCCTGGTCAAAAACCTCCCCCGTCCGCCCGTCCACCAGCAGGGTTTTGCCGTGCTCAGGCAGCTTGGCCTCCTTGAGATAGCCGCGAATGTCCTTTTCCTTGATGCCGTCGAAGACGGGCGTGGCAAATTTGAGTCCGAGGAACCGGGCGGCCCAGCCCAGGTGGGTTTCCAACACCTGGCCCACGTTCATGCGCGAGGGCACCCCCAGCGGGTTGAGCACGATGTCCATCGGGGTGCCATCCGGCAGGAAGGGCATGTCTTCCTCCGGCACGATTTTGGCCACCACTCCCTTGTTGCCGTGGCGACCGGCCATTTTGTCGCCGACCGACAATTTGCGCTTGGAGGCGACATAGACTTTGACCGATTTGATCACCCCGCTGTCCACCTCTTCCCCCGCTTCGGTCCGTTCCAGTTCCTCGTCGTGCTGCATTTGCAGATCGTCGAACTTCTTCTTGAAACTTCCTATGATCTCGTTGATTTTGTTGCGGATGGGCGAGGGATCTATCTCGATGCGATCATAGACCAGCGCCAGCTTGCGCAGCAGGGTCTTGGTGATTTTGCGGTTGGCCGGAATGATGATTTCCCCCGTCTCGGAATTGACCACGTCCAGCGGGATTTTTTCGCCCAGCAGGATGTTGCTCAGCGCCTCCGTCAATTGTTCCCGCAACTCGTCCGTCTTGACCCGGTGGTCGTCCTGCACTTCCTTGGAGTGGCGCTTGGTTTCCGGCACCGCCTTGGCTTCCACCTCCCGCTCCTTCTTGGAGGAGACTTTCACATCCATGACGATGCCGTAAGTTCCCGATGGAACTTTCAACGAAGTGTCCTTCACGTCGGCCGCTTTTTCACCAAAGATGGCCCGCAGCAGCCGCTCTTCGGGCGCCAGTTCCGTCTCGCTCTTGGGCGTGATTTTGCCCACCAGGATGTCCCCCGGTTTGACTTCCGCCCCGATGCGGATCACCCCGTCGGGTCCCAGGTTTTTCAACGCTTCATCCCCCAGGTTCGGAATGTCCCGCGTGATTTCCTCCGGGCCGAGCTTGGTGTCGCGCGCCCCCACTTCAAATTCATCAATGTGAATGGAGGTGAACACGTCGTCCTTGACGATGCGCTCGCTGATGAGGATGGCGTCCTCGAAGTTGTAGCCGTTCCACGGCATGAACGCGCACAGGACATTGCGTCCCAGCGCCAGCTCCCCGCCCTGGGTGCAAGGTCCGTCCGCAATGACCTGCCCCTTCTTGATCGTGTCCCCCTTGGCCACCAGTATTTTCTGGTTGATGCAGGTCGCGGCATTGGAACGCATGAATTTGCGGATGGGATAGGCCCAGATGCCGTTGGCCGGATCGTGCCGCAGCTTCTTCTTGCTGTCCGGCATTTTGCCGTCCGCCGTCACCACCACCAGGTTGCCGGTGACCGACACCACTTTGCCCCCGTCCTCCGCCACCAGCACGGCCCGCGAGTCGCGCGCCACCCGCTCTTCCAGCCCGGTGGCCACATAGGGCGCTTCCGTGATGAGCAGCGGCACCGCCTGGCGCTGCATGTTCGACCCCATCAAGGCCCGGTTGGCGTCGTCGTGTTCCAGAAACGGAATCAAGCTCGCCGCCACCGAGACCAGTTGCTTGGGCGAAACGTCCATGTAATCCACCCGAATCGGCTCCACGTCTATGAAGTCGCTTTTGCTCCGGCAGGTGACCCGTTCGCCCAGGAAATTCCCCTTCTCGTCAATGGGCGCATTGGCCTGCGCCACGATGAAGGTCTCCTCCCGGTCCGCCGTCAAATAATCCAGGTGATTGGTCACCCGCCCTTTTTCCACGCGCCGGTAGGGCGTTTCCAAAAAGCCAAAATCATTGACCTGGGCGAAGGTGGCCAGCGAGGCGATCAATCCAATGTTCGGCCCTTCCGGCGTTTCCACCGGACAAATGCGTCCGTAATGCGAGGGATGCACGTCCCGCACCTCGAACCCGGCGCGGTCCCGCGACAATCCACCCGGCCCCAGGGCCGAGAGGCGGCGTTTGTGCGTCAATTCCGCCAACGGATTGATCTGGTCCATGAACTGCGAAAGCTGGCTGCGACCGAAGAAATCCCGGATCACAGCCGAGAGCGCCTTGGGATTGATTAACTTCTGCGGCGACATGCTCTCCAGGCTTTGATCAAACAAGGTCATCCGCTCCTTGACCAGCCGCTCCGTGCGGGCCAGGCCCACCCGGCACTGGTTGGCCAGCAATTCCCCCACCGTGCGAATGCGCCGGCTTCCCAAGTGATCTATGTCGTCCAGCGACCCTTCCCCCTTTTTCAGCCGCAACAAATACTTGGTCGCCGCCACCAGGTCTTCCTTGGTCAGGATGCGCGAGTCCCCCCCCTTGATCCCCAGCTTCTGGTTGATCTTGTAACGGCCCACCCGGCCCAGATCATAGCGTTTGGCGTCGAAGAACAGCCGCTTGATCAGGGCCCGCGCGTTGGCCGCCGTCGGCGGGTCGCCGGGGCGCAGCCGCCGGTAGATGTCCTTGAGCGCTTCCTCTTCGTTCTTGGTCGGATCTTTCTTCAGGCATTTGATCACGATGCCGTCATCCACCGTGGTGTCCACCACCCGGATTTTGCTCACGCCCAGTTCGGCGATTTGCTTGACCACCGCCTTGGACAGCGGCTCGAAGGCCCGCGCCACCACCATCCCCTTGTCCTTGTCCTCCGCGTCTTCCACCAGCACCTTGTTCTGGATGTCCTCCAGTTTTTCCGCCTCCTTCACGCTCAATTCTTCGATTTCATAAAACAGCTTGAGAATGTCCGCGTCCGTCCCGTAGCCCAGCGCCCGGAAGAACGTCGTTGTCAAGAATTTGCGCCGCCGCTTTTTCCGGTCCAAATAAACGTAGAGCATGTCGCTGGTGTCGAATTGGGCCTCGTACCAGGAACCGCGGTCGGGGATGATGCGGAAGGAATGCAGGATCTTGCCGTTGGGATGCTGGCTGGCTTCAAAGGCCAGTCCGGGCGACCGGTGCAACTGGCTGACAATGACGCGCTCGGCGCCATTGATGACAAAGGTCCCCTGGGGCGTCATCAAAGGCAGTTCGCCCATGAACACTTTTTCCTCTTTCGCCCCTTTTTCCTCTTTGAGCAAAAAGGTGACGTGCAGCGGCGCCCCGTAGGTGATGCCCTCCCGCAGGCATTCCAGCCAGTCGTGCTTGGGCTCGCCTATTTCGTAGCTCTGAAAATCCAGCACGCATTTGCCATCGTAACTCTCGATGGGAAAAACCTCGGTGAAAACCGCCTGCAATCCCACGTTTTTGCGCTTGGAGGGCGGAGCCTCACTCTGGAGAAATTCCCGGTAGGAATTGGTCTGCAACTCGATCAAATTCGGCGGGGCTATGACCTCCTTGATCTTTCCAAAATGGACGCGTTCTGTTAATCGTGATGGCATTTTCAACCTCTGGTCAACGGCTGGCTCTGGCCAGCTCCTGGTTTAAACGAAACGACGAAGCGGCCGCCTCCCGGCAACCCGGAAGGCGCAGCCGTTTCACTGCTGCTATGACAATGGCAAATCTTCTGATAGCAATCTCGCGGTTGGCTGTTTTCCAACCGGGGCGCGGGCCTGCCCCCGCCGCCCCGGAACAGTCCGGGTTTGCCTTTACTTGACTTCCACTTTGGCTCCGGCTTCCTCCAGCTTCTTCTTGGCTGCGTCGGAATCCGCCTTGTTGGCTCCTTCCAGCACCGCCTTGGGCGCTCCTTCCACCAGGGCCTTGGCATCGGCCAGTCCCAGGCCCGCCTTGACTTCCCGCACCGCTTTGATGGCCGCAATCTTTTTGTCCGCCGGCACCGAAACCAGGATCACGTCGAACATGGTCTTGGCTTCCACGACCGGGGCGGCGGCTCCGCTGGGCGCGGCGGCGGCGGCGGCCACGGGGGCGGCGGCGGTCACGCCCCATTTTGTTTCAAGTTCTTTGACCAGGTTGGCGATGTCCATCACCGACCAGGTGCTGAGTTCTTCCACCATTTTTGCAATATCTGCCATAACTTTGCCTTTCAGTCTCGTCGTCATCCGCAGCCGCGGATGGATTCTGCCGGCCGGCAGGCCGGACCGACGATTTACTTTGTTATTGTTGTTGCTCCGTTTCCAGCTTCTGCGGCGGAAACGAAATTGTTCAATTTGTGCGCTGCGTCTGATCCGGGCGATCGGCTCCGATCAAGCCGCCACCGGCGTCCCCGCTTTCTCCGCTTTTTCCGGTTTCTCCTGCTTCTCCTGCTTCTCCTGCCGGCCTTTCAAGACCCGCGCCAACTGCGTGCCGGGTGTGTTGAGCAGGACCGCCAGTTTGGTGGCCGGGCCTGACAGAACCCCAAGCACCCTGCCCCGCATTATTTCCAGCGAGGGCAAATCAGCCAGGACCAAAATCTCCGCCGTTTCCAGGCGCTGGTTCTTCAAATAGCCAAACTTGATTTTCGGTTTGTCGAATTCCGCCCCGAAGGTCTTCACCACCTTGGCCGCGGACGAAATATCCTTGGGTCCGGTCACCACCGCCAGTTGCCCGGCCAGGGTCGTCCCCAAATCCACCACCCCGGCTTCCTTGACGGCCAGACGGAACAGGGAGTTTTTCACCACATGCATTTCCGCCCCCGCCTTGCCCAGGCGCTTGCGCAATTCGGTGATCGGCCCGACTTTCAGGCCGCGGTAATCCACCACGATAAAAAAAGGCGAGGCGTTCAGACGCTTGACATATTCGCTGCTGATGCATTGCTTTTCGGCGCGCATGATATTGGTTCCTCTCCGTTTAGGCCGCTTGTTGAAATTCCTTCACGTCCACCCGCACCGGCGGACTCATCGTGGCGGACAAAGTGCAACTGTTGATGAACTGGCCCTTGGCCGTGTGCGGCCGCGCTTTGGCCACCGCTTCGATCACCGCCCGCGCGTTCTCCACCAACTGCTCCGGGGCAAAGGACGCCTTGCCGATCGGCACATGCACATTGCCTCCCTTGTCCACCTTGAATTCGACCCGCCCGGCCTTGACTTCCTTCACCGCCTTGGCCGTGTCTTCCGTCACCGTGCCGGTCTTCGGGTTGGGCATCAGGCCGCGCGGGCCGAGGGCTTTGCCCAGCTTGCGCACCTCCGACATGGCATCCGGCGAGGCAATGGCCACGTCAAAATCCGACCACCCTTCCGTGCAGCGCTTGATCAAATCCTCGAAGCCCACGTATTCCGCCCCCGCCGCTTTCGCCGCGTCGGCGGCCGCCCCGGGACGGGCAAAAACCAGCACGCGCACCACCTTGCCGCTGCCGTGAGGCAGGGGCACGGTACCCCGCACCATTTGATCGGACTGCTTGGGATCCACCCCCAGCTTGAAGGCCAGATCAATGGTCTCGTTGAATTTTGCCTTGGGGAACTTGGTCAGCACTTCGATGGCTGACTTCAGGAGATAGGCCTTCTGGCCATCCACCAATTCGAGCGCTTTCTTATATCGTTTGCTTGGCATAGTTTATGAGCGGTGCAACCGAGTTTCCTCAAACGAAACTCTCCCGCGTTAAGTTATTCCAGAACGTCTATTCCCATGCTGCGGGCCGTTCCCGCAATCACCCGGAACGCCGCCTCTTCGCTGCCCGCGTTCAAATCCTTGGCCTTGATCTTCACAATCTCCATCACCTGCTTGCGCGTCACCTTGCCCACTTTTTCCTTGTTCGGCACCTTCGAGCCGGAGGCGATCCCCGCCGCCTTCTTCAGCAGGATCGCTGCCGGAGGCGACTTGGTGATGAACTTGAACGATTTGTCCACAAAGACGGTGATGACCACCGGAATGATCATCCCCGACTGATCCCGGGTGGCGGCGTTGAATTCCTTGCAAAAGGCCATGATGTTGACCCCCTGCTGGCCCAGCGCCGGCCCCACCGGCGGCGCCGGATTGGCCTGCCCGGCCGCGATCTGCAACTTGATCTGTCCTATAATCTTCTTTGCCATAAAAAATCTCTCGCTCAGTTATCTCCAACGGAGTGCTGGAGTATTGGAGTGAAGGAGTGTTGGAAAAATCCCATTACTCCATCGCTCCATCGCTCCGTTTCTCCGTTCTCTCCGCTACGCCTTTTCCACCTGCCAATACTCCAGTTCCACCGGCGTATTGCGCCCAAATATGTTCACCGTCACTTTCAGCTTGCCCCGCTCCGGCTCAATCTCCTCGATCACCCCGCTGAAATTCAGGAACGGCCCGTCATTGATCTTCACCGTCTCCCCTATGTCAAAATTCACCTTCGGCTTCTCCGTCTCTTCCGATTCCGAAATCTGTTCCTTGATCACTGCGATCTCATCCGGCGTCACGGGCAGGGGCCGGTCCCCGCCGACGATGCCGATCTTCCCCGGCGTATCCTGGATAAAATACCAGGGCTTCTCCAAAATCCGGTTCTGCTCGTCCAGCAGCGTCATCTCAATATACACATAACCGGGATGGAGCTTGCGGCTGGTCACCGTCTTTTTGCCCCCGCGCACGTCCACCACCTTCTCCACCGGCACCAGCACTTCCTTGATGTATTCGGACATCTCCTCGGCTTTGATCCGCTTTTCGATGTTCTCTTTGACCTTGTGCTCCTGGCCGGACAAAGTATGAATGACAAACCATTGGCTCTTGGGCATGCGCATTCCTTAAATGATGGCCTTGATAATGTTGGAGCAAATATAATCCACTCCCACGGTAAACCCGCCGATCATCGCTATCGCCACCATGACAAGGACGGTGGACCCGAGCAATTCGTCCCAGGTCGGCCAGGTGCATTTCCTCATCTCATCCATCATCTCCCCCCAATAGGCGGAAATCTTCAGGAAATAGCCGGCGCGCAGCATCAGCACAAACACCACCATCACGGCCACCAGCACAAGCGATTCTATAATCAAATTCATATCACAATCTTATTTGGCGGAGGGGGAGGGATTCGAACCCCCGGTGCGGTTTCCCGCACAACGGTTTTCAAGACCGTCGCAATAGACCACTCTGCCACCCCTCCGGCCCCTGCATCCGACTCTCCACCCTGCGGCCCCATTGCCTTTTGCACCTCAGTTCTTAATCCTATTCCTGATCCTAATCTTAATCTCTTAATTCACCATTCTTTATTTTGTTTGGCAGGGCGGGAGGGACTCGAACCCCCAACCGACGGTTTTGGAGACCGCTACTCTACCAATTGAGCTACCGCCCTCTGCCGTAGAGTGGTCCCTCTCTGCACAATTCTTGGCGGGACCGGACCGGGCCGCTCCCGCTTCAAGTTCAAGCGACGATCTCAGACACGCGGCCCGCGCCAATGGTGCGGCCGCCTTCGCGGATGGCGAAGCGCTGCCCTTTTTCCATCGCCACCGGCGCGATCAACTCGATGTCCACCGACACGTTGTCGCCGGGCATCACCATTTCCACCCCTTGCGGCAGCGTCACCGTGCCGGTCACGTCCGTGGTCCGAAAATAAAATTGCGGACAATATTTGGTGAAAAACGGCGTGTGCCGGCCGCCTTCATCCTTGGACAGCACATAGACTTCCGCCTTGAATTTGGTGTGCGGGGTGATCGTGCCGGGCTTAGCCAGCACCATGCCCCGCTCCACCTCATCCTTCTTGGTGCCGCGCAGCAGCACTCCCACATTGTCCCCCGCGCTGGCGTTGTCCAGCAGTTTGCGGAACATTTCAATGTCCGTCGCCACCGTCTTGCGGGTTTCCCTCAAGCCGACGATTTCCACGTCCGACATTTTTTTCAAGACACCGCGTTCCACCCGGCCCGTCACCACGGTGCCGCGGCCCTCAATATTGAACACGTCTTCGATGCACATCAGGAAGGGCTTGTCCACCTCGCGGGTCGGCAGCGGAATAAACTTGTCCACCGCGTCGAGCAGGTCGGCGATGGACTTGAGGCCCTCCGGTTCGCCCTCCAGGGCGGCCTTGGAGCTGCCGCGGATCACCGGGGTGGTATCGCCGGGGAATTGATATTTGTTGAGCAGGTCGCGAATTTCCATCTCCACCAGATCCAGCAACTCGGGATCGTCCACCAGATCCACCTTGTTGAGGTAAACCACGATCGCCGGCACCCCCACCTGGCGCGCCAGCAGAATATGCTCGCGCGTTTGCGGCATCGGGCCGTCCGCCGCGCTCACCACCAGGATGGCTCCGTCCATCTGCGCCGCCCCGGTGATCATGTTCTTCACATAGTCGGCATGGCCCGGACAGTCAACGTGCGCATAGTGGCGCGCAGGGGATTCATATTCCGTATGCGACACCGCGATGGTGACCGTCTTGGTGGAATCGCGCACCGTGCCGCCTTTGGTGATCTCGGCGTAACTCCTGGGCGTGGCCATGCCCTTTTTGCTTTGGACTTCCACGATGGCGGCGGTGAGGGTTGATTTGCCATGGTCCACGTGGCCGATGGTGCCGATGTTGACATGCGGTTTGGTCCGTTGGAACGCTTCTTTTGCCATTGAGCTCTCCTGTGTTTTCTTGTTTTGTTAAAAATTCTGACAATTCATTCGGTTACATGGAGCCCATGATCAGGATCGAACTGATGACCTCGTCCTTACCAAGGACGCGCTCTGCCGACTGAGCTACATGGGCAAAAGCTAAAATTGCTCCATCCTGACTGTGCATAAACGACAAAACACCACTAACCCCAGCCCTCTCGCGTGCGAAAAGGCCTCGGGGCCAATGTTTCTTTGCTATTTCAAACCTGTAACCTGCTCGAAACCTAAAGGCGCAGCCATGTTCTGTCAATGGTTTTTTTAATTATTTTTGCTTTTTCGCTTGCTCACGGGGTGGAGGGGTGTAGATTCCAGGACGTTAAGCGGGCTTTTAAGGCCCTCCATTACTAATAGGCGGAAAAAGTTGCGCCCTGAAAACAGGCTGATTTTGCCGAGATTGCAGGGAAATGTATTTTTTTCGCAATTTGCTGTTGCAATGGTTTGGCCGATTATTTATATTCCGCCTCCCGTTTCCCTTGGTGGGGAAATTTGGGGGTAAAACGTTATTGCTCAAATGCCGACGATTAATCAACTCGTTCGTTTCGGACGAAGGAAATTGCGCAGCAAGTCCAAGGCCCCGGCCTTGCAGACCTCGCCCTACCGGCGGGGCGTCTGCATCCAGGTGATGACGCGCACTCCCAAAAAGCCCAATTCGGCCATGCGCAAAGTGGCCAAGGTGCGGCTGACCAACGGGTTTGAAGTGATCGCCTACATCCCGGACGAGGGCCATAATTTGCAAGAGCACTCGATTGTCCTGGTGCGCGGGGGGCGCGTCAAGGATTTGCCGGGCGTCCGTTACCACATCGTTCGTGGCACCCTGGATGCCGCGGGGGTGGAGAAGCGCCGGGTGAGCCGGTCGAAATATGGAGTCAAACGGCCCAAAGTGGTCAAGGGGGCCAAGCCGGCCGCCGCGCCGGCCGCGCCCGCGGCGCCCGCGGCGCCCGCGCCTGAAGTGAAAGCATAGATTTTATATGTCCCGACGCCGTCGAGCAATTAAAAGGCCGCTGCTGGAAGACAGCAAATATCACAGCACGCTGGTTTCGCGCCTGGTCAACACGGTGATGGCCAACGGCAAGAAAACCGTGGCCCAACGCATTGTTTACGGGGCGTTTGACCATATTGCCACCAAGAATCCGAGCACCAATCCGCTGGAAATCTTGCAGCGGGCGGTGGACAACGCCAAGCCCCGTCTGGAAGTCAAGCCGCGCCGGGTCGGCGGGGCGACTTACCAGGTGCCGATGGAGGTGGCGACGGACCGGCAGCTTTCCCTGGCCATGCGCTGGCTGGTGGATCTGGCCGACGCGCGCAAAGGCCTGGCCATGAAAGAGGCGCTGGCGGCGGAGATCATGGACGCGTTCCAAGGCCAGGGCAACGCCATCCGCAAACGCGACGAGGTGCATAAGATGGCGCAGGCCAACAAGGCCTTCGCCCATTTCCGCTGGTAAAATTTATTGGCGCAACGCCCCGGTGATTTGAGGATCGGGGCATTTTTATTCTTGACACAAATGATCGAAGCAACTGTAGAAGGCAAAAACGTGAATGTGAATTCGCCCAAAAGGCAATACACGATGGAGCGCACGCGCAACATCGGCATTGCCGCGCACATTGATGCTGGCAAAACCACCACCACCGAGCGCATCCTTTTTTACACGGGCCTCATTCACAAGATCGGCGACGTGGACGACGGCAACACCGTGACCGACTGGATGGAGCAGGAGCGGGAACGGGGCATCACCATCACGGCGGCGGCGGTGACGTGCTACTGGACGCAGAAGCCGGAGGAGGGCCTGGACAAGCTGTTTTCCAGCATCCCGCACCGCATTAATATCATTGACACCCCCGGCCACGTGGATTTCACGGCCGAAGTGGAGCGCTCCATGAGCGTCCTGGACGGGGCGGTGGCGGTCTTCTGCGGCGTGGCCGGAGTGCAGCCGCAGTCGGAGACGGTCTGGCGCCAGGCGACCAAGTACGAGGTGCCGCGCATCGCCTTTGTCAACAAGATGGACCGCACCGGGGCCAATTTTGAAAACGCCCTCAACGACATGCGCAAAAAGCTCAACGCCTACGCCTGGCCCGTCTTCCTGCCCATCGGGGCGGAGGACGTTTTTGAGGGCCTGATTGACGTGGTCAACCAGAAGGCGATCACCTGGGGAACGGGCGAGGTGGTGCGGGAAGGGTTGCAGTATGAGATCCAGGAAATCCCGCAGGCGCTGCGGGCCAAGGCGCAGGCCGCCCTGAGCGAACTGGTGGATGCCGTCTCGAACAAGGATGACGAAATCGCCGCTTTGGTGATTGAAGACAAGCCGGTGGAACCGCTGGTTTTGAAGGCGGCCATCCGCCGG
Source organism: Verrucomicrobiota bacterium (assembly GCA_049513975.1). Classification (GTDB taxonomy): domain Bacteria; phylum Verrucomicrobiota; class Verrucomicrobiia; order Limisphaerales; family Palsa-1400; genus JBEKOF01. The sequence continues at coordinate 36,127 of JBEKVM010000011.1, read as the reverse complement.
CTGACCTGCCGCAATGAATTTGTTCCCGTCTTGTGCGGCTCGGCCTTCAAGAAAAAGGGGGTGCAGGCGCTGGTGGACGCGGTGGTGGATTACCTGCCCAGCCCGCTGGACATTCCCCCGGCCGAAGGGACCGAGCCGGGCACCGACAATGTGGTGCAGGTGGAAGCCGACGACAACGGGAAATTCTGTTCCCTGGCCTTTAAATTATGGACGGATGTCTATGCCGGCAAGCTGGTGTTTTTCCGGGTTTATTCCGGGCAATTGCGCAAAGGCGACACCATTTACAATGCCCGCACCCGCAAACGCGACCGGGTCAGCCGCCTCATGATCATCCAGGGCAGCGAGCGCAAGGATGTGGACACGGTTTTTGCGGGCGACATCGCGGCCCTGGTCGGCCTGCGCAACATCATCACCGGAGACACCCTCTGCGACGAGGATTTTGACGTGACCCTGTTTCCGCCCACCTTCCCCGAACCGGTCATCAGCATGGCGGTCGAGCCCAAGACCAAGGCGGACCGGGAGAAGCTGGGCGAAGGCTTGCAGCGCCTGGCGGAGGAAGACCCGACTTTCCGCTGTTTTACCAACGAGGAAACCAGCCAGTTGATCATCGCCGGGATGGGCGAGCTGCACCTGGAGATTATTGTTGACAGGCTCAAGCGTGAGTTCAAGGTGGACGCCGCCACCGGCGCGCCCCAAATTGCCTACCGGGAAACCATCACCGCCTCAGCCGAGGGCGAGGGCAAATATATCAAGCAATCGGGCGGGCGCGGCCAATACGGGCATGCCTGTGTCCGGGTCTCCCCCAATGAAAAGGGCAAGGGTGTGGAAATTCTTAACAAGATCGTGGGGGGGGCCATTCCCAAGGAATTCATTCCGCCGGTGATTGACGGGATTGAAGAGGCGTGCAAGAGCGGGGTTTACGCCGGCTATCAGGTCATTGACATCAAGGTGGAGATCACCGACGGGTCCTTCCACGAGGTGGACTCCAACGAGATGGCCTTCAAAATGGCCGGTATTTTCGCGCTGAAAGACGCCTTTAAGCGGGCCAAACCCATCGTGCTGGAACCGATCATGAAGGTGGAGCTGGTCGCGCCCGAAGAATATCAGGGCGACCTGGTGGGCGACGTGACACGGCGGCGCGGCATCATCCATAGTATTGAATCCAAGGACGCGCAGGCGACGGTTTGCGCGGATGTGCCGTTGAAGGAAATGTTCGGCTACGCCACCGCCATCCGGTCCCTCTCCAAGGGCCGGGCCTCTTATTCCATGGAACCCTTGACCTTTGCCCAGGTTCCAGCCAGTATTCTGACGGCGATTTTGGACGACGCCGGCAAAAAGCCGGGGCCCAGAAGCTAAACCCATTAACCTCGTTCTTTTTATATGGCTGGACAACGCATACGAATTCGACTCAAGGCCTTTGACCACCGGGTCATTGACCAGTCGGCGCACGAAATCGTCGAGACGGTGAAACGAACCGGGGCGCGGGTGGCTGGCCCCATTCCCCTGCCCACCCGCATCGAGCGGTTTACCGTGCTGCGCTCGCCGCATTCGGACAAGAAATCACAGGAGACTTTCGAGCAGCGCACCCACAAACGGCTGCTCGACATCATTGAGCCGACCGCCAAAACGGTGGATGAACTCAAAAAGCTCAATCTGCCGGCGGGCGTGGACATCACCATCAAAATTTGACTTATGCTTGGATTGCTCGGAAAAAAGCTCGGCCAGACCAGCGTGTATAACGCGCAGGGAGTGATCGTGCCGGTAACCATTGTCCTGGTGGGCCCCAACCGGGTCATCCAGACCAAAACCGTCGCCACCGATGGCTACAATGCGGTGCAGCTCGGTTTCGACGACCAAAAAGAGCAGCGCATGACCAAGCCATTGCTGGGCCATTTCAAGAAACACAGCGCCTTGCCCACCAAGCGGGTGGGAGAGTTCCGTGATTTTTCCTTGCCGGTCAAGCCGGGCGATGTCATCGGGGCGGCGATTTTTGCCCAGGGCGATTTTGTGGATGCCATCGGCGTGACCAAGGGACGCGGATTTGAAGGGGTGATGAAGCGGCACAATTTTCGCGGCGGCGATGCCTCCCACGGGGCCAAAGGCTGGCGGAGGCGCTCGGGCGCGATCGGGCAGCGCTTGTTCCCAGGCACGGTCATGCGCGGCATGAAGATGCCCGGCCACATGGGCCAGATCCGGCGCACGGCCCAGAATTTGCAGATCATCCAGGTGCGCGAGGCGGACAATTTATTGCTGATCAAGGGCGCCATTCCCGGCGCGAACAACGATTACGTCGTCATCCGGGAGTCCAAGAAACTGCCCAAAGGCTCGGAGCAGGCCAAGCGCAGGGTGGCGGTCAAGATCGCGGCCGCCCCCGCCGCCAAGGGGGCCAAACCGGCCGCCAAACCGGCCGCCACTGCCGCCGCCAAACCGGCCGCCACTGCCGCCGCCAAACCCGCCGCCACTGCCGCCGCCAAACCCGCCGCCACTCCGCCCCCAGCCAACAAGTAATAATTATGAAGCTCACCGTCAAAGACATGCAGGGCAAGGACCAGGGTGAAATGGAAGTCAAGTTCACCCTCATTGAAAACGGCGGCGGCACCCAGGCCGTTCACGACACGGTGGTCGCGTTTCGCGCCGCCCAGCGCATGGGCACGGCTTGCACCAAAAACGTGGGCGAAGTGGCTGGAACCAACAAAAAGCCCTGGCGGCAAAAAGGCACCGGGCGTGCCCGCGCCGGTTCGTTCCAATCTCCTCTCTGGCGCGGGGGCGGAGTAGTCTTCGGCCCCAAACCGCGGGATTTTTCCGTGAAGACCAACCGGACGGTCAAACGCCTGGCGCTGCGCAAGGCCCTTTCGGAGCGGCTCAAAGCGGGGGACGTGATGGTGATTGACGACCTCAAACTCAACTCGGCCAAGACCAAGGAGTTTCTCGCCGTGCTCTCCGTCTTGCAGGTCAAGGGCAGTGCGCTGATCGTGAGCCACAGCGGCGATGAGAATTTGCGGCGCGCCTCGCGCAATGTGGCGCAGGTTGAATTGACCACGGGCCAGGACCTCAATACTTACCAGGTTTTGCGCAGCGACAAGCTGGTTTTCACCCGCAGCGCGTTTGACACCGTGGCGGAACGACTGACCCAGGCCTGACATGAACTCCTTTACCGCCATCAAAACCATCCGCGTGACCGAGAAGGGGACGCGGCAGTCGGACAAGCTCAACCAATACACCGTGGTGGCCGATCCGCGGGCCAACAAGCAGCAAATCCGCCAGGCGGTCCAGGAGCTTTTCAAAGTCAAGGTCATCAAGGTCAACACCTTGAATGTGCGGGGCAAGGCCCGCCGCAGCCGCACGCCCATGGCCGGCAACGCGCCCAATTGGAAAAAAGCCATCGTCACCCTGAGCAAGGACGACAAGATCCACCTCATTAGTTGACGCGAACAATTTTATGCCAGTAAAAACTTTCAGACCCCTGACTCCTTCGACGCGCTATATCACGGTGGCGTCGTTTGACGAGATCACCAAGCACAAGCCGGAGCCAAGCCTGATCAACATCCGCAAGAAGACGGGCGGGCGCAACTGTTACGGGCGCGTCACCGCCCGCGGCATCGGCGGCGGCCACAAACAATTTCATCGCAACGTGGATTTCAAACGCCAGAAACTGGGGATGGAGGCCGAAGTGCTGGGGATTGAGTATGATCCGATTCGCACGGCGCGGCTGGCCTTGCTCAAATACCAGGACGGGGAAAAGCGCTACATCATCGCCCCCAGCGGTTTGAAGGTCGGCGCCAAGCTGATGAACGGGCCCAAAGCCCCGCCGGAGACGGGCAATTCCCTGCCCCTGGGCAGCATTCCGGTCGGGCTGGCCATTCATAATATCGAACTGACGCCCGGACGCGGCGGGCAGATGGTGCGGACGGCGGGCGGGGCGGCCACGTTGATGTCGCGCGACGAGGAGTACACGCAGATCCGGCTGCCTTCCGGCGAAATCCGGCGGGTGCATAACACCTGCTCGGCCACCATCGGCCAGCTGGGCAATCTGGAACATGAGAACGTCGTGCTGGGCAAGGCGGGGCGCTCCCGCCACCGCGGCACCCGCGGGATCAGCCGCGGCGTGGTGCGCAATCCGGTGGATCATCCCAACGGCGGCGGGGCGGGCAAATCCAAGAGCGGCGGCGGCTGGCAGCAATTAACCTCCCCTTGGGGCCTGCTGGCCAAGGGCTATCGCACCCGCCACAAGCGCAAAATTTCCAACCGTTTCATCGTCGTGCGCCGCGATGGCCGCCCCATGAAACGCAAATAAAGCAATGTGAAATAAGTTATTTATGGGAAGATCAATTAAAAAAGGACCGTTTATTGACGGGCATTTGATGGTCAAAATAGAGGAAGCCAAGGCGGCCAAGTCCAAGGCGCCCATCAAAACCTGGTCGCGCCGCTCCATGATCACGCCTGATTTTGTCGGGCTGAACTTTGCCGTGCATAACGGCAAGATTTTCCACCCCGTTTTTGTCACGGAAAACATGGTGGGCCACCGCCTGGGGGAGTTTTCCCTGACGCGGACCTTCAAGAAACACGGGGCGCACACCGCCAAGGCGGAGGCGAAATAGATTTGATTATGGAAGTACAAGCCATCACCAAAAACGTGCGGATGTCGGCGCAGAAAATGCGCGAGGTCGTGCGGCAGATTCAAGGCATGAAGACGGCCGACGCCCAGGCGGTTTTGGCCATCGTCCCGCGCAAGGGCGCGCGGGTAGTGGCCAAGACGCTGGCCTCCGCCCTGGCCAACGCGGAGGATCTGAAGGCCCACAAAGAGGATTATTCCGGCTTGAAAACGGAGAATTTGCGGATCAAGAGCGCGGTGGCCGGGACGGCCTCGACCCTCAAGCGGTTCACGCCCAAGGCGCGCGGCTCGGCCGGCCCCATTCTCAAGCGCAACTGTCATGTAAAAATTGTTTTGTCAGACGAATAAACCAACTTATGGGTCAAAAAACTAATCCAATCGGTTTGCGGGTCGCCGTCAACAAGGACTGGGGCTCGAAGTGGTTTGCCGAGAAGAAGGAGTTCGGCAAACTGCTGACCGAGGACCGGAAAATCCGCGAGATTTTGAAGTCCAAGCTGGAAGGCGCCTCGGTGTCCAAAATCCAGCTGGAACGCGCCGCCTCGCGCTGCCGCATCACCATCTTTACCGCCCGGCCCGGGGTGGTGATCGGGCGCAAAGGGGCGGAGATTGACAAGTTGAAGGAGGAGCTGGGGAAGATGACCGGCAAGGAAGTGTATGTGGACATCCAGGAGATCAAGCAGCCGGAAATGGACGCCCAATTGGTGGCGGAAAACATCGCCTTGCAGTTGGAACGCCGCGTCTCCTTCCGCCGCGCCATGAAGAAGGCGGTGCAGGTGGCCATGGACTTCGGCGCCGAGGGCATCAAGGTGCGGGTGGGCGGGCGCCTGGGCGGGGCGGAAATCGCGCGGGTGGAAAAATACCACCAGGGGCGGGTGCCGCTGCATACCCTGCGGGCCAATATTGATTACGGGTTCGCCGAGGCCAACACCCTCTATGGCAAGCTCGGCATCAAATGCTGGATTTGCAAAGGCGACGTCGCCGTGCAGAAGAAATTGCCCGTGCCGGCCGTCGCCGCCCCGGCGGAGAATTAAGGAAGGATTTTTCAGCCATGCCATTGATCCCAGAAAGAGTAAAATATCGCAAAATGCACCGGGGCAGCCGCAAGGGCCTGGCCCAGCGCGGCGGCACGGTGGCCTTTGGCGAGTACGGATTGCAGGCGCTGGAACGGTGCTGGCTGGACACCAAACAGGTGGAAGCCGCCCGGGTCGCGGTGACGCGATTCATGAAGCGGCGCGGCAAGGTGTGGATTCGGATTTTCCCGCAGAAATCGTTCACCAAGAAACCGTTGGAAACGCGCATGGGCAAGGGCAAGGGGCCGCTGGAATCCTGGGTCGCGGTGATTCGCCCGGCCAACGTGATTTTTGAAGTGGACGGGGTGCCGGAAGCGGTGGCGCGGGAGTCCATGCGCCTGGCGGCGACCAAGCTGCCGATCAGAACCAAGTTTATTTCACGCCACCGGATGGCGTAAGCAGATCATGAAGATGTCCGAGATAAAAGATTTGACGGCGGCCGAGTTGGTGGTCAAGAGCCGCGACCTGCGCCAGGAACTGTTTCAAATGCGCCTGCAGCAGGCCAGCAGCCAACTGGAGCATCCGGCCAAGATGCGCCTGTTGCGCCGCGACGTGGCGCGCCTGGAAACCCGCCTCACCCAACTCCGCGCCAAACCGGCCTGATTTGACCCGAATGATGCGTTATGCCTGAAACAACCCCAACCGCCCGCCCCCAGCGCAAAGAGCGCCTGGGCAGGGTCCTTTCCAACAAAATGGCCAAGACCATCGTCGTCGAGGTCGAGCGGCGCTATCCCCACGCCAAGTATAAAAAAGTGGTGACGGCCCACGCCAAGTTTTACGCCCACGACGAAAAGGGCGAAGCCAAGGTGGGGGATTTGGTGCTGATCCATGAGACCCGGCCGCTCTCCAAGCTGAAGCGGTGGCGCCTGAGCCAGATCGTGGAGCGCTCGCGCGAAACCGCGCACGCGGCGGCGGCGGCGGCGGCGGCGGCGGCGGCGGCGGCCTAACGAGAGAATTTATGTTACAAGTACGATCCATTGTAGATGTGGCCGACAATACCGGCGCCAAGCGGGCGGCGGCCATCGGGGTGATCGGCCGCAACCAGAAGTACGCCGGCATCGGCGATGTGATCAAGGCCCACATCAAGGAGGCCACCCCGGACGGCACGGTCAAGAAGGGCGAAGTGGTCAACGCCGTGCTGGTGCGGACGCGCCAGCAAATCCGGCGCTCGGACGGGTCGTATTTGCGGTTTGACAGCAACGCCATCGTGATCATTGACGCGGAAAACAACCCGCGGGGGACGCGCATCTTCGGGCCGGTCGCGCGGGAGTTGCGCGACCGCAAGTTCATGAAGATCATTTCCCTGGCCCCGGAGGTCATCTAGTTATGCGCCATTTTCATGTTAAAAAAGACGACGAGGTGGTGGTGATCGCCGGCAAGGCCCTGGGCCAGCGCGGCAAAATCCTCAGGATTGCCGGCAAAAAGGGCCGGGCGGTGGTCGAGGGGCTGCACATGATCAAGCGCCACACCAAGAAAAACCAGGCCCACCCCCAGGGCGCCATCGTCGAACGGGAAGGGACCGTCCATCTTTCCAATTTGATGCTGGCGGAAAAATATGACGCGCGGGCCGCGGCCCGCGCCAGCCAAACGGCCCAGGAGGAGAAATCCGCCGCGGCAGCGCCGGCCGCCTCCGCCGCAGAGGCCAAAGCCTAAAAGCCAGCCATGAAACCCAGACTTTACGAAAAGTATCTCAACGAGGTGCGGCCCGCTTTGCGGGAGAAGCGAAAATACCAAAACATCCACCAGGTTCCCCGGATGGAGAAAATTGTGGTCAACATGGGGGTGAGCGCCTCGTTGGAAAAAGGGGCGGTCGAAGACGCCGTGCGGGACATGGCCATGATCACCGGGCGCAAGCCGGTGGTCAGCAAATCCCGGCACAGCATCGCCAATTTCAAGCTGCGGGAGGGCCAGGCCATCGGCTGCCGCGTCACCCTGCGGCGCGAGCAGATGTACGAGTTTTTTGACCGCTTGGTGGCGGCCGCCCTGCCGCGCATCCGTGACTTTCGCGGCCTTTCGCCCCGCTCCTTTGACGGGCGGGGCAATTACACCCTGGGGGTGTCGGAGCAGACGATTTTCCCGGAAATCGAACTGGACAAGATCAAACGCAACCAGGGCATGGACATCACCATCGTCACGACCGCGCCGACGGACGGCGAGGCGATGGACCTGCTCAAGTTGATGGGCTTGCCGTTTGCCGAGGCAAAAGTGGAGCACAAGCCGGCCGGGCATGCGAGCGCGGAACCCGCGACCGCGGAGGCTGCGGCGGCGGAGCACCCGGCAGCGGAGCCAGCCACGGCAGAGCAGAAGACCACAGAACACAACGCACCCTAGAACATATATGGCCAAAACAGCCTGGGTAGAACGCAACAAGAGAAAAGCCGCCACCGTGAAGAAATTCGCGGCCTTGCGGGCCGAGTTGAAGGCGCGGCGCGATTACGCCGGCCTGAGCAAACTGCCGCGCGACGCCAGCCCCAGCCGCCTGGTCAACCGCTGTTCCATGACCGGGCGCCGCCACGGCTATCTGCGCAAGTTCGCCTGCTCCCGCCTGACTTTTCGCGAGGCGGCCTTGAACGGGTTGATTCCGGGCGTGACCAAAGCGAGCTGGTAAAATTTATGAGCGATCCCATTTCAGACATGTTGACGCGCCTGCGCAACGCCGGCCGGGCTTTCCTGCCGGAGGTCCAACTGCCCCATTCCAAATTGAAGGAGGGCATTGCCCAATTGCTCAAAAAGGAGGGGTATTTGTCGGAGGTGGTGGTGGAAGGCCAGGCGATCAAGAAGCTCAAAATCAAGCTCAAGTACCACGGGCGCAAGCCGGTGCTGGAAGGCTCCCGCCGGGTCAGTTCGCCCGGATTGCGCCGCTATGTCGGCTCGGCCAGCGTGCCGCGGGTGCGGGGCGGGATGGGAACCTCCATCCTGTCCACCTCAGAGGGGATTATGACCGGAACGCAAGCCCGCAAGAAGAATGTGGGCGGTGAATTGCTCTGTGAAGTATGGTAGAAGCAATCAGTCTGATCCGTCGGATCTGACGGATCGGACTGATAAAAAGAATAATTTATGTCGCGAATTGGAAAAATACCGGTGGCGGTCCCGCCCAAGGTGACGGTGGCCATTAAAGGCCAGCAGGTCACGGTGGAAGGCCCCAAAGGCAAGCTCGATTTCGAACTGCCGCGCCGCACCACCGCAAAATTGGACGGCGCCAACGTGATCGTCAGCCGGGCCGGGGAGGATGCGGAAGCCAAGGCGCTGCACGGCCTGAGCCGGGCCCTTATCAACAACATGGTCAAGGGGGTGAGCGAGGGGTTTGTCAAGAAGCTGGAAATCCAGGGCGTCGGTTTCAAAGCCGTCGTGCAGGGCGACAAGGTCAATCTTGCCCTCGGTTATTCCCACCCGATCAATTATCCCATTCCGCGGCAGATCAAAGTGACGGTGGAGGAAAACACCAAGCTGACCATCGAAGGCCCGGACAAGCAATTGGTCGGCCAGGTGGCGGCGGAGATCCGCAGCTATTATCCGCCGGAGCCGTACAAGGGCAAGGGCGTGCGTTACGTGGGGGAGAAGGTCGTGCGCAAGGAAGGCAAAACCGTGCAATAATTAACCCGCCGCGGCAAAATCCGCGGTCCGATGCCATGAGAAGCGACAAAAAACAAAAGCTGGCCAAGCTGCGACACTATCGCATCCGGCAAAAAGTAACCGGCACGCGGGAGCGTCCGCGCATGAGCGTGCGCTTCACCAACGAGAACATTTACGTGCAGTTTATTGACGACGGGGCGGGGGCCACGCTGGCCTCGGCCTCCACTCTGGACAAGGGGCTGGCGGAGCGGGCCACCCTGGCGGCCAACACCGCCAGCGCGAAAAAGATCGGAGCCAGGGCGGCGGAGGCCGCCAAGAGCAAAGGGATCACCAGCGTGGTTTTTGATCGCAGCGGGGCCCGTTATCATGGCAAGGTAAAGGCTTTGGCCGACGCGGCGCGCGAAGGCGGATTGAAATTTTAACATTTAGAACCAAAAAATTGTGGCTGATTTAAACAAAACATCCAGTGGACCGGCCCGAGGCGGAGGCGGCCGCGGTCCCGGCCGGAACCCGCGGCGGAACCGCGCGACGACGCCGGAGGGCGACACCGCCGCGGCCGGGGGAGAAGGCGGCAAGGAATTGAGCGAGAAGGTGGTCTTCATCAACCGTTCCGCCAAGGTGGTCAAAGGCGGGCGCCGTTTCAGCTTCAGCGCCCTGGTCGTGGCCGGGGACAAGCAGGGCCGGGTCGGCATCGGTTTGGGCAAGGCGGTGGAAGTCAGCGAGGCCATCCGCAAGGGGGGCGACATGGCCAAGCAGCAGATGGTTTCCGTTTCCATCAAGGATGCGACCATTCCGCACGAGATTTTATGCCGCTACGGCGGGGCCAAGGTGATGATGCGTCCCGCCTCGCCCGGCACGGGAATCATCGCCGGCAAAACCGTGCGCGCGGTGGTGGAATCCGCCGGCATCAAGGACATTTTGACCAAGTCCCTCGGCTCCAACAATCCGTCCAACGTCGTCAAGGCCACCCTGGCCGGATTGCAGCAGCTTCGTTTGCGCGAAGATGTTTATCGAGACCGGGGAATTGAAATAAAGAAAAAGCCGGTGGCGGTTCCGGTGGCAGCGGCGGCGGCCGTGGCGTCAGCAGCGGCACCCCTGGCGCCAGCACCAGCGTCGCCTGCGCCTGTGGTTCCCGCGGCGGAGTCGGCCATCACTCCACCACTCCAACACTCCACCCCTCCAGCGGCAGTTCCGGAGGCAGAGCCGGCTCCGGCAGTCGTGCCCCCGCCCGCTGCTCCTTGATCTTATGCGTTTACACGATCTCAAACCACGTCCCGGCGCCAAACACCGCCGCAAACGGCTCGGCCAGGGTGAATCCAGCGGCCACGGCAAAACCAGCGGTCGCGGCGGCAAGGGTCAGACCGCCCGGTCGGGCAGTTCGATTCGGATTGGATTTGAAGGCGGGCAGATGCCGTTGATCCGGCGGCTGCCCAAGCGGGGATTTAACAACGCCAGATTCACCACCCGCTATGTGCCGGTCAACCTGGCGGCGCTCAACCGGTTTGAGGACGGGGCGACGGTGGACGAGGCGGCCTTGCGCGGGGCCGGGCTGGCCAACGGGGGCAAGCGGATCAAAATTCTGGGCGATGGCGAATTGAAAAAGAAACTGACCGTCAAGATTCATTCGTTCAGCGCGTCGGCGCGGGCCAAGATTGAGAAACTGGGCGGGGTCTGCGAAGTGGTCGCGATCGCGAAAAAAAAGGCGGCGGCAGCAGCCTGATTCCCGGATTATTCGATGTTCTCATCCATTTTCACCACCTTTGGCAACTGCCTCAAGATTCCCGAGCTCAAGTCGCGGATTGGGTTCACCTTGTGGATGCTCTTTTTCTGCCGGCTGGCTTCGCTGATTCCGACGCCCGGGCTGGACAGCCGGGCGCTGGTTGACTATTTCTCGTCGGCCGCCGGCAAGGGCATGGGGGGAAGCCTCATGGGGATGTACAGCATGTTCACCGGCGGCGGTTTTGAAAGGTGCGCGGTGGGCAGCCTGGGCATCATGCCCTACATCAGCGCCACCATTGTCCTCCAGCTTTTGCAGGCGGTGGTCCCCTCCCTGAGCAAGCTGGCCCGCGAAGAAGGGGGCCGGGCCAAACTGATCCAGAAGGGACGTTACCTGACGGTGGGCCTGTGCCTGATCCAAGGATTTGTCATGGCCATCAGTTGGGAGCATCCCAGCGGTGTCTTCACCAATTTCCACGGCGTCCTGGTGACCATGCATGCCATGTGGTGGTATCGGATTCAAACCACCCTCATCCTGACCACCGGCACGGTTTTGCTGATGTGGCTGGGTGAACAGATTACCGACCGGGGCATTGGCAACGGGATTTCGCTCATCATTACCATCGGCATTTTGGCCCGCCTGCCGCAGATGGTCCTGGGATTTAAGGACATGTTCCTGACGCCGGACCGCACCACCGGTGAGTATCAATATAATATGTTTCATTTCGCCGCCATGGTGCTGCTCCTGTGCGCGGTCGTCGCCGGCATCGTGGCCGTGACGCAGGCCCAGCGGAAAATCCCGGTGCAATACGCCCAGCGGGTGGTGGGGCGCAAAACCTATTCGGGCGGCAGTTCCTTCATGCCCTTGCGGGTCAACTACGCGGGGGTCATGCCGGTCATTTTTGCCTCGGCCATCCTCATGTTTTTCACCTTTATCCCCCAGTACCTCGGCAAGTATTACAGCGATCGCGGTTTCGGGGTCTTCCTCACCCAGATTGCCGAGAGCCTGAATCGCGGCTCGGCGCTCTATTTGACTATATACGGTCTGATGATCCTGTTTTTCTCCTATTTCTGGGTGGCCACCCAGTTCAATGAAATCCAAATCGCCGACGACATGAAGAAGGGCGGCGGCTATGTGCCGGGGGTGCGGCCGGGGCAGGCGACGAGCGATTTCCTGCATAAGACGATGAGCCGGATCACCCTGGCCGGGGCGATCTTCCTGACCATCATCGCGGTGGTGCCGATCATCATGAATTCCTGGATGCAAATCCCCTACCAGGTTTCCCAGTTCTTTGGCGGCACCAGCCTGCTCATCATCGTGGGGGTGATGCTGGACACCATGCGGCAGATGGAGGCGCAATTGTTGACCCGGCAATATCCGGGGTTTTTGAAGAAGGGCCGGGTCAAGGGCCGATTTTAGCGGTCGGGGTCGTGCCGGACAAAGCCGAACCCCGCGGGCCGAAGATGATCATTTTAAAAAGCGAACGAGATTTGGAAGTGATGCGTCCGGCCGGCGTGGTGGCGGCGACGGTGCTGGAGGAGGTGGCCATGTTCATCCAGCCCGGGGTGAGCACGCGGGAGGTGGATGAGTTTGCGGCGGAGCGGATCAAGCATTACGAGGCCAAAAGCGCCTTTTTGGGGTATCGGAAGTTTCCGTGCCATATTTGTATTTCGGTCAATGAGCAGGTGGTGCATGGGCTGGCCGGACCGCGCCGGCTGGAGTTTGGGGATATTGTCAGCCTGGACATCGGGGTGCTTTATCGCGGCTTTATCGGCGACACGGCGCGGACGGTGGCGGTGGGCGGCTGCGACGTGGCGGCGCAACGGCTCATGGATGTGACCGAGCAGGCGCTGCATTGGGGGATCGGGCGGGCCACGGCCGGGAACCGGGTGGTGGACATCTCCCGGACCATCCAGGAATTTGTGGAGTCCAACGGTTACAGCGTGGTGCGGGAGTTTGTCGGGCACGGGGTGGGGCGGTCCATGCATGAGGAGCCGCAGGTGCCCAATTTTGTGGAGCAGAACAAGCCGTCGCCCAAATTGCGGCCGGGGATGACCATCGCCATCGAGCCGATGGTCAACGGGGGCCGGCCCGAAGTGATGGTCTTGAATGATGGCTGGACAGTTGTCACCAAAGATGGTCAACTATCCGCTCATTTTGAGCACACGGTCTTGATCACCGAAGGTGAACCGGAGATTTTGACATGGCCGGCAAAGATGCCATCCAGGTTGAGGGCCGGGTAGTGGAAGCCCTGCCCAAGATGCGGTTTCGGGTCGAGCTGGCCAACGGGCATCGTTTGCTGGCTTTTGTTTCGGCCAAAAACCGCCGGCTGGCGGAAGGGCTGGCGGTGGGCGGCGTGGTGAGAGTGGAAGTATCGCCTTTCGATTTGTCGAAAGGCCGCATAACGCGGTAGAACAACTTAATTTATGAAAGTACGGGCATCAGTCAAAAAACTTTGCGAGAACTGCAAAATTGTGAAACGCAAGGGCGTCATTCGTGTGATCTGCACCAATGCGCGCCACAAACAAAAACAAGGATAAGAGATTATGGCACGATTAGTCGGAGTTGAAATTCCGGGGGAGAAGCGCATTGATATTGCTTTGCGCTACATATTCGGCATCGGGCCTTCCAATGCCGGCGTCATCCTGGCCAAGGCGGGCATTGACCCCTCCCTGCGGGCCAAGAACCTGGACGAGTCCCAGTTGTCCCAGATTGTCCATGCCATTCAGGACGGCAAGTACGTGATCGAAGGGGACCTGCGGCGCGAACTGGGCATCAACCTCAAGCGGCTCCAGGGCATCAAATGTTATCGCGGCATCCGCCATTTGCGCGGCCTGCCCGTGCGCGGCCAGCGCACCTCCACCAACGCCCGCACCCGCAAAGGCCCGCGCAAGACTGTCGGCGTGCAGCGCAATCCCAACGCCAAGACCGGCATCCACTAAATTTTTCCTATGGCTGACGAACCCAAACAAACCAAACCCGTCCCCAAAAAGGACGGCAAGCCGGAGGGCAAGCCGGAAGGCAAGCCGGAAGGCCACGCCCCCAAGGCTTCCCATCCGCCCAAAAAGACGGCGGGCGCCGAGGCGGCTGCTGACGGCAAAGTCAAACCCGGCGCCGCCCCTGCCGTCCCCGGCGCCGCTCCCGCCGCCGCTGGCGCCGCCCCAGCCGCTGGCGCCGCTCCCGGCGCCGCCCCCGGCGCGGCCCCAGCCGCCCCTGGCATGGTGGCGGCGGCTTCGGCTCCGACGGCGGCGGAATTGCTGGGCGAAGATGCCAATGCCCGCAAGATCATCAAAGCCAAGGGCGCGAAAAACATTACGGTGGGCATCGCCAACATCCTGGCGACCTTCAACAACACCAACGTGAGCATCACCGACATGCAGGGCAACGTGCTGGGCTGGTCCAGCGCGGGGCGGGTCGGCTTCAAAGGCTCGCGCAAGAGCACCGCCTTTGCCGCCCAGCAGGTGGCGCAGGACGCGGCCCGCCAGGCCATGTCCCACGGCATGAGGGAAATTGAAGTCCGGGTCAAAGGCCCCGGCTCGGGCCGGGAATCGGCCATTCGCGCCCTGCAAGCCATCGGCCTGGAAATCAGCACGATCAAGGACGTGACCCCCGTTCCCCACAACGGCTGCCGCCCGCGCAAGAAGAGGCGCGTATAAGTTGTCTTGGGCGATTTGAGATTAAGATTAAGAGTAAGATTAAGAGTAAGATTAAGATTTAAGATTAAGAGTAAGACTCAGAATATATTATGGCTCGTTACACTGGACCCCGCACCCGCATCAGCCGCCGCTTCGGCATCCCCATGTTCGGCCCGGACAAATACCTGGAGCGCCGCAACTACGGCCCTGGCGTTCACGGACCCAAGTCCCGCCGCAAGCACACCGAATACGGCCTGGGGCTGATCGAGAAGCAGAAGCTGCGTTATTTTTACGGGCTGATGGAACGGCAGTTTCGCGGCGTCTATGAGCGCGCCCTCAAGCGCCGTGGCGTCACCGGCGAGCAGATGCTGCAAATCCTGGAAACCCGGCTGGACAATGTGGTTTACCACCTGGGCTTTGCCGCCACCCGCGCCGCCGCCCGCCAGATGGTCAGCCACGGCCACATCAAGGTCAACGGCCGCAAGGTCAACATTCCCTCTTATGGATTGAAGGTCAATGACATCGTGGAGGTCAAGGATACCAGCGTCTCCCGCCAGTTGGCCTCGAAAAATTTGGAAATGGCCACCAGCCGGGTCATGCCCGATTGGTTGTCCCTGGCCAAGGAAGCCTGCAAAGCCACCGTCCTGCGCATTCCGACCCGGGCGGAGATCCAGCCCATCGCCAATGAGCAGGCCGTCGTCGAATTTTATTCCCGCTAAACCAGAAACCGTCCCGCCCGCGCGGGACACAAACAATTACACGGGCTTCTCCGCCGCGGGAACAGGCGGAGGGGCCAGATTAAAATTGTGGAAAGGAAATTATGCCAGTTCGTCTAGGACGTTTTGAAATGCCCAAGCGGTTGACCCGCGAGGACGCCACCGCCACCGACACCTACGCCAAGTTCTTCGCCGAGCCGTTTGAAACCGGCTACGGCCATACCATCGGCAACTCCCTGCGCCGCGTCCTCCTCTCCTCCCTCGAAGGCGCCGCCATCTCCTCCATCAAGGTCGAGGGCGCCCAGCACGAATTCGCCACCATTGACGGCGTGGTCGAGGATGTCACCGACGTGGTGTTGAATCTGAAAAAAATCCTCTTCAAGGCGCACAGCCGCGACACCCAGACCCTCCTGCTCTCCGTCAACAAGGAGGGCCAGGTCACCGCCGGCGACATCGAACTCAACCAGAACGTCGAGCTGGTCAATCCCGAACAGGTTGTTTGCACCCTTGACAAGAAGAAAAAGTTCGAGATGGAACTCGAGGTCAAGGTCGGCCGCGGCTTCTGCCCGGGGGATGAAAACAAAAAGCCCGACCAGCCCATCGGCGTCATCGCCATTGATTCCCTTTTTTCCCCGGTCACCCGCGTGCGTTACGCCGTGGAAAACGCCCGCGTCGGCCAGCGCACCGATTACGACCGGCTCATTCTGGAGATTTGGACCGACGGACGCATCAGCCCGGACGACGCCCTGGTCCAGTCCTCCGCCATCCTCCAGCATCATCTGGACGTGTTCATCGGCTACGACAAGAACGCCGTTGAGTTCGAGGAGACCGAAACCAAGCAGGACGACGAGAAGGCCAAGCTGAAGAAGCTGCTCAACATGAGCGTCAACGAAATCGAGTTGAGCGTCCGCGCCGCCAACTGCCTCAACAACGCCAACATCACCTCGGTGGGGCAACTCTCCATGAAAACGGAGGCGGAGATGTTGAAATACCGCAACTTCGGCAAAAAGTCCCTCAACGAAATCAAGGAGAAACTGGCCAGCCTCGGCCTTTCTTTGGGCATGAACATTGACCAGAGCCTGCTGGAATCCCCCAAGGAAGAAGTCAAGCTGACCGAATAATTTTGCTCTTATGCGCCACTTAAAACGCACCGCCAAGCTCGGACGCACCGGCTCGCACCGCAACCGCATGCTGGCCAGCATGGTTTGCAGCCTGATCAAACATCGCCGCATCACCACCACCCTGGCCAAGGCCAAGGCCGCCCGCTCCGTGGCGGACAAGATGATCACCCTGGGCAAGTCCGGCACCCTCCACCACCGCCGCCTGGCCGCCGCCCGGTTGCATCAGGACGAGGAGGCGGTTAAAATCCTCTTCACCGTCATCGCCCCGACCCAGAAGGAGCGCCGCGGCGGTTACACCCGCATCGTCCGTCTCGGCAGCCCCAGTGGCAAGCACCGCGCCTTTCGCCAGGGCGACGCCGCCAAAATGGTCATCCTCGAATTTGTGGACGTGCCCGTTCCCGAAGAAACCACTCCCGAAGCCAAGACCGGCGAAGCCGCGAAAAAGTCCGGCGAAGCCGCCAAGCCCGCCGAAGGCAAGCAGGAAAAGGAAGGCAAACAGGAAAAGGAAGCCGCCGCCGCCCCCGCTTAATCTTAATTGTTGACGTTACCCATCTCCCAAGCCCGCTCCCGCCGAGCGGGCTTTTTCTTTTAATGACGCCTCTGGCGCAGTTTGCCGTCAAGGCAACACCGTGACCGCGATGCGAGGGGCCTTGTTGGCCAGCGCGCGGTCGCGCGTCCAGAGAGGCAATCCTTTCGCCTTGGCAACGGCGATATAACCGGCGTCGTAGGCCGAGACGTTCAGCGTTTCGGCGATCAACCAGGTGGCGCAGCCGGCCACCGGATTGACATGCACGGTCAGGACGTTGTAGCTGTCGAGCACGCTCAACCAGGCTTGAACGTCCTCGGTCGTGGTGCGCCGCTCGCGAAGAGCGCGGCGCAACGCCTCCATCACTTCCTGGAAAAAATTCGGCGCGGTGAAGGCTTCCTCGCCATCCGCCAGCCTCTCTTCCATCTCCGCAAAAGGACGGCGCTCATCGGCGAAATGCAGCGCCACGACCGCGCTGGCGTCCACGGCGAGACTCACTTGCGCCCCTCTTGGATCAGTTGGGGAATGGTCAGTTTCGGCTGGCCCTTGCGGTTCAAACGCACGTTCGCCACCCGCTGCCGCCATTGCTCGGTCAGCCGGCGCGAGGCCCGCTCCACCGGTGCCACGCAGGCCACCGGCTCACCATGTCGCGTGATGGTGGTGCTTTTGCCCTGGCAGGCAAGCGACACAATCTCGCAGAATTGTTCTTTGGCTTTGGCAACCGTTTTCGTCATAAGATAATGGTCATCCAAGCTGGACATATTTGCAAGTCAGAACACAGCCCCACCCGCCAGATCATCGCAATCTGCATTTTGCGACGCGCGCAATTCTGCATTTTCTTCAAACCGGGGGCTTGACAAAAATTAGAACCTATGGTTGAATCGTCAGCGTGAGAAACGGAGGCACACAGTCCGGGCCGCCTCCGGCAGGTGGCGGCCAGCGCCGGCGCGGAGGGCGGGGAGCAATCCCCGGCAAGTTATCATGCAGTGAACGAACTGGGGTCACATCTAAACATTCGACATTTGGATGGAGAGAATGTAGAATGTTTAGATGTGACCCCAATTATTGCTCTCTTCACGGCAAATCAATTCAAGTGCCTGTCCATGAATAATTTGCGCTCCAGAACGGGCTTTTCCCATCAAACCAAATCAAACCAAATCAAAGTACTTTTTCATTGAACCACGGACCGGGCGGGATTACCCTCGGTTCCGATCTCACACCAGCTTTGACTGGCGACTTGTCACTCAAGCATTTAACACCATCGTTTATGAAGAATAGAACCCTCCTTCAGACCGCCATGGTCAGCGGCCTTCTCCTTGCCTCTGCCCTCTCCCTTCCGGCCCAGGATTGGCCCCAATGGCGCGGCCCCAATCGCGACGCCAAAGTGGACGGCTTCAAGGCCCCCAAAACCTGGCCGGCCCAACTGACCCAGAAATGGAAACAGACCGTCGGCCTGGGCGACACCACCCCGGCCCTGGTCGGCGACAAGCTCTTCGTCTTCTCGCGGGTGGACGCCGAGGAAAACGTCATCTGCCTCAACGCCGCCGACGGCAAGGAAATCTGGCGGCAAAAGTATGAGGCGCCCCAGCCGGCGCCGCCGGCCGGGCAGCAACATGCCGGGCCGCGCAGTTCGCCGGCGGTCGCCGACGGCAAGGTGGTGACATTCGGCGTGACCGGCATCCTGAGCTGCTGGAACGCGGCCGATGGCAAACAGCTTTGGCAGAAGAAAGACGCCACCACTTGGCCCAGGTTTTACACCGGTTCCTCTCCGCTGATCGCCGATGGCATGTGCGTGGTGCAGGTGGGCGGCTCCTCCGATGGCGGCGTGGCGGCTTATGATCTGAAATCCGGCGACGAGAAATGGCACTGGACGGGCGCGGGACCAGGCTACTCTTCCCCGGCAGTCATGACCGTGGCGGGCATAAAAATCGTCGTCGCCCTCACCGACAAGAGTATTGTGGGGATCGGCCTTGCTGATGGCAAGATGGCCTGGCAAACGCCCTTCGCGGCGCAGGGCATGAATTACAACGCCGCCACGCCGATTGTTGACGGAGACACGCTCATCTACGCCGGGGCCGGTCGCGGCGTTCACGCGGTCAAAGTCGCCAAGCAAGGCGACGCCTTTGCCACGTCGGATCTTTGGACCGCCGCCCAGGTTTCCCCGCAGTTCAGCACCGCCGTGCTCAAGGACGGCTTCCTCTATGGCCTCACCCAGCGCGGCAATTTGTTCTGCGTCAACGCCAAGACCGGCGAGGTGGCCTGGACGGACACCGATGCCAAAGGTCCGCAGGGCTACGGTTCGGTGGTGGATGCCGGCTCGGTCCTCCTGGCGCTGACCCCGAAGATGCAGTTGGTTGTCCTGCAACCCACCGACAAGGCCTACACCGAAGTGGCCAGCATCAAGGTGGCCGATTCAGCCACCTTCGCCTACCCGGTCGTCTCCGGCAACCGCCTCTTCATCCGCGACCACGATTCCGTCGCCCTGCTGACCGTCGAGTCGCCATGACGGGTTCATGGCTGAATTATCATGGTTGCGGCCGGCTCCGTGGCGGGTCTGCCGCGCCATGCGGCAAGACAACGATAACAAGGCGATGAAGATTAGCCGGAATTTCCGCCTGGGTTTCCGGGTTGCGCTGGCGGCCGTATTGGCGGGCGCGCTCCAGGTTTTTGCGGGACACCCCCCTTGGCCGCCACGCCAGCATTCCGCCGAATATCGCCAGGCCAACATGCTCTTTTTACGGTTCCAGGACGCTCTTGCGGCGGAACGATGGCCGGAAGCGCTGGCTCTTTGCTCCGACCGTGTTCGAGCCAAAGCCGCGCAATGGCCCTCGCCCAAAGCCTTCTTCAACGACACCATCCCGACACGCCTTTTGCTCGCGCAAGACTTCGGGTTTTGGACGCTCCGATGCGACCAGCCGGGCGGGTTCGACTGGACCGACAAGGCCACCCTCTATGCACTTGTCGTCAACCTGACTGAGCCGGAATCCAAACCGGCTCTCCAGTGGTTCTGGACCATATTTGCCACCAATCATTCGTGGGTGGTTGACTATCCGCCTGTCAAGATGGAAGACTATGTCGCCCGGAAGAAGGCAGCCCTTCAGGAGCGCGAGGACAAAATCAAACAGATTCGCCTCAGCCTCCAACCCAAGCTCACGGGCCTCAAAACCCATTTGGTCCCCGTGAGCCAGCGGTTCATCATCGGCTCACCCATGCTGTTTCGGGTGGAACTGACCAACGCCGGCAAGACGGCGGCTGATTACATGGACTCAGGCGTGGCCTATGCGCCCCTCACTGTCCTTGACGACAAAGGCCAACCGCTGCCCTGTGTTGAGATTCCCGGCCAAATCGCGGTGCGCAAGGGCGAAGTGGCGTCCGGCGCGTCGGTAATTTTGGCCGACAAGATTGATCTCAACCAACATTACGCGATCACCAAGCCGGGCAAGTATGTGGTGCGATTCAGCGGGGCGAAGCTGGAAATCGGGCAGCCGCTTTCCACGCCTTTCGGCGGGAGCCACGAGCTATTCGGTGAAAATGATAACGAGGTCACGGCTGTTTTCGACTTTCTTGCTGTCACCAACCGCTTTCCGTCCGAACCCGTCAAGATTGAAGTAACCGCCGGGCGCAAGCCATGAGGGTGCTGACGAGTCTGCATTTTGCATTTCCCCCAATGAGCGCTCTGCCCTAAGCTCTGCCCGGATATGACGTTGTTGGAAAAAATCGAGGCGAACGCCAGGGCGCGGCTGACGCTGCCGCCCGGCGTGCTGCCCCGGCAGGAATTGGGACGGTACAAGCACTTTCTCAAGATCGAACACCACCGCCTTAAAATGCTGCATCGCGCCGGCGCATCGGGACGGGAGATTTGCCGGGCCCGCTCGGCCATCCTCGATTTGCTCCTGCAAAATATTTTGCAGGGGATTAAAAATGGCTCGCCGGCAATGGCCGGGGTGGCGCCGCAGCTCTTTGCCCTGGTGGCCATCGGCGGGTATGGGCGGGCGGAGTTAAATCCCCATAGTGACATAGACATCATGTTTCTGCACGACGGGGAAGGGGTGGTCCGGGGCAAGGCCCGGCCCGCCCTGGCGGCGCTGGTGGACGGGCTGCTTTATACCTTGTGGGACCTGGGCCTCAAGGTCGGCCATTCGGTGCGTTCGGTCGAGGATTGCGTCAGCGTGGCCAACGGGGACATGCAGTCCAAAACTTCGCTGATCGAAGCGCGCTTGATTATTGGGGACGCGGCTTTGTTCGAGCGGTTTGAGAAGACGCTCCTGGCCAAGTGCGTGCGCGGTTATGAGAATGAATATATCCAGGCGCGCCTGCTGGACCAGGAGGCGCGGCGGACCAAGTACGGCAACTCGGCCTGCATGCAGGAACCGAACATCAAGAACGGCTGCGGGGGCCTGCGCGATTACCAGAACCTGTTCTGGATGGCCTGGTTCAAGGACCGCACCCGCACCCCGGAGGAGCTGGAGAAAAAGGAAATGATCAGCGACGCCGAACGCAAACAACTGCAAAACGCCTACGACTTTCTCCTGCGCACCCGCAATGAACTGCAATATCTCCTGGACCGCCCCTCCGATGTCCTGAATAAAACGGTGCAGCCGTCGGTGGCCTCCAACCTGGGCTGGCATGACCGATCGCCCGGCGAGCGCCTGGAAAAATTCATGAAGGTCTATTACACCCACGGGCGGAATATTGACCTCATCACCCGCACGGTGGAGCAGCGGCTGGCGCTGCTGCCCGCTCCCCGCCGGCCGCTCCTGCGGCTGCCCGGCTTTCTCCGGCCCAAGGCGGCCCCCGAACAGACGGCGGACGGGTTGAAGTTTGTGGACGGGGAGATGCGCCCCCTTTCGTCCAGCATATTTCGAGACAGTCCGCGCCGGCTCATGCGCGTGTTTCTTTGGAAATCCTGGACCAGCGGGGCAACGTGGCCCCGGCCCTGCGCCGGATGCACGAAGTGGGGCTGCTGGGCAAGTTCCTGCCCGAGTTCGGCCGCCTGACCTGCCTGGTGCAACACGAGTTCTATCACCAATACACCGCCGACGAACACACCCTGGTCTGCCTGGAAAAACTGGACGCGGTGTGGGAGGCCAAGACGCCGCCCCTGGCCGAGTACGCCGAGCTTTTTCGCGGGGTGGAACAGCCCTTCCTGCTCTACCTGGCCTTGTTGTTGCATGATTCCGGCAAGGCCTTCCGCACCGGCCGCCACGCCTTGATCGGCGCCGAGCAGGCCTTGCGGGTGGCCCGCCGCCTGGGATTGGACGGCGCCAAGACGCACATCCTCGGCCTGCTCATTGAAAACCATCTGGCCATGGCCCAGATTTCACAGCGGCGCGACCTGGACGACGCATCGGTCATCCGCCATTTTGCCCGGCAGATTCAGACGACGGAGAATCTGGCCATGCTGGCGCTGCACACGCTGGCGGATTCGATGGCGACGAGCGACCAACTGTGGAACGGCTTTAAAGACGCGGGGCTGTGGCGGCTCTACCGCAGGGCGGCGGAGCTGCTCTCCGGGGCGACGGAGTTTCGGGTGGCGGAGGAGCGCCAGCGGGAATTGCTGGTGGAGGAGGTGCAGCGGATGGCCCCCCCGACCTTCGATCCGGCGGAAGTGCAGGCCCATTTCCAGAATTTGCCGCCCCGTTATTGCCAGGTCAATGACGCGCGGGAAATTCTGCGCGACGTGACCCAGGTGCATCGGTTCATCCACCTGCAACTGGCGGCGACCGACGAGAACGCGCTGGCGCCGATTGTCACCTGGCAGAACGAGCCGGACCGGGGCTACAGCACGGTGACGATCTGCACCTGGGACCGGGACCGGCTGTTCAGCAACATCACCGGCTGCCTGACCGCCGCCGGGTTCAACATCCTCAGCGCGGAAATTCTGACGCGCACCGATGGCATTATTATTGACACATTTTTCGTGACCGACGCCAAAACCGGGCTGCTGGCCAACCGGGAGGAGCGGGAGAAGCTCGAGAGCCTGGCGCACAAGGTGCTGACGGATGTGCCGGTGGACTTGTCCGCCCTCATCGCCCGCACCAAGGCCGCGCCCACCCTTTACAAATCCATCGAGGGGGAGCGCATCCCCACCCTGATCGAGGTGGACAACGACAGCTCGGAAACCCGCAGCATCATTGACCTGCAGGCCGAAGACCGGGTGGGGCTGTTGTATGACGTTTCCCGCGCCCTGGCCGACCTGGAGGTGGACCTCTCCCTGGCAAAAATCCTGACGGAAAAAGGGGCGGCGGTGGACAGCTTCTACGTCACCGAGCAGGACGGCGGAAAGATACTCGACTCCGAGCGCCTCAAAGCCGTCAAAACCAGATTGCGCCAGGCGGTGATGCAAAGCGCCCCGGTCCGGTAGGGGACGGCGGAACAGGAGAACGCTCAAACAAGAAGGGGATTTGAACAGGAGCGCGCGGAGGACGCGGAGAACTGAGAGGAAAAATCTCTGCGCCCTCTGCGATCTGTTCAAAGAGATCGTTGGAAGGCAAAATCATGGAAGGCAAAATCATAGGAGTGGCAAACATCTTGTTGGAATTGCGCGATTTTGAGCTATTGCAGCGCAAAGAACGCAGCGCAGCGGAGTCGCAACCAAAGGAATTGAACCACGGATGGCACGGATCACACGGATAAAAGACCATTCAACGGTCAACCCCGAAAGCTTTCGGGGTTGACAGTTAGAAATGCGGCTGAAAAGTGAAAAAGCATTTGAACGGGAGAACGCGGAGAGCACAGAGTTTTGAGCGCACACGAACCGGTGGACTGAACAAAGGAAACCGGCATGGCCGCGAAAGAAGGGGAATGCCCCGGCACGGCAAAGCCGCAAACAAAGGAATTGAACCGCGGATTTCGCGGATTTCACGGATAAGAAAGACCATTCAACGGTCAACCCCGAAAACTTTCGGGGCAAGAGTCGCCAAGACGCCAAGACGCCAAGCAGGGAAAAACTCTTTGCGTCTTCGCGCGCTTGCGGCTTTGCGTTAAAAATAGGGGGGGGATTTTTGCCCGCAGATCACGCAGATGAACGCAGATGAAGAATTATTCTTTTCCGTATCTGCGTCAATCTGCGGGCAATTCCGGATTCGGTTGCGGCTTCCCGCGCTGTGGAAGCGGGGCATTTGAGCAAGGAATCGAGTTTCGGCTCGACGCCATCCTTCGCCAAGACTTCCGCCGTCGCCAAGGCTTTGGCGGACGAGACGGAGGACAGGCGCCCTACCGGCACCTTGGGGGCCCCCTCACCTTGGTCCTCTCCCGGGGGGAGAGGAAAGAGCAATTGGCGGTTATTGGTGAACGGATGGTTGGGTGGGGAATGCAGTCGCGGGTTTTTCGAGAATAGAGGGCTCGACGGAGTCTCGCCCTGCCGGCACATTTGGGGCCCCCTCACCTTGGTCCTCTCCCGGGGGGAGAGGAAAGAGCAATTGGCAGTTATTGGTGAACGGATGGTTGGGTGGGGAATGCAGTCGCGGGTTTTTCGAGAATAGAGGGCTCGACGCCCTCCTTCGCCGAGGCTTCCGCCGTCGCCAAGGCTTTGGCGGACGAGACGGAAGACAGGACGGCGGACACGCGCCCTCCCGGCACATTGGGAGCCCCTCACCTTGGTCCTCTCCCGGGGGGAGAGGAAAGAGCAATCGGCGGTTATGGGTGAACGGATGGTTGGGTGGGGAATGCAGTCGCGGGTTTTTCAAGATAAGAGGGCTCGACGGAGTCTCGCCCTGCCGGCACATTTGGGGCCCCCTCACCTTGGTCCTCTCCCGGGGGGAGAGGAAAGAGCAATGGGCGGTTATTGGTGAACGGATGGTTGGGTGGGGAAGGCAGTCGCGGGTTTTTCGAGAATAGAGAGCTCGACGGAGTCTCGCCCTGCCGGCACATTGGGAGCCCCCTCACCTTGGTCCTCTCCCGGGGGGAGAGGAAAGAGCAATTGGCGGTTATGGGTGAACGGATGGTTAGGTGGGGAATGCAGTCGCGGGTTTTTCGAGAATAGAGGGCTCGACGCCCTCCTTCGCCGAGGCTTCCGCCGTCGCCAAGGCTTTGGCGGACCAGACGGAAGACAGGACGGCGGACACGCGCCCTCCCGGCACATTGGGAGCCCCTCACCTTGGTCCTCTCCCGGGGGGAGAGGAAAGAGCAATGGCCTGTCGTTGGTTTGCGGCTGGTTGTGGGGCCAATGCAGTCGCGGGTTTTTCGAGATTAGAATGTTCGACGGAGTCCCTAGTGTCAAGATGCGCCCCACCGCTAGTCACGACTGCAAAAAGAAACTTCCCTTCAACCCAGATTTCAGGAAAATAGGGCTATAGCAATTTCATGAAAACTGTAGCCGCACGGAAGCCGACCAAACGGCCTCCTCTCCCCGGCCCTCTCCTCCTGAGGAGGAGAGGGAGGAGCTTCATTTCGGCTGCATCATTTTTTAGTTTGCTCTAAAATGCAGATTCCAGAATTCAAAATAACCCGCTGTCCTGCCCCGTATGGCCGTTGATCCTGTCTGCGGGATGCAGGTGGATGAAGCGAGCGGCCTGCGCGCGGAACGCGACGGGCAAACCTGGTTTTTTTGTTGCGAGCATTGCCGCCAGAAATTCCTCGCCCAGCCGCCGGCGGCGCCGCACGACGGCAGTGTGACGTTCATTCCCCGGCCAATGCCCGACGGCGGGCAGGGGACTGCCCGCCCTACCCTTCCAGGGGCAGCTATGACTGAAGCCGTACAAGGCTACACCTGCCCGATGCACCCGGAGGTGGAGCAGGACCTGCCGGGCAGTTGTCGGATCTGCGGGATGGATTTGGAGCCGAAGACGGCCGGGGCCGGGGACGAGACGGAGCCGGCCGGCGCCGGGGACCTGGCGCGGCGGTTTTGGACCGGGCTGGCGCTTTCCATTCCGGTGATGATTCTGGCGATGCGCGACATGCTCGGTTATCGCGTCTTCGAGGAATGGCGGTTCGAGGTCAACTATTTGATTCAATGGGGATTATGCACAGCGGTGGTTTGTTGGGCGGGGCGTCCGATCCTGGAGCGGGCCTGGCGTTCGGTGGTGTTGCGCCGGGCGAACATGTTCACCCTGATCGGAATGGGCGTGGTGGCGGCCTACATCTTCAGCATCGCGAGTTTCATCCTTTCGCCCCGGGTTTCCTCCCACACCATTGAGCCGATTCCGGTTTATTTTGACAGCGCGGCCATGATCACCTTGCTGGCCTTGCTGGGCCAGATGCTGGAAGCCAAGGCGCGCCGCCGCACCGGCCAGGCCATCCAGGCCCTGCTCCATCAGGCCGCCAAAAGCGCCCGCGTGGTGCGCTCCGGCCAGGAAATGGAACTCCCCATCACGCTGGTGCGCAAAGGAGACACCCTGCGGGTGCGGCCTGGCGAAAAAATTCCCGTGGACGGAGTTTTGCTGGAAGGGGCCAGCAGCGTGGACGAGGCCATGATCACCGGCGAGGCGATGCCGGTGCCCAAGGCGGCCGGGGATTTGGTCACGGGCGCCACGCTCAATCAAACCGGCGCGTTCCTGATGCGGGCGGAACGCGTGGGCAGGGAAACGTTGCTGGCGCAGATCATTGAAATGGTGGCGGCGGCCCAGCGGAGCCGCGCCCCGGTGCAGCGGCTGGCCGACGCGGTGTCGGGCTGGTTTGTGCCGGCGGTGGTGGGCGCGGCCGTGATAACCCTGGCGCTGTGGTTGTGGCTGGGCACGAATCCCAGTCTCGCCGCCGCGCCGGAAAAGGCGGCCGCCCGCGCCCTGGCCAACGCGGTGGCGGTCTTGATCATCGCCTGCCCTTGCGCCCTCGGTTTGGCCACGCCCATGTCCATCATGGTGGGCGTGGGGCGCGGCGCGCGCGAAGGGGTGCTCGTGAAAAATGCCGAGTCCCTCGAAACGCTGGAAAAAGTGGACACCATCGTCCTGGACAAAACCGGCACGTTGACCGAAGGGCGCCCCCGCGTGGTGCGCATTCTCCTCAGTGCGGAGTGCGGAGTGCGGAGTGCAGAATGCCGTCATTCACAACTCTCCACTCCCAACTCTCCACTGGATGAGGCGGGATTGCTCCGGCTGGCGGCGGCGGTGGAGGCGCAGAGCGAACACCCGCTGGGCGCGGCCATCGTGCGCGCCGCGCAGGAACGCGGATTGAAGCCGGCGCCGGCGGAACAATTTAATTCACACACCGGCGGAGGCGTGACGGGGCGCGTCGGGGGCAGGCCGGTGGCGGCGGGCAATGCCGCGTTTCTGGAAGAGCAAGGCGCGCGCGGCCTGGCCGGGGCGCGCCAGGAGGCGGAGGAGTGTCAAGCATTGGGACAAACGGTGGTGTTTGTGGCGCTGGATGGAAAAATCGCCGGGGCGCTGGCCGTGGCTGATCCGGTCAAGCCAACCACCGCCGCCGCCATCCAGCGGCTCCATCAGATGGGGTTGAAGATCGTCATGTTGACAGGGGACAACGAGCAGACCGCGCGCAGCGTGGCCCGGCAATTGCAGATTGAAGATGTGCGCGCCCAGGCCGGTCCGGGGCAGAAGATCGAAGAAGTGCGGCGGTTGCGGGAGGGCGGGCGGATTGTGGCGATGGCCGGGGACGGGATCAACGACGCCCCCGCCCTGGCGGCGGCCCAGGTCGGCATCGCCATGGGCACGGGCACCGACGTGGCCATGGCCAGCGCCGGCATCACGCTGGTCAAAGGCGACCTGCAAGGCGTGGTCAAGGCCATCGAATTGAGCCGGAAAGTGATGAGAAACATCCGGCAAAATCTTTTTTTCGCCTTTGTCTATAACGCGGCGGGCATTCCCATCGCGGCGGGATTGCTTTACCCGTTTTTTGGAATTTTGCTCAGCCCGATGCTGGCCGCCGCCGCCATGAGCCTCAGTTCGGTCTGTGTCATCGGCAACGCGCTGCGTTTGCGCAAATGAAGCGCGGGTGGGGGATGGAGAATGGAGGATGGAGAATCGCAAAGGCCCGGGGGAAGGCGGGGGAACTTTGTCAGCGGAATGATCCTGACAAATATTAGGAACCCCTCTCTCCGGCTCTCTCCCCGCTTCGCGGGGCGAGAGAGGCGACCCAGATATATAGGCCCATATATGCCCTGCCTCGGAGAACCGGCGCGCCGAAGAATTTTGTCTTGCGCCCTCCTGCCAAAGTGGGAGATAACACGGCTTGCGCATTTTTTGTTGTTTTGATATATTGAGAACAGAAAAATTTAACCGGAGCACACCATGAACGTATCGCTTGGAGAGAAATGGGAGCAATTCGTGGAAGGCAAGGTCAAGAGCGGCGATTACCGGACCGCCAGCGAAGTGTTGCGTGAGGGATTGCGACTGCTGGAAAAGGAACAATTGCTGAAACGCATCTCGGCGCGGTCGCTGCCGGAACTGGAAGCGAAATTGTTGGCAGCGGCGGAATCGCTCGATGCCGGCAAGGGCGTGGATGGGGAAGAAGTATTTGCGCGGTTGCGGAAGCGGATTAAAGCACGGCGCCAGAATGCCTGAATTCACCCTCTCGGAATACGTCGAGCCTGAACTGGAGGCGATTTGGGAATACATCGCCTTTGACAACATGGATGCCGCCGACCGCTTCGTAGAAGCGGCTTACGCCACTTTTCAGGAACTGGCACAAATGCCGGGCATGGGCCGCCTCCGGCATTTTCCGCAAGCGCGGTTGCGCCAAGTGCGGTCCTTCCGGGTCAAGGGATTTGAAAACTACCTGATCTTTTATGGCCCGATTGCAGAGGGCATTGAGGTCTTTCATGTCCTTCACGGCGCGAGAGACCTTGAGAAGTTTTGGGAACGGCCATCCATGCCCTAATGCCCTTCAAATCGTCCCGAATCAAGCGCGGATGCGCCCCCGGCAGTAAGATGGTTGCTCCAAATAGATGATTCGGAACGGGAACCGTTTTGTTTTCCAACTGCGGGTTCCCAGCTTGCCGGGCAATCCGAGTTCGGGATTGCGTTGAATTTTCGGCAGCGTTGCCTCGACGGCGGAGAGAAAAGCCTCTCCGAGGGTTGAATTCCGACGCTCGTAGAATTCCGCCGATTTGATCAACTCACTTGCGGCGAGCCGATGGTAAGCGACGGGTTTCATTCAACGCGCGGCGGGCCTCCTTCATTACATCCCCGGCTGGAATCCCTCTTTCCGCGCCGGATTGGATTTCCTTCACGCGCCGCTCGATTTCATCGTCCCAGGCCGCCTCCAACTCAGAGTCGGCGTAATCGTCAATGCTCTCGATGATTCTTTCCGCCAGCCGCACCCGCGAGCGAGGCGGCAGTTCCAAGACTTGTTTTTCCAACACGCGAAGTGTCATCAACGGCATAATGCCATTGAAATCGTCCCGAATCAAGCGCGGATGCTTTCGGGGGCGCATCTTGATACTACCACCCTGCATGGCATGAACGCCGGCCCATGAAACAGATGGAAACCTCCTCACCCCGACCCTCTCCTCCACAAGTGTGTGGAGGAGAGGGAGAAGAAGCGCGCGGTGGTGGTGTCAAGATGCGCCGCTTTCGGGATTCAAATTTATTAGCCTCGACTTTGCCGGAACGGTTTCGCACCCTCGAGATGTGTCTTCCGCAAGATGGCTTGGCTCAAGAACTAATCTGCTGCCGCTGGCCACCGCGCTCCTCGCGTCCGCGGTCTCGCTGGCAGGCGCGGCTCCTCCGGCGCACCCCAACATTATTTTTATTCTGACCGATGATTTGGGCTGGGGTGACGTTGGCGTGTTTTTTCAGAAGAGCCGGCAGATGGCCAACGTGCGGAGCAAGCCCTGGCAATTGACCCCCAACCTGGACCAGTGCGCCGCGGAAGGCGCGCTCCTGCACGACCATTATTGCCCGGCGCCCGTTTGTGCGCCTTCGCGCGCTTCCCTCCTGCTCGGCGTCAGTCAGGGACATGCCAATGTGCGGGACAACCAGTTCGACAAATCGCTGGAGAACAATCACACCCTGGCCACCGTGCTGCGGCGGGCCGGTTACACCACGGTCGCCGTCGGCAAGTGGGGATTGCAGGGGGAAGGTCCGGGCTTGGACAGCCCGGCCACCTGGCCGGCCTATCCCACCAAACGCGGCTTTGACAGCTTCTTTGGTTACGCCCGGCATAATGACGGCCATGAGCACTATCCCAAGGAAGCGCCTTACACCCAGGGCAGGATACCCAAGCAAGTCTGGGATGGCATAAACGATGTGACGCCGCAATTGGACAAGTGTTACACAGGCGATTTGTGGACGGCGTGGGCCAAGCACTGGATCGTGGACCATCAACGAACCAATGCCACCCAGCCGTTCTTCATCTATCTGGCTTACGACACGCCGCACGCCGCCCAGGAACTGCCCACCCAGGCCTATCCCGCCGGCGGCGGTCTGCACGGCGGCGTGCAATGGTTGGGGACCCCCGGTCAGATGATCAACACCGCTTCCGGCGCGGTGGATTCGTGGATTCATCCTGATTATCGCTTCGCCACTTTCGATGATGACAACAACCCGGCCACTCCCGAAGTGCCCTGGCCGGACGTTTACAAGCGCTACGCCACCGCCATTCGCCGCCTGGATGATGCCGTGGGCGACCTCAAAAAGCTGCTGAAGGACCTCAACATTGACCAGGACACACTGGTGGTCTTCTCCTCGGACAACGGGCCGAGCATCGAATCCTACATTCCGCGCGAACCGTTGCGCGCGGATTTCTTCGGCAGCTACGGGCCTTTCGACGGGATCAAGCGGGACTGCTGGGAAGGCGGCCTGCGCGTGCCAACCCTGGCTTGGTGGCCGGGGCACATTCCCGCCGGACGCGTGGTCAGCCGTCCGAGCATCTCTTACGACTGGCTGCGCACATTCGCGGACGTGGCAGGAGTTCCCGCGCCGGCGCGGGCCGACGGAGTCTCGCTGTTGCCGGAGTTGACCGGCCGCGGCGCGCAGCATGACCGGGGCTACATTTACGTGGAGTATTATGAGCCGGGCAAAACCCCGGACTACCAGGATTTTGCGCCGAGCCATCGCGGACGCCAACGCAATCAAATGCAACTCATCCGCATGGGCGACTTTCTGGGGGTGCGCTACAACACCAAATCCCAAGCCGATCCTTTCGAAATCTACCAGGCGACTTTGGATACGCATGAAACGAACGATCTCGCGCCCGCAATGCCCGACTTGCAACAGCGCATGAAAGCCGCGACGCTGCAAGTGCGCCGCCCTAATCCCACCGCGCCGCGTCCGTATGACAAGGAATGGGTTCCCGCGCTGGGGGCCATGCCCGTCGCGGGCGGCGTCGAGTGGAAAGCTTATGAAGGCGACTATCCGTGGGTGCCGGATTTGGAGACGCTCCAACCGGTGGCCGGCGGCACGGCGGAGCGGCCGGACCTGGGCAAGCGCACCCGGGACGACAACATCGGCCTGTTGTTCTCCGGTTGTCTGAACATTCCGCAGGATGGCGACTACACGTTTTACCTCCAAGCGGACACAGGCGCGCTGCTGCGCATCCATGACGCCACGGTGATTGACGCGGACTTCGGCTACGCCGGCGGGCAGGAAGTCAGCGGCAGCATCAAGCTCCAGGCCGGGCTGCATCCGTTTCGTTTGTTCTACGCCCGGCGAACCCGCGGCCAGCCCGCGCTGCAACTGTCTTGGAGCGGCCCCGGTGTGGCGAAGGCAATTATCCCAAGTGACGTTTTTCAACGCACGGCCAATTCGCCAGCCGCGCCAAAGTGAGACGCGAATCTCACCACTGTTTTTGCGAAGAGAATGAGCCTACGCGCCTGGCGTGTGCTGGCCGGCGCCCTCGCCGGTCAGTTCTGGTTTCAGTGGGTTGTTTGAGGGGTCAAGTTGAGGGGGGTGCGACTCGTGTCGAAAACTGTTTGACACCGTGGCGTGTCCGGCTTATCTTCCGGGCGAGGCGATGATGTCGTGCCAGAGTAATAATTGCAAAGGAGCTGCCAGACAATGGCCAGTCCGCCTTCGCACCCGCCTCCGCCGCAAAAGGCGCGGCCGGTTCCACACGACCCCGCATGCCTGAGAACGCTCCAATTGAAGTCCTGGTGGTGGGAGCCGGCCCGGTGGGCATGCTGACCGCCCTGCTCTTGACGCAACAGGGTGTGCGGACTTGTATTATTGACAAGGAACCCCGGACCGCCGCGCGCAGTTATGCCTGCGCCTTGCATCCGGCCAGCCTCCGCATCCTGGAACGCGCCGGCATCGTCAACGATGTCCTGGAATTGGGCCGCAGCGTCGGGACGGTCGCCCTTTACGAAGGCCCCGTGCGCCGCGGCGAGGCCAGGCTTTCCGATCTTCCCGGCCAGTACCCCTTCGCCGTCGTGCTGGCGCAATTCCTCCTGGAGGAGTTGCTGGAAGAGAAGCTCCTCGCCGCCGGCGTTCAGGTCCGGTGGCGCCATCGCCTCCGCCAAATCGAGAGGGGCGCGGGCGGCGTGGCGGCCACCATCGAGAACCTGGCTCCGTCCGGACGCGGTGGCTCCGTCCCGGAGCAGGATGCCGCCGTGCTGGACCGCGCCCAGATCCAGGCTGACTTTGTGGTTGGCGCGGACGGCCACGATTCGCTGCTGCGCCAGCAACTGGGCCTCGGCCTGCTCCGGGCCGGCCCTCCGCTGCTCTTCGGCGTCTTTGAGGTTGAAACGGTCAAGCCGGTGGACCATGAAATGAAAGTGGTTCTCAAAGATGACACCGTCAATGTCTGTTGGCCGCTGGCCGACAACCAATGCCGCTGGAGTTTCCAGATTGTTCCCGCCGGGGCCGAGGCCGATTTTCCACAAAAGGACCACGACGCCCGGCACCTCGTGCAGCCGGAGAGCGATTGGGACAGTTTCCAGCACCTGCGCCGTTTCCTGGCCGAGCGCGCGCCCTGGTTCCAAGCGGAGATCAAGGACATCCGCTGGGTTGCCCACGTCAAGTTTGACCGGCAGGTGGCGCTGCACTTCGGCGAGGGCCGCTGCTGGCTGGCGGGCGACGCCGCCCATCAAACCAGCCCCGGCGGCATGCACAGCATGAACCTCGGCCTGCACGAGGCGGCCGACCTGGCCGACAAACTCACCTCCATCCTGCGCGACCATTCCGACCTGGACTTGCTGGAAGACTACGACCGCGGCCATCGCGCCGAATGGAAGCGATTGCTGGGACTGCAAACCCCGGCCGAGCCGCCGGACAGCCTTTCCCCTTGGGCGCGCCAGCATCTTCCAACCCTCGTCGGCAACCTGCCTGCTTCGGGCGATGACCTGAAGCATCTCCTGGCTAATCTGTAAAACTGTTCAAATCGGGCGACAACAGTTGAGGGGTTATCAAAAGGCTCAGACCAGAGCTTTGTCCAAGAAAATGCGTAACAGCATGTAAATCATTGAGTTATAGACTGATCTCTGCATGAATGCCGTGCCGTCAAAGGCCGGGAGGCCAGTTCCTGGCATTGCCATATTCCAGCAGTGTTGTCGGGCCAAAGTGATTGCCCGACGATTAAGAATGAGTGCGGCGTGTTCCCTGGGGAACCTGCTGCGCACTGCGAGAAGGAAGCAATAATATGCGATTATGCGGGAGTGAGTCCTTTCCTTTTTCCGCCTCCTCCCTTCTTTTCCGGCCTCTGTTTGCCGCTTTACGGGACGGTTGCCCTGTGGTAA
The DNA here is from genome assembly GCA_049513975.1 of Verrucomicrobiota bacterium. Classification (GTDB taxonomy): domain Bacteria; phylum Verrucomicrobiota; class Verrucomicrobiia; order Limisphaerales; family Palsa-1400; genus JBEKOF01. The sequence goes on along the minus strand of JBEKVM010000011.1, from coordinate 2,593 downwards.
GGATCCTCCGTGCGTGAACGCGCGGGCAGAAACACTGCTTCTTGACCGGCGTCGCGTCCACAGCGATATGCGAAAAAAGCAAATTCCTGCCATCTGCGTCTGCAACCGTTACTACAGTCAATTCCGATCCATTGTTGAGTATGAAAACCTATAAAACTCCTCTCGTCCTGCTCTCTTCACTGCTCCTGGCCGCCGTGGCTGCGGCGCAACAGCCGGCCCCCACGAACGCGGCGCCCATCCGTCGCTCGGTCCCGATGATGCCCGTGCATACCAATGGGGCTCCCGTGGTGCCGGGCATGGAGACTCTCGGGGTTGGCGTGCCCGCGCCTGATTTTGAGTCGAAGGACCTGACCAACAAGGCCGTGCGCGTCTCCGACGCAAAGAAGCAGGTCGAGGTGCTGGATTTCTGGGCGACGTGGTGTGGCCCGTGCATGAAATCCCTGCCGCACACGGAGGAGATCGCGAAGCGCTACAAAGATCAAGGCGTGGTGGTGCTGGCGGTTTGTACAAGCGACACGCGCGCGAAGTATGAGGAATGGGTCAAGACCAACCAGGCCAAGTACGCCGACCTCAATTTTACATGCGAATTGCACGACCGCGGTTCGGCGACTTTCGAGGAGCGCGCCTCGAAGAAGCTTTACGGCGTGAAAGGGATACCGACCCAATTCATCATCGGCCGGGACGGCCGGATTGCAGCGGTCGTGGTCGGCTATTCCGACGGCGACGCGCGGCTGGAAGCCGGTCTGGCGCGGGCCGGTATCAAGGTGGACTCAGCGGCCGCAGCCAAGGGTGAGGAACTGCTTAAGTAGATTGAAGCTCAGGCGGCGCACCCTGCGAATTGACAAGAAATTGCTTCTTCACAGGGGTCGCCGGTTGCTTGACGCTGAGCGGGTAGGAGTGTCAATAGTGAGTGAGGACTGACGCTTGCCGACGCTTGCCTATTGGCGGCCAGGAAGTCAGCGGCAGCATCAAGCTCCAGCCTGGGCTGCATCCGTTTCGTTTATTCTGCGCCCGGCGAACCAGCGGCCAGCCCGCGCTGCAACTGTCCTGGAGCGGCCCCGGGGTGGCGAAGGGAATTATTCCAACTGGCGTCTTTCAACGCATGGCCAATTCGCAGCCCGGTCCAAAGTGATTGCCCGACGATTAAAAATGAGTGCGGCGTGCTCCTTGGGGAACCTGCTGTGCCATGCCAGCCGAAAGCAATAATATGCGATTATGCGGGATTGACCTATTTCCTTTCCGTTCAGGCTAAAGCGGGCGAAAGGGTGAAGGCTGAAGGCTGGAGCGTTTTCAAGAAAACTATAGCCGCAGCAGCACGCGGTAGGGCGGGCACTCCGCTGCCCGCCGAGGCACGCAGAGTGCGCGCCCTACTTCCCTCGTTTCGGCTAGATCAATTCTTAAACCGTTCTAAACGCTGAAGGAGTGGGAAAGGCCAGTTCGACCAACTCTGTGCTCTGAGGGGTCGTCAGTACCAAAAGTGGTCCCAGACGAAATACATTCCGGGCTTCCAAGGAATGATGTTCGCGTTGGTGGGCGTCGCAAACGCCGGCGATCCCACCCATAGAACTGGCCCACCCTTCCGGTAGGCGAATAACCAAAGGTGAGCTTCGTTCTCAGCTCCTGGGAAAATCTGCACGTCGTGGCCGAAACCTTGAACTTTCTTGAGGCCGGGTGGCATGTTCGTGCCGTAAAAATCCTGGGAAGAGTACTCGCCCGCATGACGGGCTAACAGGTTGGTCGCCCATTGCTGCAACGCCACAGGGTCAATGTTACGCTTTACCTGGCGCTCAAGGCTCTTCACTTCAAGCCATCTTCCTATTGGGTAACGGACATATAGGCTCCACGAGGCGCAGATCGATACGAGAACCAATAAGAAAACTAGTACTTGTCGTCGTGGTGCTCTCATTGACTTAGAATCGTTCAGTAAAGCTTACATTTGGAAGATAACGCATAAATGTTCTGTCTGCAAACTCAACTGACCGGCGCTGGAGATAGAGCATTCGTCAAAGGGGTCAAAAGGGTCAGACCCGAGCTTTGTCCAAGAAAATGCGTAACAGACTGTAAATCATTGGGTTATAGACTGCTCTCCGCATGAATGCCGGGCCTGCGTATTCCGACGGCTGTCGGACACTGATTCCAATTTCTGTCGGACTTCCAATTTCTGTCGGACAGCATTCCGATTTCAGCCGGACACCGTTCCGATTCGTGTCGGACAGTGTTCCGGGCTGATGTCGGACAGTTTTCGGGCACCATTGGAATGGTGTCCGACAGGATCGGAATGGTGTCCGACATGGATTGGAACAGGTGTCCGCTTTCATCGGAATCCGCAGGCCGTCAAAGGCCGGGAGGCCAGTTCCTGGCATTGCCATATTCCAGCAGTGTTGTCGGGCCAAAGTGATTGCCCGACGATTAAGAATGAGTGCGGCGTGTTCCCTGGGGAACCTGCTGCGCTCTGCGAGAAGGAAGCAATAATATGCGATTATGCGGGACTGACCCGAATGGCGCTTAGATAAGACGTAGTTGTTTGAGTGACAACGGCTTGTGTCGGTTCGGGCCGGGCGTGTGTTCAAGCAGGATGCGGTGGGAGAGGCGA
>JBEKVM010000010.1:0-60360 GCA_049513975.1 Verrucomicrobiota bacterium | reverse complement strand
ACGCTGGGCTTTGGCAGTCCGACGTTGCACTACCAATGGTATGATTACAACTTCGGCGGCGCTCCCATTGCCGTGCAGTCCGACCCTGGAGTGCAAAGCACCGGCGCCACCACTCCCACGCTCACGCTGAAGAACGTCAGCACGATCGCAGCCGGTGGTCCCGCCAACACCATCGGGAGCGGGGTTTTCTATTGCACGGTAAGCAATCCCTATGGGACAACCAACTGCGCCACGGTGTATTTCACCATTGTTTCCGGCCCGCCCATCATCACCCCGGATCTGCCGGCCACCACCTTCGCGATGGCAGGCCAGTCCGCTGTTTTCAGCGCGGGCGCTTCCGGGACATTCCCACAAACCAACGCCTGGTATTACAACAACGGCACCACCACCGTTCAACTCCAAAACGCGGGCCGTTACACCATCACCGCCGGCACAAGCCCCACCCTGACGATTGCCAGCGTGACGACGGCCGACCAGGGCACTTATCAGCTCTTTGTCACCAATGCCGTGGGCTACACGCAGAGCACACCGTCGGCGCTGGTGGTGAATAATGAGCCGACCTTCCAAGGCTCCGGCACCGGCTGGTCATTTGCCGCCGGTTCCACTGCCAACGCCATGTTCACCGGAGTTAATCAAGTGCAATTGACGCTTCAAACCGGGGGCGGTCAAGTTTCCGCCTTCTGGTATAACACTCCATTGTATGTTGGCGGCTTCAAGGCCTACTTCACTTATACAGCCAGTTCGACCGCCGGCGCGGCGGACGGCACCTGCTTCGTCCTCCAAAATTCGCCACAGACCACCAACGCCATTGGCGGCGGCGGAGGTGAATTGGGCGTCTTTGGCATCATTCCCAGCGTGGAATTCGAAATGAGCCTGTACTCGGCTCCGCAAAGGTACGGCTTCGACACCGACGGGGCCTCGGTGGAACAGGGCGGCGATTACTTCCTCCTCAATGAGCCTCCAGGGGCAGGCTCGTTCAACGCCAACGGCGACACCAAGGACGTTACCCTCATCTATAACGGGAGTTACCTGTCCATTACCGTCAGCAACGAGGTAACCGCCAATGTTGGCAGCACCAACCTGTTTGTCGGCGACATCACGCAAACCCTGGGGACTAATGTCGCCTACGTCGGATTCACCTCATCCACCGGCGGTGTGTATTCCACTCAAGTTGTCGGCAATTTCCAGTACACTCCGCTGCCGCCTTTGTCGGCGGCAGTGAGCGGCAAAAATGTGGTGCTCACCTGGCCGGCCTTGCTCGGCTTCGGACCTTATGTGTTGCAAACCGCTCACACTCTACCCGCGGGACAAACGGGGGCGGGAGCATGGACAACTGTGGCGGGTCCGTATGGCGTCGTCAACGGCAATTACCAGGTGACTCTGCCGCTGGGCAGCACCACCTTCTACCAGTTGTACCTGGCCAATCCGTAAGGTGGTCCGCTTAACCGGGATGCCGATGCCATAAGCATCCCGTAAAACGAGAGAATTCAGGCAGCGGCTGGGAAGAAATTCCCAGCCGCTGTTTTTCAAGAGGTTTGTCCAGACAAAAACGCATAAGAACGGTTGCAGGAATGGATATGATGACAAATCGGGGAGTAATGATTGGAGCGGCCCTGGTTCTGCTGGCCGGGCTGGCGGCGCGGGCCGAAGTCAAGGTGCTCATGGACCACGACGCCGAGGGCAATCCCGACTTCAAGTTCAAAACCGTGCCGGGACCGGTCAAGGGCGATGCCGCCGAGGGCAACCGCCTCAGGTTCACCGTCGTGGACGGCGAAAGCGACTCCAACGGCAGCAATATCCGCGCGCTCAACGATGGCAGGCTCCCCGATTCGGATGATGATCCGGGGGACAACTTCTTCTTCATGGCCGGGAGTGAAGGCGGACGGCTGAAGCTCGATCTGGGCAGTCCGATTGACGTCATGCAGGTCAACTCTTATTCCTGGCACACCGAGCGCCGCGCCCCGCAAGTCTATAATCTTTATGCCTCCGACGGCGCCGCGGCCGGTTTCGACGCCGCGCCAAAAAGGCCGGCCGACCCGGAGAAGTGCGGGTGGAAGCTGCTCGCCAGGGTGGACACCACCAAACAGTTTCAATTGGCCGGCGGACAATACGGGGTGAGCATCTCCGACGACTCCGGCTCGCTCGGCAAGTATCAGTACTTCCTTTTCGATGTGTTCAAGACATCCGATGACCAGTATGGCCATACCTTTTACAGTGAAATAGATGTGCGGGCGGTGAACCCGGCCGGGACGGAAAAACCGGCGGGACCGGACCCGGTGGTGCGGCCCAACTCTTTCACCTGGGACCTGGATTATTCGCAATCGCCGGATTTGAAGGAGTGGGCGGAAACGAAGCTGCGGCCGGCGGTGGACAAGTGGTATCCCGTCTGGGTGGATTGTCTGGCCAGCGACGGTTTTACCGCGCCCAAACACTTCAAAGTTACCATCAAACCGATGGAACGCGGCGCCGTTGCCGCCACCGGCGGGACGGATGTTGAGTTCGCCGAGGACTTTGTCAAGGGGGAGATCAGGAAAGGGGGGCAGAGGCCGGACGGGTGGAATGAGGCCGTCGGCGCCATCATCCACGAGTTGGTGCATGTCGTGCAGCAGTATGGCAGCGACCGGCCCGGCCGGCCCAGAACCCCCGGCTGGATGACCGAGGGAATCGCCGACTATTTTCGCTGGTTCCACTTTGAGCCGGTCGAGCACAGGCCGGTCACCACCGCCCGTCAAGCCGCCGGGCAGAAGTATTCGGGCAGCTATAAAATTACGGGCGGTTTCCTGGATTTTGTCACCAGAACCCACAATCACGAGTTGGTGACGATTCTGAACGCGGCCTTGCGCGAACACCGCTGGACTCCCGATCTGTGGGTGGATTATACTGGAATGAGCGCCGAAGACCTGTGGAAGGAGTACGTCGCCTCGTTGCCCCCGGGCAGCCCCGGCGGCACTCGCCGCGGCGGCAGGCGCGGCGCGGCAACGGGAACGAACCTGCCGGTCCCGGCCACCCCACCGGCGGGAGGCTGAGTCCCGGCGGGGCAGGAGATGCGAATCATTTTGGTTTTTGGCAAGCCCGGCGCGGCTTTCAATTCAATATTATGAAAACATATCATCGGCGGTCATCCCTCCCCATAACCCCTGGCCTGCTCGCGGCTATCGCGGCTCTCTCCTGGGCCGGACTGAGCCTTGCCAGCACGGCGGCAAGTTCGACGGATCAGCCCGCGCTGTCCAGTTATATCCGTCCCATGGTCGGCACCAAAGGCCAGGGCAACACCTATCCCGGCCCCTCCGCCCCCTTCGGCATGGTTCAGCTCGGCCCGGATACAGAACGCGATCTTTGGGATACGGCCTCGGGGTATCAGTACACCGACACCTCGATCATGGGATTCTCCGTGACCCATCTTTCGGGAACAGGCATCCCGGAATTGGGCGATTTTCTGTTCATCCCGCAGATCGGCCCGCCCAAGCTGGTGGCCGGGACCAAGGAGAATCCGGACGCCGGCTACCGGGCGCGGTACGCGCACGACCAGGAATCGGCGGCCGCGGGTTATTACGAGGTCAAATTGCTCAACAACAATGTGACGGTGGAACTGACCGCGGGGGAACGCGCCGGCATGATGCGCTTCACCTTCCCGCAAAGCGACAGCGCCTCCATCATGACCGACCTGCAGCATTTTTTGAGTGGAAAACGCTTCCGCCTCATCTGGTCTCATCTGCGGGTGGAGGACGAGCGCACCGTGACCGGTTTTCACCTCGTCAACGGCTGGGGGAAGGAGCGCTATCTCTATTACGCCGCCCGCTATTCCAAGCCCTTCGACAGCTTCCGCATCATGAGCAACGCCACCGAGGTCAAATATGACAGCTACAAGTCCTACCGCTTTCGCAGCCGCCGCGAGGCGGCGGGCACCAACCTTCAGTTCCTCGCCGAATACAAAACCAGCCCCGGCGAGGTCATCCAGGTCAAGGTGGCTGTTTCCGCTGTCAGCGCCGCCAATGCCCTGCTGAACCTGGACTCGGAGATTCCGGGCTGGGATTTTGAAAAGGTCCGCCGGCAAACCTGCCAGAAGTGGGACCAGGAATTGGGCCGGATCGAAATCGAGGGGACGCAACAGGAGAAGGAAACTTTCTATACCGCCCTTTATCACGCCTTCCTCGCCCCCAGCCTCTACGAAGATGTGACGGGCGAGTACCGCGGGCAGGACTCCAACATCCATCTGGCGCGGGGATTTCAAAATTACACGGTTTTTTCTCTGTGGGACACCTTCCGCGCCACCCATCCGCTGTTCGCCCTCATCCAGGCCAAGCGGGACGGCGACATGATCAATTCCCTGCTGGCGCACTATGACCAAAGCGCCGACCATTTGCTGCCGATGTGGTTGCTCCAGGGCAATGAAACCTGGTGCATGATCGGCTACCCCGCCGTCCCCGTCATCGTGGATGGCTACTTCAAGGGCGTCAAAGGGTTTGATGTCCAGCACGCCTACGAGGCGGTTAAGGCCACGGCCATGAATCCGGATTATGACGACGTGGCCGGCTACGCCAAACTGGGCTGGGCGCCCTTCGACCAGGAGGTCGAGTCGGTCTCCAAAACCCTGGAATACGCCTACGACGACTGGTGCATCGCCCGCATGGCCCAGGCCCTGGGGAAAAAGGACGACTACGATTACTTCAGCAAACGCGCGGGCAATTACAAGAATCTGTTTGATCCGTCCTTTGGGGTGATGCGGGGCAAGGATTCCCAGGGGCGCTGGCGGGTTCCCTTCGACCCCCATTTTTATGACGACGACTCGCGCAGCAATGACATCACCGAAGGCACCGCCGCCCAATACACCTGGTTCGTCCCGCAGGATGTGCCCGGCCTGATCGGCCTGATGGGCGGCCGGGAAAAGTTTGTTGACAAGTTGGACGGTCTCTTCACCTACACCAACATCAACGCCAAGGGATTGGACGATGTGCAGGGGCGCATCGGGGAATACTGGCACGGCAACGAACCCAGCCACCACGTCATCTACCTCTACGACTTCGCCGGGCAGCCGTGGAAAGCGGCCCGGCGCCTCCATGAAGTCGTCCGCACCCAGTACGGCAACCAGCCGGATTCCCTCAGCGGTAACGATGACTGCGGGCAAATGTCCGCCTGGTACCTCTTCACCGTCATGGGGTTTTACCCCGTTTGCCCCGGCAGCGATTTTTACGCCATCGGCAGCCCCTCCTTGAAAAAGTCGGTGCTGCACCTGTCCAATGGCAAAAATTTCACCACCACCGCGGAAAACCTTTCCGCCGAGAACATTTATGTGCAGTCCGCCCGCTTGAACGGGCGCAACTGGGACAGTCCCTTTCTGCCCTACAGCGAGTTGAAGAACGGCGGCGCCCTCAGCCTGGTGATGGGGCCGCAGCCGGGCAGGACCTGGGGAACCGGGGGAATGGAGGGCGCCCCCCGGCCCAATTGATCTTCAGGAGATTGTTTAATATAGTGGAAATAATTCTTGTAAAATGGATTCGCCGGGGCCATACTGGGGCCCTGTGAATGACGGATCCAAAAAACCGGCCCCAGGCGGGCCGTCCGGCCAGGCACAGAAGAAAGGTGTGAAAATGAAAGCATTGGTTAAAAGCAAGGCGGAACCGGGATTATGGCTGGAAGACATTGCCATGCCTGAAATTGGCCTCAACGACGTGTTGATCAAGGTGGATCGCACCGGCATCTGCGGCACCGACGTCCATATTTACAAATGGGACGCCTGGGCGCGCAAAACCATTCCCGTGCCCATGGCCGTGGGCCACGAGTTCGTCGGCGAAATCGTGGAAGTCGGTTCCAACGTCAAGGACTTTTTCCCCGGCGATCTGGTCAGCGGCGAGGGCCATGTCGTCTGCGGGCGCTGTCGCAATTGCCTGGCCGGCCGCCGTCACCTTTGCGCCGACACCAAGGGCATCGGGGTCAACCGCCCCGGGGCCTTTGCCGAATATCTGGCCTTGCCCATGACCAATGTCTGGCAGCACCACCCGGACATGGACCGCGACATGGCGGCGATTTTCGATCCCTTCGGCAACGCCGTCCACACCGCGCTGTCCTTCCCGGTGCTTGGGGAGGACGTTCTCATCACCGGCGCCGGCCCCATCGGCATCATGGCCGCAGCCGTCGTCCGCCATGCCGGCGCCAGATTTGTCGTCATCACCGACGTCAATCCCTACCGCCTGGAGCTGGCGCGCAAAATGGGCGTGACCATGGCGGTGGACATTCGCGAAATGGAACTGGGCAAGGTGCGCAAAAAACTGGGCATGGCCGAGGGGTTTGATGTCGGCCTGGAAATGTCCGGCAACGCCTCCGCCTTCCGCGGCATGATCGGCAACATGAGCCACGGCGGCAAAATCGCCATGCTCGGCATTCCCGAAGGGGAAATGCCCATTGATTGGAACACCGTGGTCTTCAGCATGCTCACCATCAAGGGTATTTACGGACGCGAAATGTACGAAACCTGGTACAAGATGACGGTCATGCTGCAAAGCGGCCTGAACATCAGCCCGGTCATCACCCACCGCTTTGACCACACCGAATTCCAAAAGGGATTCGATGTCATGCTCTCCGGCCAATCGGGCAAGGTGATTCTGGATTGGAAAACCGCTTGAGGAAAGGAGGGCGTCATGTCCGGCTTGGTCCCAGAACATCTGAAAAAGCAATTGGCGGAAATTCGCGCCGCCGGCTTGTTCAAGTCCGAACGGGTCATCACCACTCCCCAAGGCGCCCGCGTCCGCGTCCAGGACGCCCCGCCCGTTTTGAACCTCTGCGCCAACAATTATCTCGGCCTGGCCGGCCATCCCCTCGTCATCCAGGCCGCCCACGACGGCCTGGACCAATGGGGCTACGGTCTGGCTTCCGTGCGCTTCATCTGCGGCACCCAGGCCCCGCACAAGCTGCTCGAGGCCCGTCTCAGCGAATTCCTCGGCACCGAGGACACCATCCTTTACAGCTCCTGCTTTGACGCCAACGGAGGCTTGTTTGAAACGCTGCTCGGGGCGGAGGACGCCATCATCTCCGATGAATTGAACCACGCCAGCATTATTGACGGAGTGCGTTTGTGCAAGGCCCAACGATTCCGCTACAAGAATAATGACATGGCCGATTTGGAAGCCAGGCTGAAGGAGACCCAATCCGCCCGCTGCCGCATGATCGCCACCGACGGCGTTTTTTCCATGGACGGTTATATCGCCAACCTCCCGGCGATCTGTGATCTGGCCGGCAAATACCGGGCGCTGGTCATGGTGGATGACTCGCACGCCGTGGGTTTCATGGGCAAACGCGGCCGCGGCACCCACGAATATCATGGCGTCATGGGCCGGGTGGACATCCTCACCGGCACCATGGGCAAGGCCCTGGGCGGGGCCAGCGGCGGTTATATCAGCGGAGCAAGGGAGATCATTGCCTTGTTGCGCCAGCGCTCCCGTCCCTACCTCTTTTCCAACACCCTCGCCCCCGCCATCGTGGCCGGTTCCATCAAGGCCCTGGAAATCCTTTCCGCCGCCACCGAACTGCGCGACAAATTGGCGGCTAATACCCGCTTTTTCCGCCAGGAATTGTCCAAACAAGGCTTCAACATCCTGCCCGGCGAGCATCCCATCGTGCCCCTCATGCTGGGCGATGCCGTCCTGGCCGCCCGTTTTGCCGAGGCCCTGCTGGCCAAGGGCGTCTATGTCATCGCCTTTTCCTATCCCGTTGTTCCGCAAGGCAAGGCCCGCATCCGCATCCAGATCTCCGCCGCGCACAGCCGTGAAGACCTCGAATTCGCCCTGTCCAAACTCAAGGAAGCCAAGCAGGAACTGGGAATCTAAGCCGCCTCGACCCCAATTCAGCGGTTGAACTCCAGCCGCAGAGAACTCAGCGCGGCCAGCGGCCACCGAATCCGGAATCGCCCGCAGATGCACGCAGATGCACGCAGATGCGGAAAATAAGAACACCTCAGCAACAGCAGTGGGGCGGCAGACGCCGGACGCACGTTGTGAGCGGCCTTTGCCAACGAAGGCCGGTTTTTCAATTTAAACGCTGGACATGGTCAGCCGGCGGGGGTATTCAAGCGAACGAACCGGAAATATGCCCGCACAGAAAGGCAACCAATGAACGAGCGCCTGGATGTTGTCGGCTACTGGACTGAAATTAAACTCCAAATCCTGCAAGAATACGCAAAGGCTTATGCGCGGGTGCTAAAGAAGCAACATTTCATCAAACATGTTGCCTACATTGATGGCTTCGCCGGGGCCGGCTCTCACATTTCGAAGGAAAGCGGCAAACTCATTGCCGGCAGCCCCGCCCGTGCCTTATCCGTTGAGCCGCGTTTTTCCCACTATCATTTTGTGGAAATGGATGCGGCACGAGCGAAGCGCCTGCTTGACTTGGGTGATGAGAAAGACGTGACGGTGTATCAAGGTGATTGCAACGAAGTGCTGTTGCGCGAGATTTTTCCTCAATGCCGTTATGAAGATTATCGGCGTGCGCTTTGTCTTTTGGATCCTTATGCCTTAAATCCAAATTGGGAGGTGGTCGAAACCGCTGGCAGAATGCGGAGCATCGAAATTTTTCTCAATTTCATGATCATGGACGCAAACATGAATGTCCTCTGGAGGAACCCGGAGTCCGTCGCGCCAGAGCAGGCGCAGAGGATGACCAAATTCTGGGGTGACGACTCCTGGCGCGCAGCTGCATACAAAACCGAACCAGGGCTTTTTGGACCAATGGAGGAAAAGACATCAAACGAAACCATAATCGCCGCCTATAGGAAACGTCTCAAAGAAATCGCTGGATTCAAATTTGTGCCGGAGCCGCTGCCGATGTGCAATTCCTGCGGTGCCGTCGTGTATTATCTCTTTTTTGCTTCGCATAATTCCGTCGGCAACAGTATTGCGGAATACATCTTTAAGAAATATCGTGGTGGCGTTCCAAAGTGAATGAGCGACAAATCAAAAATCGAGTGGACGGATGCGACATGGAATCCGGTTCGTGGCTGCTCCAAAGTCACTCCCGGCTGCCTGCATTGCTACGCCGAGACATTCGCGGAACGCTTTCGCGGCGTGCCGGGGCATCCGTTTGAATTCGGCTTTGATTTGCGCCTCGTTCCGGAAAAACTCGGCGATCCGCTGCGCTGGTCATCGCCCAGGAAGATTTTCGTTAATTCCATGAGCGACCTGTTCCACGAAAAAGTGCCGGACGAATACATCCTCAAAGTGGCGCGCGTGATGATGGCCGCCAACTGGCATACCTACCAGATTCTCACCAAACGCGCCGTGCGGATGCAGAAATTATTGAAGGGCAAACTTGGCTTTGCGGCGGAGCAGCCGCATATCTGGTGGGGAGTGAGCGTGGAGAACCGCAGTCACGGCCTCCCGCGCATTGATTTGCTCCGCGACTCGCCTGCGCAGGTCCGGTTTCTTTCGATAGAACCGCTGCTGGAACATCTCGGCCCGCTCAATTTGAAGGGCATAAACTGGGTGATTGTGGGCGGCGAAAGCGGGGCGGGCGCGCGGCCGATGGAGGCCCGCTGGGTGCGGGACATCCGCGCGCAATGCAGGGGCGCGAAAGTTGCCTTTTTCTTCAAACAATGGGGCGGCGTCCGCAAATCCGAGACCGGACGGGAATTGGACCGGCGTACCTATGATGAATTTCCCGAACGGCGGCAGATTCCGGTGCCGGACTTGGAATTCAGGCAAAATGCGTTGGAGCGGTTGGAAGCCGATATGGTTTGATGCTTATGAGCCATAAAGGTGAGGAAAAGGAAACGACGCTTGAGCAATTACTGGAATTTGCTGCTAAGGACATGGCGACGAATTTGCGCCGCAGATTATTGGCTCATTCGGGAGAATTGGGCACCGCTCGCGAGCAAATCATACGTGAGTTTCTTGGCACATATCTACCCAAAAGGTTTGAGGTTTCTACAGGCTTTGCTTTTGACTGCACCGGACGCATGAGCAAACAACTTGATATTGTAATTTTTGATTCCCAAGTGTGTCCTCGGTTTGAAGCTCCAGGTGGCAAATTTCTTTTCCCCTGTGAAGCTATTCTTGCTGTTGGCCAGGTGAAATCCTCCCTGACTTCTCGCCAGAAATTCAGAGGAGTTCTGGACAATCTCAGCTCAGTGAAGGTGCTTGATCGCTCCGCAAACGGAGCTGCTTACGACACGCGTTTTAACGAAACGTTGTGTCCCTCAGAAAATCATCTCCATCAAATCTTCACTTTTCTTTTTGTGACTGGGGAAGCGATGAATCCTCAAACTCTGGGACTAACTTTATTGGAAGATGCGTTTGCTATGCCTGTTGAGTATTTGCCGAATGTAATTCTTGCCCTGAATCGCTATCTGATTACTTACTGCTGCGACAACGGCGTCTGTCCCAATGTAATGGACGCGCGTGGCGTTGCAATCCAGTCCACGGAGAATCCTTCCGATGCCTTGCTTAGATTTTATCTATTACTCGGCCAAGCGCTCAACGTGATACGGACTTCGGCATTGCCCTATTGGGAATATCTTTCGAGGTATCACAATATCCCCGCGACTGTTTTACAGTCGTCCGTGGAAACTCCGCCGCCGCATCGTGGCAAGTGGACAGAAGGAGCGCAGTGAACCTCCCCCAACCCTTCCAATATCAAGGCAGCAAGCGGGCGCTGGCGGCGCTGATTTTGCGGTACTTGCCTGCCGGCGTGACGCGGCTGGTGGAGCCGTTCTGCGGTTCGGCGGCGGTGTCCATCGCCGCAGCGGGACGAGCGCGGGCCATGGAATTCTGGCTGAATGATTTCAACAAGCCGCTGGCGGAATTGCTGGGCTTAATGATCAACAGCCCCAAGGAACTGGCTAAATCCTACGAGGACCTCTGGCGCGCCGAGCACGAGGACGCGCTGGAACATTATTATCAGGTGCGCGAGTCGTTCAATCGCACCGGGGACGCGCGGCTGCTGTTGTACCTGCTGGCGCGGTGCGTGAAGGGCGCGGTGCGTTACAACACGGAGGGATTGTTCAATCAAAGCCCGGACAAACGCCGTCTGGGCACGCGCCCGGAAACGATGAAGGCAAACATCGCCGCCATTTCCGCGTTGCTGCGCGGCAGGACCATCGTCACCTCGTTGAGCTACGCGGACGTGCTGGCGAACGTGCGCCCGGACGACGTGGTCTATATGGACCCGCCCTATCAGGGGGTCTGTGGCGAGCGCGATTCGCGTTATTTCGCCGGGATTTCCTTTGATGATTTCGTGGCGGAACTGGGAACGCTGAACCACAGGAAGGTCCGCTATCTGGTCAGCTATGACGGGCGTTCGGGCAGCCGCACCTACGGCAAACCGTTGCCGGCAAAGTTGAATCTGACGCTGGTGGAAATCGAGGCGGGCCGTTCGTCGCAGGCCACGTTGCTGGGCCGCGCGGAAATGACGGTGGAATCTCTCTATCTTTCGCCGGCGCTGGCGGAGGAACTGGAAGCTCAACCCGCCATCCACCGCCGGCGGCAGGACGAGCAAATGCTGTTGATGGAAAGCTCAAAGCCCTATGGCAAAAAAGCAAAAATACCCAAGAGAATTTCTTGAACTGTGCGCCTCGGTCACCGCCAAGCGCCCGAAGACGGTCATTGACCACATTCTCAAGCACGGGCACATCACGACGGAGACGTTGGAAACCAGATACGGCTACGACCATCCGCCGCGGGCGGCGCGGGACGTTCGCGAGTTGGGCATCGAGCTTGAAACTTTCCGGGTGACGGCGGCGAATGGCCGGAAAATCGCGGCGTATCGCTTTGCCGATCCGACGAAGAAACAATTCCACCGGATCAGCGGGAGGACCGGCCTTTCCAAGAAAATCAAAGAGGAACTGATTCAGAAATACGGCTGCCGCTGTTTTATATATCTGGAAAACATGGAGGAGGGGGATTTGCAGATTGACCATCGCGTTCCTTACGAAGTCGCCGGCGAGAGTGACGAGCTTAAAATTGAGGATTTCATGCTGCTGTGCGGGTCGGCGAACCGCGCGAAATCGTGGTCGTGCGAGCATTGCGAGAATTGGAGAAGCATCAAAGACAAGAACATCTGCCTGTCGTGCTATTGGGCCGTTCCAGGGAATTACAAGCATGTCGCCATGCGCCAAATCCGCCGGGTTGATCTGATTTGGCAGGGCGCAGAGGTGGCGCAATATGAGAAATTGAAATCGGAGGCCGTCAAATCGTGTTTGGAGATTCCGCAGTTTGTTAAGGAAGTTCTGGCAAAGATGTTGAAGTGAATTGGCAAATGCTTCATTCCCCCACCTAACGGGTCCCTAACGGCTTCCTAACGGGTATTCTAACGGGTCCGACCTCAAAAAAACCCTTGTTTTACAAGGGTCCTAACGGGTTAACGGGTCCAGACCCCTGGAGACCCCCCTCCAGTGTCACGGCGGGTGATCGGAAGGCCGGCGGCTGGCATCGAAGGGCCATCCGCAAGGCCGCGCCGCGCGGTGGGGCGGTTACCGGTAAATATCCACCAGGAAAACCACGGCGTCGCCCTTGCCGATGTTGACGATGGCGTGCTGCACGTCGGCCCGGTAGTTGACAGAATCCCCGCGATCCAGATCTTCGCTGTCCCCGCCGGATTCCACCCGGACCCTGCCTTTCTGCACGGCCAAAAACTCGCGCGTGCCTTCAAAATGCGCCGCGCTGCGCAAGGCCCCTCCCTCCCGCAGTTGCACTTGATAGAATTCCACGTCCTTCTCTAGATGGAGCGGGGACAGGGTGCGTATGCGGCAATCCTGGTCGGAGCGATAGTCGTAGGCATGGTCGCTGGCGCGGATGACGATCAAGGAAGACATGGCGCCGGGAGATTGCACCAATTCGGCCAGCGACATGCCAAACGCGCTGGCAATGCGCGAGGCGACCGCCAGCGTCGGGTTGGCCCGGTTGCGCTCCACCTGGCTCAACATCGAGCGGCTGACCCCCGAGGCGCTGGCCAGCACGTCGAGCGACCAGCCGCGCTCGTCCCGCAATTCTTTCAAGCGGCAGCCCAGATGGTTGGCGGCCGAATCGGCGCGGGTTGCGGCGTTGGATGCTTTGGGCCTGCTTTTTGCAGAGGGAGGGTTGGTGGCCATATTGGAAATGTTTGAATGACGGCTTTTGTGGGGAACTTACGTTTGCATGTTTTCTTGAAAGTACCGTTTATTGCCCCCAAGGTCAACACTATTGCGGACAATCGCCCGGCCATTCGCGCGGGCCAGGGTGTTTTTCACTTTGTGAGGCGCCCCTTCCTTCTCCTCATCTTAATCTTAATCCTAATCCTAATCTTAATCTCATTCTCAATCCCAATCAGAACACCCCCGCGCCGGTTTGCAAAATCATTTCCACGGTCCGGCTGGTCGCGCCCAGGTTGTTCTCAAAAACCTGCCGGGCGCGCTCCCCCAGCCGGGCGCGCAGAGCCTCGTCCTCCAGCAATTGGGCCAGCGCCTGCTCCAGTTCCGCCGCCGTTTGCACTTGCATCGCGCCCTGCGCCGCCAGGAACGACTGGGCCACGGAGGCGAAATTTTGCATGTTCGGCCCGAAAACCATCGGCTTGGCCAGCGCCGCCGGTTCGATCGGATTCTGTCCGCCGCGCGCGGTCAGGCTTTTGCCCACAAACACCAGGGAAGCCTGCTCATAGAAAGACTTGAGTTCACCGGTGCTGTTGACCAGGAGGCATTGCACCTGGCCGGGCGGCAGGGCTGTCTCCGGCGTGATGTCGGAGCGGCGCATGAATTTGACGCCGTGCGCCGCCAGTTCCTGGCCCACCGCCCCGGCGCGCTCAAAATGCCGCGGCACCAGGATGAGAAACAAATCGGGGAACCGCTGGCGCAGGCGCGGCAGCATCTCCGCCAGGACGGCTTCCTCCCCCGCGTGGGTGCTGCCCGCCACCAGCAGACGCGCCTTGTCAGGGACGCCGATTTGCCGCAGCAATCCGGCCACGTCCAGACTGGAACGCTCGTCCGGTTTGGCGGCGTCGAACTTCAAATTCCCCGTCACCCGCACCGCGTCGGCCGGGAAACCCAGTTGGGCCACGCGGCTGGCCTCGCTGGCAGACTGACAGCCCACCCCGCGGAATTTGGCGAAAATGGGCCGAAACAAAAAGCCGAAGCGCCGGTAGCCGCGCAGCGAGCGGTCGGAGATGCGCGCGTTGACCAAAAAGACCGGCGTCCCCCGGTCCTGCGCCTGCCAGAGCAAATTGGGCCACAGTTCCGATTCCACCAGGATGAGGGCGCGCGGTTGGATGGCCTCCAGGGCGCGCCGGACCACCCCGGACAAATTGGCCGGATAATAAAACCGGGCGATGCGGGCGGGCAGGCGCCGTTGCAACTCCCCCATGCCGGTGGAGGTCGTGGTGGAGACGGCAAACCGCCAGCCCGGCAGGCGCGGCTCCAGTTGGCCGAGCAATTGCAAACACACGCCCGCCTCCCCCACGCTCACGGCGTGCAGCCAGAGAACCGGGCCTCCTGCCAGGGCGGCTTTGAATTCCGGAGTGTAACGCCCAAAACGCTCGCCCAATCCGGCCCGCCAATTCCCGCGCCGCCACATCTTGCCAAAGTAGTAAGGCGCGCTCAGCCAGAAAAAAATCACGAACAATATGTTGTAGCCGGTTCGCATGTCTTACCGGAAAAAAATCAGCCAGATCATTATTAGCAAAGGCAGCAGGATGGGCACAGTCCATTTTATCACGTATCCCACGAATCCGGGCAGGGGCACTCCTTGCCGTTCGGCCATGGCTTTGACCATGAAATTCGGCGCGTTGCCGATGTAAGTGCATCCGCCAAAAAAAACCGACGCCACGCTCAACGCCGTCAAGGCCGCTTGCGAATGCCCGCCGGCCAGAATCTGCGCCAGTTTGTCCGGCTGGCCCGGGGCCAGTCCCTCCAGGCCCAGCCAGGCGCTGAAAAAGCTCAGGTAGGTCGGCGCATTGTCCAGCAGGCTGGAGAGAGTGCCGGAACCCCAATAGAAAAGCGCCGGCGGGGGGTTGGCGCCCAGCGCCATGCGGGCGTGGCCTTGCAGCCAGTCCAGCGCGGGCATCATCGTGGCAAAGATTCCCAGAAACAAAATCGCCACTTCGAGGAGGGGATGGAAATCAAAACGATTGGCCTCATGCACCGTTTTGCGCGTGGTGAACCACGAGGCGGCGGCGGCGGCCAGCATCACCCCTTCCCGCAGAAAAGGCGGTTGCGAAATAAAGACCGCCCCCAGAATCACCGCCAAAAAAACCAGGTTCCACAGTCCTTCCACGCGCCATTCTTCGCGCAACCGGGACGGCGGCGGGGCGGGGGTGCGCCGGTAATGGCGGCGATCCACCCAATAAAAAGCCGCCAGCAAAAATCCCACCCCGCAGCACCACATCGGCCAGCAGTGCTCCACCACCCACCAAAATGGAACACCCATCTGGTAGCCGAGAAAAAGCGGGGGATTGCCGAAGGGGACCAGACAACCGCCCGCGTTGGAAACGATGAAAATAAAAAAAATGACATGATGGCTCCCGATGCGCGGGCCGTTGACGCGCAGCCACGGCCGGATCAGCAGCAGCGACGCCCCCACCGTTCCAAAAACATTGGCCAGCAGCGCGCCCGCCAACAGGAACAGGACATTGGCCCGCGGCGTCGCCTCGCCTGTGACGGCGAGGTGGATGCCGCCCGAGACGACAAACAGCGAACCCACCAGCGCCATCAAACCCAGGTAATCATGGCCGACCCGGGCGACCGTCTGCGCGGCCGGGGCCGGCAGAAAAAAAAGATAATAGCCCGCCGTGATCGCGCCCAGAGCCAGGGCCGTTTTGCCATAATGCCTTTCCCACCACGGGCGAAAGAGCAGCGGCCCCGCGGCCATGGCGGCCAGCAGCAGCCCGAAGGGCAGAATCATCCATGGGTTGGCTTCGTATCCCACCCCTCAAAACTAGGCAGGTCGTTGCAACCGTCAAACACATTCGCCCGGTGGCGTCCCGAATCATTAAAGGATTCTCGGGAGCGCGACCGTCTCGGTCGCATCCGTCGGCGTCCCGCCGACGGAATCTCCCGTCCCCAATCCGCCTTGTCCGCCAAAGCCTCGGCGACGGCGGAAATCCGCAATTAAACGCCTTTCGCCTTCATGCCGCCGCCTCTTCCAGCAGGCTCTGGCTGCGATCCCGGATGTACCGTTGTCTGGCCTTCTGCCGCAGGGCCGTGCGCGCCTTTTCCTCGAGCAAGCCCGGGAAAAAGAGGAGCGGGAACGGCGTGAACCAGGCCAGGCTGGCCGCCTCATTGGCGGCGCGGCGCAAGGGTGCGTAGAGTTGCTCGTCCGGCGTTTGCTGGAGCCATTGCTGCAATAGCCGGGCCTTGAGGCGGTCCAGTTCCGTCTCCTGCGTGCCGCGAAACGGCACGGCGGGGATGGGCGCCACCTCGAAACGTGTTTCCGGTTGAAACCGGGTCAGCACTTTATTTCTCTTCATAAATTAAATTCCTTCAAAAAATTCTCAGCTTGCTTT
This sequence comes from Verrucomicrobiota bacterium, assembly GCA_049513975.1. Classification (GTDB taxonomy): domain Bacteria; phylum Verrucomicrobiota; class Verrucomicrobiia; order Limisphaerales; family Palsa-1400; genus JBEKOF01. The sequence goes on along the minus strand of JBEKVM010000010.1, from coordinate 43,908 downwards.
CTGGGAAAACAAAAAACCCACGATTGACTGGCAATCGTGGGTTTTTGAAATTGTTTTCGTCTATTTTAAACAACTGCTTCCACGATGCCAACATCCTGGCGGGCGCGCCACATTGCAGTGGCTCCGCCGGAACGATGCGCACACAGATTAGATTGAACTGCGAACGATTTATTCATTTACTGTGGACATTATGCCCCATCCCCAACAATTGTCAACCCCCCCTCCGCAACAATTGCGTGACAAACCGGTCAACGCGTCCGTTGTTGGTTGGGTCAGGAAGGTAGGGCTGGCAGTCCCCCCCGTGCGCCGTAGCCCCGGCGAAGGCGCATGCCCGCCGTGGCCCCACGAAGTATGCGCCCCATTCCCTGCGTGTAGCGTTGCGCCTGCGGCGCAAAGTCTGATTCTCCCTGCTTCCGGGGAGCGCGCGCGCCCTCGCGTGCCGCGGGCCGCGCCTCGCGGCCCGCATCAGGCCCATCCTGATTCCACCGCCATGTGATTTGCCAATTCCCTCGCCCCACGAAGATGGGCAAGGGTGGGTAGCGTCGAGCCTGCGCCTCGACAAGATTCCCTCGCCCCACGAAGTGGGGAGAGGGTTAGGGTGAGGGGTTTCCCTCTAATCCTAATCTTAATCGGGCCAGGTGCGGCCCCCGCCCAGCGCCGTAGGCGCGGTATCTTTGTAGAAGCTTCCACCCATCCAATGGTGGTCCTATCAAGATGCGCCCTCGTTTTGCGCAGCCTTGGGTTGACTGTGGCTGCCGGATGTGGGAATATCCCACCATAATTGTGACTCTTGATGCCAAGCGGCGGTTCAGCATCCCGGCCAAGCTCGCGCCCGCAAGTCCGGGCGACCAATTCGACGCCACCTTTGACGCCGGTGAGGGTGCCATCATCCTCGGCCGGGTGAAGCGCAAGACGAACTGGCTGGAGGTCTTCAAGAAATGTCCGGTGCCAATGGACGACATGCCCCCGCGCAGCCGTGAAATGCCCAAGAAGCTCAAGTTGTGAGCGGGTTTGTGTTCTTTTTGGAGTGCGGGAGCTTGCTCCCGCTTTGGGGTGGGCGCGGCAAGCCGCCGCACTCCAAAATCACCGTAATCTGCCGTCTCGAAGACGCTCATTACGAAGGCCATTCTCTCGTCATGCTCCGCCGGATTGCCGCGGCTCTCCAGCAGCGCGTGGAAATGCGCTTCGTCCCCTTCCCCAAACCCCAGCCGGCGTGACCGCTAAATTGCGGAAGAAGGGAAAAGCTATAGTGGAACCCTTTTGACCTTTGAACGATCAAAACGTAATGCCAGCAGCCGCCCATCGTTTCTCTGGCGTATCAAATGTCTTTGACCGAGCGATCCTGTTTAGACGGCGATCCTCATCAACGGTAATAACAGCTAGCTTGTAGTCTCGCTTGACCAACTTTTGATTTCACGGGCATAAAGGGATGATGTGTTTCCGACCACACGCAGTTTTGCGCACACATCTGCGAATAGTTCCAACGTTCGGATCGCCAAGTTTTCTGTAATACCAGCGGCAACCATCTCTTCAAGATGACGGCACGAGAGTTCTAATTGCGCGATTGTGATGGCATTCTTTGACATAATCCTACACGGGTTTTGCATAACCGTGTATTATCGTTGTCTGCCGTCAAGATGTCTTTCTGCCTTCCGGGGAAGCCTTTGGACTGGCAGGGGGCAATCCAGAAAGCTTGATGCGCAAGTAGGAACCTTTTTTGTCGTCGGGATGCGGCTCAACTCCGAGAATGGTGATGTCCCCCTTATCAGGCCCATACGCCCAGAAGACCCGGCCGGCAGCAGGGGTATTGTTTTCAAGGTATGCCTCGAACACCTTGAATCCGTATCTATCGCTCAGCGTGGCGATTTCGTGAGTCTGCAGGCTGCGATGCCGGGGGTTATCTCCCAAAAAGCCCAGTAACTTGACCAACTTCTTGAAGAGTCTTTCTTCGTTTCCATCCAGCTTCCCTTGCAGCTTGCGAGTAGAGAGATCGGACCACACGGCCGCCATCTCGGGCACACCCATTCGAATCCTAAAAGCCATGGCCGGGTCAGTCCTGGAATGGCGTTAAGTCAATCGGCGGCGAGGCCACACCCTTCTTCAAGTTTTCCGCTGACCGATCCAGCATTTTCAAGACACGCGCCGGGATGGCCCTGGGCGGCACCAGCACCCGCGGCTCCAGCAAAAAGCAACCATTCGACAGGGTCCTGACGCGAAAATATTTGGTTTTGGCGTGACGGAGACTGATCCGCCTTTTCGCATCAGCCGCAACATCGTATTCTTCCACGACCGTGGGGCCGGCCTTCTTTTTTCTCGCCTCCAGCACTGTTGTCATGACCGTAATATGGTGGGATTTCCCACCGAGTCAAGCCCTTTATTTTGGTCCGGCGCGTCCCACGGGGCGCCGGCATAATCCCATCCCATGACACTCGTGCCGGTCAAGGCGCACTGAGAAACCGCGCCCCAAGTTTCCGTTCAGGGTTGTGTCTCCTCAGGCCCACGCTTTTGAAATCGAATCATGGCTCGACGGAGTCTCGCCCCACCGTTTTTTATCCGCGCCATCCGGAATCCGTGGTTTATGATTTTGCCCTGCATGATTTTCTGACCGCCATCCTGTCCACCGTCCTGTCCTCCGTAGCCCAGGCGGAGGAGGAAGGCTCTGCGATTGCGGAAGGCCCGGTGGCGGCGGATGCCTGCCGCCCCTTTTCACTCTTCACTATCCACCATTCACCAATCCCTCATCCGTTGTCCAAACTCTTGTCCCCCAAAACATTAGCTCAAACCTCTCTTTCATTCTGCATTTTTCATTCTTCATTCTGCATTTTCTTCAAACCGGCGCTTGACAAAAATTAGAACCTATGGTTGAATCATCTGCGTGAGACACGTAGGCATCAGGCCGGGGCCGCATCCGGGTGGATGCGCCCGCCGCAGGCACCGAGGCCGCCGGGAATTGCCCGGCCAGTCAAACCTCCCATTCTCTACGTTCCCCGCAGCCCCCAAATGCATATTTCTGTGCTTTTTGCGCCTTTTTGCGGCAAATCAATTCAAGTGCCTTTCCCTGAACCATTTACGCTCACAAACCGTCTTTCCCGTTCAAGGTCAATCAAGGCTAATCAAGGTAAATCAAGGTGCTTTTTATGCTCTCTGCGTCAACTGCGCGCCAAGGCCTTTCCTTCGATTCGAAGCAGGGTCACGAGCCAGACAGCACCCAGCGCCAAAAAGCATGGCGGCTATTTTCAGTTATTTTCAGCTAATTCCACTTAATTCCACCTATTTCCACTTCGCGGGCCCCCCGGGGAGGGCCGGAACTTTCACTATGCACCCCGCTGGTCAAACCCGGTCAAACCCAGTCAAACCACAAAAACCAGGCTTGACCGGAGTTGACCCTGACTCCGAAAGTGAGTTGACGGGTTTGCCGGAAACTCTGCGCCCGCAGAAAGGCCCGGACCGGTGACCATTCTCGAAGTCATTCAGCGCAGCAGTGATTTCCTGGCCAAAAAAGAGGTCCCCTCGCCTCGGCTCCAGGTGGAACATCTCCTCGCTCACGCCCTGCAAATGCCGCGCATGAAGCTCTACTTGAATTTCGAACGCGAACTGACCCCGGCACAATTGGACGCCGTGCGCGCGCTGGTGCAGCGCCGCGGTCGCCGCGAACCGCTTCAGTATATCACCGGCTCGGCGGCCTTTTGCAGCCTGGAGCTTGCCGTCAATCCCCATGTGCTGGTGCCCCGCCCGGAAACCGAACTGCTGGCCGAACGGGCCTGGAAGTTTCTCCAGCAATCCTCCGCCCTCCAGGCCGCGCCGGCCGGGTTGGACTTGGGCACGGGCAGCGGTTGTCTGGCCACCGCCCTCGCCGTCAATGTTCCGGCGGCGGCCATTCATGCCACCGATGCTTCCGCCGCAGCGCTGGCCGTGGCCCGCGAAAACGCGGCGCGGCATCACGCCACCATCCAGTTTCATCAGGGCGATCTTTTCGCGGCGCTCCCGCCCGCATCCCGGTTCCGTCTCATCGTCTCCAATCCGCCCTACATCCCGACCGCGCGGCTGGAAAAGCTGGAGCCGGAAGTGCGCGACCACGAGCCGCGCCCGGCGCTGGACGGGGGGGCGGACGGTTTGGATTTTTACCGGCGCATCGCGGCCGAAGCGGGCGCTTTCCTGGAAGCCGACGGACGCCTCATGCTGGAGGTGGATGAGGACGGCCCGGCGGCCACGGCGGAAATTTTCCGGCAACAGAACTGGATTGTCGAAGCGATTGAATCGGATTACAATCAGCGTCCAAGAATTCTGATCGCGCGCCTTCCAACCGTTTGAGGGCGCGCCCGGCCAGGACTGGTTTTTATTATGGACAGCTTTCTCATCCAAGGCGGCCTGCCCTTGCGCGGCGAAGTCGCCATCAGCGGCGCCAAGAACGCCGTGCTCCCCATCATGGCGGCGACCCTCCTCACCGGCGAGCCGTGCGTCATCCGGCGCGTTCCCCAATTGAGCGACGTCGAGTTCATGGGGGAAATCCTCACTTCGCTGGGGGCGGAAGTGAAATGGCAGGGCGGCACCCTCACTGTGCGCGCCGCCCGGATCAAGGGCCTGGGCGATTATGATTTGATCCGCAAGATGCGCGGCTCGGTCTGCATTCTCGGCCCGCTGCTGGGGCGGCGCGGCCAGGCGGTGGTCTCCCTGCCGGGCGGATGCGTCATCGGGGCGCGTCCCATTGACCTGCATCTCAAGGGCCTGGAGGCGCTGGGGGCGAAAATTAGTATTGACGGAGGCTACATCCACGCCCGCGCCAGGAAATTGAAGGGCGCCGATTTGTTCCTGGGCGGTCGCTGCGGCCCGACCGTCCTCGGCACCGCCAATGTCATGATGGCGGCGGTGCTGGCCGACGGCGTTACCCTGATCGAAAGCGCCGCCTGCGAGCCGGAGGTGGTTGACCTGGCCAAGTTCCTCAACGCCATGGGGGCAAAGGTCGCGGGCGCGGGCAGCCCCACCCTCACCATCACCGGCGTGAAAAGTTTGCACGGCGCCGAACACGAAGTCATTCCCGACCGCATCGAAGCGGCCACCTTTGCCGTGGCCGCCGCCGCCAGCCGCGGCGAAGTCACCCTCCAGGGCGCGCGCGCCGATCACATGCACGCCGTGCTGGACAAGTTGCGCCAGGCCGGCGTCACCGTGGAGCGCAGCGGGCCGGCCTTGCGCATTTCCCGGCGGGGACGCCTCAAGCCGGTGGACATCACCACCCTGCCCTACGCCGGTTTTCCCACGGACGTGCAGGCGCAAATGATGGTGCTGATGACCTTGACCCCGGGCATCAGCATCATTACCGAGCGCATCTTTGAGTCGCGCTTCATGCATGTCAGCGAACTGGCGCGCCTGGGGGCGGACATCGCCATCGAAGGCCCCAGCGCCATTGTCAAAGGCGGCAGGCCCTTGAGCGGGGCCCAGGTGATGGCCAGCGATTTGCGCGCCTCGGCGGCGCTGATCATCGCCGGCCTGGCGGCGCGCGGCGCCACCCAGGTCAACCGCGTCTATCATATTGACCGGGGTTACGAAAAAATAGACGACAAACTGCGCCTGCTCGGAGCGCGCATTGAACGATTGGAAGGCACATGAAATTCCTCATCGCCGCAGTCATCGTGGTTGGCCTGAGTCTGGGCGTCTGGCAACTCCACCAGTTCTGGGAGAAATCCCAGGAGCCGCCGCGGGCCGCCGTCGCACCCGCCCCTGAAACAGTGTCCAACGGCGAGCAATTGCCGGGCCTGCCGCCCAGATTGCAGCCGGCGCTGGAAGCGGCCCAGCAGCGGGGCGCGGCGGGCTTGCGCGATTTCCTGGCGGTCAATGGCAGGAACGTGGCCGATCCCCGCCTGGCCTGGATTCAATTGGATTACGTGCTGGTGGTGGCGCAGAGCGACCCGGCCGAAGCGCGCAAAATTTTCGCCCAAGTCAAAGCGCGCCTCAAACCCGGCTCCCCCGTCTATACTCGGATGAAACAACTGGAAAAAACCTACGAATGACTGCCCCTGTTGCGGCGGTCTATGACCGCCGGTGAAAAGCCGGTTAATCTTCCGGCGCTTATAGACCGCCGCTGCAAAGACGTGGACCGGTCGGTATCAGTCCCCCAGGCTCGTGCCGACCAGCCGGGCGCTGGTAATCCAGGGATGATCCAGCGGCACGGTTTTTCGTTTGCCCGCCACTTTTTCCAGCGGCACCGGCTCCGTTTTCTCGCCGCGCGCGGCCACCATCACCCCATAAACTCCTTCACTGATCAAGTCAGCGCAGGCAGTGCCCAGGCGCGTGGCGAGCAGACGGTCCACCGCGGAAGGCGAGCCGCCGCGCTGGACGTAACCGAGGATGGTGACGCGCGATTCCAAGCCGGTCAATCCCTCCAGTTGTTTGGCCAGCCGCAAGGTGTTGCCGGCGTGGCGGGTCTGAAATTCCTGGAGGGCGTTTTTGGCTTTCTTCCGTTCCAGTTTGGTGCGGGCCTCCTGTTTGCTCTCGTCCGCCGCCCGGAAATGGGCGGCATCGCGAGTGGACATGGCCCCCTCCGCCACCGCCACCACGCTGAAATGTTTGCCCGCCCGGCTGCGCTGGCGGATGGCTTCCGCCACTTTCTCCACGTCGTAAGGAATTTCCGGCAGCAATATCACATCCGCCCCGCCGGCGATCCCCGCCCCCAGCGCCAGCCATCCCGCCCGGTGCCCCATGATCTCCACCACCACGATCCGGTAATGGCTGTGGGCCGTGCTGTGCAATCGGTCAATCGCCTCGGTGGCAATCCCCAGCGCGGTGTGATAGCCGAAACTCACGTCCGTCATGGCCACGTCGTTGTCTATCGTTTTGGGCAGCGTGATGACGTTGAGCCCTTTTTCCTTGAGATAAAGCGCGTTCTTTTGCGTGCCGCCGCCGCCGATGCAAACCAGCGCGTCCAGATGATGCTTCTGGTAGTTGGCCACGATGGATTCCGACACGTCTATTTCCTTTCCGCCCACCAGCATGCGGCGCGGTTTGTCCCGGCTGGTGCCCAGAATGGTGCCGCCCACGGTGAGTATGCCGGAAAGATTATCCACGCCCAGCGGGGCGGTCCGGTTCTCCATCAGCCCGCGAAAACCGTCGCGAAACCCGATGACCTGCATGCCGAAAATCCCCTGCGCCGCCTTGCCCACGCCCCGGATGGCGGCGTTGAGGCCGGGGCAATCGCCCCCGGAGGTCAGGATGCCGATGTATTTGGTCGCGCTCCGGGTCATTTTTTCGCGGGGTGGCGGCCCAGCCAGCCTTCCAGACGGCGCTCGAAGGCGCCGGGTTTTTCCTCGAAGATCTCTTTTCCCAACTCAAAGGCCAGTTGTTGCAGCCGGGCGCGTTTGGCCGCAATTCGATTTGACAGCCGGCGGTAATCCCGGGCCGGATGCGCCGCGTCCTCCCGCCGCAGGGCTTGCAGCACCAGGAACAAATCGTGGTCATCGCCCAGCGCCTGGCATAATTGCTCGGTGTGCTGGATCCTGGCCCCGGCCTTTCTGGGGCTGAGCCGTTCAATCAGGGCAAAGCCGTGCCCCAAAGTCTTGGCCTGCTTGCGCCATTCGTGCAAGCTTTCCGGCGTCGCTTTGCGCCGGGCCGCCTTCAGCGCCGTCCGGCCCCGCTTGTAGATGCGCTTCAAACCCGCCGCCAGCCGCGTCGGCGTGGCTTTCTTCATCGGCCAGGAAGCGATGGTCTGCCGCGAAGCGGAAAGCATCTGGCGCACCGCGCGGCGCAGGGCCGGGATTTTCCTCATGTAATCGTCCTGCCGCCGCCGCAGGCTCTGCCGGGTTTTTTTGGCGGTCGGACCGGTCGCGGCCCGCAGCCGGCGCAGGGTGTGCAACTGCACATGGACATCGCGCAAGGGGGCGATCTTGCGGCCCGCCGCCGCCAGCCGCCGGTTTTCCTGCCGGAAAAAATTCTTGGGAAAGGCCACGCGCAACGAGCGGAGGAGCGAGCGCAATCTCTTGAGCGATTTGCGCGTATTGTGCATGGCCTGGGCGCGGTTGGGCCGGCGCAACTCCGCCAGCGCCAGCGCGATTTCCTCCGCGGCAATTCGACCGAGGGCGTCCGAGAGCGCCTCGTTTTTTCCGATGCGGTAGCTCATGGCAACAGCAGTACCGAAAGCGGTATCATACCCCTTTGTTTAATCCAAGTCACGTTTGGGTTACGTTCCTGTGACGCCGCGGCCAGCCGGGACAAAAAAGAATGTTCGCTTTGGCCGGGAGCGGTCATTGGTATATGGATGAACGCGATGGATGACAGCGCCTTGCTGCGGGAGTATGCGACGGAAAGGTCCGAAACGGCCTTTGCATCGCTGGTGCAACGGCATATCCACTTCGTTTATTCCTCCGCCCTGCGCCAGGTCCGCAACGCCCAACTCGCCGAAGAAGTCACCCAGGCCGTTTTCATCATTCTGGCGCGAAAGGCCGGCGGCATCAGGCCGGGCACGGTCCTGGCCGGCTGGTTTTTCAACACCGCCAGGTTCGTCGCGGCGGCGGAACTCCGGGCCGCCGCCCGGCGCCACAAGCATGAGCAGGAGGCTGGCATGGATTCATCACTTCGTGAAACAACCACCGACGCATCCTGGGAACAGATCGCTCCGTTCCTGGATGAAGGTCTGGCCCAATTGAGCGAAAAGGACCGGCAGGCCGTCTTGCTGCGGTTTTTCGAGGAGAAAAGTTTCCAGGAGGTCGGCGCCAAATTGGGAGCCAATGAAGACGCGGCCCGGATGCGCGTCGCCCGCGCCTTGAAGTCGCTGCGGGGATTTTTCCTAAAACGCGGGCTGACGCTCTCCGTGGCCGCCTTGGCCACCGTGCTTTCCTCCAACGCCGTCCAAGCCGCGCCGGCCAGCTTGGTGGCCGCTGTGGCTGCGACCGCCGCGCTGCAAGGGGCGGCAGCCACCGCTTCCACCGCAACCCTCATCCAAGGAGCTTTGAAACTTATGGCCTGGGCAAAATTGAAAACCACTGTCGCGGTCGGCCTCGGTATTCTGCTGGCCGCCGGCACCACCGCCGTCACCGTGCAGAAAGTCTTGGAGCAGAATCCGCCGCGCCAGACGCAAAAACTGGCGGATGGTTCGTTGTTGACGCTGGAAGGGGTGAAGATCGGGTGGACCAATGAGTTTCTACAGGGCAGCGCCGGGAAAAAAATCACCTTTCCCCACAGACTGGCCACTGGCCTGTCCGCCGAATTCAGGCTCTCCGGCGCGACGCCCATCAGCCCGCTGGTGAACCCAACATTTACCTTTGCCTGGCCGTTCCGGACGGTGGTGGCGGGGGAGGACGGGTTGGAGTACATGGACGTGTTGGAACACTTTGAAAAATATGAGAATGATTATTATGGCTGGCTCAACACGGGCCTTTTCCCGCGTGGTTCCCGCCGGCTGCGCATTCGCATCGAGCAGCATGACGCCTTGGGCGCGCCGTGGAGGACGGTGGCCGAGTTCACCGCCATCCAGCAGCAGCCCGGCAAGGAGGAGGCGTGGCAACCGGAGCCGGCGCCCGTCACCCGGAGCGTTGAGGGGATGCAAATCCATTTGGGCGAGGTCACCGTGCAAAGAGGGCCATTCGACGCGCACAATGACGTGAACGACCGCAACGTGGTCATTCCCTGGCAGATGATGAGGGACGGGGTGCCTCTCACCAACTGGACTCTGCAGGACTTGATCCTGCGGGACTCCACAGGAAACGCGGCTTTTTTCGGAGCGCACAACAGCATGAGCAACGGTTGGATGCTCAGCCGGGTCGCTGGCTCGCCCGATTTCCTCAAGCCGTGGAAGATACAGGCTCAACTGGCGGAGGCGTCGGGCTTCGCCGAGTCCAATGTGTTCACCGTCCGCATCCCTGTTCCCGTTCCATTCCCCCGAAGGCTCGGGACCAGCTTTCAAGCCAGCCTGGGCGGCTGCCCTTTCCGCATCGGCCTTCTCAGTGGCGGCGACAATGTCTCCACAGAGTTATTATTGACGAATCGAACGGACCTGCGCCTGAACTTTCTGCGCGCCGAAGATCAAACCGGCAAAAACATTGCCACGGGCAGCGGCAATTGGGGGCAATTCAGATTTTTTAGGTTGATTGACATGCCGCAGCCCGGTGGAGAGGTGGTGGAAACTTTTGCCATCGGCAGGAACATTCCGGTGGAATTTGTGATCCAGCCCCGCCTGCTCGCCCCCGCCCCAACCAGGAACGAGCGGAATTGAGCCGGGTTCCGCCGCCTTGACTTGCAAGCCATTAAATGGCAGGATAGAGACATGGCAACCAAGCTCAAGACGGTGCCTATCACCTTGACGCCGCAGATCGCAACCTTGTTGGATACCGAGGTTGCCGCCGGTCGTTTCGCCAACATTTCTGAAGCGCTGCGCAGCGCGGCGTGGAAAGCTTTTGCCGAAGACCCCAGCGCCGAACTCCAAGCCGTTTTTGCACAGATGGACGCAACCGGTGAAAAGCACGCTCCAGATTCGGACACTATCTGCGCTGAGGTTCGCGCCCACCGCAAGGGGCGATGAGCACGATTGTCGTTGACACGAACTTGCAGTGACAAGGACCTCCTCGCCTTGGTCAAACCCTTCGGCATCGAGATCCTCACCCCCTCCAGGTTTATCGTCCGGCACCGGCTGTAGAAAAGCGATTTAAGAGAAGGCCGCAGGAGCGGGCCACCCTGTTTTTTGTCCGGTTCCGCCGGCGGGCGGCGTATAATAGATGAAAGAATGACGGATGACCGGCAATTGCTCGCGCGCTATGTCGCGGAAGTTTCGGAGGAGGCCTTCGCGGAACTGACCCGGCGCTACACGGGGCTGGTTTATTCGGCGGCCTTGCGCCAGGTGCGCAATGAGCAATTGGCGCAGGACGTGACCCAGGTGGTGTTTGCCAACCTGGCGCGCAAGGCCCGCTCCATCCCCGAAGGAACCGTGCTGGCGGGATGGCTGCATCGCGACACCCGTTATACCGCCCTGGACTTCCTCCGCGCCGAGGCGCGCCGTCTCCGGCGCGAACAACAATCCGTTGCCATGAACGCACCCAACCCCGATCCCCGGCCCGCCTGGGAGGAGATTCGCCCCTGGCTCGATGAAGCCCTGACCAAACTTGCCCCGGCGGACCGCGACGCGCTCTTGCTGCGGTATTTCGAGCAGCGGGATTTCGCCGGGGTCGGCGCGGCGCTGGGGGCCAGCGCGGAGGCGGCGCGCAAAAGAGTGGATCGCGCGCTGGAACGCCTGCGCGGGCACCTGGTCAAACGCGGCATCAGCACCACGGCGGCGGCTTTGGGCGGCGCGCTGGCGGCTCATGCCGTCGAAACGGTGCCGGCGGGATTGCTGGTTTCGCTGGCGGCAGGCTCGGCGGCAACGGCAGCCCCCGGCGCAGGCGGTTGGATTTCGAACCTTCTGATTATGACCAAAACAAAAATCGCCATTGGCACGGCGCTGCTGGCCGGGATTCTGGCCACGCCGCTGCTGATTCAACAACGAGCGCTGGCCACCGCCCGCGCGGAACAATCGGATTTGCAGGCGCGTTTGCGTGATTTGCCAGCCCAAACCGTTCAGCCAACAGGGCCGGCTCCCGGCACGATTGACACCGCGGCGCGGGACCGCGCCGATCTGGAACGGCTGCGGCTGGAAGCGCCGGCGCTGCGGGCCAAGATTGCCGAGTTCTCCGCCCAGGCCCGGCAGTTGGCCGCCGCAAGACCTTGGCATAAACCCGACGGCAAACCCCTGGGCGACGTCCTCCGGCCGCGTGACGCACGGGATGCCGGCCAGGCCACACCTGAAGCGACAATGCAGACCTTCTTGTGGGCCCTCAGGAATAATGAGACCAACCGATTCCTCCAGCTCATAGCCATTGGTTCCGGGGTGGATGCTCAGCATGACCCGGCGACATTGGAAAAGATTACGAAACTATTCACCGACGAGAACAACAGGAGTGCCAAGCCGGCAGAAGGGGAAAATCAAATTGAGATCCACCTCCTGGAAGAGCAGCCGGGGCCAAACAATGACCGATGGGTTGTCGCGGACACCATGCAGACCAATGGCGTCGTCAACACCGGGAGAATTCTCCTTCGCCCGTCCGACACGGGCTGGAAATGTGTCTTCGACACCAACGCCGCGGCGGTGGAGGAACAAATCACCGACCAGCCTTGAACCTTGCGCCCTCCTCATGAGCAAGAAGTCCGCATATTTCGTTTTGACTGTTATCGTTGCGCTCACCGCTTTGTTCCTGGCGCGGCAACGGACGCTCAACATCTTGCGGGCGGACAACGGTTCATTGCGAAAGCAGGTTGGTTTGCCAACTTCCGCGCGCGTGGCGTCCGTCCCCGAACCTCTGGAGAAATCCGCCACGAGATTAAGCGACGCCGACGAGAAGGAATTGCTGCAATTGCGCTCCAAGATTCTGCCGCTGCGGGAGCAACTGCGCGACGCCTCCAACCGGGTCGTCGTTCTCACGCGGTCGCCAAAGGACGCTGGTTCCTCCAGCCAGCCGGCTTTTTCCGAGACGATGACAAGCTTCCTGAATAGCGAAACCTACCTCAACGCGAAAAGGCTGGCGAAGGCCCTGTCGCGGTACTCGCGGGAGCACGGCAGCAAACTGCCTGATCCTGACAATTTCGCGGCGGCCATGCAGGAGTTTTATCCAGATTTGCCCGCCGCCTTCACACAGCGTTTCGAGTTAATGAGAGAAGATACCGCGCCGGAAAAGACGCGGGATGAGAGCTTGATTGCCCGGGAAAGGAGTTCGGAGCCATGGCCGGACGGCGGTTGGATACGAATCTATCTCACAGCCAATGGAAACGCGGATGTTATTGGGCCGTATCAGGAGGAGGACTGGGCCAACTGGGAAAGTGAATATGCAAAAGGCCTCAATGCGCAACCAAAGAATTAAACAGCAGAACAAAGAAGAAACCCCTCCGCTGCCTCCGTGTCCTCCTGCTAAAAACTTCTCGTTCTGCTTTCCTCCTTCCTTTGCCATTTTCCAAACGCCATCCGCCCTTGTCCGCCGTAGCTCCGCAGGGCGGAGCGAAGGCGGAATCCTCGCTGCGCTTACTCACGGCAGGACTAATTCGAACAACCCGGTGGCGTTGGTGCTGAGGAAGAAGCCGGCCGCGTTGGTTTGCTCCTGCAACACCACCCCGCTGATCGGCGTCGCCAGGCCCGTCGCCGGATCGAGGAAGCTGCCGCTGATGATTCCTGTATTGGTAACTACCGACAAAGTCAGCTTGGAAATGCCCGACCCATTCGTCACGAACTTGCCACCGGGAGAGAGCATGGCGTCGTTGGTCAGCGGAACCAGCAGGTTGCCGCCGCTCAGGGTGACCAGGAAATTGGTCAGGCCCAGCACGTTCGTTTTGGCCCTGCCGGGGGTGAAGGTTGAACCTGTCATTGACACATTATTGGTGAACCCGTGAGGGTAGAGTTTGCCGGAGGAATTGGTGCGGAACCAGGCGGCATTGCCCTCCAGGCTCTCGCCGGGAAGATTGGTGAAAACGACCCAGCCCGACAGCGATCCGTATGTCCCCGCCCCGTAAAGCGGCAGGTAGAGCGGCCATTCTCCATATTTGGAAACGCCCGCCGCCGAAGGCGCCACGGCGGTGTTGTCCGGCAGCGTTCCGGTGAGGGAGGCCATCCCCGCCGGGCTGACGACGACTTTCCCCCAGCCTGCCCCGCCGGGGCTGGCCGCGCCATCGCTGCCACTGTCAAAAATAATTGTATTCGTGCCCCGCAAGGGGGAAGGGTTGGTGGTGGCGTAAATGGCCAGGTCCGCCTCCAGCGCGGCCACCCAGTTGCCATCCGTGACCGTTCCCAGGATTTGTTGCGTGCCGTTGCTCACATCCAGGCTGAGGGCCAGCGCCAGCGGCGTCTTGCCGGTGCGCAGGACATTGGGCGCGGACTGGCCGGTCGGGGAAAACGCGCCGGTGAAACTGTAGGAACCGCCCGCGTTCTGAATTTTCCCCGTGTAGGCGCCGAGGCCGGGGCTGGTCAAGGCCAGGGTGAACAGGCCGGAACTGCGAAACTGCGCCGGATTTTCGGAGAAGAGTCCGTAATAATTGCCGACGAGATTGGTGAAGGGGTTGGGAATCAGCGTGAGCGCGACCGGGGTGGTGGCGGCGCTGCCGTAGGTGTTGGTGGCCACCATCTCGTAAGTGCCGGCGCTGGCGGCGGCGACACTGCTGATCGTCAAGGTTTGCGCGGCGGCCCCTGCCACAGTGGCGCCGTTTTTTCTCCAGAAATACCGGAGCGGCGCGGCACCCGACGCGCCGGCGGCGAAGGACACGCTCCCTTTCAGGAACATGGATTGGGCCCGCGGTTCAAGCACAATGAACGGCTTCAAAGTCATCGTCACCAGCACCGTCCCGCCCGGCAGGCTGGCCAGGCCGTTGGCGGTTTGCGCCGCGGACAAGTTATGGATCCCGTTGCCCAGCTTGAGCGCGGCGGAAAATTTTCCCGCGCTGGTGGCGATGACACTGCTGTTGGAGACGATGCCGTCGTAAAGGGTCACCTTCGCCGCCGCCATAGCCGTGCCGCTGACGGTCAGGGAAGGATTGGTGGTGACCAGGCCGGAGGCGGGCGAAAGAATGACGGGCGGCGGCACGATCCACGAGACGGCCACGGGCGCGCCGGGCGCGCTGGCGACGTTGGATTGTATCTGCACCGCCGTCAGGCTTTGCGCGCCGGGGAGGAGCCGGATGGTGTTGGTGAAATTGCCGTTCTGTTTGACAACCGTGTTGGTCACGACGCCGGCGCCCTCATATATGGCCAGCGGCGCGCCGGGAATACCGGTTCCGCTTACGCTGATGAGCGGCAGGCTGCTGACATACCCGGACACGGGCGAAAGGATGACGGGCGGCGTGATGGTCAGGACGTTGACGGCGGCGCTGGAACTGGCCAGGCTGGTCACCCCATTGGTGGTTTGGGTGGCGGTCAGGGAATGAACGCCGTTGGCCAGTGCCACCACGCCGGAATTGCTGCCCCCGGCGTTATTGGTAAAGGTCGCCAGCAAAACCGCGCCGGATGACGGGTTGTCATACAAACTGACGACGGCGTTGGAGACGCCATGTTCCTTGAAATTCACGGAGGGAGCGGAATTGACCGGGACGGACAGGGTGGGCGGAAACGGCGTCAATACTACCGCAACGGAGGCGCCGGGGATGTTCGTCCCGTTTTGCGACTGCACCGCGCTCAGCAGGTTGGTGCCGTAGGACAGGGCGGCGTTGAGCAGGAAAAACCCGTTGGCGCCGACGACCAGCGAGTTGCCGGGGACGCCGTTGTCATAAATGGTCAAGGGCAAACCCGGGATGCCCGCGCCGCCGACCTGGATGGAGGTCGAGATGGTTTGAAAGCCGGAGGCAGGGGAAAGAATCTCCGGCTGGGTCAGCGCCGGGCCGGTGCAGCAGGTATAAGCGCCGTCCAAGACGTTGAGCGTGTCAATCCACCAACCGACCGCGCTGGGATCAGCGCCGTTGTCCAGGTCCGTTCCAAGCCGCCATTTCAACTGGATGGTCTGGCCGGCCGCGGCGGCGGGAAGCTGGACGATGGTGGTGATAAAAGAATTGGTGCTATATGGACCTGAAAATCCACTCCAGGCTTTGCGGCCCGCCAAAGGATTGTTATCGGCGCCTTCGTTGGAACTGATGACCATGTTGTAGCCGCCGCTGACAAAACTCCCGCCGGCCGCCAAAATGTCCTGGAAGGCGCCGCGGCCGATTTTAATTTCCAGCACGCCGCCATCAAACGCGGCCGAGCCGTCCGATTCGGCTTCCAAGTGGAAATTATTGCGGAAAATCAACCGGGCCGTCGAACTTTGGATGGCAATCAGCGGCGAAGCCAGCTCGCCCACGCCGATGTTCGGGGAATCCGCGCAAAAGGCGGCGTTGGGCGGCGTGTCAAAAACGGAAGTCTCGGTGCTCCAGACCCCCTGGCCGCCCGTGGCCGAGGTGGTCCAGCCCGCCGGCAGGGCGGGCGCGGCAACCCCGTCGAAATTTTCCGACAGAGTGGTGGTTTGCGTGAACTGGCCCAACTGGAAGGTATAGCTGGCCGTCCCCAGGCTGGCCGCCCCGTCCTGCAAGGCCAGGCTGGCCGTGAGCGTCCCGCCGCACGTCCCATTGGCGGTGAATGTGAACGGCATGGCCACCGCCGGACCGCCGGCTGTCAACACGCCATAGGTTTTGGGGCCGTCCGGCGAGAAAACCCCGCCGGTGGGCAGGAGGCTGGCCGTCAAATTAGTGGTATTGACAAGCCCGCTGTTGAGGAGCGCGAAGTTGACCGTGACCGTTTCGTCCGGATCAATGACGCCGTTGGTGGGCAGGCAGCTTTCCGCCGCCAGGGTGGCGCTGGCGATGCCAATGCTGTTGGCGTTATAGGCCACCAGCGCAAAATCCTGTTCCAGGGCATTGGCGCTGTTCGGCACGCCGATGGAATTGATGTTGGCCGCGGTCACCGTGATGGTGAAACCCCCCGCATGGCCCGCCGGGAGAAAAACGCTCTCCACATTGTCCAGCGTGTCGGCCGAGCCGCCGCTCGTCGAGAACGCGCCACTGAAGACGTTTCCCTTGTAAGTCACCCCGCCGATGGTCACGGTCAGGTCCAGATCGTTGTTGGCCGCGCTGCCGATGGTGCTGCCCGGCGCGTCCGTCCAGGCCAGCGTCACGCGGAAGGGCTTGTTCGGGTCGGCCACCGCCCCGGAAAAAGTGCGGGTCTGGCCGCTGGCCGTGAAAATCCCGCCGGCCAGTTCATCCTGCAACAGGCGCGGCGCCCCGTCAAAGGCCATGCCCAGATTCATTTCGCCCATCCCCTGATTGTCCGAATAAAGCGTGTCGTCAGCGCCGGGGCCGGTCATGTAACGCGCCGAATTCATCAAGTAAGCCTTCGTCATGGCCGCGCTGGGCGGCGTCCAGCCCCGGTTGATGAAATACTGGCGCAACAAGGCGCAGCCGCCCGACACGGCCGGCGTGGAATGGCTGGTGCCGGTCGAGGTCGTGTAAAACTGCTGGCCGTCCGGGAAAAAAAGATTGATGCCGCCATTGACGTGATTGGTGCCCGCGCCTCCGCAAATACCGCTGCCATCCGCCAAAAAGCACGCGTCCGCCGTGCCAAAGGGCCCCGGATCTTTCGCCTGCGCCACCCCGCCGCTGATGCGGCTTCCCGGGGCCATGATGTCCGGCTTGTGACGTCCGTCGTCGCACGGCCCCCGGCTGGAATAGCTGAAGACCTCGTTCGCGTCGGCGGAATAAGCGTCGCTCCAGCCGCAAATGTCCACCCCGCCCAACGCCTGCACCCCTTGCGCCGCGCCCACCGAAATGACATTCTTGGCCGTCGCGGGCGACGTGATGGTGTGTCCCCCGTTTTCACCGTCGTTGCCGGCGGCAAAGACAATCACCATTTCCTGGTTCCCGGCCGTCGCGGCATCCGCGTCCCGCGCCAGCGCGTCGTAGGTTTGCGCGTCCGCATCGTAAACGCCGTCCGCTCCGCCCCAACTGTTGTTGCTGATCCGCGCCCCGCTCCGGTGGGCGGCGGATTGCAGGGTGGGATAATCCGGACTGGTAAAATTATCAGGGTCGAAAATAACCGAAGAACCCAGCCGCACGAACGGGCAAACGCCCAGCCCATAATGATAGCCCGAACTGTCCTCAAACGGAAAACCGGACGAATTATCGAAGCCGCCCACGATATGGGCGTTGAGCGTTCCGTGCCCATCGCAGCCTTTGAGGGTGCTGGGCGCGTTCGGCGTGCCTTCCAGGCGGTTGTAAATGACCCGGCTGTTGGCGCTGCTGATCTGGCCATTTGCGTACAAGCCAAAATGGTTGGGCGTGGTCGTCCCATCATCAATCCCGCTGTCCGAAATATCCACCGCGAAGCCCGAGGCCTCGAATTGCGCCTGGGTAAAGCCCTTGCTCTCCAGCCACGCCAGATAACCCGGTCCGTCCGGCGCGTTCCCCGATAGATTGCCCGCCACAATCTGATCCTGCCGCTCATCCAGTTTCTTGGGTTTGAAGTACGGCAGAATGGAAACCACGTCCGGCTGCGCCGCGATGCGGGCCAAATCCGCCGCCCCAAACCGGCCGACCACATTCAAATAATGCAACGCCGCATAGCGCCGCTGGAACGGCTCCAGCTTCAGCCCGTCCAGCAATTGCAACGTCTTCGCGTTGGCCTCCGCGTCGGCCATCATCTGAATGGCAAACCATTCCGTGCCGATTTGACGCGGATTGCCTTTGGCGTCCACCGGCCTGGCCGCGGGATGAATTCTGTAATCATCCAGGTAAGAACCTTCCCATTGGATAGGCGCAGCCTGCGCCGCCAGCGCCTGCACCCGCCCAATCGCCCCGGCGTCGCCATAGACCAGATAGGCGTTCTGCGGAATATAACTGACAATCTGCGCGCCAGCCTGGAGCAGGGCTTCCCGCCAGGCGGGCTGCACCGGCCCGGCAAATTGAATCAAGTGCATCCGTTTGCCCGCGAACGCCCCCGCCGGTTTGCGCAGAGACTGGATCTGCGGCAGGGAAGTGTCCAGGGGGACCGCATTGAGTTTGATGACGTTATACTCGTCCCTCATTTCCACCTTCCCCGCCAGCGCCGTCGCCGTGGCCTGGTCAACGTCAAAAAGCTGAAAACCTCCATAATCGGCAATCCGGCGCGCTCCTTGGGCCGCAAGCTGGCCGGCCAGGGCGGGGTCGCTCACCCCGACCTTGTGACGCGGCCCGGCGGACAGGGTGGCGGCGGGAGCCTGGGATGGAATTTGCGCGTGGGAGAGCAGCGCGGGCGCCAGCCACCAAAACAGGGCCAGACAAACTGTGCCAAACTTTTTAATAATCTTGAAATCAATCCGGCTCAATCCGGCTTGGCGCTCCATTTATGCAGCTACAACATAGCCGACGGCGCGATTTATTCAAGCGGAATGCAGAATGAAATAATTGAAATGGGGCTTGCGCAACTCAGGCGGCGGCGCTAATGTGGCGGGGTCTTATTGGAACGCGGGGTGGAGCAGCCTGGTAGCTCGTCAGGCTCATAACCTGAAGGTCGTGGGTTCAAATCCCGCCCCCGCAACCATTTTCGGGCCTGAAACATGCGTTTTAGGCCCTTTTTTATTGGGTTTTTTCACTTCCCCATTTTCCACCCCATTCAACGAATCAAATCGAAAGCAGGGGAACAATGATATACGAATCCAAGTGCCGTTCAGAACTGACACTTGCACAAGGAATCGAACGCCTTAAAGTGGGACCTTATGCATAAAACGCTCTCGCTCATTTTTCTGGGACTTGCTTTTCATCCGGCGGTTGGCGCCGCCGCCGCCGCATCTGCCAAGGGAGTTGACCGGCTCGCGTATGTAAACATCCTCCAAGGAACTGATTCGCATCCTGATTTGTCTCATGGCAACACGCTGCCGCTGGTGGGCGCGCCTTGGGGCATGATTGATTGGTCCCTTGAAAATGCCAAGGGAAGTTGGTTTTTCGAACCGAATGGCAAAATAGATGGCTTCCGCGCCACCCATCAGCCCAGTCCATGGATTGCCGATTACGGTCAGTTCGTATTGATGCCCCAGTCCGGCGAATTGCAGATGGATGCCGGAGCCCGGATGTCCGAATACGACACGGCCACTTCGGTTTTGCGGCCCGACTATGAAAAACTGGATCTTAAAAAGGGTGGAATAACCGTGGAATTGACCGCCACCGAACGGGCAGCGGTGTTCCGGCTTACCTACCATCAAGGGGAAAGGGGCAGGTTGATCCTCAATGCCTGCGGTGGATCGGAGATAAAGATCGAGGGCCGCACCATCCGCGGATTGAGCCGGACCAACAGCGGGGGAGTGACCGGAGATTTTGCCTCGTACTTCGTGATCAAGCTGGACCGCGAAATTATCAAAACCGATGTGTATGTTGCCAACGTTGCGACCGGAGGATCTTCGGGGAAGGGTGACAACGTGGCCGCGTATGTGGAATTTCAAACCGCCCCCGGCCATCCGGTGGAAATGCAGGTGGGAACCTCCCTGATCAGTTGGGAACAAGCCGGGCAGAATCTACAGGCGGAAACCGGCGGCGGATTCGATGCGGTGCAAGCGCGAGTTCAACAAACCTGGGAATCCAATCTCAGCCGGATTGAAATCCAGGCCGGTGCGGACCAGAAGAAGACGTTTTATTCCTGCCTTTACCGCGCGCAGATGTTTCCCCACCGTTTGTACGAGTTGGATGCCGCCGGAAAAGCCCTGCATTACAGCCCCTATGATGGCAGGGTGCATGAAGGCGTGCTCTACGGGGACATCGGCATTTGGGATGCCTTCCGCACGACTTTTCCGTTGATCACGATTCTTTACCCGGCACAATTAAACGAAATACTTCAGGGATTTGTCCAGGCTGCGGAGGAGGGTGGGACACTGCCGGAATGGCCCAGCCCGGGTTATCGGGATTGCATGATCGGACAGCACTGCGCCGCGATTTTTGCAGATGCCATCGTCAAGGGCAACCAGGGTTTTGATGTGGCGAAGGCTTATGCCTCGTTGCGGAAGAGCGCTTTTCAACCGCCCGCCCACGGTGAACTGGTCAGAAGGGGTCTGGCGGATTATCTCAAACTTGGTTACATCCCCAATGGGGCCAGCACCTATGCCGTTTCCGCCAGCCTCGACTATGCCTACGATGACTGGTGTGTGGCGCAAATCGCCCGGCAGCAGAACCAGACGGAAGATTACCAGACACTCATGGCGCGCTCGCAAAACTACCGCCGGCTCTGGGATGCCGGCGCCGGCTTTATGCGCCCCAAAGACGCGGAGGGTCATTGGATTGAGCCTTTTGACCAGTTTGCCTGGGGCGGCCCTTATGCGGAAGGAGGCCCCTGGCAAAGCAGTTGGTTTGTGCCGCATGACACTGCCGGTCTGGCCGGCCTGCTGGGCGGCCGGGATAAGCTGGCGTCCAAATTGGATGAAATGATGGGCCTGCCCCCGGTTTATCATACGGGCGGTTACGGTTCGGTCATTCACGAAATGCGCGAGATGGGCGTTGCCAAGTTTGGACAGTATGACCAGGGCAACCAGCCTGTCTTCGACGTGCTTTATCTTTACGCCGCCATTGGCCAGCCTTGGAAAACGGAATACTGGACCCGGCGCGTTTGTGCGGAATTGTTCAGTTCCGGTGAGGCGGGTTTTCCGGGCGACGAGGATAACGGTTCGATGGCGAGCTGGTATTTGTTGAGTTCCATCGGCCTTTATCCGCTCTGTCCGGGCACGCCGGCTTATATGTTCACCAGCCCGCTTTTTCCCAAAATCACCCTGCATCTGCCTCAAGACCGGATCTTTGTCATCACCGCTTCCTCCAACAATGAACGGAATGTCTATGTTCAAAGGCGGCAATTAAACGGTGCGGATGACAGCCGGACTTGGATCACCCATCAGGACCTCCTGCAAGGGGGGGAATTGCACCTGGAGATGGGACCGGATGCGAATATGCGGCCCATCCGGGATGCGGACCTGCCTTATTCCTTAAGCCCGGCGAACCCTTAAAGGCCGATGAGCCGCTCCTGCTGCCACCATGGACGCGGGCAGCGGGAGATTGCGCTTGCCCGCCACCCCTTCCCCAATGGCGCATAATCGTGTTATTCTCCATCGTATTGGAGAAGCCTTCTTGGCAAACTCAAGGCACTAGCGCGCCGGCGCTTTCGGCTCGTCCGGCACAATCAATCCCACATCCACGTACTGTCCCCCGACCGTTTGGTGGCAATGAACAGCCAGCGTGTTGGTCCCGGTTTGGAGCGCGGCGACCGCCTCCGGGCGCAAATCGAATTGTTCATACTGCTCGATGAACCCTGGAAGTTCGGCGGCCAGCACGCCATTGAGATACACTTGAAGGTCTTCGTCGTGGTGCGCCTCCAATTTAAGACCGCGCAAGTCCTCGTCTCCAAGCGTGAACTGCCGCCGCAGCCAGATGTCGTCCGTGTTCCAAATCGTGTGGACCAGTGCTCCTGGCGTGCCGGAGGTGCCGAAGCCAGCCACTCCTTCTTTCCAGCCTGCGGCGTTGTAATCGGGTCTAATCCATTCCGGTCCAGGGGCTTGGAAGGTGTAGCTCCACGATACATTCGCGGAGATTGCGTCCGGCACAATCACATGGCCCGCGGTTTGGTCGCGCCCAACGGCATTGGCTTGGGCCAGGACTTCCGGGGGCAGTTTGGACACGGCGCGGTCGTAGCTGAGAAGGCCGTTGCATTCGGTTTCGACGTCCGTGGTTTGTGTATAGACCGCGGCGCTTAAGCCGTGGAGGTGATGCAAACTCCAAACTTGCCGTAGCAGGAGGAGATAGTCATTTCTCAGGGCCTCGGCGTCAGGCTCCATTCGGTAGGCCCAGTTTCGGCTGGCTGACCAACAATGACCCTCAGGGATCATCCCCAATCCTCCGAACTCACCCACCACCGTGGCGCGCCTGCCCTCCGGTTCAAGAGGGGGAGGCCCCGGATAGCTATGGCCATCCACAATGTCGCCCACATGCGTGTCGGCCCAACCGCTGGCGTCATCCACCAGGCGCGAGGGGTCCAGAGACTTGAGACGTTGGGTCAAGCGCGGCGTGTCATATTGGCCCCAGCCTTCATTGAAGAGAACCCAGAGGATGATGGCGGGGTGGTTATAGAGGTCCTTGACCATGTGCATCAGTTCCGACTCGAATTCGCGCTGTCCTTCCGGGGTGGCGTTGTTGCCGCTGGGCATGTCCTGCCAGACCAACAGCCCCATTTTATCGCACCAATAATACCATCGGTCCGGCTCGATCTTGACGTGCTTTCGTGTCAAGTTGAATCCGGCTGCCTTGAGGAAGGCCAGATCGGAGCGCAGCGCCTCGTCGCTCGGTGCGGTGTAGATGCCGTCCGGCCAGAAGCCCTGATCCAAGGTCCCAATTTGGAACAAGGGCTGGCCATTCAACAGGAGGTGGGCGATGCCCTGGCCGTCCTTGAGCAAGGTGGCCTGCCTCATGCCGAAGTAGCTCGAGATGCGATCCACCTCCTTCCCGTTCTTTTTCAAGGTGACCTGCAAATCGTAAAGGAACGGCGCATCCGGCGACCAAAGTTTTGGTTTCGTCAGAGGCAGGAGCAACTCCGCCCCCGCGGAGCCGGTCACGCTTCCGGCGGCGGCTCCGTCAGCCAGGGCGACCGCCGCCACCTGCAAATCATCGGCCACGCTGTTGACGGCCACACGCAGGCGCAAACTTTTGGCGTCCAGGTCGGGCGTCATCCACAAGCTGTCTATGCACACTTCCGGCACCGGCTCCAGCCAAACCGTCTGCCATATCCCTGAATTGGACGAATAAAAAATGCCTTGCGGTTTGCGCGACTGTTTGCCGCGGGGTTGGTCGCCTTCAGTCGGGTCGGAATCCACGACGATGATCTCTTCCGGACCGTCCCAATGGAGGCAGTCCGTAATGTCAAAGGCAAAACGGTCGTAGCCGCCGCGATGCTGGCCAACATCGCGGCCATTGACAATGACCCGGCATTGCCAGTCCACCGCGCCGAATTGCAGGCGGATGCGCCGGCCTTTCCACTCCCGCGGAATTTGGGCCGTCCGCCGGTACCACAGCGCCGCGTCGGCGCCCAACGGCTTCATCACACCCGACAAGGCCGATTCAATGGGGAAGGGCACCAGAATTTGGCCGTCGTAGTTTTCGGGCAGCCCGGATGAGATCGGGCGGACGGCGTAATCCCACAAGCCGTTAAGGTTCTGCCATTCCGGCCGCACCAGTTGTGGTCGCGGATATTCCGGGTGGGAATTGGTTGGACCAACGGCGGCAGCCCAGCGCGTCATCAGCGGCGCCCTGGCCGGTTGCCAGGTCGAAGGCGTTTCCGTCCGGCCCGTGATGGCCTGGAGAACCGCCGCGGCGACACCAACGGAAACCAACCGTCGGGGAAAGTGTTTCATGTTTTGAGGTATTTGACCACCGCCTCGGTCCGGGAGCGAACATGCAGTTTCTCGTAAACGCGGCGGATATAATTGCGGACCGTGTGGATGCTGACATTGAGTTGGTCGGCGATTTGTTTGTAGCTCAGGCCTTGCGCCAGCGCTTGCAACACCTCCAATTCACGGTGCGACAGTTCGGCTGATTCCATTCCGCGCGGCGGGGCGGATTGAAAAGACCGGACAACCTTGCGCGCGATGGAGGTGGACATGGGCGCGCCGCCGGCCACCACTTCCCGAATCGCCGCCAACAATTCCTCCGGGCGCTGCCGTTTAAGCAGGTAGCCGCTGGCGCCCGAGGCCAAGGCCCGGAAGATTTTTTCGCTGTCTTCGAACACCGTCAACATCACAACCTGAATTTTTGGGAGCAATGTTTTTAAGGAACGCACGCATTCAATGCCGTCCAGCGCATGCTCCCCCAGGTTGATATCCATCAGGACGACATCCGGCGGATTCTTGGGCAGCCCCTCCAGCGCGGCCCGGGCGGTGGCGAAGGAACTGATGCAGCGAAACTCGGGGAAGGCGGCAAGGTAGCCTCCGATATTCTCGCGCAGATCCGAGGAATCATCCACGATGGAAATGGTAATAACCTTGCTCATGCAGCCTGCGTATGAGCTGCACCAAGGGCCACTCTCAACTCCACGCAGGAGCCATGGCCGGGCTGGCTTTGGATCACGCAACTGCCCCCCACGCTGGCCAGATGCTGCCGCATGTTGGTCAGGCCGTTGCGGCTGCTGCCGGCGGGTTCTCCATTGCGCGCGACCAGTGCAAAACCAAGCCCATTGTCGCAGATGCGGATGTGCAAGTTACCCTGCGTGATTTGGATTTGCACCTCCACACGCGAGGCGCGGGCGTGTTTGAGGACATTGCTCAAAGATTCCTGGAAAGCCAGAAAGACATTGTGGCGAAATTCGGCGGACACTTGTAATGGCGGCAATTCGCTTTGCACCCGCAAATCGCATTCCACGGGAGTGTCTTGAAAGTACTCACGGGCATGCTGACCCAAATAAGAACCCAGATGTTCCAGGGTATCATTGTGCGGGTTGACGACCCACACCATTTCATCCAGCGCCCGCAGCAGATCCCGCGAGGCGGCGGCAATGGAATCAAGCTTGTCGCCCGGCGGGCCGGTTTGCCTGGATTCAACCTTGAGGAGTTCGCTGAGGAAGGAAATCTTGGTGAGTTTGGAGCCGATTTCGTCGTGCATGTTGCGGGCGATGCGCATGCGCTCCCGCTCCATGGCCTGTTGCTGCTCCAACCTTGCCAGATGCCGTCGCAGCCGCCGATGGGACACCAGGCGCACGGTGCCCGCGGCCAGGGTGGTGGCCGCCAGGCCGGCCAGCGCCAGACCCCACCCCGTCCGCCAGAGCGGAGTCGGAATGGCGAAAGCCAGGCTAACGCCCTGATCATTCCACACCCCCTCGGCGTTGCAGGCGGTCACACGAAAAGTATAATTCCCACTCGGCAGCCGGCCGTATTTCACGCGCCGTTCCGGGCCTGT
Organism: Verrucomicrobiota bacterium; assembly: GCA_049513975.1. Classification (GTDB taxonomy): domain Bacteria; phylum Verrucomicrobiota; class Verrucomicrobiia; order Limisphaerales; family Palsa-1400; genus JBEKOF01. The sequence continues at coordinate 18,507 of JBEKVM010000010.1, read as the reverse complement.
TTCCACCCAATCCGCGTCGAATCCAACCAGCTTGTGACGGAATCTTATCCTTTCGGGAGCTTCGAAGCTCAGGGCGGTAAATTGGAACTCGAGCGAACGCAGGCCGGCCGGGAATTTCACCGGCGACGGCAGGACGCCGGCGGCGCGGCTTTGTTTGGTGGAGGCCCAAGGCGCCGGTTCGTCGCTCACAAAAATGGCTTCCAGATGAACCTGCGGCGCCGGCTTCTCCGATTCCCAGCCGTGCGTATCAACGCCGACAAGGCCGCGCGCCGTGGCGAACCAAAGCCGCCCCTCTGAGGCGCGCACCGCGCGAGGCCAGCCGACATTTTGCCCCCGATCGGGTCCAGGGTCGGTCTCGAAGAGCAATTTGGGTTTAAGGGAGCCGCTGCCAGCCAGGGCCGAGGCCACGGAATTGCTGGCGACCCGGCACAAACCCTGTGGGATCACCAGCCAAAGGTTGGCGTCGGCGTCCTCGATCACGCCGGAAACGGCGTCATCCATGAGACCATCACGAGTGTCCCAAGCCAGGCAACGATCGCCCGCCAGACATCCCAAACCGCCTCCCGCACTGCCAATCCAAAGCCCCTGAGATCCCTCGCACAATCCGAGGATGGCCTTGCCGCCGAGCCTGGAGTCCAGCTTCGAGACGGTGACGTTGTGGAACTGCCCGTCGCCACGGATGAGTGTTCCATTGCCCGTCGCAACCCACAGTCCTCCCGTGCGCGCCGGCAACAAGGCGGTGATCGGCCCGCCGGGCAAACCGTCCAGACGGGTAAACGTCGAGACTTTCCCGTCCTTGAACTGGTGCAAGGCTCCCGCGCGGGTGCCGGCCCAAACCGTGCCCTGCGCGTCGGCGCAAACCGCCAGGACGCAGTCGTCGGAAAGGCCGTTGGCCGCCGAGTAAACCACCGTCCGTCCATCCTTGATATGATAGAGGCCGCTGCCGGTCGTGCCTGCCCAGAGGCTGCCGTCGGGGCGGGCGCAGGCGGAGGATACCAAATTCTGGCCGAGCCACTTGGTATCGTCGTTCACTCTTTCGAAGCGATCACCGCTGCTCACGTACAAGCCGCCCGCGTCCATGCCGACATAGACCCTGCCGAGTTCGTCGGCCATCAGGCAGGTGGCGGCTCCCGCGGGCAGTCCCTGCGCCCCGGTGCGCAAGGCCACGCGCTGCGGCCGCAGTTGCGCCAAAACGCCGTCAGAGATTCCCAGCCAAAGATTGCCTTCGTGGTCCTCGCAGATCGTGCGCACGTCGAGGGGCCAGCGGCCTTCGTTGGGAGTCACGGGTTGAAACTTGGTTCCATCAAAGCAGAAGACGCCGCGGCCGCTGGCCCCAATCCACAGCCGCCCGCCGCGGCCTTCCCACAAGCTCCAGATGCGCGTCCGGGCCGATTTCTCGCCGGGGAAATAGTTGATGCGTTTGCCTCCTTCGGCCAGATTGCAGACGTAAGTGGCGCAGAACCCCCACAGGTTGCCCTGCCGGTCTTCGTAAGCATCGAGGAATTCCTCTTGACGCACCTGGCCGCGGATGGTGGGGAACTCAAAGCGGCTGATCCGGCCATCCACAAACCGGCACAGGCCCCTGGCGGTCGTGATCAAGACCGTGCCCGATCTGGCCGCGTGAACACTGGAAACCAAATTGTCCGGCAAACCGTCCGCCGTGGTGAACGCCACAAACCGGCCCCCGTCGCGCCGGTTGGCGCCGCGCTTGGTGCCGATCCACAAATGGCCTGCGGAATCCAGCGTCAGGCTGGTCACGCTGTCATCCAGCAATCCGTCTCGCGATCCGTAATGTTGCAGTTGGCCCTCCTGCCGGCAAAAGACTCCCCGGTCTTCCGTGCCAATCCACAAACCGCCGGCCGCGTCTTCACACATCGCTGTGATGGCCACGGGCCGGTCCCGGTGGTTTTTGCGCAGGTCCACCTCCGTGAATTTAATTCCGTCGAACCGCGCCAGGCCCGCCGCTGTTCCCACCCACAAGTAACCATCCTGAGTTTGCAGGATGACCGTCACCGAACCGTTCGGCAGGCCGTCCGCCTTGCTCCAAGTTCGGAGAGAGAAGTCCCGCATTTCGGCGCCGAGGTCATCACTTCTGCCAGGAAAGGCCAGACCGGCCAGCGCCGCTGCGAAAAGCAACGCGCAAACGTGGTGTCGGCGAGACTGAGTGGAAAGCATTCCACGCCAAAGGGCCGCCGGTGGATGAATTCGATTCAATCTCAACATACCTCAACCGCAGGCAGATCAGTGCCATTTAACATCCCCCTCCCTCAGAGGGCAAGAATCAACTACTCTGGATCCACTACCTCGGCCAGCCCAACGTCTATGTTCTGGCCTCCGGTGGTTTGGTGGCAATGCACAGCCAGAGTGACCCTGGCGTTTGGCTGGAGCAGCGCGCGGGCCGGAGGCCGGATGGCCAGAGTCACATAGCTGGTGGTATATCCTCCTGCCTTCGCCGCCAGGATGTCATTGACATAGATTTCCACATCTTCGTCATGATCAACATAGAACTGAAGGCCGCGGTACGGCTTGTCGGGCAGCGTGATTTCGCGCCTCAGCCAAATGTCGTCCGTGTCCCAGCGGGTTCGCACCACCGCGCCCGGCGTTCCGGCCGTGCCGAAGCTGGCGGGGCCTTCCTTCCAGGCAGAAGCGTCGAACTTGGCATTGGTCCAGTCAGCCGCGGGCTTGAGCGTCGTGTAACGCCAAAGCGGCGCCGTCTTTTGCGCGGTCGGAATAACCTCCACGATTTTCGGCGGTTCCGGCAGTGGCGCCCAGCCGCCCAGTTTGGTTTTATCGGCGCCCGCCCATTTGCTCCACAGAGCGCGGTCGGCCAGCATTTTGATGAAGATGCCGCCGATGACCGGACGCGCATGCATGCCGTCACTGTGAACGTTGTCCGTTGTGTAGGAATCCACAAAAGGGGAGCGGGCCGTGGTTTGGTTAAGGTAATCGTGGATGGGCGAAATCAACGCCTCGAAGTCGGACTGGTTGTCGGCCAGGGTGGCGCTCCAAACGGACCAATCCGTCTTGGTCAGCTTGGTGCGCGAATCCAGCGGGACTCCGTAGCGTTGCATCACCGTTTTGTAATGGGCGATTTCCTTGCGCGCCACTTCCGGCGGGAACACGTTCAACCCCAGAATGCGGTCCCATACGAGATTGTACTTCTGGCTCCAAGTGCCCGGCTTGTCGAAGGCCAGCCGGAAGTGGTCGCCCTCGGCTGCGACGCTCACCCAGTGCGCGGCGTCCGTTTTGGCGATTTGACCATATTTGTCCGCGCCAGCCTTGTCACCGCGCAGACGGCACAAATCCCCGTAGCAGGCCAGGCCCAGAATCGCTTTGATGGACAGGTTGGCGTTGTGGGCCAGATGGCCCATGAAGTCGTCCGTGCAGAGCTGGTTTTCCGGATCCAGTCCGTATTTCTCCAGATACTCGGCCCATTGCGTCAACTTGGGCCACCACGGCTCGACGAAGTGCGCGTTTCCGTCCATCTGGGCCACCGCGTCGCAGAGGATGAGCATGTTGCCGCTTTCTTCCACCGGCATGCCTTCGCCGCCGTCATCGGTGCCGCGCGCGATGGGATAGGTGCCGAGGTCGTGGGGCGCGTTGGGGAACTTCCAGTGCCAACTGGCCGCGTAACTCAGGATGGGAACCAGCGTGGCCTTGGCCAGCGCCGGGCTGAGCAGGATCCATTGCGGATCCATCGGAAAGAACACATCCACCGTGGCAATGTCGCCATTGCTGGTGTTCTCCTTGGTGAAGAACAGCGGCTGCTTGTTGCCATCGGCGGCCAGGCCGCAGGCGCAGGCGCATTGCCGGTAGGCCAGCGCGCACATCTGCGCGTACTTGGCCCCGCCCGCCTTGGCCGCGTCTGCCGTCAACTGCCCGTCAAACTCGGCGCAACGACGGGCCAATTGCGGATAATCGCGCGCCGCCTTTTCCAGCATTTGTTCGACGGTGGCTCCGTTGCGCTTCCAGTAAGGCAACAGCTTGTGGCCAAAATAATTGATGGCAAATACTTCGTCGTAGGCCACCATGACCTGCCGCGCCACCGGAGCGGCGGAGACCTTGCCGAGGTCGAAAACAAACGCCAATACGGGTTGTTCATCGCTCACGGCCCGGGGCATCCGCGCGTCATCGGAGGCGGGGAGGGCGCCGTCGGCGACAAACGCCTCCAGCAGAGCTTTGTCCGCGCCGATGGCGGCAGTGGCCTGGGCGCTGTCGGCGGCGGCGCAGGCGTAGCCCCAGTTGATGCGATGGTCGTCGCCGCTGGACCCCAAAACGTCCTGTTCGACCGTGCCCACGCGGAGAACCGTCAAGCTCCCGGCCTTCCCGCGTGCCCATTGCACCTCTTCGTCATTCTTATTGACGACAAGTTGAGAGCTGGTGCTGTCGTAAAGCGCGACCGTGTGTTCCCGTCCGTCCGTCGCGCGCACCTGCCAGGTGATGTAATTCAGCGGCAGCGCCATGGCCTCCAAATCGTCCGGCAGGGCCGGCCGCATAAACGTCAGAGTCACATGGACCTTGTCGTTTTCGAATTCATAGATGCTGCGGGTGGGCGTGACCTGCAAGCCGGTTTGCGGCAAGGCGGGCGTGGTGTCCGGCTCATTCCCCATCAGGCGAAAGGCCGTGCCATCCACGCGAATTAAACTGACCAGGGAGTGCGGGCGCTTGGTCCAATGTTGCGTCGGGCGGTCAGTCAAGTGGTCAGCCGCCGACCAAATGCTCAGATAAGGATCAAATGTCACCAGCGGCACCGAAGGCGGGCGGAAGGTTTGCGCGGAAGCTTGGATCATGCCGAAGAGCGCGGCGGCCAAAGGGATTAAAAATCGGGTCTTCATTGGTTTAAAGTTAGCGGGAGCCTTTCGCCAAGTCATGTGGCATAAAATGGCCACAGTCTTCTTTCGACAGGGTGGATTCTCCTTCCATGGGAGGATCATTTGACCCTCCAGCCCAGGAGACCCCCTGAAAAGCCGGGTTGCAGTTGCGCTTCGATCCGCAACGCCGTCGTTTCGACAGGACGAAATGAGAGGGTGTTCCATTTATCCGCCGTCACCGGCATGACGGCCGGTTCTGCCACTTCCTTCCAGTCTGTCCCGTCCCGATAGAGCAAGCGCCACCGGGCGGGCAGGCGGCAGTCGCCCTGGCCGGTGTCGTCGAACCAATACACCTCAACCGAGGACACGTTTTTGGCCTGCGGGCATTCCAGTTGCACCCATTCTTTGGTGCCACGATGGTCCCACCAGGTGAAGCGTGGAATGCTGTGGTCGTTGGAATTTGCCGGTTCCAGGCCGTCCTGCAACGCGTCCAGCGTGTCGCCCTCGAAGGTGTGGGAGGCGCTGGCCTTGAAAGCCGGCACGGCCCAATGGTGAGCGCCCGGGCCGGAGCCAATCACCGGAAACATCGAGACACGCAGGCGCGCGGCACCCATTGGAATCAAACTGATCTTCTCGTCCGGTTGGTCCGATTGCACGGGGCTGGGCTGGAGTTTGCCTATCACATTGTTGCCATCCGCCTGCCAATTGGGGATGCGCCGGCCGGTGGCCTCCAGTTTGATGGGGGCCGTTTCCGGCGTGAACGGCTGCGCCGCCATCGGCCCGTCGGGTTGAATCAGTTTGAAGGAGGAGGCGGGGTTTTGCCCGTCCAGGACCAATCCGTAGTTCCAAGGCGAGTCGGGAAACACCTCCCACTCCGGCCAGTTGGGATTGCGCGTGCCGTAGGAGGCGAATCGCTCCTTGATCGCCAGCGAGAAACTCAACGGGCCGTAGTCCACCGAAACGGCGTCCTGGTTCTTGTGCCACTGGCGCTCGGCCAGCTTCATGGGGAATTGCAAGGTCACGGTGTCCCCGTCACCCCATGCCCGCTCCAGCCGGATAAAGGCCAGCGGCGGGCACTTCACGCCGGACCTCTGGCCATTGATGCCCACTGACGCCGAGTCGCACCAGCGCGGCACCCGCAAATAGATGGGAAACTTCGCCGGTTGGGCGGTCTCGATGGTGAATTTGAAGGTGTCCCGAAAAGGGTAATCGGTTTCTTCGGTGATTTTGACGCTGGCCCCATTGCCGGCCCTGGCGGTGACTTCGCAGGCGGCGTAGAGCGAAGCGCAAAGGCCGTTGTCGGGCGTGGCCAGCCAAAGTTCCTCGGCGTAATAAGGCCAGCCGTGCGAAACGTTGTGCTGACAACAACGATAAACCTGATACGGGCTGTAGGAAATCATGGTGCCGCCATTATCAATGGCGGGTTTTTTATTGTGGCGATCGAGCTGGATCTCGTTGGCGCAAGTGATGTAGTGCAACGCCTTTTCGTCCGCCGTCAGCGCGGCGGGAAAGGTGTTGAACGCGATCTCCTCACAGCGATCGGCCCAAACCGGCTGCCCGGTGATCCTGGTCAGCATCTCGAAACTGTGCATCAGTTCGACAATCCCGCACGTTTCGATGCCGCCGCGCGGATCGGTGTAGCCAGGACGCGAATTCTCGTCGCCCACAAATCCACCGCCTGGAAACTGGCCGAAAGTGGCGAAGACCTTTTCGTAGTTGCGTTCAGCCGAGGCCAGAGGCCCCGCCTCTTGCGAGAGCATCCAGAACACCGTGCCCGCGCGAAAACCCTGCGCGATATTCACGTTATGCCAGTTGACCACATCCTCGTCCCAACGCGCCATGCCGGCGTTAATCTTGCGCGCCAAGTCGAGCAGCCACGGTTCGCCCGTGCGGTTGTAGAGCCAGAAGACGCTCTCGATGTTGTCCCCGAACCGCAGTTTCGGCCAGTAACCTTCGCCGAAGGCGCTGACCGGCAGTGCGTTCTCCCATTTGAAATAGCGGCCCATCAACTCGATGACGCGCCGGTCGCCGGCCGCCTCGTAATAGGACTGAAGGACATTGAGCATTACCATGTGCGGCCAAAGATCGGGTTTGCCATTCAGGTTGGTAAGCAACTCGCGCGGGCCGAACCAGCCGTCGCTGCGTTGCGTGGCCAGCACGGCCTCAATCCATTTTTTGGCCTCCGCCTGGACGGCTTCGTCCTTGAGCACGTAACCCAGATCGCCGTAGCCCTTCAGCCAGTAGGGCAATTCCTCCCAGCCGAACTGGCCGCGGCCCTGCGGATCGGCCCACGAACTTTTGGCGAAATTCAGCCAGGGCGAAATTTGCTCCAGATGGCCCGTCATGCCATCCCGTTCCAATTCCAGTTGATGGCGCAGCCAGCCCCGCGGGGTGATGGAGCCAATGGGAAGTTTGTAAAACGGAGAGCCCGCCAGGGGCGGCCGATTGCCGGTATAAAACGAATTGGTCGGGCTGGAGGCCATGCGTTCAACCACGGCAACCTGGCCGTACCCGGCCGTCATTGACGCGAAAAGACAGAGGGTGGCGAGAGGGCGGGACAAATTGATGAAGTTCATGAAATAGGTTGGTGGCATCATGCTGCAGGATTATTGGTCAATCAACTGAAAGAAGGAGGCGGCGCCGGTGGCGCTGAGAGTCAGCGTGTTTGTTCCGTCGGCGATGGCGGGTGAGTTGGTCACGAGCGACCATGCGATGGGCGGTGAAAGATTGGTTGCGCTGTAAAGGTTGAAGCCCGCTATCGCGGCCCACGTGAAGATGATGCCATTTTTGTTCGCCGCCGCCACGCCCAAAGCCGGCGGCGCCAGCCCCATATACTTGACGCGAAGGGCCGTTTCCAGCGATTGCCGGGCGGAGGTTGGCAGGGCGGTATTGTAAACCCGCACCTCGGCGATGTCGTCGCTCAAAAATCCGCCGCCACTGGGCACCGCCCCCAAGTCCAGGCTTGGCGGCGCTGTCAGCGATTGGGTGCCGCCCCTCCCCGCCGCCACCTCCGCCCCATCCACATACAACACCAGGGAACCCGTGCTCTCCGTCCGCTCGAACGTCGCCACATGCGGCTTCCCGTCATTAAACCCGGAGTCCGAACTGATGGACGTGTCCGGATTGCCTGTCCCCGCCGTGACCTGCCCATCGGCATTGAGTTGGGTGCCAAAGTCATTCTGCACCCCTGGCTGATCCCCATTGACGAGCCCGGCGCCTTGGTAGAATGCCGTGCCCGTGCCCTGATTCTTTTGAGTGCTCTGATAGACAATGACCATCGTAAAATCATCCTGCACCGGACGATTGAACGACAAATACGTGCTGTTGGCGGAGTTAAACCGCACCACCGGCTGACCGTTCATCGCGTTGAACACATAGGTCGGCTGGCTGCCGCTTGCCGCCTGCGTCGCATTATTCCCATGACCGCTCATATCCGGCCAATTGGATACACTCGCGCCATTGCCCAGTCCTGTGATGGCCCCCGCCGCGAACCAAGCCCCCAGGTTGGAAGGAAACGCGCTGACTTCGCTGGAGTTGGGACCGGGCCCGGCGGAATCCACAGTTGAAACGACGTAGTAATAAGTCGTTCCATTGACAACGCTGGTGTCTGTGTAGCCGGGCCCACTCACGTTGGCGATCAGGGTGTACGGCCCCCCGTTGGCAAGGGAACGGCTCACATTGTAACTCGCGGCTACGGGAGATTCCCACCAATTCAGCGTGACCTGTGCGTTGGCCGGCACGGCGGTCAGATTCGTGGGTGCTGCGGGCGAACCGGCCAGGTCATCGTATAAAGCGGCAATTTCCAAATTGCCCAGTGCGCGGCTGTAAATCTTGATTTCGTCCAGGCTGCCATGGAAGAATCCTCCACCTGATTGAAGGCAGCCGAACCGCAGATAAGGGGACGGTGCCAGCGAGTTGGTCGTGCCGACGCCGTTCGCTTCCAAGTTGCCGTCCACATACAGTTGCAGCGCGCCCGAAGACTGCACCCGCGTCCCAACGCAGCAATGCCACAACCCATCATTGATCGGCGTGCTGGAGAGCAGAGTCGTGCCGGGATTTCCGGTTCCAAAGGCAAACAGGTTTGCGACCAGTGCCGTGCCAAAATCGGTGGCAGCCGCGCCCGCGCTTCCGTCCACCAGTCCCTCCCCGATCCGCCATCCTCCCAGGCCGCCGACGGAGGTCGTTTTCACCCAAAAGGCGATGGTGAAATCATTGCTGACATCGCGATTGACCTGGACATAATTATTGACGCCGTTAAAGCTCAAACACCCATTAAGCTCGCCTTGAGGATTCCATGCGGCCCCGTTGACGGTTCCGTTGTTTCCATTCCCGGACGAATCCGATGCCACGGTTCCGTTGGTTTCGTCCAGGTCCCAGTAGCCAACGTAATCCGACGGCACGGTCAGGGTATTGGCCGTGATGAGGCCGGCATTGATGCCGACATCAATAAACTGCCCGCCTGTGGTCTGGTAGCAGGAAACGGCCATGACATTGCTGCCGTTGGGAATAATCGCGGCCCGTGCCTGCGGGGTCATGGCCAGGGTTATGTAAGAGGTTGTGTAACCGGAATCCTGCGCGGCCGGCACGCCGTTGATATAAATGACCACGTCCTCGTCGTGATAAACCGTGAAAACCAGGTTGCTGATCTGCTGGATGCCAAGGTTGCCCGGATTAAACGTGCGCCTGAGCCAAATATAACCAAGCGTGTTCCACGCTGTGTTAGGCGTCACCCCCGGATCGTCGGTCCCGAACCCGGCCAAGCCGGTGCTCCACGCGGAGTCATCGAAATCTGCCGCATACCAATTCGTGGAGGCGGTGTTGGTGTTTGTGGTATACTGCCACGTCTGCGGGATCGTTTGGGACGTCGGCACCACGGTCGTGATGTTAAGTTCCCCTGAAATGGCTTTCTGGTTGGAATAGGCTAACCGGGTCGGATCCCCCTTCAAGACGCGGTCGTAAGTGAGCAGCCCGTCACATTCGTTTTCAACGTCCGTGATTTGTGTCTCAATGGCGGCATTCAAGCCGCCGGGCTTATAGCCGACAATATCGTCAATATAGGAATCATAAATAGTGGCGATGGCGGTTGTGTTCGTGGCGAGAATGTCGCCATAAAAGGCCTCGGCCGGATTCCACAAATGACCGGCCAGCAGCAGGCCGATCCCGCCAAATTCCCCGTCCACCGCCGCTTGCGTCGTGCTGGTCGGATCGCCCGGAGCCGGGTAGCTATGGTTGTCCAGCACGTCGCCCACCCCAAAGTAGGCGCCCCCACTGGCCTGATTGATTAAACGGGCCGGGTCCAACCCCCTGACCAACCCGGCCAGATAGGCCGTATTGGTCTGCCCCACGCCGTCGGAACTCCCGGCCTCGCCCTGGTCCTCATTAAAAAGATCCCACATGATGATGGATGGGCTGTTCCAGTGGTTGGTCACCAAGGCCCTCAATTCGGCGATGAACTGCAACGGATTCACCGCCGGCGGGGATGGGTTGCCGGTATAGGAATTGCACGTCGGCATGTCCTGCCACACCATCAGCCCCAGGGTGTCGGCCCAATAATACCAGCGCTGGCGTTCCACTTTTTCGTGCTTGCGAATCGTGTTGAATCCCAGCGTTTTTATCTCCTGAATGTCAAATTTAAGCGCGTCGTCCGTGGGCGCGGTGTAAATTCCATCCGGCCAGTATCCCTGATCCAGCGGCCCCATCCCAAAGATAACCTGGTTGTTGAGACAGATTCTCGGAATGCCCGCGGTGAGGTTGGTGGAGATTTTTCTCATCCCAAAGTAACTGCTCACGTTGTCGTTGGTGACGCCGTTGTGGGTCACGGCGATTTGCAGGCCGTACAGGAACGGGTTGTCGGGCGACCACAGTTTGGGATTCGGAAGGGTCAGGTCCAACTCCGTGTCCGCCGCGCCGCTGGCGCTGCTCACCGCCGTTCCGCCCTCCAGTGCCGTCGCACTCACCGTGACGCCGGCGGTCGCATAAGTGTTGACGGTCAAGCGGAGGCGGGAATTGTCAACGTCAGGAATTATCACCAAATTCTGCGCGCCGGAACTGTCCACCGGTTCAAGCCAAACCGGTTGCCAGATTCCGGTGCAAGAGGTGTACATGATGCCGCCCGGATAAAGAGTTTGTTTGCCGCGCGGCTGGCTGCCGTTGTCCACCGGATTGTAAACCTGGATGATCAATTCCTGCGGCCCGCTCCCAATCAGCCAAGGAGTGATGTCATAGCTGAACGGGTCATAGCCGCCCTGGTGGGTGCCGACGCTCTGGCCATTGACAAAAACTTGCGCCTGCCAATCCACCCCGTCCAGATGGAGAATGACGCGCCGGCCGTTCCAGGGGCTTGGGACGGTGAACGTCCGCCGATACCACGACCAGGCGTGGTACTGCGTTACGCCCGAGATGGCCGATTCCATCGGAAACGGCGCCAGGATGTTGGACGCCAGGGTTTGGTTGGTCGGCACCGGGTCGCTGTTGGTAATGCCGGGCTGAAACTGCCAGATGCCATTGAGGCTTAACCAATTGCTTCGGACCATCTGCGGACGGGGATACTCAGGCAGCGGATTATTGGTGTCCACCAGGCTGGCCCAAGGTGTCATCAATGGGGCTTGTTTCATTTGCCAAGGGTCGGCCTTGGCGCCGACCGTGATCACGGTTGCACAGAGCCAAATCATCCTCAGCCTGGTCAACAGAGCGCGATCCATATCTGGACTCCTTCGGTAATCATCTCCGCCATGATACGCCATTGCGTCAAAATGTCCTGTGGCATGAATGGGCCACAGGAAATCGAGTTGGGGGGCGGCTGTTTTCACAAATTCAGGCATTCTCGCCACCCCCAGAACAGCCCGTCCCACCCTTGTGGCCATTTCATGCCACACTCCCTGCTGGCTGATGTGGTGTGACAAATTGTCCCACAACGCAGGCGGAATTCAACGGTTTGCCAGCACCACCGTCTCTTTTTGGTGGAATCCCACCCGCACAAAATCGGCGCGGAGGCGTCGTGTGGCCATTTTATGCCACATGACAACCTTAACCGCGCCGTGATAAAACTCTTGAAAGCCCGGAGATATTGGCTGCCTTGGCAACCTCAAGGCGGTATTGGCGTCTCCTCGAGGCATTGGCGGCAGGATGGAGCGGCGGTTCGCACCGTTCCAGCCGCAAGAAACAGTTTTCATCCGCCGAGTGCGGGATGAACCAAAACAACTAAGCGAAAGTCGTTATGAATCGAAATATGAAACGAAATGTGAAGACCACCTCCGCGCGGCTTGGGTTGGCCCGCCTTGTGTCCGATTATCTCCCGGCCTTAACGCGCGTTTTTCTTAGCCTCGCCCTGCTGCTGTTGGCCACGCCCGCCCGCGCCCAGATTGCCTTGCAAGATGGCAGCACGAATATCGTCTACCACGCCAGCGGCGGCGCTGTCAGCACGAATTTTACCGTCACAACGGGTGCAAGTGTACTGGTGGTCGAACTATTTAACAAAGGCGCCGGTTCCGCAGGCGCTGAACCGGCAACCCTGAGCTGGGGCAGTCAGACCCTCATCAAGGCCGTCTCGGAGCCTGACACCTCATCTACATTTCGCGATTGCACAATCTATTACCTCTACAATCCCACGCCAGGCACGCAAACTATTTCCGCCACTGTCACAGGCGCCGGCGTGGATCTTCAGGTTTACACCCTCAGCGGCGTTAACACTGCCATTCCTCCTTTGGTCGCCGTGGTCAATGCTCCCAACGGCCAAAACGTCTTGGTCACTGTACCGAACATTCTGGCGGGCTCTTGGGCCATAGTGAATGCCTTTGTCGGCAGCAATCCGGGCACCCCCACCGTCTCTTCGACCAGTGGCACGGTCAATGTGGCCTACGACACAACCCAAGCCGGACCGATCGCGGGGTTGGGTTATGTATCATCTCTCAATCCTGGCAGTGTCACCATCACGGCAACCACGTCCGCCGCTTCCAGCAAGATGGCGATGGCGGTGGCCGTTTTCAGCCCGCCACAAACAGGTGCGGCAACGATTACCCAGCAACCCGCCCCAGTCTCCGCGTTTGTAGGTGAGACGGCGACCTTCGTGGTCGGGGCTACCGGCGCCAATCTGACCTTTCAATGGAGCGTTGGCACCTCGCCTATTCCGGGCGCAACCAATGCGGTGCTGACGGTGACCAATGTGAGCCAATCGGCCAATTACAGCGTCGTGGTGACCAGTTCAAGCCCGACCGCAACGGTTCCCAGCTCCGCCGCGGCGTTGACGGTTAATGCGCCGATCCTGCAGCATCGTTACAGCTTCGTCACCGACGCTTCCGATTCCGTTGGTGGGGCGGCTTGGAATGGAACGCTGGTACCGCCCACCACCGGGGGACCGGCCACCATTAACAACGGTCTCAGCCTGCCTGGGAACGCGGGTGGCGGCAACGGCGTTTCAGGTTATGTGTCTCTGCCCAATGGGATTGTTAAAGGCGACAGCTCGGTCACGGTGGAATGCTGGGTGCAGGCGACTGCGGTGAATACCTGGGCGGAAATTTGGGACTTCGGCGTCAACGGCTCAACCAACTTCGCGCTGATCCAGGACAGCCCCGGCCCCGGTGACATGAGAGTGGCCTTCGCTCCAAACGGTGGAGAGACCGATATAAACACGCCTTCATTTTTGCCGGCAGACGGCAACACCTATTATACTGCCGTCACTTACAACAATTCCACCCTGACAGGCAATCTTTACCTAAACGGAGCACTGAATGGCACGGTGGTGTTGCCTCCCTATACCAGCCCCAGTTATTCTCCTGGCACCTTTGGCGGTGCGGCCGGAACGACCGAGAATTATTTGGGCAACGACGTGTTTGGCGATCCCCAGTTCGCCGGCACCATCTACGAGCTGCGGATATGGAATGGCGCCCTGCCACAACGTTTGATCAGTGCCAGCGCATTGCTCGGTCCCGGCACGACGATTAACACCAACCTGTCCATCGCGGGGGCCAGCTTCGGGACCGTCAATAACATGGTCGCCACGGACACCCAGCAAGCCTCGGTTTACGTCACGATTCCGCAAACCGGCGCCAGCGAACTGCTGGCCACGAGCGACGTGACCAACTGGACCAGCGCCAACACAAGCGTTCTCACGGTGAGCAGCACCGGTTTGATCAGCGCGGTTGCCCCCGGCACCACCACAATCAGCGCCAACATCGGCGGCTTCAGCGTCACCAGCAGCAGCATTACCGTCACTCCCCAGGTCCTGCAGCACCGCTACAGCTTTGTGAGCGATGCTTCCGATTCGGTTGGAGGCCCCTCCTGGGACGGGACGCTGGTGCCGCCGGGCACCGGAACTGCCGCCACCATCGCCAACGGCCTTATCCTGCCGGGAACGACCGGCGGCACCCAATCCGGATATGTGACTCTGCCCAGCGGCATTATTCAAGGCGACTCCTCGGTTACCGTTGAATGCTGGGTGACGCAGAATGCGTCCCGCGAGTGGTCGGAAATTTGGGACTTCGGCATCAACAACCGATCCTACAACTTTGCGCTCATCCCGGACCCGGGCAACAATGGGGGGAACCTGGAAGTGGCCAACTTCGGTAACGGGTTGGGCAATGATGAGATAGATTCGGCCACCGCGTTCCCGAACGGGGTGGAGCAATATGTTGCCGTCACCTTCAACAATTCCACGCTGGTGGGTTCTCTTTATACCAATGGCGTCCTGGATGCCAGGTTTAAGTATCCCGGTGGTCCGCTTGATGGTTTGTATTCGCCTGGCATCTACGGTGGCGCAGGCGGCACGGTCAATAACTATTTGGGAGCCGACATCTATGGGGATGCGCAGTTTGACGGCACCATCTACGAGCTGCGGATTTGGAATGGCGCCGTTTCACCCTTGTACCTGGAGGTGAGCACTGCCGCCGGGGCGGGTGTCGTGGTGACTGACCTGACCCCTCATAACGTAACCGTCAGTGTTCCGAGCACGAGCATCTTGGGAGCCCAGACCGAACAAGCCACCGTGGTGGCCAATTTCGCGGCGGCCTCCGGGGTCACTGTCACCGGTGGCGTCACCAACTGGCTGAGCAGCAACACGAACGTTCTCACGGTGAGTGCCAGCGGCTTGATCACCGGGGTAGCCAACGGCAGTGCCACAGTCAGCGCCACGGTCGGAGGGGTCACCGCCACCAGTGCGCCCATTTCCGTCGCCTCGACCCCGCCGGTGATTACACAGCAACCGGTCGGCGTGACGACGGCGGCGGGCGATTCAGCGACCTTTACCGCCGTCGCTGCCGGCGGACAGTTGAGCTATCAATGGGAGTATATCTTCAACAATGTCACCAACGCCATTCCCGGCGCGACCAATGCCACCCTGACATTGAACAATCTTGCTCTGACGAATGCCGGGAGTTATTACATCAACGTATCCAATCCGCTCGGAAGCAGCAACAGCGTTGCAGTATTGTTGACGGTTGACCAGGCGATTCTTATGCATCGCTACAGCTTCGTCAGCGATGCTTCCGATTCTGTTGGCACCGCCAATGGGACACTGATTGCCGGCAACAACCCGGCTACCATAAACAACGGCCTTGCCCTGCCCGGAACGGGGACTTCCGGCAATCCTTCCGGTTATGTGTCCCTGCCCAATGGAATGGTCCAAGGCGACGACTCGGTGACGGTGGAATGCTGGGTGACGCAGAATGCGGCCCGGGAGTGGGCCGAGATTTGGTCCTTTGGCGTCCTCGGCGGCTCGGTCAATTTCGGGCTGATCCCAGACAGCAGCTCGGGTAACATGAGGGTGGCCTTTACGCCAAACGGGGGTGAGATTGACATCAATTCGCCCGGCTTGCCGTCAGGCACGGAAGAATACCTCGCGGTGACCTTTGACAATTCCGCCCTGGTTGGCAATCTCTACCTTAACGGCGTCCTGGACTCAGGTCCCGGAAATCCAGGGACGGTGTCTTTTGCCGCGGCTACTCCTCATTCGCCCGGCAACTATGGAGCCACGTCTGATGATACTTTCGGAGCAGATCCTTATGGCGGTGATGACCAGTTCAACGGCACCATCTACGAGTTGCGGATCTGGAACGGCGTCGTTCCGCAACGGTACCTTGCGGCCAGCACTTTGCTCGGTCCGAGTGTTCTGGTAAACCAACTGACTCCCACCTCGGCCAGCCTCACGGTCACCACCAGCATGGCTGTCCTTGAGACCCAACAGGGCGTGGTCACCGTCCAACTTCCGCAAACCGGCGCTACCGATCTTCCGGCCACGGGTGACGCGGTCAACTGGATCAGCAGCAATCCGTTGGTTCTCACGGTGAGCGCCACCGGATTGATCACGGCGGTCGGCGGCGGCACGGCCACGATCAGCGCCACCGTAGGGGGTGTCGCGGCCACCAGCCCCACCATCACCGTCACGGCCGCGCCCGTGATCATCGCACAGCCAACGGCGGTTGAAAACCTCCTGGCCGGCGGCACCCTTCACGCCACTGTCAGAAACGTTGGCCAGCCGCCCTATCTTTATTACTGGTATTTCAACAATGGTGCGCAGCCCATTGCCGGAGCGACCACCGCCACGTTGAGGCTGTCCGGCTTGCAGGCCGCCAGCGCAGGCAGCTACACCTGCGTCATCACCAATAACTATGGCAGCGTCACCAGCACGCCGACGGTCATCACGATCACTGCCCCCAACCCGTATCAGGCGAACCTCCTCGCCCTCGGCCCTCTGGCCTACTGGCCTTTGGATGAGACCACCGGCACGGTCGCCTACGACATGGCGGGCGGCTACAACGGAAACTATGTCGGCAACTTCGTCCTCCAGCAGCCCGGCCCGGCGAATTCGTTCTTCGGCGCAACCAGCTATGCTGCGAGCTTTGACGGTTCCACGGCCTATGTGGATGTTCCCGAAGGCCCGTTCAACCTCACTAACGCCATTACAGTAGTGACTTGGGTCAACGTCGCCGCCTACCCCAATTTTGCGGGATTGTTCGGGCACGGAGACGCCTCCTGGCGTTTGAGCGTCAACGGCACCGGCGAACCCGGCGCTTCGGACGGCACTGCGGGCGACGCGACGAGCCGCACCGGCATTCTCGACGGCAACTGGCATTTTGTCGCCTATGCCTACGATGGAACTTTGGGCAACAACAATGGTCTGCTCTATGTGGATGGGGCGCTGGTGGCCAGCAACAGCGTGACCGTAACGCCCGTCGGGGACGCCCTTGATGTTTGGATCGGCGGTGCGCCCGATTATGGAACGGCCCGGCTGTTGAATGCCAGCATTGCCCACGCGGCCATCTTCACCCAGGCTCTTCCCGCTGCGGTGGTGAATGCCCTCTACACCGGCCAGCCGATTATGAGCATCACACCCTCCGGCACAAGCGTCGTGATCACTTGGCCTTCAGGAACTCTCCTACAGGCCCCGACTGTGGTTGGACCGTGGACCCCGAACAACGCGGCGGTTTCGCCCTATACGGTGCCGGCGACCATCGGGAACCAGTTCTTCCAAGTGAAGCAGTAAACCACTGCGCCGAATGAGTGTTGCCCCTGTAGTTTGCCAGGCGGCCGGAGCCTCGGCTCCGGCCGTTCCTGACGTCCAAAGCAGGTGCGGCCTCACACGCATTTCTTGACCAGAACGCCGATTTAAGTTATATTGCTTTTGAGAGTTAGTGCCGGGAATTTATGAAAACGAACACCCGCAACCGCGTCGGAAAATCGGCCTTCACCTTGATCGAGTTGCTGGTGGTCATCGCCATCATTGCCATTCTGGCGGCCCTGCTCTTGCCGACCCTGGCCAAGGCCAAAATGTCGGCCAGGCAAACCGCGTGCCTGAACAACTTGCACCAGCTCGGCGTTGGCATCAGCTTGTATGTGAACGATTACAAAGGATATCCGGGCGACTACTCCGCCAATTTTGGATGTTATGTGTGGATGAGCCGGATCCTGCCAGGCATGGCCAACAACCGGCAGGTCTTCTGTTGTCCAGCCGCGCCTCCGGATAGCGCTTGGGATACAAATGTCAACACAACATTGGGAGGCACGGGTGAAAATGGCGTTTACAGCCCTTGGACGGTTACCCCCAACAGCCGCTTCTCCATAGGATACAATGATTGGGGACTGGGAAACGCGGGCAACCTGGGCAGTTCCTCCGCCGCTTTAGGTTTGGGCGGGGACGTTGATGGTGGTTTCTATTATGGTTTGATGAGAGAATCGCAGATCAGGGCGCCGGCGCAAATGATCATGCTGGCCGACACCCGCGCCCTGTCAGTCGGCCAAGACGCCGGATCGTGGGAGGCGAACCTGGACCCCACCGATACTCAGGACACTTCCTCGACCGGATATAGCGGACAACTGCCGTCGAACCGCCATAATTACAAGACGGACATTTTGTTCTGCGATGGCCATAGTGAAAAAGCGTTGCGGAATGATGCCGTCAATCCAGCCGTGACCAGCCTTTGGCGCCCCCGTTGGAACAACGATAACCAAGCCCACCTTGAGTTGACTTGGCCGATGTTAGCCCCCAACTTCGCCAGCCAACTGGATCCATCTTACTGACCTGACAAAGAGTTCGCGGGAATCCTGGCGCTTGGGATGCCAATAATCCGATGAATGCATCTTAGGCCTAATGCCCTTCGGAAATTCCTGTGGGTTTTGACAGCCTGACGGCGCTTCGGGGCAGATAAGCGTCATTTCCTTCACAAAAAGCACCGGAAATAAAATTCGCTTGTATCTATGAGTTAAC
>JBEKVM010000009.1:0-88391 GCA_049513975.1 Verrucomicrobiota bacterium | reverse complement strand
ACGGGGACTGATAAGGCAAAGGCCCAAGGGCGCGAAGGCGCGAGGAGCGGGAAGGAACGGACAGAATCATGGGGACATGGCAAAATCATGGGGGGCAAAATCATAAGAACCGGAATTTGAACTGCGGATTTCGGGGATTCCACGGGTGGGAAATGGATTCGGACAACTCCGCTTTCATCCGTGTCATCCTTACCACAATAGTATCGAATCACGCAATTCCAACAAGATTTTCACTCTGCGAATTGTGTAAGCTGTTGCACCGCAGCAAATTCGGAAAGAACGGCATTTGCCCGCAGATCACGCAGATAGACGCAGATGAAGAACTTTTCTTTTCCGTATCCATGGTAAGACCCCTGCGAAAAGCACTGATGCTGCCTGACGGCTGGACAACGAGCAGAAAGTTGAAAGCTATCGAAGATGGCCCGCGACCTCACGCTGGCAACGCTCAAGGCCCCGGTGTTTGCCTCCCCTGCCCTTTTGCGTTCGGTGCGTTCCGCTGCGGCAATAAATCCTTTCGGCCTGCGACAATGGGCTTGAAGTGGATTGCCATAAGATTAAACTTGGGTTTGGCCGGTTCCTGGGCGAACCTGCTGCGCCATGCGGAAAGAAAACGATAAAATCCGAATATGCAGCACACGCTTTCCAACCGTACGGTTTTGACCCCTATCCGCAATGACTACCAAGATCAACCGCCTGACAGCACTCATTCCAACCGCGGCAGTAATCGCGCTGCTGCCATACATGGCCGCAGCCCAGATCCCCGCCGATCTTGCGTCCAAGAAGGACTTCTCGGCCTGGCGGGCTTCGAGCACCGACCCCAATGGACGGAACGGCGACTCCCGGCGCATTAATCCCGGGCAGACCCTCACGCTGATGGATGTGGAAGGAAGCGGCCGGGTCACGCACATTTGGTTTACGATCAATTCGCCTTCGCCCGACCACCTGCGGGAACTGGTGCTGCGCATGACCTGGGACGGCGCGGCCCGTCCAGCCGTGGAGTGCCCGGTCGGCGACTTTTTTGCCCAGGGACACGGGAAGTATGTCGAGTTTCAGAGCGCGGCCGTGGTGGTCGGCGCGCGCAATGCCCTGAACTGTTACTGGCCGATGCCCTTCAAAAAGCACGCCTTGCTCACGGTGGCCAACGAGGGTGACCGCAGTGTAAATAATTTTTATTTCAATATTGATTACCGGTTGGAACAGAATCCACAACCGGAGGCGCGGTATTTTCACACCCAGTATCGCACCTACTTTCCCGCCCCCGTGGGCAAGCCGCTGACGATATGCGAGACCCAGGGCGCGGGCCATTTCGTGGGCACCTTCATCGCCGTGATGGCCAACAGCGACGGCTGGTGGGGCGAGGGCAATGATTACTGGTATGTGGACGGCTCCGAGAAACCGGTCATTAGCGGCACGGGCAGCGAGGACTATTTCTGCGGCGCATGGGATTTTGGCCGGGCGTTTTGGAACCCCTATTTTGGCGTGCCCTACTACGACAACGCGAGCAAAGGCGGTGAGAAGCGAGGCATCTTGAACACCTGCTACCGTTGGCACATCCAGGACGCCGTGCCGTTCAAAAAGAGCCTCCTCTTTACGCTGGAACACGGGCGGAGCGGTTGGGACGAGGATCGCAAACCGTTTCCCAACCATTATACAACGCTCGGTTTCTACTACCTGGATAATCCGGCAGGTGATGGCCCGCCCATCCCCGCCCTGAAGGACCGCATCCCGGCGCTCATACCTCTTCCTCTTGAGGAACCGAAATAGCGCCATGACATCCCCCTGGGTCCTTGCCACCATGCCCGCATGAAAAAGGTTTTCTCTTGGGCTGTGATCCTGGTCGCGGTAATGATTTGCGTCACGTCTCGCGGCGCAGATTGGCCGAACTTTCGCGGCCCAAATCACAACGGCATTTCGTCGGAGACGGGATGGCTGGTGAAATGGCCGGCGGAGGGACCCAAACAACTTTGGAAAGCGTCCGTCGGCCTCGGCTACGCCGCCATCACCGTCGCCAATGGCCGGGCTTACGCGACGGGAAATGCGGGCGACACCGCCACGCTGTATTGTTTCGATGCCGCGACGGGCAGCCATCTCTGGAAATTCTCCTGCGCCAACCAGATTCTGAACGATTATAGCAAACCCAAAGGAATGGGAGGCACGAGCGGCTCGCCCGCGATTGAGGAGGGCCGGGTTTACCTGATGAGCGGAGACGGCTGCTTGTTCGCCCTGGAAACGCAGAGCGGCGCCGTCGTATGGTCAAACAACCTCATCGGGGAACTGGGCCTGACCAAGCCACACTGGGGATTCACCGGTTCCCCCGTCGTGCAGGATAATTTGCTGGTGCTTGACGTCGGCGGTACCGGCACGGCCGTGGATAAAACCACCGGCAAGGTCGTGTGGACTTCAGACAAGACTGTATCTGGTTATTCGACGCCGGTGCCTTGTTCCTTCAACGGCGCGCCCGCCGTCGCCATTCTTTCGGTGGACACCGCCTGCGGAGTGGAGACAAAAACCGGCAAACCCATCTGGAGTCTTCCGTTCAAAACGCAGAACAACCTCAACATCGCTGACGTGATTGTCTCCAACAACGACTTTTTCGTGTCCGCCGGCTACACCCACGGCGGGATCATGGCCCGCTTCGATGGCACGAAAGCCACGCCAGTTTGGGCCAACCCGGCTTTTGCCAACCACATTAATTCCTCGGTTCTTATTGACGGCTATTTATATGGCGTGGCGGGAATGGTCAATGGCGGCGCCCAGTCGGCTGTTTTGCAGTGTGTTGAATTCGCGACCGGCGCTCTAAAGTGGAGTTATGCGGGGCTGGGCGGCGGCGGATTGATCGTGGCCGATCACAAGATCATCATGTTGAGCGACACGGGCGAACTGGTGGCGGGCGAGGCTTCCCCCGCGGCCTTCGCGCCCATTTCCCGGGCCCATGTCCTCGGCGAGTGGTGCTGGACGGCGCCCACCCTGGCCAATGGCCGCATTTACTGCCGCAACAACCAAGGCGAATTGGTTTGCCTGGACGCGAAAGGCCCTTGACGGGCCGGAAGCCGGAAAATCTACACTGGCGCGGGCGCGGGGGTGCCGTAGCCGGGCAGCTTGGGCGGGAGCGGCTTGGGGACGTCGGTCAGGGGCGTGGCGGCGATGGCACCGGAAGGCGGGTCCACTTTCGGCGCGGGAGGAGGCGGGGTAAAGGTGCCTGTGGCCACGATCTGCTTGACTTGTTCGCCGTCCAGCGACTCGTATTCCAAGAGGGCGTTGGCGATGATTTCCAATTTGTCGCGATGGGTCTCGATCAGGGTCTTGGCCCTTTGATAGGCCTCGTTGATGATGCGCTTGACTTCGGTGTCAATTTCCTGGGCGGTAAATTCGCTGTAATCCTGGCGCTGCACCATGTCGCGGCCCATAAAGACGCGGTCGCCGTCGTTGCCGTATTGCACCATGCCCAGTTTGTCGCTCATGCCCCACTGGCAAACCATGGAATGGGCCACGGAGGTGGCCTGCTGGATGTCGCCCGCCGCGCCGCTGGAAATGTCGCCGGAGGTGACTTCTTCGGCAATGCGTCCGGCCATCATGACGGCGATTAAATCGAGCATTTGCTTGCGGCGATGGGCCAGGATGTCGTCCTCGGGCAGGGACATGGTGGAACCGAGGGTCTGGCCGCGCGGGATAATGGTCACTTTATGGAGGGGATAGGTATGTTCGAGCAACACACTGACCAGGGCATGGCCGGCTTCGTGCCAGGCGGTGCATTTCTTGTCCTCTTCGGTCATGGCCATGCTGCGGCGCTCGCGGCCCATGCGGACTTTGACGCGGGCTTCTTCCAGTTCGGGTGTGCCGATGGTTTTTTTGTTCATGCGGGCGGCGAGGAGGGCGGCCTCGTTGAGGAGATTGGCCAGATCGGCGCCGGAGTAACCGGGGGTGCCGCGGGCGATGACGGCGAGATTGGCCGAAGCATCCAGTTTGACGTTGCGGGCGTGGACTTTCAAAATGGCTTCGCGCCCGCGCACATCGGGAAGGTTGACCATGATTTGGCGGTCAAAACGGCCGGGCCGCAGCAAGGCCGGGTCGAGCACGTCGGGGCGGTTGGTGGCGGCAATGATGATGATGCCATCCTGGGTGTCAAAGCCATCCATCTCGACGAGCAGGGCGTTGAGGGTCTGTTCGCGTTCATCGTTGCCCCCGCCCCAGCCGTGACCGCGGCTGCGGCCGACGGCGTCAATTTCATCAATAAAAATCAGGCAGGGGACGTTTTTGCGGGCTTGCTCGAACATGTCGCGGACGCGGCTGGCGCCGACGCCGACAAACATTTCCACGAAATCCGAGCCGCTGATGCTGAAGAAGGAAGCGTCGGCTTCGCCGGCAATGGCCTTGGCCAGGAGGGTTTTGCCCGTGCCGGGAGCGCCGACCATGAGAATGCCCTTGGGAATGCGCCCGCCGAGCTTTTGAAATTTTTTCGGGTCCTTGAGGAATTCGACCAGTTCGGAGACCTCCTCCTTGGCTTCCTCGACGCCGGCGACGTCCTTGAAAGTGATTTTGTTGCGCTCCTTGTTCAACATGCGGGCGCGGCTCTTGCCGAAGCTGAGGGCGCCTTTGCCGGCCATTTTGATTTGGCGGATGATGAAGAAGTAAATGACGCCCAGAATCAGGGCGATGGGGAGCAACTGGTAGAGCAGCCCCACCATCAAATTATTGCCTTTGGCGAATTGGAATTGTCCCGACTCCATCAACTTGGTGGTGATGATGTCGGGCAAAGGGGTTTCCAAACTGAATTTGGTGGTGGCTTTGGTCTGGCCGGGGGGATCGTAGAAACTGCCGGTGATTCTTTTCAGGTCGGGTGAATCCAAACCGTAGATGATCTTGCCGGAGCCGGGCACCAGGTTGTTCTTGTCCAGTTGTTCCTTGAGTTGGGTCCAGTTGGTGAATTCCTTGACCGGTTGTTCGTTGTTCTTGTTGATGAGGAAAAAGACGAGGACCAGGGAAAGAATGCCGGTCCAGAGAAGGACGGTGCGCTGCGGGATGCGAACATCACCGCTGCGTTTGTCGTTCCGGTCCGGGTCGGTTGGGCGGTTCAAATCAGGCATTTTATGTCAAGTTACTGGATAAGAGTATCATGGGCCGGGCAAAGCCGCAACCCCCACTTGTTTAATCCCTCCGGCGCGCTGCCACCCCCAATTCAAGCGGCGGAGGGTGGATTTGTCCAGCTTGAAACCCTCGGCGATGCGCAGCCCCTCCACCCAGAAGATTTCGCCTTGACGGGTGGCGGCGACCACGCGGCGGCGGCGTTCGGAGCGGGGCACTTTGAGGTTGGTGAAAATGTCCTGAAGTTTGGCCGGCGCGGTGGCGCCGATGGGGTGAAAACGGTCGCCCGGCTGCCAGTGGCGCAGACAAATGTGCGGGCCAACCTTGTCGGCATCAAAACACTCCAGGTTGGGCCGCCGGGCACAGTTCATTCCAGTTGTATCGGCCAGGTCCCAGGAAACCTTAACCCGGCCGAAATTGGCGGTGTGGCGGCGGCGGTTCAAATTCAGGCGCAGCGAGGCGGCCTGGAAGCCCGTTTTTTCCACTTTTTGCAGCCGCACCAGGCCGTTGGCCGCAAGGATGAGACAGTGGCCGGGGCGGGCGGGAAGAGGATGATTTGGCCTGGTTCTCAAGGACTCCACCAGTTCAAAATCCACCGGTTGCTCCAGTTTATAGAGTTGTTCCTGGATAACTTGGCGTTGCACGGCGACGGGCAGGAGCGCCAAGGGCTGGCGGCGCCGGCGGGCCAGCCATCGGGAAGCCAAATCCGACACGAGGTCAGCCTCGGCCCGGGCCAGTGCCATCGCGCGCAGAACGCATCGCGCCAGGGCGGGCTGATACCTGGCCCGCAACAAGGGGAGCAATTCATGGCGGACGCGATTGCGCAGGATGTCCAGGCTGGCATTGCTGGCATCCTCGGAAAACGGGACGCCCTGCGCGCGCGCAAACTGCGCCAAGTCCGATTTGGACAGGCCGAGCAAGGGCCGGACCAGGGCGATGCCCGGGTCAAGCGGCGAACTGATCCACTTCATGCCGGCCAGACCGGCGCTGCCGGCGCCGCGGAGGACGCGCAGGAAAAACAATTCCACCTGGTCGTCGGCGTGGTGGGCGGTGGCCACGGCGGCAATGCCGCGTTGTCTGGCGGCGCGGGCCAGGAAGGCATGGCGCAGGTGGCGCGCGGCCATTTCCACGGACCATCCGCGCCGCCGGGCCATAGTCTTGACTGCGGCCCGGCCCACCACCACCGGCCAGCCGAGGGCGCGAGCCTGGCGGCGGACCCGCTTTTCGTCGGCCTGGCTGGCCGGGCCGCGCAACTGATGGTTAAAGTGCGCGACCGTGAGCTGCCAGCGATGGGCGGGGGCGAGGCGATGGAGCAGCTCCAGCAGCGCCATCGAATCCAGCCCGCCGGAAACAGCGACGAGAATTTTTTGGCCTTCGCGGAAAAGGTTCCTGGCGCGAATGACCGCTTCGACTTGCCGTGGCAGATCTCGATTTGTGAGCGGGCACACTGTCAAGCATTTGATTGCGGCGGCGGCGGTGTCCTGGGTGCCGGGGATGCTGCAAAAAAGGCCGGGACTGGCCCCATCCCCGCCGGCGCCTTAACGGCGGCCCCAGTGGCCCCCATGCCTTTCCCAACCGCGCGGACCGTGGCCCCAATAGCCGCCGATCCAGATGGCCCCGGGATAAGGAGCCAGCCCCCAATAGCCCGCCCGCCAAACCCATCCGCCATTCCAGACCCACTCCCCGCCGCACCAGATATAATCCGGCCCGGGCGCGACCATCATCGGTTCCACCGGCACGGGCGGCGGTGTCGCCGCCACGACCGCCACCGATGGAGCCGCGGCGATAGTGGTGGGGGTGTTGACGATGAAATCAATGACCCTCTGGGAGACGCCCGAGTCATGCAAATCAATGATGTCCGTGGCGTTGAGATGATAGACGGTATGGGAATTAACGATCTGGGCGATGATGGTGTCGTCGCTGACATGGGCCGCGGTCATCGCCTTGACGTCGGTCAGGCTCAACGGGGTGCCCGCCTGGGTCCGGGCGTAAGTATCCGGGTACTGCTGGCGCAGGCGCATTTCCTGCTGTTGATCGGCGGAATGGCCGATCAAGGCGCCCAGCAACATGCCGGCCCCCGCGCCAATCGCCGCCCCGGCCCCCGCGTTGTGACTGGCGCTGCCGATAATCGCCCCCAGGCCCGCGCCCGAAGCGCCCCCGACCAGAGCGCCGGTGCCGGTGTTGTCGGGCGTGCCGTTGGGGTTGTAACAGCCTGTCACCGCCATGGCCGCAATGGCCGCCGCCAAGGTGGAGGTTGTTCTGTTCATAAATGTCAGAGTTCTTGTTTTCATATCTTAAATTAATTCTTAGCCCAAACTCGATGTTTTTCAAACAAAATTCATTTGCCGGGCGCGAACTGCCGCGCCCTCACTAACCTCATACGGATTAGACGCCAAAACCTTGCAAAGTATTTGAAAATAGTTTTCCCGACTGCAAACGGCTCCAGGAGAATGCCATTAAATTTGGTTGCTCTGGCGGGCCAAGGTGGTAAAAACGGATCAATAGAATTCTTATGGATGCCGCCCCAATGTCTCCGCCGCCGCCCGAGGGCGCTCCGCCCGAGCCTTCGTCGCTGACGGACCGCCTCACGAACGTCATCACCGCGCCCGGTCAAGTCTTTGAGGAAATCAAGACCGCGCCCGTGCGCGCCTCCAATTGGCTGGTGCCGTTGCTCCTGGCCTGCATCGCCACGGTTGTTTACATCAACATAGCGTTCTCGCAACCGGCCGTTTTCCGCGACATGCAACAGCAGCGGGAAAAGGCGGTGCAAAAACGAGTTGCGGCGGGCAAAATGACTCAGGCGGAAGCAGACCAGGCCGCGGCCGTGGCCGAGAAGTACATGACACCGGCGATCCTGAAGATCTTCGGCTCCGGCGGGGCCGTCCTGACATCCGTGGCCGGCCTTTTTCTCATGGGTGTGGCGATTTGGCTCGCGCTCAAATGTTGCACAGCGGTCAGGCTCAATTACATGAAAGTGGTCGAAATCTGCGGACTGGCCCTGCTGATTGACGTGCCGCAAAAAATCCTCCGCGGTTTCCTCGTCTTGTGGAAAGAGAACCTGCTCGCCACCGCCAGCCCGACTCTCTTCCTTGCCAATCCCAGCACGACCAACAAGGCGGATGTCTTTTTGTCCATGATTGACGTGGTTGATTTTTGGTGGCTGGCCGTTTTGAGCCTCGGCGTGAGCAGAGTCGCGTCTATTCGCTATCGGACCGCGGCGTTCATCACTTTTGGCGTTTGGTATGGTTTCCGCGTTGTCGTCGCACTATTGACACCGTCCTAATCCTGGCGGGACTGGACAAAGATTGCAACCTGCCTGGTAAAGCCATGCCATCCGAATTATTTGAACGCATCCGGGCCGCGCGCCAGCGTTTGCGCGGACAGGCGCACCAAACGCCCATTGCCACCTCGCGCACCCTGGACCAATTGGCCGGGGCCGCGGTTTTTTGCAAATGCGAAAACTTTCAGCGGGTCGGGGCCTTCAAATTTCGCGGCGCGTTCAACGCCATCTCCCAGTTGAGCGATGCCCAAAAGAAAGCGGGAGTCATCACTTTTTCCTCCGGCAATCACGCGCAGGCCGTGGCGCTGACCTGCCGGATACTGGGCCTGCAGGCCACCGTCGTCATGCCGCGCGACGCCCCGGCGGCCAAGCGCGCCGCCACCGCCGGCTACGGGGCCAGAGTTGTCCTCTGCGAGCCGGAGAACCCCAGCCGCGAACGGGTGACCGCCGAGTTGCAAGCCCAACACGGCTACACGCTGATTCCGCCCTTTGATCATCTGGACGTCATCGCCGGCCAGGGCACGGCCGCCATGGAAATGTTCGAGGAACTCCAGTCGCTGGACTTTCTCATCACCCCCTGCGGCGGGGGCGGATTGCTCAGCGGCAGCGCGGTCTGCGCCAAAAACCTCGCTCCCAAATGCCGCGTCATCGGCATCGAGTCGGAACTGGCCGACGATGCGGTTCGTTCTTTTGCCAGCAAAACCCTCCAGACCGTGACCAATCCGCCCACCATCGCCGACGGGACGCGGACCGCCTCGCTCGGCCAATTCACCTTCCCCCTCGTGCTGGCGAACGTGGACGAGATGAGGACCGTGACCGAGGAAGCCATCATGGAGGCCGTGCGCTTTCTTTTTACGAGGATGAAGCTGGTGGTGGAGCCGTCGGGCGCGCTGGGGGTGGCGGCGCTGTTGAGCGGCGCGGTGCGCGCGCGCGGGCGGGTCGGCGTCATCCTGAGCGGCGGCAACCTGGATGCCGCTGTCCTGCTGAAAATATTCGGCGGAGAGGAAAAAATATGAAGACAGGATGCACAGGATGAGGGCGAAACAAAAAGCCAAGTCAGTGGAAAAGCCCGACCTCACCCCGGCCCTCTCCTCCAGGAGAGGGTGAAACATCCGCCGCCCTCGCGAAAGGCCAGCGCCGGGATTTGCCGGACGCGCTTGCGCCCAAGCCGAGGGGGGGGGGCGATGTCTGTTCCTTCTGTCAACACTTCTTTTTTCCCGGGCCGTTTCGCGCGGCGGGTCAAGGGGCGATGGAGCGCGGCGCGCCCGCATCGGAGACATACTCGCGCTCGACTTCGGGATCGAAAAAAACCAGCTTTTTCTTCCCGTCCACCTCCGCCAGAAAACAGCTTCCCTCCGGGAACAGCGCGAGCAGCTCGCCGTCTGTCAAGTATATAGACTTTTCCGGCTGCGCCGGCGGCGGGCCGGGCGGACGGACCGCCAGCAGCCGGGGAGGCGGCGCGGCCGGGCCGGCCAGCCAATGCGCGGCGCAGGCCGCGACGACGGCCAGAGCCGCCAGGCCGCCGCCCCGGCGCGTCCAACGCCGCACGCGCTGGCGCGCTGCAAATACTCCCAGCGCCTCCGCTTTGCCGGCGGCGCTGGCCGCCCGCCAACTGTCGTCGCGCAACACGGCCTCCAGCAGGGGGTCTTCGTTATCGGGATCAGGATTGGTTTTCATGGCGCAAGTTTTTCAGCAATTGTTCCTTAAGTTTCCGCCGCAACCGGGCCAGGCGGGATTCGACGGCCTTGTAGGTCAGGCCCGAGGCGCCGGCCAGTTCCTGCAAGGGCCGCTTGTCAATGTATGCGGCCTGCATCAGCTCGCGCTCTTCCGGCCGGAGAGCGGCCAGCGCCTCGCGCAGGATTTCGGAAAGTTGGCCGGTCGAATTTTCCGCCCCGGCGATGGACGCGGGCATTTCCTCCAGCGAAACGAACCGGTCGCGGCGGCGCTGGGCGCGGTAATGGTCAATGAAGGTGTTCTTCGCCACCGTGCAAAGCCAGGCCCACAACATCCGCTCGTCGTCAAACACCTCGAAGCGTTTCGCCAGCTTGGTCATGGCCGCCTGGCAGACTTCCCGCGCCGTGTTTTCGTCGCCGCGCGCCAGCACGAGAAGAAAGCGGTAAAGGCGGAAGCTGTAAAGATCGTAGAAACGGGCAAAGGCCGCGGCGTCGCCGCGCCGGATGGCCAGGGTCAAGGCCCGGATGTCGTCCGGGCCTGGCACCGTGTTGCCATTGGCTTGCAAGGGTTGTTTCAACCGTACGCGGGTGCAGGCGGAGGGCACGCTGAGACCGGCAGCCTCAAGAATTGGGGCGGTGGAATTTTCATTCAGCGTGAACATGGTTGGCTTCTCTTTACTTCTGGCCCGCTGGCAACCCCGTCGGCGGGGCGGCGGCCGGATGGTTGGCGTGCCAGGCGGTGACAAAGGATTCCGCCGCTTCCACGGCCCATTCAGGTCCGGACACTACGAGCAGGCCGGTGTCATGGTTGAGACCAACATCGGCTTTCCAAATGGGCATTGGCGCTCGAGTTTCTTCTGCAAGAGCCTTCTGGCGCTCAAACTCGACTTCAAATTCGTCATGTATCTGCGTGTTTAGCCTATCCCATTCATTCGCGGGAATTCCCTTCAACGCGAAGGCCTTCATTTTGCGGGTTGGCTGCGTGGTCGGAGATAAGTTGGAGTGGAAGATCACGACCGAAGGTTTCGCCAAATCTCCTTCCACCGTCAAGCGTCCCAACTCCGGTTTCGCCTGTTCCAGGCTATTGTAGAGAGCGATCAAGGCATCCAGCGGGCTGCGATCTGCCGCGGCAAAGCCTCCCCGGCGACCGCCCCCTCCGCCAAAGCCACCGCCGCCGCCAAAGCCACCTCCTACTCCGCCCCCACCTCCTCCAAGACCGCCTACGCCGCCAACGCCGCCTCCGAATCCGCCTCCTCCACCCCGTCTGCCGCCAACGATGTTGTCAGCGGACTGCCGGTTCATGCGTAACGCCGGAATGTGGACGAATTGCATGTTGTTCGGGATGTCCGCAACCTTCGCCCAATCAACTTTGTATTGCTTCTCCACGGCGGAAACGAATTCGGAGGGTTTGCCGCCAGGAAAGAAGAATTCCACATTGTCCCAGGCTGTTGACGCAGGGGCACCCGCGCCCGCCCCCGGCTCTTGAGCGGGCGGCGGGGTGTTGGTTGCGCCGTCGTCCTGGGCCAGGACGCTGCCTTGCAGCAAAAACGCCAGCGGGGCGGCCAGGGTCAGGGTGGTGAAGAAAATGGAGTTCGATTTCATATCAGTTTTGGGCTGTTTTCATTGTCTCGCGTGTTGGAGGAAACGCCAAGCCGATTCGGGGCGGCGTTCCGCTCTTCACAAGGGAGAACGAGGCCCGCGCCGCCAATCCCTCGAACTTTCGGGCATGGGTCCCCCACCCTGCCGGAAGTGGAATTACCTGGAAATAAGTGGAATTAAGTGGAATTAACTCAAAATGATGGGACGGATGGGACGCATAGGCCCTGTGGGGCGGACCGACCCGAACCCGGTCGCGCGCAGCCGGCATTGCGACCCAACGCGCGGGGTTGCCGATGGGTTTGAACCCTTCGCCGCGACTCCCGCCTCTTGCGCCTTTCGCAATCACTGAATGTATAATAGTGGTTAAATTCAAAGCGGTCAAAGGAAAAGTTGCGGATTTTGTAATGCCTCAGTGACGGCGGGCCTTGGAAAGGCAGGGACACCTCGCCGAGGCGTCCGCTCCGGCGGAAAACACCCGCGGACGGCTCGGCGAGCCGTCCCTGCCATCCGTCACTGAGGCATTACCGGATTTTTGCAATGCGCCGGTGGTGGCGGGTAGGGCGGGCAGTCCTCTGCCCGCCGCACGACAGCAGCGTGACGCTCATTCCCCGGCCAATGCCCGACGGCGGGCAGAGGACTGCCCGCCCTACCAACCAGGATTGATCCTCAGTCCTTGGTTGTGCCGCCGGCATCGCGGACCACCCAGCCGCCGCGGCGGATGAGGAGGGTGAGGGAGCCGGTGTCGCGGCAGTAGAGGACGCGCACCCCGTTGCGTTGGGCCAGGCGCTCGCGCAATTTTGCCGTCGCCCGCCGCGTGGCGGGAAGCTCGGCATCGGCGATGATGATGAGGCTGGGCTGGAGCAAATCCAGCAGCGGCCCGTCCAGCGGTTCGTCCCGCGCCGGCAGCCCCGCCACCACGATCTCCGCGCGCAGCTCCGGGTGGCGGGTCATCAGCAGGTTTTGTCCGTCCCGGCCCAGGGCGGAAAGGAGAAGAACGGAATGGCCGTGAACGCTTCGTTGCAGCGCCAGGGAAACTTCGTCCGCTGCCGCTAATCTATCCTCCGCGCCGGGGTGGAGAACGGACCAGCCGTCCAGGACGTCGCCGTCCTGCACCGTCCGCCAAAGGCCGGGAGTCTGCGCCAACTCCGCCTCGACGCGCCGGTAAGCCGGGGAACGGACGCGGGCCGGGCCGGCGAAAACGGCGGTGGGGGCGAAATTAGTCAAGACGATTTCCGCGCCGCCGACGCTTTGCTGGTAGCCGGCGGTCAAACAGAAGTTCCGCAGGCGGTTGACCCCCTGGGCGTGAAGGAACGGCCTGACGATCGCTTCGGCCGACTCGGCGTCGCCGCAATCCGCCAGCAAGTCCCGGTTTGTCCCGGAACCGGGGACGAAAAAGGCCGGCGCCCCGCGCAGGGCCAGCACGTCCAGCCGGGCCGCGCCGCGTTGCTGTTCGCGGTCCACGACCCAGAGGACGCTGAGGAGAACGAGCGCGGCCAGAAGCAGCCGCTTGTGTTTGGCGCGAAAAATCCAGCCGGTGAAAACGGCCAGCAGCACCGCGTAATACCAGACAAACGTCATGGGCCGCGGCGAGGAAACATACCAATTGCCGGCCGGCCAGTGGGCCGACCATTGGCTGGCGGCAATAATGCACTTCATCCAAAACCAGCCGGCATGATTGAACAAGACGGCCAGCGGGGGAAACCAGCCGCCGGTCAGCAGGCTGGCCATGCAACTCATCAAAGCCAGCGCCGTCAGCGGCACGACGACGATGTTGGCCGGCACTCCCACCGGGGTGAAAAGATGAAAATAACAGGCCGTGAGCGGGAGGGAGCCGAGAAAGGCCGCCAGCGACATCACAAACATGTCAATCCCCCGCCGCCGCAAGGCCTCCGTCCACACCTGCCAGCCCGGCCGCACTTCGTCGGGGACGAATTGGTCCGGTGGAAAAAAGCGGGCGTAGAGAAACCGCCGCATGGGCAGCGCCAGCACAGCGATGCACAACACAATTAGAAATGAAAGTTGAAATCCCGCCTGAAAAAGTTGTTGCGGGTCCCACACCAGGATGATCAACGCGGCGGCGAAAAGTGAATTGATCAAATCTCCGGGCCGCTTCACCGCCCATCCCCCAATGACGATGCTCATCATGATCGCCGCCCGCACAGCCGAGGCCGGCCATCCCGTCAGCCCCGCATAAAACCAGATCACCGGAATGACCAGCAGCCCGCAAAGGGCGCGCGGCATTTGCAGCGCGCGCAGCAATCCGATGCCGATGGCCGCCAGCAACCCGATGCGCAGTCCATCCACGGCGAAAATGTGGAAAGTTCCCGCCCTCATGAACGGGTCTTCCACGCTTTCCGTCAGCGGCGCCTTCCAATCCAGCGCCAGGGTCCACATCAGGCGCTGGGCCTCGTCTTCCTCCGGCAACCCCAGCGCCAGCGTCCGGCGCGCCCACCCGTTGAAACGGTCCGACACTGGCACCTCCTCCGCCGGCCCCAACGGGAGCCAGGCGTTGGTGGAGTCGGCCTGCAACTGGAAATAAACCTCCTGGCGCTGATAATACCGGCGCGGATCAAACAAGCCGTCCGCCAGCGGGCCGCGCAGCGGACGAATGATGCCGCTGACCTCCACGCTGCGTCCGTTGAAAAAATCGGCGGGCAAAATTCCCGAAGTGCCGGCAATGACTTTTCCCCAGGCCGGCTGCCAATGGCCGCCGCGCCAGATTTCCGCCGCCCGCAGCAGCGTGCCGGTATGCCAGAATTCCCTGGCGCCGCGCTCGAAAATCCGCGGAGTGGGCGAAGCGCATATAATGCCGCGCAACTTGACATCTTCCGGGGCCGGTCCGAGCAAGAGGCGCAAATCATGGGGCGAAACCACCGCCGTGTGCTGTTCCAGGTTTGCCCAACCCGCCAGCAGCAGCAGCGCGCCCAAAAGCCAAACCCGCCCGGAGTTCCAGGCCAGCGCGGCCAATCCCGCCGCCATGGCCGCCACGAACAACGCCGCCAGCGGCGGATGCGCCCATTCCCCGAGCACGACACCGCCCGCATAGCACAACGCCACAGGCAGGAGCGGGCGTTTCACGGGAATTACATTTTGGACCGCCGCCGGCGCGCGGCCCAAAGCGCCGCCAGACCAAAAGCCGCGCCGCAGGTGTCGAGCAAGACATCGCGCACGGCGGCCTGCCGCCCGGGCACAAAGCATTGGTGGAATTCATCCGACGCCCCGTACAAAGCCGCGACCAGCAGCGCCGTCAATAATTCCCTGGACCGGCAGGCCGCCCAAGCGGGGTCGAAATGGATCAGCCGCCACAGCAGCAACCCCAAAATGCTGTATTCGACAAAATGGGCTGTTTTTCGCACCACAAAATGAATTTTTTCGATGGTTTCCTCCGACATGCGCGGGTTGAGCCAGAGCAGGAAAGGCCGGACAAAAAGGGAGGTGTTTTCCGGCCGGCCCAGGCTGGTGGAGGCGCCAAAGATCAGGGTCATCCACAGAATCACCGGCAGCCAAAGCTTGAAAAAGCGTCCAGACACGGCTGCAAAGAACAGCGGCGCGGCGGGCAAAGCAAGCCGGAAAAAACCGGAATTCAAGTTTGCCAAAGGCGCTGGCGTCTGGCATGAGTAACAGTCCTTTATGCGATTTCTGAGAATTATCGGGCTGGGGTTGGGCCTCGTTTTGGCGGCGTGTTCCAACACCCCCGGCAAGGCGGCCGCGGAGGACAACGCCGCCGCCACCTGGCATTTTGCCGGCAGCGCCAACCTGGCGAACAACACCAATTTTGACAACGTCAAGAAAACCCTGACGCTGGCGCCGAGCCTGGAATTTCGAAACCTGGCCTTGAGCCGGTTTTCCGGCTGGCTGGGCAGATCCCTCTTCGGGAGCACCAATGACGAGTCCGCCTCCGCCTTGCGCCCGTTGCTCGACGATCTTCTGTCCGCCGAGTCGCTCTGGGCGGTGGGCGGCGCGCCGAACGGGCCGCTCAATTTCATGGTGGCGCTGCGCTTGAACGAGCAGCGCGCGCAGGCCTGGCAGGCGGCGGTGCCCAAGGTGATGGGCGCGCCGGGCCAAAGTATCAAGGCGCAGGAGTTCACCGGCCAGCAATGGAAACTGGCCGGGGGCCAACCGCTCTGGATCGTGCGCGCCAAGGATTGGCTGCTGGCCGGCAGCGGCGACGGCCTCGGCGCCCTGCAAACGCAATACCTGCAACAAGTCAGGCAGAAGGGCCGGCCCGGCCCCGCTCTCAACCAAAGCTGGCTGGAAGCCGACCTGGATTGGCCGCGATTGAGTCACTGGTTGCCAGACTTGCCCCATCTTCTCCAACTGGCCCGCACCAAAATCACCTTCACCGCCCCGGATCAGTCGTTGTTCATGTCGGCCAAGGTGATCTATCCCAAACCAGTCCCGTGGAAGTACGACGCCTGGCGCATTCCGACCAAGATAATCCGCGATCCATTGATCAGTTTTACGGCGGGCCAGGACCTCGCCGCCTATCTGGACCCCGGCGAAGCTCTTTCCCAGTTGACGGATAATCCGTTGGCCGGACAGTTTTATGTTTGGGCGTTGGGGGAGATGGGCCTGCAAAGCTACGGGGCCTGGCCGGTGGCGGACGCGACCACCTCCATCCAGCGCATCGGGACTGAGGCGACGGCGGCTTTCAATCCCGCCTTGAAGCAGAGGGGCTGGGGCGACCTGCGCTGGCAACCGGAGCGCAAGACGCTGCTTTGGGCAGATCTGTGCCCGATCCTGTTCCCCGTTATACAAGTGGCGCCCGAAACCAACGGCCAGTATCTCATGGCCGCCTTTTTTCCGCTGGAGTTGAGAAACAAGCCCGCGCCAGACGGGCTGTTCCAACAAATTCTCGGCCGCACCAACCTGGTCTATTACGATTGGGAGGGAACGGGAAACCGGCTGGAGCAGTGGCGCTTGCTCAGCGGCATGCTGCCTGTTCTCCCGCGAATGCAGGCGCCTCCCCAGGCGATCGTTTCCACCAACAATGCCCCCGCCCGCCCGCGCGTCCGGCCCCCCATGGTCGTGGTGGAAAATTGGCTTAGCGGCGTGACGCCCATGCTCAGGGACCACGACACGGTCACTGAAATCACCCGCACGGCGCCGGCTGAATTGACGGTGGTGCGCAAATCTCCTTTCGCCGTCACCTCCCTGGAATTGGTCCTGCTCTCCCACTGGCTCAGCGGCACCGGTTCGCCGGGGATCAACCCCAGTCTCCTGCCGCCTCCGGCGAAAATGTCCGGACCTGGCATCAAACCAAACAGCCCCTGATCCATTGCCATGCTCAAACTCGGGGTGAACATTGATCACGTCGCCACCTTGCGCGAGGCGCGCTATCACGGGCGGGATCGCGGCGAGCCTGACCCGATTGAAGCCGCGCTGATTTGCGAAGCGGCGGGCGCTCACGGCATCACCGCCCACCTGCGCGAAGACCGCAGGCACATCCAGGACCGGGACATCATCAAACTTCGCCAGGTCGTCAAAACCCGCCTCAATCTGGAAATGGCCAACACGCCGGAAATCGTGGCCGTGGCGCTGCGCCTGAGACCGGACGTGGTTTGCCTGGTGCCCGAGCGGCGCGCCGAATTGACCACGGAAGGCGGCCTGGACGTGGCGGCGCATTGGCTGGCGCTGGCGGAAACCCGCCGGATGATGAACGGCGCCGGCATCGAGGTCAGCCTCTTCATTTCGCCTGTCCCGGCGCAAGTGGAAGCCGCCGCCCAGGTCGGCGCGCAATTCATCGAGCTGAACACCGGTTCCTTCGCGGAAAATTTCCATCGCAAACACGAGCGCGCCCGGGAAATGGAACTCCTCCTGGCCGCCGCCGCGCAGGCCCATGCCCTGGGTTTGCGCGTCAATGCCGGCCACGGCTTGAACTACCAGAATCTCCCCGCCCTGCTGGCGGCGCCCCATTTGGTTGAATTAAACATTGGCCACAGCATCATCAGCCGCGCCCTCGTCGTGGGCTTGGCCACGGCCGTGCGCGAGATGCTCCTGGTCATGCAAGAAACCACCCGCGCCACCCTTGAACCTTGACCGGCAGTGATTTTAGGCAGCGGCATAGACATCATCGAAGTGGACCGGGTTGAAACCGCCCGCGAAAAGCACGGCGAACGATTTCTCAAGCGCATTCTTCATCCCGGCGAAATGGGCTACTGTCTGTCCCACAAATTTCCCGGCCCTTTTCTCGCCGCCCGTTTTGCCGCCAAGGAAGCCATCTCAAAAGCTTTCGGCACCGGCATCGGCGCGCAACTGGGCTGGCAGGACATGGAAATTGCCCGGAAGGACTCCGGCGAACCCTACGTCATCCTGCACGGCAAAGGCCTGGAACTGCTGGCCCGGCGCGGCGCCCGCTGCGTTCACATCACCCTCAGCCACACCGAAAAGCACGCCACCGCCATGGCCATCCTGGAAGGATGAATGTCCTCTTCCTCCAACAGCAGCGACCCCGGCAAGCCCCCCCTTTTGGAGTGCGGCGGCTTGCCGCCGCTTTCAACGAAAAACGTGGCGCCATCCACCCCTCCATCCGGCCCTGAATCCAAAACCACATGGCCGCACGCTCCAACCCATCGGCTTGCGGAAGCAGGCACCTACCTGGTCACTGCCGGCACCTACGGTAAAGCACGGTTTTTCACGGACGGCCCGCTTCTGCGAATGCTCCATCAAGCTCTGCTCCAGATTGCTGCCGCGCATGGCTGGCAGCTTGAAGCGTGGGCAGTGTTTCCAAACCACTATCATTTCATCGCCCACTCTCCTCCGCAGGCTGGGACACTCGTCACCTTTCTGCGCGAACTTCACTCCCGCACAGCTATCGCGCTGAACTGCAATGCGTCTGCGCCGGGGCGGAAAGTGTGGCACAACTACTGGGACAGCCGTCTCACGCACGAGCGCTCCTACTTGGCGCGGTTGAATTATGTTCATCAGAATCCTGTGAAGCATGGTCTTGTCGCCGTGGCCAGCCAGTACCGTTACTGTTCCGCTGCCTGGTTCGAACGCACGGCCACAGCCTCCCAGATAAAAACCATCTACGCATTCAAAACCGACCGCCTGAACGTCCAGGATGACTTTTGATTTTGGCGGGAAAGCGGGAGCAAGCTCCCGCACTCCATAATCCGTTTGCCACGGCAGCCCGGCATCGGATACAACGGGGCCATCAATATGAAAGCACGAAAATGCCTCGCCTGTCTTCTGTCCTTCCTTGGTTTTTCTGTCCTCGGCGCGGATGAAACGCCGCCGCCGCCAGCCGCCGGCGCCTGCCTGGTTTATGCCGGCACCTACACCGGCGCCAGAAGCAAGGGCATTTACGCCTGGCGCATGGACCTGGCCACCGGCTCAGCTTCCTCCCTCGGCCTGGTGGCCGAGACGCCGAATCCAACGTTCCTCCAGATCGCCCCGAATCATCGTTTTCTTTATGCCGTCAATGAAGTGGACAGTTTCGAGGGCAAAGCCGCCGGATCGGTCAGCGCATTTTCTGTGGATGCGGCGTCGGGAAAACTGACCTTCTTGAACCAGCAAACTTCCGGCGGACGCGGTCCCTGCCATTTGACGCTGGATCGCGAGGGCAAAAATGTCCTCGTGGCCAATTACAACGGCGGCAGCATTGAATGTCTGCCCATCCAATCCGACGGCCGCCTTGGCCCACCGACCAGTTTCATTCAACACAGCGGCAAGAGCGTCAATCCGCAACGCCAGGAGGGACCCCATGCGCACTGCATGACCTTGGATGCCGCCGATCACTTCGTCTTCGTATGCGATCTCGGGCTCGACAAGATAATGAGCTACCGTTTCGATATCAGCAAAGGAACATTGGTCCCCAGCCAACCTGCTTTCACCGCCACCACACCCGGAGCCGGTCCCCGGCACCTGGTTTTTTATCCCGATGGCCGCCAGGCCTGCGTCATCAATGAATTGAATTCCACTATCGTCCGTTATGCCTATGACGGCGCCACCGGCGCCCTGACCGAGAGGCAAACCGTTGCCTTGCTGCCGCAGGGATTCACCGGCGCCAGCACCGCAGCCGAAATCGCCGTTCATCCTTCCGGGAATTTTCTCTATGGCTCCAATCGCGGCGATGACAGCATCGCCGTTTTCAGCACGGACGCCGCGACCGGGAACCTGGCCTTTGTTCAGCGCGTCTCCACCGAGGGAAAAACGCCGCGCAATTTCACGATAGACCCCTCTGGAAAACTTCTCTTCGCCGCCAACCAGAATTCTGACAACATTGTCGTCTTCAACATAGACGCCGCCAGCGGCAAGCTGGCCCCGTCCGGCCAGGTCCTGGAGGCCCCCTCCCCCGTCTGCATCCAATTTGTCCCTGTGCCATAAGAGGCCGCCCCTGCGGCCGGGCCGGAAGAGCACAAAAAAAGACTGGAAAAGGGCTTTACACCGGGTTGAACCAAACCTAAACTTGGTGCTCAAAACGAAATAATTTGACCGAACAACTATGGAAAAAGGCAAGACGATTGAAGGGTTCCAGATTCATGAGCGGGACACAGGCTCCGCTGATGTGCAGGTGGCCCTGCTCACCGAGCGGATCAACCACCTGACCGAGCATCTGCAGAAGAACATCAAGGATCACAGCTCCCGGCGCGGCCTGCTCAAAATGGTCGGCCAGCGCCGCCGTCTTCTGGATTACCTCCACACCACCGATCTCACCCGATACCAAACCATTACCAAAAAGCTGAAACTGCGCCATTGACACGCCCGGTTTCCCGCTTTCTTCAGGTCGGGCCATCGCCTTGGACAGACATGAACCAATTTCATTGCGCCGGCAAACGCGGACAGCGCAATGCAACATTTACAAATCGCGTCAACCATGTCCCGCTGACTTGGGAAATTTCAATCAGCGCCCCGGCGGCCCGGCGCGGCCGGGGCCTTGATTGAAGTTCCTCTAAGTCGGCGGGTTTTCAGAAATCAGGACTATTATGTCAGAAAAAGTATCCGCCCAACTGGGCGCCAATCAGATTCACATCGAAACCGGCAAACTGGCCAAACAAGCCGACGGGGCCGTCACCGTCCAACTGGGCGAAACCATTATTCTGGTCGCCGCCGTGGCCGCCAGCAAGGCCAAACCCGGCCAGGAATTCTTCCCCCTCACCGTGGATTACCGGGAGAAGGCGGCCGCCTCCGGCAAATTTCCGGGCGGTTATTTCAAACGCGAAGGCCGCCCCACCGAAAAGGAAATCCTCACCAGCCGCCTGACCGACCGCCCCATCCGCCCGCTCTTTCCCAAAGGCTGGTTCAACGAAGTCCAGGTCCAGAGCATCCTCCTCAGCGCCGACGGCGAAAACGATTCCGATGTCCTCACCATTATTGGAGCATCCGCCGCGTTGAGTGTCAGCGATATTCCGTGGGACGGCCCGCTGGGGGCGTTGCGCATCGGGCGCGTGGCCGGCAAATTTGTGGCCAATCCCACCCATTCCCAAATGCGCGAGAGCGACCTGGATCTGATCTACGTCGGCGACACCGCCGACGTCGTCATGTTTGAAGGCTCGGCCAAGGAGATTTCCGAGGCGGATTTCATGGCCGCCCTCAAATTCGGCCACGAATGCTGCCAGCCGCTCATCCAGGCCCAGAAAGATTTGGCCGCGCGCGGCGGCAAGAAAAAGCGCGACATCACCGTCAGCATCGTGCCCGACGACATTCTTGCGGAAGCCAAATCCCTGGCCGGGGAACGCATTGTGCCCGCGCTCCTCACGCAGAAAAAACTGGAACGCGAAGCCGCCGTCAAAGCCGTCACCGATGACGTTGAGGCCAAGCTCATCGCCAAATTCGGCGCGGAAAAAGTCACTGAATCCGTCCTGCGCGAAGCCTTTTACTACATCCAGAAAGAGACCGTGCGCGGCTTGATCATGAACGAGAGCAAGCGCCTGGATGGCCGGGGCTTTGAGGAAGTCCGCCCCATTATTTCCGAGGTCGGCATTCTCCCGCGCGCGCATGGCTCGGCCGTGTTCACCCGCGGCGAAACCCAGGCCGTCACCCTCGTCACCCTCGGCACCAACGAAGACGCCCAGGAATTCGACTCCTACACCGGCGGCGAAACCAGCAAGAAATTCATCCTCCACTACAACTTCCCCAACTACTCGGTGGGTGAAACCGGGCGGATCAGCGGGCCGGGCCGCCGCGAAATCGGCCACGGCGCCCTGGCCGAACGCTCCATCGAACCCATGCTCCCCCTGGCCAACTATCCCTACGCCCTCCGCGTCACCAGCGAAATCATGGAATCCAACGGCTCCAGTTCCATGGCCACCGTCTGCGGCGCCACCCTCGCCCTCATGGATGCCGGCGTGCCCTTGACCCGTCCCGTCGGCGGCATCAGCATCGGCATCTGCACCGAGCACGACGACCAGCACAAAATCACCGCCTACAAACTCCTCACCGACATCATCGGCTGGGAAGACGCCTTCTGCGACATGGATTGCAAAATTGCCGGCACCAGCAACGGCATCACCGGCTTCCAACTCGATCTCAAACTGCGCGGCCTCCCGCACCACTTGATGGCCGAAACCCTCGAAAAAGCCCGCGTCGCCCGCCTCCATGTCCTGGCCGAAATGGCCAA
Organism: Verrucomicrobiota bacterium; assembly: GCA_049513975.1. Classification (GTDB taxonomy): domain Bacteria; phylum Verrucomicrobiota; class Verrucomicrobiia; order Limisphaerales; family Palsa-1400; genus JBEKOF01. The sequence goes on along the minus strand of JBEKVM010000009.1, from coordinate 66,196 downwards.
GACTCTCGCCGCTCCGCGCCCCGAGCTGAGCCAGTACGCGCCCCGCATCGTCCAGGTCAGAATCAACCCGGAGAAAATCGGGGCGCTCATCGGCCCGGGCGGCAAGAACATCAAACGCCTCGTCGAAGAATCCGGCTGCGAAATCAACATTGACGACGACGGCACCGTCAACATCTACTCCATTTCCGCCGAGGGCATGAAGATCGCCCGCAACGCCATCGAAGGCATGACCGCCGAAGCCGAGATCGGCAAAACCTACCGCGGCAAAGTTGTGACCATCAAGGAATTCGGCGCCTTTGTCGAATTCCTGCCCGGCAAGGACGGCTTGGTCCACATCAGCGAACTGGCCAACTTCCGTGTCAAGCAAACCGAAGACATCGTCAAGCTCGGCGATGAAATCTGGGTCAAGTGTCTGGGGGTGGATGAAAAAGGCCGGGTCCGTCTTTCCCGCAAAGCCGCCATGGAAGACCGCGAAAAGGAAATGGCCCCCAAAACCTGACCGCGCGCCGCTTTGTAGCGGCGGTCTATGACTGCCGCAAAAACCAAAACGCGCCCTCCGGCCCGCGGTTCCAGCCATCGGTCCTATCGGTCCAATGAGACGTATCCGCCCCGCTGCCCGCTTCCCTCCCCTGCCCTTTCACAGTTCCGCAACGGCGCTGAAGGCGGGCAAGGGAAAGGAGAGCAGCGCCTGCACCTTGCCGCAATTCAGCGAAACATCGGCCGGACGCGGCGGCCCGGCGTATTCCCTTCGCGAGCAAACCTCAATGCGCGCCTCCAGTTCGGGATGGCGCGCCGCCACCACCCGCCCGATTTCCACGCGGGATAGCCGTTCGCTGCCGGCCAGATGATAAAGTCCGGCGCAGCCCGCCCGGGCCAGTTCCCAGACCGCCCGCGCCGTCACCGCCGCGGGCAGCGGGCAGCGGAATTCATCGCTAAATAGTTTGACACTCCCGCCCGCGCGCCAGATATTCGCCATCTCCTCGTTGAAGGAGCGGCGGCCGGAGAGCGTGGCTCCGCTGTTCAACCCGGCGCGGAGCACGAGGTGCCGCCGGTTGCGCAGGATGATTTCCTCGGCGGCGGCCTTGGTTTCGCCGTAGAAGTTCAGCGGATTGGGCGGATCGGACTCCACATAGCCGCCTTTGCGTCCGTCAAAAACCAGGTCGCTGGAAAAAAAGATGAACCCGCTCTCCGCCGCCAGCGCGGCCAGATGGGCGGCCGCCTCCACGTTCAACCGCCGGGCCGCCGCGGGATCGGCCTGGCAATCGGCCGCCCGCGACAGGGCGGCGCAGTGAACCACCCGTTGCGGCCGGTCGGCGCGAAATTTCTTCTCGACTGCCGCGAAGTCGGTCAAGTCCAGGTCCCCATGCGTCAGCGGGATGATGTAGAGTTGCGGCGCAAACTTCCTCGCGGCCAGCACCAGATGATGCCCGATCAAACCCCCCGCCCCCGTCACCCAAACCCGCGGCTGAACGTTATTGATACTCCGTAAATTGAGGGCATTTCTTCTCATCGTTTCGGCCAGGCGGCGCTTTGCAATGCCGGCGCGTCTCGCCGCCAGAAACGGATTCCGTTATGATGCGCTCGCGCGACGACCCCCATGCGGCTGGCAATGGTGTTAAATCGCGGATGGCGCAAGAAACGGCGTGCGTAGCAGGCGGCATCATCGGCCCTGACATCCAGCCAAAGCACGCCGTAGGCCGGATGGCATAATTCGCGCCGGAAAAAATCCTCGTCCTGGGTGAAAAAAGTGACCTGCCGCTGCCGGTGCAACAAGGGGAAAATGTTATCGTCTTTGACCCCGAAGCGGCCCGCATGGAGGCCAATTTCCCGGAAAGGAATCCGCCAGGCGCGAAGCAAGGACCGCTGATCGTCCGGGAAGTTCTCGTCCAGCAAGTTCAAGCGGAAATGAGTGCGGCCCGTTTGGAGAGAGGCCGTGCCAATCTGCCGCGCTTGTCCAGCCAGGATTCTCGCGATAGTCGGACCGCTTCACCCACGGCCGCCAGTGAAATCCGCCCGCCCCAGCGCGTGCCGCAGATAAACTCCCAGGACCGGCCTTCCGCCACGTCATCCAGCACCTGCCAGACCATGATGCGGGTGCCCTTGAAAGTGGGTTTGCCGTGGCAGATTTCCGGATCGGCCACAATGTATTGGCCAAGCTCAACCCGTTCGGAAAGATCCTGTGCAGCGTGGTTTTCACCATTCTTCATACGCAAAGCATTTTACGTCGTTTCTTATCCCTTGGCAAGACGGTTAAGATGGCGCTTGTTTGATGGGGCGCAGGACAAATATTAGGAACCCCTCACAAATATTAGGAACCCCTCTCTCCGGCTCTCTCCCCGCTTCGCGGGGCGAGAGAGGCGACCCAGATATATAGGCCCATATATGCCCTGCCTCGGAGAACCGGCGCGCCGAAGAATTTTGTCCTGCGCCCGTTTGATGCAGGCTGTGCGTCCAAAGTGTTTGGAGTCGGCCGATGAAATACAACGTCGTTGGAATCATGCAACCGCGGTGGCACGGAGGCGGTGGTCAGTTCTGGAAACGCCGGATTCCTTTTTGATTACTCTTGCGGCGCTTGGAATCGCTGCCTGGGAATTACGCGAACGCAATTCACCGCCGCTTGCCACCCGAGGGGGCGAGCCGTTTCACAACTTCGCCGCCATCGAAACCCAGGCTTATGTGCAAAACGATGATCGCTGGAAGGACGAGAGAATCGGAGGCAGCGGCGAAAGATTGGGGGATGCCGGATGCGCCATTTGCAGTCTGGCCATGGCCCTCGACCATTTTGGATTCCATTATACGCCGAAAGAGCTGAACGACCGGCTAAAATCAAGTGACGGTTATACATGGCGCGGCTGGTTGAAGTGGCAGGCCATTTCGACCATTACCGGCCACAAGATCACGGTGGAAGCCGTTGGCAAACCATCCCGAGCGGATATTGACGCTGCCTTAAGGAGCGGATATCCGGTGGTCGCCAAGCTTTTGCTGAACCGCACGATTTCGCATTGGGTGTTGATTGTCGGCAAAGAAGGAACGGAGTATCTGATGCGCGATCCGTTGGGGGACGGGCGGATTCTGGAACCGGCGTCGAAATATGACAGCGACATTTTCGGTGTTCGGATTGTCAAACCAGCGACGTCGTTTTGAAGCGGATTGTTTGCTCAATTTTCACTCCCAATCCCAGTCCCGGAACAGGTCGGCGATGGGATATTGAAATCCGGGCAGGAGGGCTTCGCCGTCCAGCACAGCGCCGGAGCCGGGCATCTTCCGTTGCACAGGCGAGTGGCAAAACTCCATAATACTCAATCAATCAGCCGGCGGGTCAAATCGCCGTAGGCGTCAATGCGGCGGTCGCGCAGGAAGGGCCAGTGGGTGCGGGCGGTTTCCACCCGGCGGAGGTCCACCGGCACGATCAGCGTTTCTTCTTCATCCACCGCCGCCTTGGCCAGAATTTCTCCGGAGGTGCCGGCGACAAAACTTTGGCCCCAGAATTCCAGACCGGGTTCCCCGGCCGGCTTTTCCCAGCCCACCCGGTTGACGGCGGCCACAAAACAACCGTTGGCAATGGCGTGGCTGCGCTGCATGGTTTCCCAGGCGCTGTGTTGCATGGCGCCCTGCTCCGCCTTTTCCGCCGGATGCCAGCCGATGGCGGTGGGATAAAACAGAATTTCCGCCCCCTGCAAGGCAGTGAGGCGGGCCGCTTCGGGATACCACTGGTCCCAGCAAACACAGACGCCGATTTTGCCATACCGGGTCGGCCAGGCGCGAAAACCAAGATCGCCCGGCGCGAAATAGAATTTTTCGTAGTAGAGCGGGTCATCCGGGATGTGCATCTTGCGATAGACGCCCAACAAACTGCCATCGGCATCCAGGATGGCCGCGCTGTTGTGGAAAAGACCGGAGCCGCGCCGCTCGAACAGGGAAGCGATGATGACCACTTTGAGCCGGCGAGCCAGCTTTTGCAGGGCGGCGGTGCTGGGACCGGGGATCGGCTCGGCCAGTTTAAAATGTTCGTGGTCCTCGCTCTGGCAGAAATACTGGGAGCGAAAGAGTTCCTGGGTGCAAATAATTTGCGCGCCCTGCCGGGCGGCGGCGGTGATGCGCTCGACCGTGCGGGTGAAATTGGCCGCCGCATCGCGGGAACAGCGGGACTGGATGAGTCCCAGAGTGACGGCGGGAGAAAGATTGAGCCTGGGTTTTCTCATCTTCAATTTGCCAGCGGCGGCGAGCCGGTGGTGTCCGGCTACGGGATCGGGAGCGGCTTGGGGATCAGGGCCGTTTTCCCCTGCTCTTCGCTGACGGCGGCCGGACCGGACTGCCCGAAGAGTTCGCGCATGAACTTGCCGAGGGTCTCATTGGTCGGCCCGTAGCCCTGGTGATAAATGTAATACTCCAAATCGTAAAGCAGTTCGTCGGCGGTGGCGTAGCGTTTGGACAGGTCCCGCGCCAGGGTGCGATGCACGATTTCGTTGAGGCGGGCGTCCACTTTGGGATTGATCTGGCTGAAGTTGGGCAGGGGCATGGACATGATGCGCTCGCGCGAGTCGTCGGCGTTGTGGCCCTTGAAGATATTGTAACCCAGGAGCAAATTAGCCAGGACAACGCCGGTGGAAAAAAGGTCGGAGCGCCGGTCGGTGATTTGGAAGTCCGCCTGCTCCGGACTCATGTAATCGGCCTTGCCCGCCACCACCTCCCCTTCGTTGTCCTGGAGGAAGCCGCGGGCCTTGGCGATGCCAAAGTCGGTCAGCTTCACGTCGCCGGCAAAGGCGATCATGATGTTTTTGAAGCTGACGTCGCGATGGACTATGCCGAGGGTTTTGCCGCCGTCGTCGGTTTTGGCATGGGCGTAAGCCAGTCCGCGGGCCACGCGGCTGGTGATGAAGACGGCCAGTTCCACCGGCAGGGTGCGCTTTTTGTCGAAGATCTGCTGGGCGAATTGCTCGAGATTGACGCCGTGGATCAATTCCATGCAGATGAAGTAAAGGCCGCGGGCCTCGCCCAGATGGTAGGTTTGGACGATGTTGGTGTGGATGAGGTCGGCCACCAACTTGGCTTCGCCGATGAAATTATCAATGAATTGTTTCTGGCTGGCGTAGTTCTGGCGGATGACTTTCATGGCCACGCGCTTGACAAAGTTGCGCGCGCCGTGCTGCTCGGCTTCGTAAACCACGCCCATCCCGCCTTCGAAGATCTTGCGCACAATCTCATAGCGAAACTCATTTTGAATGGTAAACAACGCTGCCATGCCGGGATGTTGATAAATTCCCCGGCCATGTCAAGCTTTTGCCTGAAATTTTATTTTTCTCCTTGCGCCATCGCGGCGAACCGATTTAATAATCGGCCGGACTAGGCTCCATGACGATGACCCAGGGCCGGACCATTGATTTAACAACTAACCCAGCATACACTATGTCAAGAAGACTCTCCAAATCGCAGCTTGCCGCCGAAATTGCCGCCCAGAGCGGACTGACCAAAAAAGCCAGCGCGGAACTGCTGGATCACCTCGCCGCCCTGGCCTACAAACATGCCAAGGACACCTTCACCCTCCCGGGCATCGGCAAGCTGGTGGTGGGCTACCGCAAGGCCCGCAAAGGGCACAACCCGAAAACCCTCGCCCCCCTGGACATTCCGGCCAAAAAAGTGCTCAAATTCCGCATCGCCCAGGCCGCCAAAGATGCCATCCTCGGCCCCCAATAATTGGCGCATCCCGCCCAGGGCGCTCGGCGCTCCGGTCAGGGCGCCCTTTTCCTCGCCGGGCCGGGCCGCCCCTCCCGCGCGTCGCGCCCGATGAAAATCGCCATCCTCGGCTGCGGCGCCCTGGGCAGCTACTATGGCGCCCGCCTCTGCCGGGCCGGACAGGAAGTTCATTTTCTCCTCCGTTCTGATTACGAGGCTGTCCGCCGCGACGGTGTCCACATCCAAAGCGTCGAGGGCGATTTCCACGTCCGCCCCAGGTGCGCCCGGAGTGCCGGTGAAATCGGCCCCGCCGACCTGGTTCTCATCGGGCTTAAAACCACGGCCAACGGCGCGCTGCCGGAACTTCTCCCGCCGCTGGTGGGTCCCGCCACGGCCGTTCTGACGCTGCAAAACGGCCTGGGCAACGAGGCGCTGATCGCCTCCCTGGCCGGCCCGGAAAAAACCCTGGGCGGCCTTTGCTTTGTCTGTTTAAACCGGGTGGCGCCGGGACAAATCCACCATATCGCCCACGGCAACGTCGTGGTGGGCGAATTTGCACGCCCCGCCCAGGCGCGCACCCATCAAATCGCCGGCCTGCTCGCCCAATCCGGGGTGGCCTGCGCCGTGAGCGAAAACCTCGAACAGGCCCATTGGGAAAAGCTGGTTTGGAACATCCCCTTCAACGGACTCGGGGTGGCCAGTTGCGCGGGCGTGGAGGCGGTGCGCCGCGGCCGGATTGACCCCGGAGAAAAGCGCGGGCCATGCCTGACCACCGACCGTTTGCTGGCCGATCCGCGCTGGGCCCAACTGGTGGGCGAACTGATGCTGGAAACCATCCGCACCGCCCAGTCCCTGGGTCTGGCCGTGGCCGGCAGCGAAGCGCAGCGCAACATTGACCGCACGCTGCGAATGGGAGCTTACAAGGCCTCCACCCTGCTGGATTTCGAGCGCGGCCGGGAACTGGAATTGGAAGCCCTCTTCCTGGCGCCCCAGCGCGCGGCCCGGCGCGCCGGCATCGCCACCCCGCGTCTCTCGGCCCTCTGCGCCATTCTCCAGCAATTGGCAACAGTCCAGCCTGGGGAGAATCGGGAAAGGTAGGGCGGGCAGTCCCCTGCCCGCCGGAGGGCACACGGAGGACACGGCCTGCATTCAAGACCGGGGTGGTGCAGCAATTGGCCGCAACCAAAACCCATGCCCCTCCCAAGAACAAGAAGCCATGTCAGAGCGCGGCCTGAGGCTCTACGGCAGTTTCAGAGTGTGTTTCAAAGCCGCCTGCACTGCTTGCATTTCCGGCAGACGGCCGAGCACCGCAACAATTTCACTCTCCAGCGCCGTGGCCAGATTGTCCGTCATAATTACAGAATCAAGTCTCAACCCGGCGGCTATTCGCTTCCGCAGAATTGATTGGAACAAAGACGCGACTCGGGTGCGCTTGCCGGGCAAGATTGCTTGAGATCATGGCGATGATCTTTTGCGCCAGACCGCTGTTCAGATTGTTCCGTTGAATGACCAAGGCGGGGCGGCGTTTGGCTGTGCGAAGGTCGGAATTCGGAAACAGCACGAGAACGACGTCACCATGCTCAGTCTTCATCATAGATGGCGGCTTCAGGACGGTCCCAATCATCCGCAAAAGTCTTCAGTCTGGCCCGCAGATCGGCGGCTTGAGCCTCATCAATTCCGCAGGCACGCAGATCCACACCCTTGGAGTCAAGAAAAGTCACGAGCACACGCGACCGGTCAATTTGAGCGGGCCGCTCCGCCAGTTCCACCTTTCCGTCCGCGTAAGTGCCTTCCACAGTTAACATAATAAACCATTAGCACAGCGGGCCGCCAATGGGAAGCAAAAGCTCAAGACAACTGTTTGGTTCAATCTCATCCGTATTTTTTCCTTTTCCGAGATTACAGTCCTCGCAGTCGTGTTTATTTTCCATGTTGCCCGCCATGCAATCACGCCTCCTTTTGCGAATTACGCCACAATTCAATCCAACTGACTTTCCATGAACAACTTACAAATCAAACGGAGCCTTTTCCAACCAACCTCAATCAAGCCAAATCAAGGTATTCTTATGTGCCCAACACATGGTTATCCTCAAAGTTCCCCAAAAGCATTCGCGGCACGAGCTTCGCAGTCGCCTCCCATTTGTCATTTCCTCCCAACATACCCTTTGCCAACCGCCCGGTTTGCGGCTATGTTTCCACCGCATTGTTATGGGAAGCATAAGTTTGTCACCGCCAAAAAGCGGGCTTAAGCCCGAATTCATGACCGATAAGCAGAGCGAGCGCGACCATCGCCAGTTGCGCATCGACAAGGTCGGGGTGCGCGGATTGCGCTTCCCCATCCAAATCCGCGACAAGGAGCGGACCCTGCAAAACACCATCGCCACCATCGGCATGTACGTGGATCTGCCGCACGAATTCAAAGGCACCCACATGAGCCGGTTCATCGAGGTGCTCAACTCCCACGGCAGCGTGGTGCATGTGGAGAACATCACCGATATTCTGCGCGCCATGCAGGCCCGGCTGAAATCCGCCGCCGCCCACCTGGAAATGGAGTTTCCTTTTTTCCTGGTCAAAAAAGCGCCGGTTTCGGGGATGGAAAGCGTGATGGATTACATGGCGCGGTTCGAGGCCACGGCGATTGGCCGGGAGATTGATTTTGTGCTGACGGTGCGGGTGGGCGTCACCACCCTCTGCCCCTGTTCCAAGGCCATCAGCCGGCACGGGGCGCACAACCAGCGGGGATTGGTCACCGTGCAGGTCCGTTCCCGGCAGGCCATTTGGATCGAAGATTTGATCGCGCTGGTGGAAAGCTCGGCCAGCTCGGAGTTGTATTCCCTGCTGAAACGGCAGGACGAAAAGGCGGTGACGGAACGGGCTTATGAAAACCCCGTTTTCGTGGAGGATTTGGTGCGCAATGTCGCCCTCAAGCTCAACGCCCATCCCGAGGTCACCTGGTACAAGGCCGAAGCGGAGAATTTCGAGAGCATCCACCACCATAACGCCTACGCCTGCATTGAAAAAGGATAGGGTCGAAATGCGTGTTTTTGGCGGCGCGCGCCCCGCCGGAATTTTTCTTAAGAAAAGTGTGGCATTTTTCACCCCCTTTGCTAGAGTCCCACGCCCGCTCCAGGCGGAGGAGACGGCCGCAAGGCTGCCCCGGCCGGGCGAGGGCGGCGGGTTGGATCGTGTGACAAGAAAAAACAGACAATGAAGAAAACTGAAAAGCCGGCCAAGGCCAAAAAGAGTCTGGCTTCGGCCACCGCGGCTTCCATTTTGGGCATGGGCAGCGCCCGGCCCAAAGGCACGCGCCCCAGCCCGGTCCGGGTCAAGGCGCAATGGGCCAAATACCATCAGCATCTGCTGGAATTGCGGGAACGCCTCCAAGCGCAAATGAGCGGTCTGGCCAAGGAATCAGCCGAGGAGATGACCAATTACAGCCTGCACATGGCCGATTCGGGGACCGATAATTTTGACCGCGATTTTGCCTTGAGCCTGCTCTCGTCCGACCAGGACGCGATTTACGAGATTGAGGAGGCCCTCAAACGCATCGAGAGAAACACTTATGGCATCTGCGAATTGAGCGGCAAAGCCATTCCCAAAACCCGCCTCGATGCCATCCCCTGGACCCGTTTCACCGTCGAGGCCCAAAGCCAGCTCGAACGCGAAGGCGCCCTGCGCCAGCGCCGTTTGGGCCAACTGGGCACGGTGGACACCACCGGAGGAGGGGATGTGGACGAAGAAGAAGAGGCCGAAGAAAAACCCGTCAAAGACAAGGAATAACATGCCCCGCGAAATCATCACCATTGAATGCACCGAAGCGCGCAAGGAAGGCAAGTCCCCTTCCCGCTACACCACCACCCGCAACAAAAAACTCAAGACCGAAAAATTGGAAATCAAAAAGTATAATCCGGCCCTCCGCCGCCACACCCTCCATCGCGAAGTCAAATAGCCTATGCCACGCAAGACCCATACCGACAAGCCCGGCGCCCGCGGCAGCCGCGGCAGAACCGCCTCCCTCGAAGTCCGCACCCCCCGGCCCAAGCCGAAAATTGATTTCACCGTGGACGCGCTGGACTACAAGAATGTCGCCCTGCTCAAGCAATTTGTCACCGACCAGGGCCGCATTCTCCCGCGCAAATACACCGGCCTGCCCGCCCACTATCAGCGCCAGCTCAACCGCTCGATCAAGCGCGCCCGCCAGATGTTGCTGATGAAGTAGATGAAACGCATTGGAATTCTGACCGCCGGGGGCGACACTCCCGCCCTCAATGCCACCATTCACGGCGCCGTGGTGCGCGCCAACCAGCTCCGGCTGGAAATCATCGGCATCATCAAGGGCTTCAACGGCCTGTTCAATCCCCGCGCCCCCCATGTCCAGCTCAATCCCCTCTTCCAGTCCATTCCCGAACTGGACCCGACCAAGGGTGGCACGCTCATCGGTTCTTCGCGCGATTATGTGGATCCGGAGAACAAGGAGCAATTGGACCAGGTGGCGCTGAACTTGCAGAAGCTGGGGATCGAAGGACTGATTTGCGTGGGCGGCGACGGCACGCTCAACGGCATGCAGCCGCTCTGCGACCGCCTGCCCGTCGTGCTGGCGCCCAAGACGATTGACAACGACCTGGGCCTGAATTACGCCAGCGAGCCGGAGGAATGGGTGCGGAGCATTGATCCCGCCGCCAAGGGCCAATTCCACTACAAGCGCATTGAATCCAACGTGGTCTTCCATCCCGACCGCATGATCAATTACGTCACCCCCGGCTACGCCACCGCGGTGTTCGTTTCCGCCACCGGGGTGGACCGGCTCCGCACCACGGCGGAAAGCCACCGCCGCATTGCCATCATTGAGGTGATGGGCCGCCACGCCGGCTTTCTCGCGCTGGGGACGGCCTACGGCTGCCCGGACATCATTCTCATCCCCGAACATCCGCTGGACCTGGAGCGCCTGATCGAGCGAGTCAAGCAGACTTATGATTTACAGAAAAACGTCGTCATCGTCTGCGGCGAGGGGATCGTGGATGAAAAGGGCCAGGAACTGGGCGCGGAAACCAACACCACCGATCCGGCCGGCAACATGGTCCTGAGCGGCGCGGCCGAGGCCCTCCGGGCCAAGTTGATTCAGATGATGGGCGACCGCTATTTTCAGAGTTACCGCCGGGGCGGCTCGGCCCGCGAGGCCATCTTCATCCGCAAAGTCGGCCACACCCAGCGCGGCGGGCGGCCCATCCTGTTTGACCGCTTCTATGCCGCGGAATTGGGCGCCAAAACCGTGGACATGCTGCTGGAAGGACAGAACAACGGCGTGGCCATCCTCCAGTATGATACGACCAAAGGCTTCCATGTGGAGGGTTACGATGGCAACCGTTTCCGCGACCGCTGGGGTCACATCCATCCGCGCCAAATGCCCCCGGAGTTTTACGACGCCAGGCTGATGAAGCCCTCCCAGATTGGCATCAACTACCTCCTGCCCATCTTCAACAACGCCATCGGCAATGATGACATGGAGCACACCCGCCGGACCTTGTTTGCCCCCGGCAACCTCGTCCAGCCCTATCATTCCATCAACACGGACGTTGACAAGCGCATCCGCTATATCATCCCCGAGGCCAGCGCCCCATGATTTTGAGCAGTTGGGCGGCGTGCATCTCCAGTGGGGTATCAGTCCAGACCACAAAATCGGAATGCGCGATTTTTTTTTCGACCGGCCACTGGGCTTCCATGCGCTGCCGGCTTTGAACCGCATCCCAGCCGCGCGCGCTCATTCGCCGGGCCTGTTCGGCGGCGGAACAGGCCACGCAGATGGTCGCATCCAATTGCTCTTCCGCCCTGGTTTCAAACAGCAAGGGAATGACGACGGCGCCGCAGGGGCGTCCGCATTTGCGCCAGGTGTCCGCCTCGGCCTGCCATAAAGCCCGGATGCGGGGATGGAGGATGGCTTCCAAATCGGCGCGGGCGGCGGGAAGGGCGAAGACCTGCCGGGCCAGTTCGTCCCGGTCCAGCCGTCCGTCCGGCAGGAAAACAGCGGGGCCGAATCTTTCCCGGATTTCCGCCAGCGCCGGTTGCCCAGGCTCGACGACCTGGCGGGCGCTCTCGTCGGTGTCAATGACCGCCACGCCCTGTTGCCGGAGCAGCCGGCCGGCGGTGGATTTGCCCATGGCGATTCCGCCGGTGATGCCAAAAAGCTTCATCACGAGGCGTTACTGCGGCAAATGGAGGGCGCGATAGAACTGCTCCTGGCCGTTGGTCAGACTGTTGGTCAGAGTGAGCAGGCCGGTGGCGCTGGAGACATTGGTGGAAACGCTGGTCCAGGTGATGAGGTTGGTGGAAACCTGCATGATATAATTCTGCTCAGGATAGCCTGATAGCGTCAGTCTCAGGTTGTTGGTGAGGTAAGTGGCCTGCAAGGTGGGCACGGAATTGAGCACGATGACGGTGTTGGAGGCCGAGGCGGCTGACCCGGCGGCGTTGGTGACGTAGGCGGAATTGAAGACGGAACCGGGTTGGAGCGGTTGCAACTGGAGGGTGGCGGTGGCGGTGGCGCCGGCATTGACGAGGTCGCCAAGGCTGAAGGTGACGAAGCCCGGAACATTAGTATTGACGGTGCCCTGGGAAGCGGCGGCGGCAATGAGGCCGGCGGTGGCGGGCAGCGTGTCGGTCAGGAGCACGTTGGTCGCGCCGGACGGGCCGAGGTTGGTCACGGTGATCTGGCAGGTGAGGTAATTGCCGGCATAGACCGGGGACGGGGCGAGGCTCATGGCCACTCCCAGGCTGCCGGGAGGATTGATGGGGTTGACCATGACCAGGCCCAGCGTCCAGCCGTTGGCGATGTTGCCGGCGTTTCCCAGCGTGTCGTCAAAAACATAAAGCGACCAGACCCCATTGGGATCGCCGCCATTGAAAATACTCAGATTCGTGTTGGAGGGCTGGCCGGAAATGCCGGGGAAGGAATCCAGCGGCGGGATCTGGCCGGGATGGTTGGTGCCCGAAACCAGGGCGGCTTCGGTCAATGTGTTCGTCACGCCGTCGTCAAAGGCCAGCACGACATTGCTCACACTGTAAGAACCGCCCGCATGAGCCATGAGCACGGTTTGCAGGCCGGACGGGCTGACGAGCAGGACATTGACATCCTGGGGGAAAGTGTGAGTGAAACCCTGCAACGAGGCCGTGACCTGGCCTATGACCCCGTTGGTGGTGGCAACGGCGATCACCGCGGGATAAGGCGTGGCGGGGCTTGAATCAAGAATGATGATCTGGGCCGTGTTGGCAAAGCTCAACGGCGTGGTGACAATGAATGGGAAGGAAACCGTTCCCAGCGAATAGGCATTGTCCATGAGCGAAAGAACCGCCGTAATGGTCGAGCCAGGGACGCCCCGCCCGGTGAACGTGAAGCTTTGCGCCGCCGAGGCTCCTGGGCTGATGACCCCGTAGTTTTGACTGGCGGTGACCGGGGTCACTCCATTGCCCGACAGCAACGTGGCCGTCAGGTTGGTGGTGGCGGCCACGCCGATGTTTTTCAGGGTGAAGGCGACCGTGACCGTTTCGTTGGAATCAATGGCCCCGTTGGGCGGCAAGAAGCTTTCCGCAAGCAGCTTAACTCCGTTGGTGACGATGAACGGTTCGGGATAGGTGACGGCCAGGACCAGCGTGGCGGCGTTGTCGGCCAGGTTGGTATCTGTGGAGCCGGTGGAAACCGTCCAGGTATTGGTGAGCAAGCCGGCCACCGCGGTGGCGTTGCTGAACAACGCCGTGGCAATGAAGCCGGGGGAAATATTGCCGAAACTGTTGGTGAAAACGGCGCTGACCTGGCCGGTGACACCCTGGGTCAACACGCCGCTGACGTTGAGCGCCGTATTGGGACCGTTGTTGGTGACGGTGAGGGTGTAAACCACGTTGCTGCCCACCACCACCGGAACGGCCCCGGCGCTTGAGGAAATGGCGGCGGCGACATCCGCCGCGGGCAACACCACCGTGACCGCCGCCGCGGCCACGTTATTGTTCGTGTTCGGATCAATGAGCGAGGAACCGATGCTCGCCGTGCTGGTCTGGAGACCGGCGGCCGTGGCATTGGCCACAAAACCCACAATCAGATTGGTTTGGCCGGCCAGGAGGCCCAGATTGTAATACTGCGCCTGGCCAATTTGCTGATAGGGCGTGTAGGCCGGGATGGTGTTGGAAACGAAGCTCAAGCCCGCGCCAAGCACATTCGTCAAAAACACCGTCGCCGCATTGGTGCCCAAATTGGTGACCGTAATGGTGTAGGCCACGTCGCCGCCCAGCATGACCTGATTGGAGGAAGCGGCGATGGCCACCCCCACGTCCGTAATCAGGTTGACCGGAGTGATGGTGGTGATGGCCAGCCCCCAGCCATTGGAGATGGCCCCGTAATCGCCCACCCTCCCGTCGTAGGCGTATAAATACCACCATCCATTGGCCGGAGTGCCCGCGAAAACGGACAAATTGGTGTTATAGGGAGATAAAATGTTGGGAACATTGGTGAATACAGGCGCATTATATTGCGAGGGTTGATAGCTTCCGCTGACGAGCGATCCTATGGCCGGCGCAGGGGTGGAGGCGTTGTCGTCAAAGGTAATGGTCACCGGTATCGCGGCCGAGGAGTAATTGGCGGCCGCGGACATTAAAACCGTGCTTTGTCCGCCTGGCCCCACCAACAACATGCTGATGTCATGCGGAAAGGTGTGCTCCAAGTTGGACACCGTGACGGTCACCCCCGAGACATAGGTGGTAATGCCGGAAACCAGATTGCTGGACGGATACGGTCCGCCCGGGCCGCTGGCCTCGTTGGTGGCCACATAATTGGTCCCGGGAATATAGACGACTTCGTTCTTCCAAAAAGTGGAAACCACGGGCATGACAAAGGTGAAGTCGGCCGTGCCGAGATTGGTCGGGCCGTCCTGCAATTGCAGCGTGGCAACGATCGTTCCACCGTCGCTGGCGTTGTTTGAGAACATGAACTGGTTGGTCCCAAAACCGCCACCCGGAGCCAGCGCGCCATAACTGGCCTGACCGTGGCCGGCCAGCGGAAAGACTCCGCCGTTGGTCTGCAGAGTGGCCACCAGATTGGTGGTGGGGATGTTGCCGATGTTCTGCAGCAGAAAATCCACTCCCACCGTTTCCCCCGGATTGACCGCGCCATTGGGCGGCTGATAGCTTTCCGAGGTCAGGGTGTCCCCCAGCGGCGTAATGATAACCATCGGCCGCAGAACCGTGGTGCTGACCACCAGGTAACTGTTGTTGGTGTTCGGAGAACTCGGCTGGCCGAATACGGTAAACGTCGAAATCAAAACGTTGGAACCGACCCCTTGCAGCAGGGTCGGCGCCTTGACGATGTTGGTCAGCACCAGGCTGGTTCCGCTGGGCATGTTGTTGGTAATGGTCCACGTCACCACCCCGTTGTGGTCCACCGCCGTGCTCTGGCTGGTCGAAACAAAGGTGACGCCACCCGGCAGGGTCTGATTCATAAACACGTTGGTCGCCGTGGCCGGCCCGCTGTTGGTCACCGTCACCACATAGGCGAAGTTGGCGCCTGAGACCGCAGGGCTGGGCGACACGGCCACGGCAATGCCAAGCTGGGCCGCCGGAACTGAGTTGATCGAAGCGGTGGCGGTATTGTTGCCCGGCACCGGGTCATAATCGGATGGGTCAAGCCCCGCCGTGCTGGTCAGCGTGCTGGTGCCTACCACCGTCGGACTCAGCACCAAAGTCGCCGTCGCGCCCGAACCCACAGGCAGGACGCCAATGGAAGCCAGGGTCCCGCCGCCCGAGACGCTGCCTTGCGACACGGTGGCAGAAATGACATTGACGTTCGGAGGAAGCCTGTTGGTCAGGGTCACACCCAGAGCCTGCGCCGGCCCGTTGTTGGTGACGTTGATTAAAAAGGTCGCCTGGCCGTTCACAGGCACGGAACTGGGTGAAACGCTCATGGTCACCGCCAAGTCCGCCGCCGGCCTGGAAATCAGGACCGAGGCGGAAGCGCTCTCGGGGGTCGAAGCGGGAGAACCGACCACGGCGGTGGCGGTGAACAGGCCCGGCGTCTGGGGCACCGTTGTGACGGTCATGGTGGCGTTGCTTTGAATCGCCACCGTGCCAAGGGAAAAAGTGACGAGGGACCCGAGTTGGGAAATCGTGCCCTGGCTGCTGGCCGCGCCCTGATAGACAATGCTCGAAGGAAGGGTCAGGCTCACCACCGCGTTGGAGCCGGGGCTGGGTCCGGCATTGGAAACGCTCAGAGCAAAGCCCAACGGGCCGCCCACCGGGGTCGTGATGGGATTGGCCGTCATGGTGATCGAAAGGTCGGCGCCGGGACATTGGCCGCCGCCATCCACGCACTGCTCCGGCGTAATAAACAGCGACCAGCATTGCAGCGTGGCCGTCAGCCCGGTCAATTCGTTGACCACGTTGAGCTGCCAGATGCCGTTGACGTTGGTGCCAGTCATGAGGTTGAAGGCGGCCAGGGGCGAGACCGGACTAAAAGTCCCGACCAGGGGCGCCAGGCCTGTCGTAATGGACTGCGTGGCGGCATCGTCAAAAGTGGTGCGGCTGGAGTCCGGCGTGCAACTGTCCCCGAAGTTGGCGCCCACTCCTCCGTCGCCGGCGGCCAGCATCACGGCGGTGCCGTTGGGACTCAGCAGTTGCAGCTCCATGAATTCATCTTCCAGCGCCGTCAGGTAAACCGAAACGGTGACCTTGCCGATCGTATTGATGCCACTGACGGCTATGGGCGAGAAAACGCCGATCAAGTTGCCCGCCGGGACGGGCAACACCGTCGTATTGTCAAACCGCACCGGCGGTCCCAGCGCCCCGGTGGCAAGCTGCAAAACATTGGTTTGCTCCGTTTGATCGCATTTCAGGATAAATTGCAAATTGACGGTCGTGCCGCAGACGAAACTGGGTTCAGTGCTGACCGTGAAAGCGGTTTGGTTGAGGCCCGACCCTCCCGCCGGGATATTGGGATAGGAAACGGTTGACTTGGCAATGATCACCCCCGGAGTCAGGCTGCGCAGGATGCCCTGCACGTCCGTGGCCGGGCCGGTTCCTATGTTCGTCACCAAAATGTTCAAATTGTCGCACTCATCCGGGTCAATCATCCCATTGCCATTGCCGCCGGATATGGTGTTGCTCAACACCACCAGAACCGGCGCCTTGCCGCTGGTTGGAACCAGGGCATTGATCAATGGCTGGCCCGCCATGCTGCCGAATCCGGTGCAAAGATCATAACCCGGAACGGCGGTGAACTCAGTGGGATTGACGGGACTGAAATTGTTGCCATTGGTCACGTCATGAAGGCAATTGTGATACAGAGGCCCAAGGCAGAGCGAATAGATGGCCGGATTAAGGAAACCCAACGATGAACCGCCCCCTTGGGCGGCCCTCTCATTCGCCAAGGAAGTAAAGGCGGCCCACAGCGGCGCGGCACAACTCGTGCCCCCAACGCCCACATAGGGTGTGCCGTTGTCCGCCACCACATAGATATTGTCCCCCACCGCCGCCACATCGGGAAAGTTCCGGAAAACCGTGGAACCCCCATTGGTGGCCATGCTGACAGGTTGTTGCCAAACTGGAATTGCGTAATAGCTGCTTATGCCACCGGTGCTGCCAATCCCGCCCCCCCAATTCCACACCGTCTCGGACACAAAACTCCCCAACGGTCCGGTCGTTGACAACGTCGTCGCGCCCACCTCGGTGATATAAGGATTGTCGGATGGCACCCAGTCCAATCCCGGATTATCCACCTCCCCCGTGGACAGGGAATCCGAGTCCCCGGAGGCATTGAAAAACGTCTGGCCTTGCGCATCCATTTTTTTGAAGATGTTATCCGTGGTGGCCGTCGGGCCGCCGGTCCATCCCCAGGAACAACTGATTTGCCTGGCCGAGTTGTCCGTCGCGATCGCGATCAGGACATCGTTGGGGAAAAAGTTGTACGGGCTTCCTTCATAGCTGATGATGCGGGACAATCCCGGCGCCATGGAGTTGGCCATTTCGATGTCCAACGACACTTCCACCTCCCCACCCGTCCCGGTGGGGGCTCCGTTGAATCCGTCCAATAACACAGTTTGCAAGGGGACATTGGGCAGGTTGGCCTGGGCATCGTAGATCGCAATGTCGCTGGCCAGAAAGCCGTCAAACTCCACCAGCGCCAGCGTCTGCCCGGTGCCGGTCAGCGTGACCCCGGGGGCATAGGCGTCTCTGAAATCGTACCCTATGTAGTTGCCGCCCGGGCCGGAGCCCAGGTTTGGCCTCACCCCGTCGGCTTGCAGCAGGTTCTTCGGCTTGATCACGAAATGGGGATGCGGCCGGCCATAATTGTTCAGCCCGCTGATGTCCAAAACCGCCAGCCCCGCCGGCACGGAGGGTTCCACATCCGGCGCGAAGAAAGTCCGCTTCTCGCTCGGGTGCTGATAAACCCGCAGCTTCACCTGGAACGCTTTCTCAATGTCCGCCGCCGCTCCCTCCACATCCAGCAACATGCGGCTGGAATGCTGGCCCTTGACCTCCAGCCCGCCGGCCCGCGCGAAATCAATCAAAGCCTGGTAATCCTTTTGCGTGGGGCCAAACCGCTGCGTGAATTGCTCCGGGGTCAGATATTTGTGATAGTTCGCGCTGCCTGGATCATAAATCTGCTGCAGCAGCGTGTCCAGGGCTGCCCCATCGCGCAAGGGAAGACCAATGGCCAGATCCACCCGGTTGCTCGCGGGAAGCTCGCCCAGGGATGGCAGGTTCAGCCGCCCAATCACCGCCGGCACATGGCCCTTGAGCTGTTGTCTGTCCTCCGCCAGGACCCGGCTGGAGCCGAACCCCGCCATCACAGCCAATAGAACCGCCAACGACCGGAAACAGCCTTTTCCCGGAAAAAACGGCGCGGGCGCCCCGGCGGCGCAAGACGCCACCGCGCAGGAACGCTCGTCCGTTCCAATCAGGCCGCCGCTTGCCGGCGGGAAAGTCACTCGTTTCATGGTATTATGGGTGGAAATTGATCGCAGGGCGATCGGGTTAAAAGGGTGTTGTCAACTTAAAGAAATGAAGGCTGTTGGTCGGCACGGTGACGGAGTACTGCCCGTTGACGACAGTGGCCGGATTGGTCACCGTCACCCACACCACCGGCGGCGTGAGGTTGGTCGCCCCTTGCAGCATATAATTGGTCGCCGCCGCGGACCAGGTGAACGTGTTGGACCGCCCCCCCAAAACAATGGAAAGGGTGGGCGCCGGATTGATGACAATCTTGAACGAGGCGAAGTTGTTTAACTTGAATGGATCATACACAGACGAGCCCACCACCACGACGTCCAGTACGGTGGCCCCGCCGGCGCTGGTGGCCATGGTGGAAAGGGTCAGGGTGGCATTCGTGTACGCCGGCAAATCGCCCACGCTCCAGATATTCGTCCCCCCGGCGCTGGCTACAGTCCCCATCGAGGCGGAATTGCCCGTCACCACCAGCCCGGCCGGCAGGTAATTGGTCACCGTCGTCCCGAACGCAATGGAAGGGCCGTTGTTGGTGGCCACCAGCGTGAGGGTGACGTAATCGCCCGCCGTCACCGGGTTCGGGGTGGCATTGAGAGTCACTCCCAGATCGGCGCTCGGCTGGTTGACCACGCTCACGACGTTGGTGACGTTGTTCGTGCTCGGTTCCAACTGGTCGGAGATGGCGATGAAGGTGTTCGTCACGATCTCCGCGGCATTGGGCACGTTGGTGATGTTGAAGGAGATGCCGGAGCCGACCGCCAGGGCGTTTACGGCAAAAATCAAAATCCCGTTGTTGTTGACGACCGTGCCGGGGAAGTTGTTGCTGAGATAGGTCAGGCCCGCCGGCACGATATTGGTGATGAACACCCCGGTGGCCCCGGCCGGCCCGTAATTGGTCAGCCCCACCGTGTAGATCAGATTGTTGCCCACCGTGACCGTGGCCGGCGCCGGCACCACGCTCAATTCCAAATCCGTGTAGGAAGGCACCGGGTTGCCCGTGCTCAAATTCAAGCTCCAGCCGTTGCTGATCGCCCCGTAATCCTCCGCCTGCGTGTCCGCCACGTAAAGCGACCAGGTGCCGTTGGCGGCCGTGCCGGAGAAGATCGCCAGGTTGGTTGGATACGGATTGGCCGGCGCCGGGGAAGGCATGACCGGCAGGATCCCCCAGTTGTTCCCCACAAACAAAGTCACGTTGGAGTAATTGCCGTTGACATTCACATACTCATTAATATACGGGGTCGGCTTGTTCGTCACTGATATATTGTTGACAAGCTGGTTGCTCGACAGATAGGTGGCGGCGGCATCGTCAAAGGTCACGGTGAAGTTGGTCACCCCCACCCCGTAGGCCCCGCCCACATCGTTCATCAGCAACGCATTGGTCGCCGGTGAAACCAGCACGATTTCAATGTCGCTCGGCAGGCTGTGCGTCAGATTGCTCACCGTCACCGTCACTTTGCCCACGCTCCCTGCCACCCCTGACACGGGGATGGAGGATGGATACGGGCCGGACGGGCCTTCCGCCGGATTGGGCACGAAATTGGTGGCGGGAACGGAAATCAGGCCGGGATTGGAGAAGGTGGTCGTGGTCGTGCCCAGGGTGAAGGAAAACACCGCGGTCGCCAGATTGCGCGGGCCGTCCTGAAGTTGGAAGACCGCGCTGATCACCTGGCTGTTCGTGCCATTGGCGGTGAAGGTGAACGGCTGGGAAACCGCATGGCCGCCTTGCGCCAGCGCCCCGTAGGTTTGCGCGTTGGGCACCACCGGCGTCACCCCGCTGTTGGCCTCCAGGGTCGCCACCAGGTTGGTGGTGTTCCCGCCGGAAATGCACCGCAAGCCAAAGTCCACCGTGACCGTTTCCCCCGGATCAATCAGCCCGTTGGTCGGCCGGAAGCTTTCATACGCCAGCGCCGTGCCCGCCGCAATCACATACGACCCGTCGCCCTCCTGAATGGTGAGAATGGCGGTGCTGGGCGGACTGAGAATCGGCGCAATCGGCCCTTGCCCCTCCGGATTGCTCAGGCTCAATACCACCGTGTGGTCCGCCGTGATGATATGATCGTCAATCACATCTATCGTAAAACTCTGCGAAGTCACCCCGGGGGCAAAGTTCAGCGTGCCATTGGTGGCAAAGTAATTGACCCCGGCCTTGCCCGTTCCATCCGCAGTGGCAAACTGCACGCTCGTGTTCGTATTGGTCACGCCGCCGACCAACACGTTGATCTGCACCTGCACCCCTTTTTCGTTCACCGCATAAGCCGCGCTGGAAAAGCTGATCGCCGTGATCGTGTTGGTGATCGTGATCACCGCGTTGGAGGGCGACAGCAGGTAAATATTGGTGGAGATCGTGGAAACCGGGTTGGACAGGACAAAATTGAAGGCCTTCGTGTTCTCCAAAACCCCGGGATTCAGAATCGTCAGCGTCACATTGTTGCTCGCAATCCCGTCCGCAAACAGCAGCACCCCGTTGGTCGCCACATAATCCACTCCCGCCACCGCCGTGCCGTTGACCGTCGCAAAATTGACCGAGACCGCTCCTGTATTGACGTTCAACCGGTTGACCGTCACCACCACGTTGCTGCCATTTTCCCCCGTGATGTAGGCATTGGTCGCCAGTTCAAATCCCGTCACATCCCCAATGATCGTCACCACCGCCGCCCCCGGAATCCCTATTTGCGTCCCCGGGGTTTCTACATTCGTTCCCCCGATTTGGTTGGTCAGGACCACCTGGAAGGTTTCCGGCGCGTCCACCGTGTTTTGCTGGTAAATCGCTATTGGCACCGTCTCGAAGGTCTGGCCCGGCCCAAAAGTCAGGACCCCGTTGGTCGGTCCGTAATTCAGCCCGGGTATGGCATAGCCATTGGTCCCGGCCGCATTGGTCGGGGACACGGTGGTATATCCCACCGAGATGGTGCCGTTGGTCGGTCCGTTGCGCCGGATGCTCACCGTCACCGTTCCCGAAGCTTCGCTGACGAAGTAGTCCGGACTGTCCATGTAAAAGTCCTGGATGTCGTTCTGAATCGTCAGCGTTTCCACGCTCGACCCGCTGATCGTTGTATTGGTGGGGTTGAAAAGGTTCAGCAGAACCGTCGTATCCGGAGACGCAGTGGCGAGCTGATAGACCGGGATGGTGACGCTCTGGGAAGATTGACCGTCCGAAAAATTCAGGACTGTACTGACCGCCTGATAGTTGATCCCCGCCGTGGCCGTGCCGTTGCTGGTGGCGAACGCCACCGAGATCGGACCCGTCAGACCGTTGCTCCGAATCACGTTGATGACCTCGTTGGTCACCCCTTCGCTCACCGTATAGCTGGGCTGGTCGAAGGCAACCACCCCGGGCCCGGCATAGACGGTGGCTATGGTCAGCGTCGCCTCGCTCGGCGTCGTCAGGAAGCCGCCGATGGAATTGCTCAATTCCAGATCCACCGTTTGATCGCTCAACATGTTGGTGTTGTTGAAAAGCGGCACCAGCCACAGGTTGGTGCTCACACCCGGACCAAAGACCAGCACGTTGGTGACGGGAATATAGTTGACTCCAGGCGTCGCCGTGCCGTTGGTCCCCGTATAGGCCGTCACCGTCAGGGTGCTGATGGGATTGCCCACGCGCACCACCGGTATGACCGCCGCCCCGCCGGGCGCGTTTTCCGACTGCCGGTAACTCGACGACGAGAAGGAAACCGCCGAGTTGGCGTTGGTGATGATCACCTCGGCCGAGGACTGGAACCCCAGCGACGCCGCCACCGGGTCGGACAAATTAACCGTGAAAAACCGGTTGCTCCCCACCACCCCGTTGTTAATCACCGGCACCAGCACGTTGGTGAACGTTTCCCCGATGGGGAAGCTCACCGTGTTGGTCACCCCGGTGTAATCCACCCCGTTCAGCGCCGTCCCGTCCGCCGTAGTCACCACCGCGCTGACCACCGGGAAGGTGGCGTTGCCCGTCCCGCCGGTCCGTTGCACCGTCACCACCGCGTTGGTTTGATTCTGCACCGCCCCAAAGATCGGTCCGGTGAATGCCAGCGTCCCCGGGCCGGAAATCGCGCCGCCAAACAACCGCGTGAAATTATTCTGCGCATACCCGCCAAATGTCGTAAAGGAACCGCCCACGTTGATTTCGTCATTGCCCTGGATGGCCATGGCATGAACGTAGCCGTTGGCGCCCGCCCCAAAGTTGATCGTCGGATCCACTGTCCCGTCCGGATTGAACCGCGTCATGGCATTGCGCGTCACCCCGCTGGCCCGGGTAAACTGCCCGCCCGCCAGAATCCTCCCTTGCGAATCTATGGCCAGCGCCTCCACCGTATTGTTGGCCCCCACCCCCACGTTGAAGCTCGCGTCCACACTCCCGTCCGGGTTCAGGCGGGCGATATGATTCAAGTTCACCCCGTTGACGTTGGTGAACACTCCCCCGATGACGATCTGCCCGTCGGTTTGGATGGCGATGGCATGGACCGAACCCAGCACCGAGCTGCCGGTGTCCGCGTTAAACGTCGGGTCCACCGAGCCATCCAGCTTCAAACGCACCAGGTGGTGATAAGAGACGTTGTTAAACGAGGTGAAATCACCGCCCACTAACACTTTGCCGTCCCCTTGCACCGCCAAAGCATGCACCGCCCCATTGGTGCTCGTCACCCCGTTGCCGGGGTTAAAGTTCAAATCCACCTGCCCGGCGTTGGGGAACACCCCGATCAGCCGCGCCACTCCGCTCCGTTGCACCCCGTTGAAATTGGCAAAACTGCCGCCGATCAGATACGCCCGCATCGGCGTCCCGTTGTTCGTCACCGGCGCCAGAAAGGTTTCCACCACCGTATAGACCGTGTTGTCCGCCCCCGCCCCGGGGTTAAACGTCGTGTCCAGCGACCCATCCAGATTCAACCGGGCAATGTTGTTGAACGGTATTTCGTCAAAGTGCGCAAAGCTGCCCGCCACCATGATCGAGCCATTGACCTGGCCCGCATCCGGCGTTTGGCTCAGCACCGCCTGCACCTGGCCGTCCGATCCCGCCTGCTGATAAAGAAAACTGCCGTCCACCGATCCGTCCGCATTCAGCCGCGCCACCTGGTTAACAGGAAAGTAATTGACATAGGTGAATAGTCCCCCCGCCAATATCTTCCCGTCCGGCTGCAGGCTCAACGAGTTCACCACGTTGTTGAATCCCACCCCCGTCCCCAGCGTCGTGTCCACCGACCCGGGCGAACCCGTCACCAATTGCGGGTCCAGTATCGTAATCGTCCCGGTCTTGGGGAAGGGATTGCCGTTGGTGATGGCCGGCGGATTGGGGTTCGACAGCGTCAGGCTGATCACGCGGTTGGCCGCGTTGCTTTCCGTCGGCGTATAGTATATGGGCACCGTAAAGGTCTGGCTCGTCACCCCGTCCCCAAAAATCAGCGTGCCGTTGGTCGCCCCGTAGTTGGTCCCCGCCTGCGCCGGCTGCAACGGCGGGATCAAGCCGCTGCCGTTGGCGGTGGCATAATTGACCGAGATGGTTCCCACCGTGCCCCCGGTCCGCGCCACCGTCACCAACACCTGCCCGGCGTTCTGCAACACGTTGATGTTGGTCGGCGCCAAATTGAGCTGGCCGTAAAAATCATCGTCCGCAATGTTCACCACCGCGCTGCTTGGGTAGATCAGCACCAGGCTGTTGTTGGTCTGCCCCCCGTTGCCCACCGGCGGCACATACGCGTTGGTCAGATACACCGCGAAGCTCTTGGTTCCTTCCACCACATGATCCTCTATGGTGGGGATGCTCACCGTCTTCACCGACACGTCCCCGTTGGTCCACGTCAAATAATTGGAAACCGTCGTGTAGTTGATTCCATTGCTGGCGGTCAGGTCGCTGGTCAGGCAGGCCACCGACACGATCCCCAGCGCCCCGCCCGTGCGCTGGATGCCGATGGACGCCGTCCCCCCCTTGGTCACGCTGTAGGCCGCGCTGTTAAAGCTCAAGTGCCCCGGCTGAAAATGATTGTCCACTATCGTCACCACCGCGTTGGTCACCAGCAGCGGCGGATTATTCGTGTCGAAATTCCCGGGCGTGGACACTTTGGTCAAGACCACGTTGAAAAACTTGTTCGACTGCAGCGTCGAGAAATTGGTGATCGGGACCTGGAAACTGGCGCTGACTTGCTCGTCCGAAAACGTCAGCGTCCCGCTCGTTATGCTGCCGTAATCCCTGCCCCCGATGGCCGACTGCACGCCGGGATCATTCGTGTACCCGTTCCGGGTTTGATAGCTCAGATTGATCCCCCCGTAACTGCCGTTGGTGCGCAGCACCGTGATGGTGGCGTTGCCCGCGCTTTCCAGCACGTTGTAATTGGTCTGGCTGAATCCAAAAGTGCCGGCGGGGAAGTTGTCATTTATAATTTCCAGGCTGGCCAGCGTCGTGCCCGGCGCCGGATAGGTCGGGATGGTCATGCCCCCCAGATTAAAGGTGTCCAGGTCGTTGACCGACAGCGACAGGCCGGAGGTGAGGTTTGGCCCCTGCTTGGTCGTGGAGGTGGCGATGCTCAACAGGAGGGGGACCGACCCGCCGCCCAACTCGGTCAGATTGTTGGGGCCATACAGGCCGTCGCCCGCTCTCCATCCGTAGCCGTTCATCCCGTTCTCCGAAACGATGATGAGGCCCGAAGCGGGGTATTGGATATAGCCATTGTTGATCAAACCAAAGTCCGCGGCCCCGGCCGCGCCCGGCCCGGCCGGCAGGGTGTTGCTGGCCAGCATGATGTTGATTCTTCCCAGGCTGCCGTCGACACGCGCCACCGTCACCGAGGCGGAGGGAATGTGGTTTTCGCCGGTGTAGGTGCTCTGGGTGAACGTCATGTTCCCGGGGTAATTGCCCAGCCCTCCGCCTGTCCCTTGCGGCCCCAGGGTGGGCGCACCGATGATGCTGGCCACGTTCCAGCGCAGGTTCACATCGTCCCGACGAACCCCGCCACCCAATCGCGCAAAACTGCCCCCGATCATGATGTTGCCACTGGGCTCCACGGCCATGGCTTTGACATAATTCGGCGTGTTGTAAGTCGTCGGAATCGGCAGATCGTTCGGGTTGACCGCAAAGGGGTTGTTATAATGGTTGATCAGCCCGGCGAATTGATTGTAAGACGTATCCATGAAACTGGTGTCCACCCAGCCGTTGGGCAGCAACCGCGCATAGCCGACGCGCCGCACCGTCCCTACACTGGTGAACTGCCCTCCAATCAATATCTTCTGGTCGGACGGCTGAATCGCCACGCAATACACCGGGCCGTTGACCCCGGCCCCGGGCGCGAAGCTATTGTCCACCGACCCGTTATAATTCAGCCGGGCAATGCAAGGCACATTGGTCAGGCCCACCACTGAGAAATTCCCCCCGATCACGATCTGGTTCCCCGGCGACTGCACCGCCACGCCGTAAACCGTCCCATGCACGTCCGTGCCCGGATTGAAGTTGGTGTCCAGCGCGCCGCTGGGCAGCAATCGGGCCAGCCCGGGCCAATTGGTGCCGTTGACATAGGAGAAGGCCCCGCCTATCACCACGTCGCCCAGCGAGTCGGCCGCCACCGTCCGCACCCCGACCCCGTCGAAGTTTTGGTCCGTTCCTGATCCCGGATCAAAGCTCGTATCCAGGGAACCTGTCGGCAGCAGCCGCGCAATATGGACCCGGTTGGTGGAATTGAACGTCAGAAAGTCGCCGCCGATCACCACATTGCCGTTGGGGTCCAGCGCCAGCGCCCAGACCGTCCCGTCCGCCCCGCGGCCGGTGTTGAAGCTCGTGTCCAGCGACCCGTCACTATTCAGCCGCGCCACTCGGTTGGCCGTCACCCCGTTGAAGGAGGTGAAGTTGCCTGCAATCAGAATTTTCCCATTGGCATCAATCACCACGGCCGCTACGAAATCATTGGGGCCGATGATGCCCACCCCCGAATTAAAACTGAAATCCGGCAGCCCGGTGGGCAGCGCCCGCACCAGATAATTGAAATTGGTGGAATCATAAGCCTGAAAATGCCCCCCGATCACCGCGCCGCCGTCCGCCTGCACCGCTATCCCCAGCACCTCATTGTCCGCACCCGGCAGCGGGTTGAACGGTGGGAACGAACTCGCCAAACCATTCTGGTTCCAATCCCGGTCCGCCGCCCCGCCGGGTTGCTGCTGAGTGTCCCTCTGATCGAATTGAATAATGACATTCGCCGTGCCGATATTGCCGATTTGCGCCGGCGTTGTCTCCGGGGTGGAATCGTACGGATCGGGTGGAATGTACAGGCTGATGGAGTACTCCATGTCGAACTCCACCGCCCCGTTATTGTTGTTCGTGATGGTGATGTTTTGGAAGCCGGATTGACCGGGACCCCACGTTATGGTGCCAAAATGGCCGGCGTAAGGGACCGTAAAATCGTAGTTGCCCAAAGGAAACGTGAAGCCATTCACCTGGCCGATGGCATTGTCCGCCCCGGCCTCCAAACCGGACAAACTGGCCGCCTGGGTCCAACTTGTATCACTCGCGCCCAAGGGGTAATGAGCATTGATGACGTACTCAACCGTCAACGCCCCGACGTCTGTACCGAGATTGTAGCGCTCAACAGGAATCGAAACCGTGGTGTTGGTGGAGAGCAACTTCGGTTTGTTGCATCGGAATGTCCGCCGGATAAAGTTGACCAGCTCGTAGTTGGTGCCCGGGATCGGTTGCCCCATTAACACCGGCGGGGCATAAAAATCCTCGATGCCCGCCACCGCCACGCCGGTGTTGGCGTAGAGTCCCACGCCAACCGATGGCAAATTGTTGGGGGCGACCAGGGGCGCGGCCACATCCAGGCTTTCCAGCGGATCCAGCCGCGCATTCGTCAGCACCAGTATTACCCGCCGGGAGATTCCCGGCGCAAGCAGGTTTCCGAACGGGTCCGGGTAATCCGGCCCGGTTGGGCTGGGGGACGTGGGGAGCACGTTTATGAAGACATCCTTGCTCATCTGGTAATCATCGAACGTCACCGTCTGGTAGTCGGTCGCCCGGTAATCCACCCCGTTTTTCGCCGAGGGGACGTAAACGATGGCGGTCGGAGGATTGGCGAAGGTGAGATTGGTCACGGCCAGGACGTACGACACGGGATTTGTCCCCGTTGCGTCGAAATTGGTCGCGGTGATATTGGTGAGGAAGCCCGTTATATCCACCGGCGGCACATTCGAGTTGTATGTATTCGATATGGTTATGGTGGTCGTCAGCGGCGGAATGGTGGCTGGATTATAGAGGTTCGTCCCAATAATGGTGACCCAGTTCGTCAGGTAATACGTGCTGAGGATTCCGTTGGTGTCGTATTGCAGGATATACGTCAGGTCCATGTTCGTGAAAAAATAATTGGTCCACCCGGCCGAGAGCAGCAGGTTGTAGTTCAGGTCCACCGTCTCGAAGTAAATATTCGTGGCCCACATGTTCGTCTTGTATTGATTCTCGTAATAGTCATTCGTCACCAGCATATCCACCTGCACCCGCCCGTTGTAGCCGCCGCTGCGCTTGATCGTTACCCGGCACTCGCCGCTGTTGGCCGTGCTGCCGATATTGGTCACGCCCCCCGCCGTGTTCATCAAGGTCGGCGTAATGGTGTTGTTGGCCGACAGCAAGGCGTTGTCCTCCGAGCCAAACACAAAAGCGTTGGTGCTGAAACTGAAAATCCCGGCAAAAACCGACGGGCTCCAGTCCAGCACGATGTTGCCTTCATTGGTGACGCCGTTGACGATCTTGCCCTCCAACTGAATCAGGTAGGTCGTGCCGGGGATGGCCAGGAAATTGACGCGGCTGACCAGGGGCCAGGCTGCGGCGTTGGGATCGTCGTCGTTGCTCGCCACTTTGGTCAGGCTGCCGTAACGCAACGGGCCGTTCAGGCTATAGACCGCCATCACCGTGTCCAGCGTGTTGTAATTGGTGTCCGTGCTGTTGTGCGTGTCAAAATCCATCCAGTTGGTGCTCGGCGCCGTCCACAGATACCAGATGCTGGCGGCCGAGGCCACCCCCGCCACCGGCGCGGGTTCCCCCACCTCCAACGTCGCCAGCACGTTGTTCCCGGTCACTGTCCCCGACAGCCCCAGAAGCACCTGGGCGTTGGTCATATTGTCGTTGGCGGGCGGAAGCTGGGCGTGCGCGTCAACCAGCACGCCAAAAAAAACCGCCAGCAACCACCTCGGCGCCAGGCTCCTCCCGGCCCGCCTCAAATTGGTTTCATTTTGCATAAAATCTAATTCTGGTTTCCGTCGCTATTGGGCGGCAGACCCGCTTAATTTCCCTGCAACAACACTTCCCCGCTCTGGTTGGTCCCCAGGAACAACCCGCGCGCCACGTCCTGCATTTGCAACACCACTCCCGCCAGCGGTATTTTCTTGCTCGTCCCCGGCGCGACATACTGCCCGCTAAAACCTCCTGTGGACGGGTTAATCGTCAGCGTCAAACTCTTGTCCGCCGACACATAGGTCTCCAGCCCGCTCAACTTCACCGGCTCAATGACCTCCAGCGGCAGATTCCCCCCGCTCAGCGCCAGGGTCGGGTTGTTGAACGCCAGCCCGTTGGTCCTTTGATAGGCCGCCGAATAAATGCTCCCCAGCAAAACCGAACTGTTGGTAAAACCGTTGGTATAATATGTTCCGGGCCCGCTCTCCTTCGTCCAAGTCACCGTCCCGCTGAACGTCCCGTTCGTCGTGTCAAAGTTCACCCAGCCCAGCACCGCCTGCGGCACTCCCGCCGGCAGGAAATACAGCCCCCATTGCCCGCCTTTCGACACCGGCACCGACTGGCTGAAACTCACGTTATCGGCCAGGGTGCCGACCGCCGTCAGATTCCCCAGCGCGTCCACCGTCACGGTGCCGTAACTGTCGCCCCCGGGGCTGGCCGCGGCGTCCCCATTGCCGGGCAAGGCCAGCGTGTAACTCCCCGCTTGCGGAGCGGGATTGGCCGCCGTCCAGACCGGCGCATGATACGCCACCAGGCTGGCGTCAAACTTCGCATTGGTCACGCTCCCCGTGGCCTGGTCGGACTGCGGCGGATTGCCCACCGCCAAGGCCACGGCCAGGACGTTGGTCCCATTGGTGGCCGACAGGGTGGCGGTATTGGCGATGTTAAACTGGGAACTGAAGGGATAATTGGTGGTCCCCAGGCGCAATTTGCCGGAGAAAACACCCTGGCGGTTCAACGTGAAGGTCACCGCCCCGGAGTTGTTGCCCGCCACCACCGCGTTGCTCGGAAGGAACAGCCCGTTATACACTCCCGCCAGCCCGATGAACGGGTTGGTGATGAAATTGGCCGTCAAAAATGAAAAAACATTCGTCGGCGTCTCAAACGTGATGGTCGGATGGGTGGAAACCACCGCGCCGCTCCAACCCAGAAACAGCCAGCCCGACGCGGGCACCGCCGTCAGGGTGTTGCTTTGCCCGGCCGTCACCCCTTTCTGCGTCAAATTCGGCGTGATGATCCCCTGCCCCGTCGTCCAAAGCACCAGCGTTTGGCCGCCCAGCCCATTGGCCACCGGCAAGGTCTCCGTCGCGGTCACCAGCGTGGGACACGGTATCGCCCCCACGCTCGGGTTGTTCAAGGGATACGGGTTGTTCAGATTGACGATGCCATCGCCGGCGGTGGATATGTCCGAGCTGGCGCGCAGCGCCGCATTCATCAGGCAGTTGCTTCCGCCCAGATAGGCGACATTGGTGGTGCTGTTGGGCCCGGCAAACTGCGGCACCCACACAATATTGGAATAAACCTGATGTAACTTCCCCGGCTCCACGTTGGCGTTGGCAAAATAAATCGTGAAATTCGGATCCACCACCAGCCCCTTGTGGTATTCGCTATAGGCCAGGTCCTGCAATTCCAGATAATCCACATACATCGCGTTCTTCTTCCCCGCCGCGCTGAACTGCAGGGTGGCGTTGGTCGTCCGATCCAGAATCAAATGGCCGATCACCTCGTTGTTGTAAAAACCGGCCACCGTCGCCCCCAGATCCTGTCCCGCCCAGACATGCACCACCCTCCCGCTGGCCACCGCCGCGATCGTCTTGATCTGCGTCCCATAAAGGTCCCCGCTCGCCGGCTTGACCGGCAGGGAGAATCCGCCCGTGACCTGCCAGAGATTGGTGGCGTAGGCGTTGGTCGAAGCCGTGTTGGGCAGATGGTCCGTCAATTCGCTGCTGGCATAAAGATACAACCGCCCGTTGCCCGCCTGCCCGGCCAGAATGATGGAATTGGTCGCCTGGATCGAGGTGGAAGTCAGGTTGACGTCCCCCTCGGCCTGCATCGTGTTGGTCAGGCCCAGCACTCCCGCCCCCAGGTAATTGGTGATGGCGTTGAGCGCAATCGAACCGTTGTTGGTGCTGACAATGTTGCCGCCATTGGCAAAAATCTGCGATTGCAACTCAATCTGTTGCGACGTGATCCGGCCCAGGTTGGTCATGGTCAGAATGGGCGTGTTCTGCTTGGTGGGGTTGACCGGGCTGGCACTGGCCGCCACCCCGACGTTAATGTAATTGTCCGCCGCGACCGAGCCGCCGTTCCCGATCAGCCAATTCTTCAGGCCCGGCACCGTGGCCGTCTGCAGCGCGCCGGCGGCGTCCTTGAGATGAACGCTGGAATTGAAAGTGAGGTTGCTCGCCTGAAACAGCGCGCTCGTAATCACCGTCAACGGGTCGTCCACCACCACATTGCTCCCGCGCAACGCCACGTTCAAACCCGTCGTCTTGAAGTTGTCCCGCAAGTCCTGGTCCAATATCAGCACATGGGTGTAAATAAAGTTGGTGATGCGGTTGGTGCTGCCCAGGCCATTGTTGGTTTGCCGGTTCAACCAATCCACCGAATAAGCCGCAATGTCCCCGCGCAGCCGGTGGAAATTGGTCGGGAAAAGGTTGGTGATGAGCAGCGGGCCTTTCACATTGCCCAAATCCACATTCATGTTGCCAAAGTCCGACCCTTGCGGCGACCCCACCAGGTTGGGCGAGGTCATCCTCACCACCCCGTTGGCCAGCAACCTCAGATTGCTCACGTCGTTGGTCTTGACAGCGTTGATTTCAATCCGCCCCGCCTCATTGGTCGGGTCCGGCATGCCCGAATGCACCGTTCCCAGCACCGTGGCCGTGTAATCGAACAAGCCGTTCGCCACCTCCGGATCCCGGCCCACCTGCGCGCAATAAAACGCGCTTCTCATCGGCGCGGTGTTGCTTTCGATGGAGCCGGGGTTGTAGAGATAAGGCAGCACCTCGTCCAGCGTGGCATTGCCGGGCACTCCTCCCAGCAGCGCCCAATCCTCGGGCAAGGTCCGGGTGATGGCAAAAGTGGACGGTCTGGAATCCGAAATATAGCTGGCATTGGTGGCCAGGGCCAGGCTCGCAACCAGCTGCCCGGCATCCATGAAGTAAATGGAATTGGTCTCCATCTGCCCGGTGATTATATCCATCACCGGCGCGCTAAACTTGAACATGCCCTCCATGGCAGCCCCGCCCCCCGTGCCGATTCCCCATAAGGCAAATTCCACCTGATTGGTTATGTCAGGATCCAAAAAAGCGGTGTTCACCAGCGCGATGTTGAAGATATAGTTGGTGATCAGCGGATTGGCGTTGAGGGTGGCGTAGGCATAGACATAGGGCACAAATTTCGGCGCGACCGGAGGCGAGGTCACCGTCGGTATCACCCCAGGCCCCGCCAGCAACTCGCTGATGGGAAAGAAATCGGCCGCCGGGAGCAGGTATTGGCTCGCCGTAAAACCGTCCATCTCTCCATTCCGCGTGCCTATATAGTACGGGAAGTCCACCAAAAGTGTCGGCGGGTTATAGTACACCGGGTCAATGCTTTCGTACATGGCCACAACGTCATCCACGTTGGTGGCGTTGTTGGTGATGCTCCAGTAGATGTCATACACATCCCCAGGAGGCGCAAAGACCGTCAAGGCATCCACCGCCGCCAACTGCGGAAAACCCTGGTTCACCGTCGCATTGGTGTCCAGTTCCGATATGCTTCCCGCCCCCAAAGTCCCGTTCTTCAAATTGATGTTCCAGCCGTTGAGCTGCAGCAGACCCAGGTCCCCCGTCAGCATCGTGCCGCTGACCGTGATGTTCGTCGCCGAAACCATGATTTCCGACGGCGTGGGGGTGTTGGTGCCCGGCCCCGCCCAAGGCTGCGGGAACGGAAGGTTCAATCCCAGCGTATAAAGCAAGGCCACCGGACCGTCCAGGCTGAGAATGGTGCCGCTGTTGTTGAAGGCGGCGGCGGGGTGGATGCTCGTGGCCGTGACCGTGTTGAAGATGAACCCCGGCTGGGCCACCATCGTGCCGGCGTTGGTCCAATACAAGGTGTCCCGCGTTTGAAAAAGCACCCCGTCTATCGCGGCGGGAGTATCGTATGGAAACAAGCCCTCATAAAGCTCCGAGTTAATCAAATCGTAAAAGATCAGCCCGCGGTTGATAAACACCTTGGCATCAATGTTGGTCCGCGTTGTCAATGTGCCGACGTTCAACCAAACCGGGCTGGGCTGGGCCGCCGCCCACCTGCCCAGACACAGAATCAACACCAGGGATAAGTTAAATCGTTTCATAGCTGTGCAATCAAGCTTATGGGTCATTGCTTCCGGCGGCGCGCGCCCTGGTCGCCGCGGCGGCGGCCCCCCCACCGGTGGTGGTGCCGCCCCCGCCGCCCGCCGCCCCGCCGCCGGTGCCCCCGCCGGCCACCGTATTGGTCGAGACAACTGAATTCCAGGGCGACTGCAGCAGCGATGGCGGCGGGTTTAACTCCAGGCTTATCAACTCCGCCACGCTGGTTCCGGTCGGAAATGCAATCGGCGCGTTGGTCGAGCCGTCAAACGAGCCAAACTGAAAAAACGGAAACAAGAACACCGAGCTTCCCTGCAAAAAATTCTGGTTTACCGCCACATAGATGGGTCCCACGTTGTTCAACGTGACCACCATCCCCGGCATAATCACCTCCGAAACCGTCGAGGCCGCGTTGACCGGCGCCACCGGCGCCGCCAGAAACGTGTTGCTGCGCGTCAAAGGCTGGTCCTCCCCTCCCCCCGGAGTGCCCAGCAGGTTCGCCGCGGTAAATACAATATCCGGCGCGTTGTTCGTCCGCCACACCTGAAGTTTCTGCCGTTGGAAATTGGTCAGGATCGGCAGGGTGTAGGATACCACATTGGTAGGGAAGGTGTTGCCCACATACGAATCGTAGGCCACCTTGACAAAGGTGAACTTTTCCACCCCGCCCACCGTGCCGGACCAGCCTGTCACCAGCGTGTTGGTCGCCTCGACGGGGGACCAAGTCCCGCCGAGACCATTAGTTGACACCCAACTGTTCGACGGCATGGTTTCATTATTGAAATTGTTCTGGTTATACAGGTAACGCAATCCCCCGAAATCATCCCGCGTGATGCCCAGATAATATCCTCCGATTTGCAACGCCTCCGCCGTCGCCACCGCCGAGGTTCCCAGCGACAGCCCCGACGGATCGCCCTGATAGGCTTCTTCCATCGCGTCCGCAAAGGCCGCCCCGGAGGCGCAGCCATCCAGAATATAGAAATCATACAGCGTGCCGTTGACATAGGTGCTCGGATTCCAGGTGATCGGGTCGTAGTTGCGCACCGCCACCTGGTACTCGTAAGAGCCGCAAGCCGGCCCGGTTTGCAGCATGATATCAAACACATGGGTTTCGCCGAGCAGTCCCATGTGCTCCATCATGAGCTGCAGCACCGTGGATTTCAGGTCCAGCATCTCCAGGGCGCGCGCCGTGTAATTGACCTGTTGATTGCCCTGCTGGATAAACTCCGTCAGGTCGGCGCTCGCCTTGGAGACCGCCGGCAATCTGTTCAGGATGGCAAAAGCCGCGTCCACCGCCTTCACCCCGTCCACCCCGAAGTATTTGAGAAAGTTGTAATCGTAGGCGTAGGTGATGGTGGGGACGTTCAGCCGCGAGCCTTCCCCAAAGTTTTTCGGTCCGCCCTGTTCTATGTAAGACACCCCGCCCGGAACCGTCGGTTGCGCCCCCAGAACAAACCCCGGCGAGTACCAATACCGCGTCCCATAACAAAGCGCGGCCGTTTGAAATGTTTCCAAAGGCCCCCAGATGGTGAAGGCCCCGGCCTGCTCAACCGCGGCCGCCACCAACAACACGCCGGACAAGATTTTTAAATGTCGCAACATAGACGCAATAGATTAAAAGTTCGACTCCTCCCGGGTTATGGTTGGGTCAAAACATACATCTGCCCAAACAAATCAAAGCCCGACGCCCCCACAAAACTGGTCCACACCACCAGAAAACGATCCTCCCCGTTCCAGGCCACATCCGGCTCCAGTTGCTGGCTGACCCAGGTGGTATTGACTTGAAATTCATCCCCGGACACCTTGTCCCCGCCTAAGAGGAACCGGCCAAAAACCCCTTCCCGATCCCCGTCCTCCCCCAGGCTGGTCCAGACCGCCAGAACCCCATTGGGGGCGCTGGCCAGCCGCGGATTGTACTGGTCCCCGAAAAGATAAGTGTTGATTCTAAACGCCGGCACCGTCGGCGCGCCGTGCGCGTTAAAGGCCCGTCCCCACACATCCCAACTGTTGGTCGGGATGGCGTCCTTCTGGCTCCACGCCGCGGTGAAGCCTCCGTTGTTCAATGCCGTCAGCGCCGGCGCCGCGCATTTATTGGTGGTTGAATTGATCAGGAATTCGCTCGTCACCGGAACCCCGGCGGGGGTAAAGACCCGCCCATAGATGTCCGCGCTCCAGGCCGATCGTTCCTGGTCGGACACCCAGGCGAAAACCACATTGCCGCCGGCCAGGGTGCAAACGGCCGGCTTGCGCTGGTTGCCGATGGTATATTGATTGACCAGAAACTCCTGCGCGCCCGCCAGCACGCCCGCCGCCGTTATTTTGCGCGCATACACTCCCCACCCGCTGCCGTCCTGCCCGTAACTGGCCCAGGTTATCATGGCGCCGCCGTCCGGCAGCGCCGTCACCGCCGGTTCCACCTGCTGATCTTTAAGCCAGTTGTTGACGCGGATCTCCGGCGTGAAAAAATTGGTTCCCTTGGCCAGGCGCGCGAAGATGTCCGCGCTCCCCAGCACTTTGCTTTGCCAGACGAAAATGGTGATGCCATTGCGCAGTTCCTTGACCGCGGGCCGCACCTGATCTCCCGTGGCGGTCTTGTTGACGCTGCTGATGGAGCGGGCCGCATAGTCGTCTCCCAAAACCGCGGCGTAAATCCCCTGCCCCTGATTGTAAAACGCCACCACCCCGCCCGTCCTCGTCAGCGCAATGCTTGGCAGAACCTGGTCGTTCGGACGCGACCCGATGAGGCTAAACTCGCCGCCGAGATTGGTGACCCCCTGGCTCCGGCCCGCCGTCGCCCCGGCGAGAAAAAGGACGGTCAAATACACTCCTCGGCATCGGTAAAGAATGCTCATAAGATAATTAAATGTTAGCAAAATTTAATGAATTTGTCCATGCAAACTTCGCCGCTTCCACGCTCCCGTGCGCGGGACAAAATCCTACGAAACGGTTGCCTCTCCAGTATATAGAGCGTGAAACTGGCACATCGGTTCCTGGAAAAACGGCCGGCCCCTCTCCTCCTTGCAGGAGAGGACCGGGCCGGGGCGGCCCTCCACATTGGCCGGCGAGGGCCTCATCAACTGACAGGAGCGTGTTCATGAAAAAGGTCTTCCGTTTTGGGCCGGTTGCTTTCCTCCAGCGCCTGGAGCAGGTTTTTGAAGCCCCAGCCGGAGTAAAGCCGCCGCAGTTCCTCCCCATCGCTCTCCTGCGCCGCCAAATCCTCCAAATGCAAATCACACCGCATAGTGTCGTTGAGCCTGATAAGTTGTTGGTTGCGTCGAACCGTCTCCTCTCGCGCCTGCAGTCGGGCCCGCACCCGCTCGGACCTGACTTCTGGCAGACGCGCATACATTACATCAATCGTTCCAAATTGTCCCAACAAATCCGCAGCAATCTTTGCGCCAATCCCCGCCACCCCCGGGATGTTGTCCGAGGCGTCCCCCACCAGACTTAGCCAGTCCACGATTTGTCCCGGCCCGACTCCCGTCTTCTGCCGGACCTGCCCCGCATCCCACAGGGTCTCCGTTTTGTCCTGCGGCACGAGCAGTTTGACCCCGTCCGAGACCAACTGCATAAAATCCTTGTCCGAACTGGCGATGACCACCGGCAGGCCCGCCGCCGCCGCCTGCGCCGTCAACGCCGCAATACAATCGTCCGCCTCGCATCCATCCTTCCTCAAGGAACGGACCCCCGCCGCTCGCAGATACTCGACCATGCCATCCAGTTGCGGCGCCAGTCCCGCCGGCATCTCCGGCCGCTGCGCCTTGTATTCCGGCAGCAGCTTCATCCGTTCCGCCGCCAATCCCCCGTCCCACACCACCACCGTGTGCGTCGGCTGCACGCTGGCTCGCATCTTCCCCAGCATGCGGATGAACCCGTAAATCGCGTTGGTCGGCCGTCCCGACGGCGAGGTCAGCGTCGCTATCCCAAAAAACGCCCGATAGGCATAACAGTGGCCGTCCACGATCAACAAGGCGCCGCCCGCCGGCCGCTCCGGCATGGCAGGGCCGGCGTTGCGCGCCGATCCCGGGTTTGAGCATGTCAGGCTGGTTTGCATGTGAAGGGACCGCGCACCACCGCGGGTCAGGGCGCTTTGGGCGCCGTCGGCTGGGGCGGGATGGAAGTCTTGGCGAACGGCATCTCCTCATCCCGATGGATGCGGTTGCCCGCCGGATCAATAATCGTCGCCGTGACGAACACCATCAGATTCTCCTTGTCGCTGTAGTTGTACTGGCTCTGGAACAAACGGCCCAGCAGCGGCAAATCCCCCAGCACCGGAACCTTGTCTTTGACCTTGGCGATGGTTTCCGAGATCAACCCGCCCAACATGACGGTCTGGCCGTCCCAGACATTGACGGCGGTGACGATCTGGCGCACGCGGTAACGGGGCAGCGGCAGCACCGCGGTGATCGGCACCCCGATGGAGGAACCGGCCACCGATTGCGACTGCGGAATAAACTGTTGCGGACTGTCGTAGCCCACAAACTCCGTCAAGGTGGGGATCAGAACCATTTGAATGGAATAGCCGTCCGCCGAAATGCTGGGTAAAATGTCCAGGGCCGGACCTTGGGTGAACGGGATGGTGCTGTAGCTGGAGGAGGCGGCCACTGCGGAACTGGACGTAATCCCGCCGGCCGCCGTGGTTCCACCCACCCCGCCCGCGGACGTGGATCCCAGGGTGACACTGCTGACGATGGATATAATGTCACTCACCTGCACGTGCGCCTGACGCCCGCTCTCCGTCGTCACTCGCGGCGCGGAGAGAATATCCGAGCCGGCCCGTTGTTCAATCGCCTGTATCGCCATGCGAAACTGCGGGTCTGTCAAGATGCCGGTGACGGTGGCCAGGGTGGGGAGCGACGGGGCGCTGGACGGAGCGTAAGGAGACGAGTTGCGCAAGGCAACGCCGGTCAGACTCCCGTCCGACGCCGCCGGCGCGATCACGCCGGGATTGGAGCCGTTGGGTCCCGCCCCCGGAAAGATGCCCGATGGATTGGCCGTTGAGGGCGGCGCCTGGTAAGAAGGCGCCGTGCCCGCCTGGGCCCCGACGGCGCCGTTGTTCATCGTAAAGTTCCCCAGATCCCACTGAAACCCCAGCCCCTTGGTGTCAATTTGTTCCACCGACGCAAACTTGGTGTCAATCTGCACTTGCGGCGGGACCTTGTTGAGCAGTTGGATGACCCGTTCCACCGTGTCCAAATCCTGCGTCGTCGCCCGCACCAGGATATCGCCCGTCCGCGCATTGAAGAAGGCGAAGTTGCCATTATTCGTCAAATTAATACCCATGCTGGCAAAATAGCGGGTGACCAGAAAGTTATCTTCAAAGGTGTAGTTGGTTCGCGTGATATAAGGCAGCGCGAAGGGAATGACTTGCGGATAACTGACCGACCCCTGCGCTCCGCCCCCGCCAATCCCGCCGCCAATCCCGCCCGCTCCCCCTCCTATCCCGCCCGCCCCGCCAATCCCGCCTCCCCCTCCAAGCCCACCGCCACCAAATCCGCCGCCGCCAGTCCCGCCGCCGCCAAAGCCACCGCCGCTCCCCCCAAAGCCACCGCCGCCCCCCCCAAAGCCACCGCCCCCGCCGCCGCCGCCCGTGGTGTTGGCCTGCCCGGAAATACTTGCCAAACTCACCCCGTTCAATCCCTGGATAAACGTATTGGGGTCCACATGGAACAACCGGGTTTCCAGCGAAGCGTTTTCGGGAGGCTTCACAAAGAACCACACCGCGTAATCCTCCACCGAATAGCTCAGGCCCGTGGGATTGTCAGCCACTTGACAAATCGCATCCAACGCCTCCAACAAGGTCACGTTGTTGAGCGGCGGATTGATCTTGATATTGATGGCGGACGGATCGGCCAGCGCCGCCGGCGGCGCGGTCAGATCCACCGGCAGCGCTCCCGCCGCCGAACTGCCGCTGGGGCGCGGCTTGAACATGAAATTGATGCCGACGTTCTCCAGGTCGTTGGAGATGGAACGCCTCTTCAATTCCCGCATCACCTCCGTCAACGGCAGTCCTTGTTCCAAACTGTCCGGCAAGTCGGGCAGTTTGATCTGCTGCAATTTGCGCATGATGACCTGGCGGCCCGGACTGGTGAAAATCTCGCGGTTGGTCGCGTAAGCGTTCCCAGGGTGCGGCAGGCTCTCCGCTTTGGTCGAAAGCAGCCAGGTCCGCTCCACCAGTTCCAGTTCACTTTTGGTGTCCCGCTCCCGGTTGCGCGCGTCATTGACGTAACGCGCCTCCTTGAGCAAATCCAAATAGTAGGGCGCCGCCGCGTTGGCCGGATCAATGGCCAGAGCCTGCAACAGCACTTTCTCCGCCTCGTCCAGCCGGCCCATCTCGTAAAGCAGCCGGCCATTCTGGACCAGCGTGGCCACATGCTTGTTGGTCCGGTCTATCTCGCCCGCCATCCTGAGCACGTCCGGGCTGGGAATGCGGCCCAACTGCCCGGCCGCAGTCAAGTCAATTTCCTGCTTGAGGAGGCGGAGCTTTTCGTTGTTCGGATCATACCTCAAGACGGCGTTGACCTGATCGCTGGCCGCGGCCGTCTCCCCCATCTTCAGGTATTGCCGGGCCAGGATTTCCCGCGCCTCATCCAGGCCGGCCAGGGCCTCCTTCTTCTCCGCGTCCACTTTGGCATTGTCCACCTCCACGAAATCAAAGTTGGTCACGGCATCCTGGAAAAGCTTGGCGGCGCTGGCAATCTCGTTGCGTTTCCGCGCCGCGGCGGCCGCCCGCAGCGAGGCTTCCATGTCCACGGTGGCCGCCTGGCGGCGCACCGCTTCCTCCTGCGCCAGTTGAATGGCGTCTGGAGCGTTGGTCTGGGCCCGCGCGGAGAAGGCCAGAAAGAAAAGGAGGCTGATGGTGATTTGGGCTGCTGGTCTCATGGTGTGTTGTCTCTTTGGGATTATCTCTCAGGGCTACTGCCCGCCGTTCCATTCTCTTTCGTCCATTTTGGACGTGCCGACGTTCTGCACTCTAACGGCATTTTTGGTAATGGCAATGATTTTATACGTATCCCCCGAAAGCGGCAGCGTGTCGTCCACATGCTTCTTCAGGAACACGTTGTTGGTGTCCGACGCGTTGTATTTCAGATCCACTTCATATCCTTCCACTCGCTTGTACGGATCCTTGGCCGTGATCACATTGGTTTCCTTGGTTTCGGGTATCAGCACTTGGAGCTTGGCCGGGTTTTCCAGAGCATCATTGGTGCCAACAATAAGGCATGGTAATGGCGCCGTTTTCGTCCCCTTGTCGTTGATCGTGGCAACCCATTTCTTCTCCGGCCCAAACGCATGTTTGGCGATCAGAAAAAAGCTCTCCCCCGCCACTTTGTCCAGCCGGATGGTATAATACAGCGGCCGGATGTCCGTCACCGTCAGGGCGTTGGGGCCTTCCTTGGTCTGTTTGAACAGCCAGCCGTCACGCCTCATTTTCCAGGTCACCGAATTAAACAGATTATGGTCGTCGCTCAGGCTCAACGCGGGCGCCTCCGTCAGGCCCTGGAGCGCGCCGCGCAACGGCGCCAAATCCACCGGCGCCCACGGCTTGGCATGCGGAGCGCTCCCCATCGGGCTGCCCGGCTGGCGTTTGGCCTCCGTCACCGCCTCGAACAGCCAAAACGCCGCCGCCCCAAGCCCCGCCAAAACGGCGCTCAATATGATCTTCTCGAAATGTCTCCTTAAAAATTGCATCACTTGAATTTAACCACCTCCACCGAAAGCGTTATGTAAAGCAACTGCTCCCGCTCCACCGTCACCGGCAGGCCCAACCCCGCCCGGCCCGACGCCACCTTGGCCGCCCACGCTTCCATGGCTCTCTGATAGTTCATGGCCTTCATATTATATTGTCTCATTTCCGCCTCGTATTGGGCGGGGGTTTCGCGCGGCCTCCGCACGGGTGCGTCGCCCGGCGGCACCGGCTGGTCCCCGGCCAGCACCGCCGCCACCGACCCGGGCTGATCTATCGTTCTTGGACCCGCCGGCTTGACCACGATATTCTTGACACTGATAAAATTGCTCGACCGGGCCAGGCCGACCAGGACGGCGGCCAGCTCCCGGCTGAAACACTTGAACTCCATTTTGTAGGGAGTGGCCGTGCCAAAGGGCGTGGGCGCAATCCGGGCGGACAGCAAATCGTTCACCGTCACGATGCTATCATTGGAGGTGGACACGGGCACGCGCCGCAAACTGATCAGGGAATTGATTTTGGCGTGATAGAGAATGTCGCACAGAGTCTTGATTTCCGCCAATTGCTGCATCCACAACGGGATGTTTTCCAGGGGAGGATTAAGTTTGCCCCGCAGATCGGTGAAGCCATAGGCAAAATCGTCGGGCACTCCCACCTCCGCGTTCGTCGCCTTGGTTCTCAAATCAAAGATCGTGTTCTCCAGATATTCGGAGAATCCCTTCGCATCCAACGGCGGCGGTGCGGGGAAGGGGACGAACGTTTTGTGCAGCTCATCCACCACCGCCTTGACCTGCGTCTGGTCTTCCCGCGCATGCTGGATGTTCTCCTCCGACGGGTAAGGCACCCGCGTGTTGGTCCGCAACGCATCATACTGGCTGGCATTGTCCGCGTAATCCTTGTCCAAATCCACATTCTTGCTCAAATCCACGAAAAAAAACACATAGGCGCAATACCCCGTCAAAATCATGCCCGCCGCCATGCCAAGCACAAAGAACAGATTTCGTTTGAGCCAGGCCATACTTAGAGCTTGAACGGATGCTTGAGCCCGACGTTGATTGTAAAGGTGAACGTGTTGGTGTCCGCCTGGTCCGCCTCGATGCCCAGGTCCCCCAGCGTGGCGTTGGTGAAGTAGGACGACGCGTTCAGGCCCGCCTGCACGGCGAACGCCAGATCCTCGTTGGCCGACACCATGATGGGCCTGCGGTTCACCAGCCGCAAAGTCAGATTTATGCGGCTGACGGTGTCCGGCGAAGTGTTGGCCGGCCCGGTCGGGCGCGACGGCGTTCTCCCCCCCGGCCCCAGTGGCGCGTTGGGCGATGTACCCCCGCGACGCTGCCGCTCCCGCGGATCAGCTCTCCGCACAATCAGCGCCTCTCCCCCGCCGCCCGTTCCCCCGCCATACGGGCTGTTAAAGGGCAATTCCGGGTCAAACACCTCCACCCACACTCCGGCGTCAATGTCCTGGCCGCTCTTGGCTTTGAGCGCGGCTTGCGAACCGGCTTCCACCTTCAGCAGGATGGCGCGCAGTTCCCCCAGCAATCTCATCCAATAAAAATGGTTCTCGGAAAGCGCCGTCATCCCTTTGGCCTCCTCCAGCGCCGCGTCGCGCTCGCCCATGGCCTTTTTCAAATCCTGCGACTTCTTGGTCAATTCCCCCAACTGCGTCTTCAAATCGGCCAGTTTCCCCTGCCGGATCCCGTAGATCTTCGCCTCCGCCTGATCCAGCAGGAACACCGCCAGCGCCATGCTGAAAATCGCCGCAATCAGATACGGCTTTTTCTGCGCAAACTCCTGCCGCTTGATCGAGCTTTTCGGCATCAAATTCAGCTCCACCGGGCAATGCGCCAGATCCCTCAAGCCCAACCCCACCACCTCCCCAAACGAATGCGCGTATTTGCTCAATTCCTCCAAATCCAGCGCCGGCCCGATTTCGATGTTCCGAAACGGATTAAAATAATCCACCGGCAGGTTCAGCTTCTCCGCAAAAAACTGCGCCGTGTAAGGCATGATCGAAGCCCCTCCCGAAAGATACAGCCGCTCCGGCGCCGAGCCTCCCTGCTGGCCCCGGTAAAACTGGATCGTCTGGTTGACTTGTATATGCAGCCGCGTCATCACCTGCCGCGCGATCTTCGCAATCGCCGCCGCCTGCGGGTCCTCCGGCTCCTCATACGCCCCGCCCAGGCTCACCGACCCCTTCTCTATCTTCGTCGCTTCCGCCTCCGGGAACCGCATCTTGGCCTCATGCCCGAAATCCTGCGTGATGGAATTGGCCCCGATGGTGATGCTCCGCGCATACACCTTCCCCTTCTCAAAAAACAGCAGATTGCTCGTCTTGGCCCCGATGTCCAGCAACATGCTGCACCCTTCCACCTCCCCGTAATTGTAGCGAAACGCATTGCACAGCGCCGCCGACGACACATCCACCAGTTTCAGCCGCAATCCCGCCGCCTCCCCCACCCGGAACAGCCCCTCGATGATTTCCGATTTCACCGCCACCAGCAACACCTCCAGCTCGTTGTTGGCGGACGTGCCCAGAATTTGATAATCCCACACCACCTCGTCCAGCGGAAAGGGCACATTTTGCTGCGCCTCGTAGCGGATGATCTGCGTCACCTTCGACGTGTCCACCGGCGGCAGCTTGACGAATTTGGAAAAAACATGAAAGCCGGGCGCGCAAACATTGCTCTGGCGCGAGCTGAAGTTCTTCTCCCCCAGCAACTCCTGCAAGGCCTTGAGCATGGCCGCCTCCCGGCCGGCCTCCTGCGAGCCTTCCAGGCCCAGCGGCTTGATGCCGTACTGCTTCAACCGCAATCCTCCGGCCTCGTTTTGTTCAAACTCGGCCAGCTTCAGGCTGCCCGCTCCGAAGTCAATCGCCAAAAATGATTTCGTATTTAACATGGATCCTGTTCCTGCCGCCTCCGGCTTTTTACAAATGCCACGCTCCCCGTCTCAACACAACATGAAAAAGTCCGTGCTGATTACCGTAAATCGCCCCGGCGGTCAAATGTTTTGATAAAGATATATTTTAATCAAGCTAAAGACATGCCACCGGTGGCCTGCGGCCCGCAAGGCAAATACCCCCCTCCGCCGGAATTTCCACTGCGCCCTTTTCGCGCCCGACCCCATTTTTCTCGCCATTCTCACGCAAAATGCGTGAAATTGCCGCATACCCGACCCTCTTACATCACCTTAGCATCTTATCCAAATCTCCAACCGGGGGGGGGGGCGGAAGGATGAAGGATGAAGGATGAAGGATGAAGGATGAAGGATGAAGGATGAAGGATGAAGGATGAAACGGCTTTGCCGTGATTCCCAAACCGGAGGGCACAATCAATTCAAAATTCACAATTCACAATTGCTTTCCCCTGCTTTGCCTTCCCCACAGAACCGCCGGGCAGAATCCTGTCAGAAAAATGGGGTCAGAAACATCGGCTTTCCCTGGAGTTCAAAACAGGGGGCGGGCAGAACTTTATAATTCATCCTTCATCCTTCATAATTTCCCCGCTTTCCCTCAATCCCAAAACCGCCGGGCAGAACATTAGCCGCAAAAAGGCGCAAAAGGCGCATACTTTGTCGCGACCCCAAAACCAGCCGGGTGCAGACCTTTATAATTTATCATTCCCCTGCCCCTTCATCCTTCATCCTTCATCCTTCATAATTTCCCCGAGGGTCACCAATCGGGTTTCCCCCTCAGGCGGCGGCGACGACGGGCGATTCGTGCAACACAATCAGTTTTCCAGCGGGCACGGATAGTAACGCATACGCCCGCCCGTCGCGGCCGGCGAACTCCACCTCAAACGCCGTTCCATCATAGGTCATCACCACCGTGCCGATTTGCCCGCGCCGCAGGAGCAGCGGCTGGCCGGTGGTAAAATGCCGGGCGGGCACGTCGTCAAGCAGGGCGACTACATCATTCATCTGGATGGCTGCATTCATGGTTCACCCGCGGCGTCCAGTATCTCGATGCCCACCAGTTGCTCGCCTTCGCCGATGTTGAGCGCCACGTCTCGTTGAGCCGGACCGTGCGACGCTCGTGTTTGCCCTCAACGAA
Source organism: Verrucomicrobiota bacterium (assembly GCA_049513975.1). Classification (GTDB taxonomy): domain Bacteria; phylum Verrucomicrobiota; class Verrucomicrobiia; order Limisphaerales; family Palsa-1400; genus JBEKOF01. The sequence goes on along the minus strand of JBEKVM010000009.1, from coordinate 21,290 downwards.
TCGAATGTAAAGGCCGTCAATTTCCGGATCGTGGTTGCTTTTCATGGCGCGGTCAGCCTTCTCCGGCGAGCGCAAATTGCATCTCGCGGGTGCGGTCCACCACTTTGGAAGCGTCGAGCACCTCGAAACGCACCACCCCGCCGTCGTATCCGAAATCGGCGATGACGCCGGGGCGAACCTCGTCACTCTCCCGGATGCGCGCTTCGCGGAGGGTGATGGTGAGCGTGTCGGTTTGCGCGTCGTATTCAACTTTCATGGCGTTTCCTTCGGCAGATATTTTTTCAATTTCGATATTTTGTAGAGCGTGATAACGGCAATTTCTGATTCCGTTTCCTCAATGACCGCGCGCAAGAGCATCGTTTCACCCGTGACTGTATCAGAATAAACGCGATTGACAATCTCGCGTGGCGGGCGGCCCGGTTCGCGGCGGTTGGGCTGGCGGATGGCGATCCACGATGACGACATCCTGGTGGTCGCGCGCCCAGTCGAAGCCGGCGTCGTGGGTGATTTCATTAAACGGTTTCATGATCTTGCCTTTGGTGGCTCGCACCGCGGCGCTGTCGAAAGTCATCCTGATACCGGGAGCCTCGCAGGCTCTTGTTCTCTCAGACATTGTGACAGCCGCTGCTGAGGGGGCCGGTAAACTTTGCGAAGTCTTCGTAAGACCAGGCGCAAACGACCGTGATCCCCTCAGAGCGATGCGGCCAGCAACCTTTTTACCCGGTCGCAAATCTTTTGTCGCGGCAGAGTTATTCACCGTCGGCTGCGGGGAGCTTCCGCGGGATCTCCTCGCCGCCGGTTGAATAACTCTGGAAACCGTATCAGGCGCAAAGACTCAAAGGCGCAGCGCGGCTGGCGCCGCAACCAAAGCGTTGAGCCCGAATTGAAAATTTGTCATTGAGAATTTCTCATTTGTCATTCGGAAGGATGGTTCTGAAGATTTTGCCAAAAATGCGCAATTCTTGTGGATAGCACTGCAAAGGCGAAGATTTGGCCCAAAAACTTCAGATGCGATTGTCCGGCCCTTGTGACTTTGCGCCCTTGCGTCCTGGCGTTAAGACGATGGATGGGAATCTTTGTTTTCTTCTTCAAGAAAGAGCCGCCGTCGCGCCGCGGGCACAAGGCTACAGGGGGAGCGGGGACCATGCGGACACACCGAATATGACGCTCCTACGGAGCTTGATGTTCTTGGCTCCGGGGTTCTATGGAGATTTCGCGCCCTGCGGCGCTGGTGCGCCGCGTGGGGGCACGCGGACTTGCAGATCGCGGCAGGGCTGGCAGGAACGGGACGGAAATGGACAAGGATGGAATCCGGCCGGCGAGGGCGCCGGCTGGGACACGCGAGGGCGCGTGTGCTCCCGGCTTGGAAACGGCAAAAAGCAATTCGCCACGTTATTTCGGGCGGAGGGCGACGGCGAAGAGTTGGGAGATGTCGTTGACGAAATGGGCTTTCACTTTCTGCCGCACTTCCTCCGGCACTTCCAGCCAGTCGTTGCGGTTTTGCTCGGGCAGGATGACCTCTTTTAATCCCGACCGCGCCGCCGCCAAAACTTTCTCCTTGATGCCGCCGACGCGCAGGACGCGGCCGCGCAAGCTGATTTCCCCCGTCATGGCCAGGTCGGAACGGACCCGCCGCTGGGTGAAAAGCGAGGCCAGCGCCGCCACAATGGTCAGGCCCGCGCTGGGGCCGTCCTTGGGGGTGGCCCCGGCCGGGACGTGGATGTGAATGTCGCGCTTGTCAAAATCGCTCAGATCAATGTGCAATTCCGCGGCCCGGTTGCGCAGAAAGCTCAGGGCCGTTTGCGCGCTTTCCTTCATCACGTCCCCCAGCGAGCCGGTCAGGATCAACTGGCCCTTGCCGGGCATGCGGGTGGCTTCAATAAAGAGAATCTCGCCTCCCACCGGGGTCCAGGCCAGCCCGATGGCAATGCCGTTCTGGGCGATGCGCTCCGCCAACTCGGAGGTGAAGGAGGGCGGCCCGAGCATTTCCGCCAGCGACTTGGGGGCGATGGTGAGCGGCTCGCCCGTGCTTTTGCCCGCCACAATTTTCCGCGCCGCCTTGCGGGTCAGGGCCGCGATCTCCCGTTCCAACTGCCGCACCCCCGCTTCGCGGGTGTAATCCTGGATGACCTGGCGGAGGGTGGCGTCGGGAAAGCGCACCAATTTTTTCTTCAGGCCGTGTTCTTCCAACTGGCGGGGCACGAGATGGCGCTTGGCGATCTGCAGCTTCTCCCAGGCCGTGTAGCTGGGCAGTTCGATCACCTCCAGCCGGTCGCGCAAGGCGGGATGAACCGGGTCCAGCCAGTTGGCGGTGGTGATAAAAAGAACGCGCGACAAATCATAGGGAACATCCAGGTAATGGTCGCTAAAAGTGCTGTTCTGCCCCGGATCCAAGACCTCCAGGAGCGCGGAGGCGGGATCGCCCCGAAAATCCGAACCGACCTTGTCCAGTTCATCCAGCAAAATGACCGGATTGCTGGATTCGGCCCGGCGCAGCGATTGAATGATGCGCCCCGGCAAGGCGCCGACGTAAGTGCGGCGATGGCCGCGAATTTCCGCTTCATCCCTCATGCCGCCCAGGGAAATGCGGGCAAATTTGCGCCCCAAGGCCTCGGCCACGCTCTTGCCCAGGGAGGTTTTGCCCACGCCGGGCGGGCCGACCAGGCACAAAATGGGGCCTTTGAGCTGCTGTTTGAGTTTGATCACGGCCAAAAACTCCAGCAAGCGGTCCTTGACCTTGCGCAAGCCGAAATGTTGCTGTTCCAGCAGGGCCGCCGCGTCCTCCAAATCCAGCTTGTCCACCGTGAACTTCGACCAGGGCAAATTAATCAGCCAGTCCAGGTAATTGCGCGTCATGGTGTATTCGGCCACCGCCGCCGGCATCTGCTGCAGGCGGTCCAGCTCCTTGAGGGCGATTTTTTTTGGTTCTTCGGGCAGATGATTCTGCTCCACCTGGTCGCGCAATTCCTTGACCTCGGCCACCCCGCTGTCCACCTCGCCCAATTCGCGCTGGATGGCGCGGATTTGCTCGCGGAGGAAGAAGTCGCGCTGGTTTTTGGACATGGAGGTGACGACCTCGTTCTGGATTTTGGAGCCGAGGCGGAGGACTTCCAGCTCGCGGCTCAACAGGGGCAGGAGGCGGGAGAGCCGCACCTTGGCCTCCGGCAATTCCAGGAGATGCTGCCGCTCCTGCAAACTCAAATTCAAATTGGCCGCGATCAGGTCGGCCAGTTGGGCCGGGTCCTGCTCGTTGAGGGCGGCCACCTTGACTTCCTCGGCCAGGGTTGGGGAAAGTTTGACAATTTCCTGGAATTCGCGCGCCGCATTGCGCGTCAGCGCGGCCAGTTCCAGGGTGGTGTCCACCACATCCTTGAGTTTCTCGATCCGCGCCACCAGGAAGGGGGACTCGGAAACAAATTCCTGGATGCGAAAGCGGCGCAAACCCTCGACCAGAATCCGCACCATGCCGTCGGGAAATTTGAGCATTTTCCGCACGCGCCCGGCGCAGCCGTGCAGCCACAAATCGGCCGGCTTGGGGGTTTCCACTTCGGGGTTGCGTTGCAGCACCAGTCCCAGGAACCGGTCCCCCGCCACCACATCATCAATGAGCCGGATGCTCTGGGGGGTTTCCACCAGCAGCGGGGTGAGCGTGCCCGGGAAGATGACGATGTCGGACAGACCGAGAATGGGCAGGACTTCCGGGAGGGCTTTGGACCAAATTTTCGTTCCCGAAGTGTCGCCCGCGCCCTCAGCCCCTGTCCCCAGGATGTTGATAAACTCGGTTTCCGGTGTCGTCATGCCATGAGAGTAATGGACGCGGTGCGGGCGGCGTCAACAGCAATCAGGCGTCGGCCGGGCTTACGGAACCGTCGCAGGGAACATCAATGCGCAAGAAGCCGTTTTGATAAGCGGCTTTGGCCTGGTTCAAATCGTAACCGGGAGGCAGCTCGATCAGGCTCTCGAAGGCCCCGTAATTGATCTCCATCACGAGGAACTTGCAATGGCCGGTGCGGCAGCCGTCACCCCGCTGTCCGCTGATCTTGAGGTGGTGGCCCTCGATGACCAACTCCAGATTTTCCCGTTGCATCCCGGCCAGCTCCACCTTGATCACCACGCCGGAATCGCAGACATAGACATCGGTGTTGGGCACCCAATGGGTTTCGGGTTCACGGGCCATGGGCTGACGCCGTTTGGAAAAATGAAGCTCGGAACTTGTCTTTTGCATGTCTATTGCGTTATCTTATCTCATTCCTGCCGCCCGCGCAAGTGACTTTGCGCCGTTGCGCGGGGCCAAACGGGCGCGCCGCTCTCATTTCATCTTCACAATCACCCGGGCGCGTTCACCCTTGCGGGCGTGAAACACCACGGAATTCTTCCCGCCGGCCTGCCCGGCGCTGCCGCAACCGCAATGGGTCTCGCGCTCGAAGCTGAACTTGCGGCGGCGCGGCCAGGCCCGGGCCAAAAACACTCCCGCTGTGCCTGCCACCACTGCCAGCGCCGCGATTGTCTGCCAATCCATGCCCCTAACATAATCTCTTGCCGCCTGCGCGCAAATTGTTTCGGCGCTCGCGCCCGGGGAACTGGAGTAATGGAGTGGTGGAGTGGTGGGGGGAACGGGCCTTCCCACCACTCCATCACTCCATCCCGCCATCCCTCCATTCCCCTTCCTCAGATGTAGTACATCTTCCCTTTTTCCGCGCTATCTTCCAGCAACTCCTGAAAAGTGATGGCATCGGCGGTTTGGTTGACCGCCTGGCGCAAGCGGCCCCAGGCTTCGCGCAATTCCGGTGGATTCTGTGGATTGTTCAAAGCCGGTGAATCGAAAACTTCCCCATGGATGCAGCGCAACACATCCCCAAAGCTGATCTTGGCCGGCGGGCGCGCCAGCAAATAACCGCCCGCCTGGCCGCGCTGGCTTTTGACGATCTGGGCCGACTTCAATTCCATGAGAATCTGCACCAGGTAATTGGGGGGAATCCCCTGCGAGGAAGCCATCTCCTCCACCGTGCGCGCCTTGCCGTCCGGGTAATGGTGCGCCAGCCAGAGCACCGCGCGCACGGCATAATCGCTTCGGACCGAGAGTTTCACCCCGGCAGACTAGGCGGACAGCTCTCCCGGCACAATCAAAACATTCATCCGGGCCGTTCACTTTCCTGGGTTCTCCCGCTTGCTCCTTTCCATGAACCCTCACCTCACCCTAACCCTCTCCCCTCCCATCGGATGGGAGCGGAGAGGGAACAGCGGACGGACACGAATTCTTCCACGGAGGTCTGTCGAGCAGCGACGCGTTCATGGTCCCAGTGCCCGCCAAAATTTTGGCGTGGAGGCTAATCCCAATCTCCTTCCAGGCACGCCGCTGAGTTTTTTTACTCGCCAGCCGCGGCAAAAAGACCTTGAATCCAACCATGCCCCGTGAAAACTCCGGCTCCGCCCGCCCCGGCCAAACCCGGCGGCAGTTCCTCAAAAAGACCGGGGCCGGCACGCTGGCAGTCGCCGGCGCGGGCATGTTCCAGCTTCCCTTTTCGGCACAAGGTCATCAAAGCGAACCGTCCATCGCCCTCGTCCTCGACGCCGCCGATCCGCTGACCAAGACCGCCCCGGTGCAATGGGCCGCCGGACAATTGCGCGATGCCCTCGCTGCCCGCGGTTTCCCCGTCCAGTCCTGTTCGTCCCCGGACGCCGTTGCCTCCGGCCAAACCGCCATTCTCGTCGCCGGCCGAACCTCCCTTGCCGCCCGCCAGGTGCTCGACGCCGCCCGCATTTCCTTGCCCGACGCTCCCGAATGCCTGGCCCTGGTGCGCGGCCAGGCCCAAAACCATGCCGTCATTTTGGCCGCAGGCTCCGATGAGCGCGGCCTGGTCTATGCCCTGCTCGAATTGGCCGACCGCGTCAACTTTGCTGGCAACCCGCTGCAAATGCTGCAAACCTTGCCGCCGGTAAGCGAGCGCCCCGCCAACCGGATTCGCAGCATCTCCCGCTCCTTCGTCAGCGATGTGGAGGACAAACCGTGGTTTCAGAACCGCGATTTTTGGCCGGCCTACCTCACCCTGCTGGCCGCCCATCGTTTCAATCGCTTCAACCTCGCCCTGGGGATCGGTTACGATTTCACCACCGGCATCCGCGATTGCTATTTCCATTTCGCCTATCCCTTTCTCCTCGCCGTGCCGGGCTACGACGTCCGCGCCAACCCGCTCCCGGAGGCCGAGCGCGACCGCAATCTGCAGATGCTCCGCTTCATCAGCGACGAAACCGACCGGCGCGGCCTCCATTTCCAACTGGGCCTCTGGACCCACGCGTATCAATGGACCCAAAGCCCGAACGCCAACTACACCATCGAAGGGCTCACCCCCGCCACGCACGCCCTCTATTGCCGGGACGCCCTGCGCGCGCTTCTCACCGCCTGCCCCGCCATCAGCGGCGTGACCTTCCGCATCCACGGCGAAAGCGGGGTGCCGGAGGGAAATTACGACCTTTGGAAAACAATCTTTGACGGCGCGGCGCAGTGCGGGCGGCGCGTGGAGATTGACATGCACGCCAAAGGCATGGACCAGGGTATGATTGACACCGCCCTGGGCACGGGCCTGCCTGTCAACATTTCCCCCAAATTCTGGGCCGAGCACATGGGCCTGCCCTACATGCAGGGCGCCATCCGCCCGCAGGAAATGCCCCCGCGCAACGCCCGCGCCACCGGCGTCTTCAAGCTCAGTTCCGGCGCGCGCCAGTTTCTCCGCTACGGCTACGGCGATTTGTTGACTGAAGACCGCCGATACGGCGTCCTGCACCGCATCTGGCCGGGCGCGCAAAGGCTGCTTCTCTGGGGCGATCCCCAAACCGCCGCCGCTTATGGCCGCGTCGCCGGCTTCTGCGGCAGCAGCGGCCTTGAGATCTTCGAGCCGCTTTTCTTCAAAGGCCGCAAAGGCTCCGGCCTCCCCGGCGGACGCGACGGCTACGCGGACCTCTCTCTGCGCGCCGCTGGCGGCGATTTTGAAAAATACCGTTACACTTACCGCCTTTGGGGCCGCTCCCTCTACAACCCGGACGGCGACCCCGACGCCTGGCGCCGTTTGCTCCGCCATCAATTCGGCCGCGGCGCGGAAAAGGTCGAGCAAGCTCTCGCCTGCGCCAGCCGCATTCTCCCGTTGGTCACGACCGCGCACTGTCCCTCCGCGGCCAACAACACCTATTGGCCGGAGATTTACACCCACATGCCGCTGGTCAACGAAAACCGCCCGCATCCTTACACCGACACCCCCTCCCCGCGCCGGCTTGGCACCGTCAGCCCGCTCGACCCGGAGTTTTTCCTCGGCATAGACGAATTCGCCAAAGAACTCCTCGCCTCGCTTTCCGTGCCGAAGGCCGGCGAAGGCGGGCCTGCCGCCCGCCGCTCTGGAAAATACTCCCCCGCCTGGGTCGCGCAGCAACTCGATGAATTCGCCGCCAGTGCCACCGCCAACCTCCGCGAAGCCAAATCAAAAGTCCCCGACCCGCGCGCCGCGGATTTCCGCCGTCTCGCCGCCGACATAACCGTGCAGGCCGGGCTGGGCCGTTTCTTCGCCGCAAAATTCCGTTCCGGCCTGCTGCTGGCCCTCTACGTCGCCACCGGTCATCGCCCCGCTCTCCAGCAAGCCATCAAAGCCAACCGCGCCTCGCGCGACACCTGGGCCAAACTGGCCGAACAGGCCAAAGACATTTACCGCTCCGACCTCACTTTCGGTTACGACAAAAACGTCCGCGGCCATTGGCTGGATCGTCTCCCCGCCCTGGAGCAGGACATCGCCGACATGGAAAAGCTGCTGGAAACCCAGCCCTCGATGGTTTCTCCAGACCCAAAGATAACAGAAAAATCCATCCGCGATATTTTGTCGCCACCGCCGCGCGCCGACGCCGCCCGGCTGGCAGGATTTCACACCCCGCCCAAATCCTTTATCCGCGGCCAAGCCGTCGCCGTCACTGCCACCGTGGCCCGCGTGAAGCCAGCACCCAAAATCGCGAGCGTCCGCCTCCGTTACCGCCGCGTCAACCAGGCGGAAACCTGGCAGTCCGTCGAAATGACTGGCTCCAGCGGCAATTATCGCGCTGACATCCCAGCGGCTTACGCCGATTCGCCATACCCGCTCCAATACCATTTTGTGATCGAGCCGCTGGCCGGCGCGACCGAGCTTCATCCCGGCCTCCGCCCCGGCTGGCAAGGCCAGCCCTACTTCGTCGTGCGCCAGACCACCTAACCACCGCCCAAAATATGCACGTTCCACCCAATCAACCAAGTCCACGCCTAAGCAGGATGCGAACCATTCCGGGGAGCACACGCGCCCCCGCGTGTACCAGTCGGCGCCCCCGCCGACTGCTTACCACCATTGGAGAGCGACCACGCCTACTGCTCACAATCTTCTCCGCTTTCATTCCCCTCAGTCTCCTTTCCCAAACCAACCCGGTTGTTCCGCCTCCAACCAATGCCTCCCCCGCCATCAGTCCGGCCGTGGGCACCGAACTTTTCAACGGCAAGGACTTCACCGGCTGGACTTTCTGCATGAGCAAAAACGCCGATCCCATGCGAACCTGGAGCGTGACCAACGGCGTCATCCATTGCACCGGCCAGCCAACCGGTTACATCCGCACCGAAAAACAATACCGCGACTATGCCCTCTCCGTCGAATGGCGCTTCCTCAAGGTGGCCCCCAAATTGGACAACACCGGCGTCCTGCTCCATATCCAAAAGCCCGACAACGTCTGGCCTCGCTGCATCCAGGTGCAGGGCAAGCACGACAACCAGGGCGACCTGTTCTTGATGATGGGCGCGGAATCCAAGGAACATCGCGGCCTGGACGCCAACACTCCCCTGCCCAAGCGCGGTCCCGCCAATGAAAAGCCTGTTGGCCAATGGGACACCGTCCTGAGCCTTTGCTCCGGCGACACCGTCACGGCTTACGTCAACGGCAAATTAATTAACGAAACCACCCAATGCACCATCACGAGCGGATTCATCGGCATTCAGAGCGAAGGCGGCGACATGGAAATCCGCAAAACGACTCTCGAACCGCTCCCCACCCCCGGCAATCCGTAGCCCCAACAACATTTCCCATGAAAATCCTCAAATCAGCACCGCTTCGCGCCTGCCTTCCATTCTGCATTCTGCATTTTGCATTTTGCATTTGCGCCGCCTCCCCGGTGAAAGCCACCTTCGAAGGCGCCGCGACCGAATTCAAGTGGACGCTCCCGGAACTCAATCACGCTCTGCCCTCCGATTGGTCCGGCTACGAATTCCTCACCCTCGAACTGCGCTCCTCCACCGCGCAACGCTTCGAACTGCGCATCCTCACCACCAACGGCCTGCGCCACGTCCGCTTGCAGCCATTCCAGGGCGCCTGGATTCGCGCCGCCGTCCCGCTGGCCTACTTCCGCCGGCCCGACCGCCAGGGCTTCGATCTCGCCTCGCTTGGCAACAAATCCCGCGCCTCCTACTGGATCAACCTCATGGGTTCCTACGGCCCGCTCGACGCCGTCCAAGCCATCGGCCTGGCCATGCAAAACCCCATCGGCTCGCCCGTCATTGAAATCCGCTCTGTGCGCCTGGACAAACAATCGCCCGGCGACGCCGTGCTCGAATCCAAGCCCCTGGTGGACGAATTCGGCCAATGGATTTCCCAAAACTGGCCGGGCAAGGCCAAATCCCTCGACGACCTCAAGTCCGCCTGGGGCGCGGAGGAAAAGGCGTTGCATCCCGTCGATTTCGATGCCGACCAATATGGCGGTTTCAAAAGCACCCAGGCCAAGGCCACCGGCTTTTTCCGCGTCGAACAAATTGACGGCCACTGGTGGTTTGTGGACCCCGAAGGCCACTGGTTTTTCTCCACCGGCGCGGACGCGATGGGTCCCTGGATGGGCACCCGCACCGAGGGCCGCGACGGCGTTTTCGCCGCCCTGCCGCCGCCGGATTTGCGCCCGCCCAGTTTTCGCGCCAACCAATCCGGCATGATCTCCTTCTATACCTGGAACTTGCAGCGCCGTTTCGGCGCCGATTGGGCGCAGCCATGGGTGGACCTGACCTTGCGCCGCATGGACGCCTGGGGCCTCAACACCATCGCCAACTGGTCCGACCCGCGCCTGGCCGCCGCCAAACGCAAACCCTATGTGGCCACCCTGCGCGGTTGGGGCATTGAAACCGGCTTCCTCGGCCTGCCCGACGTCTTCGCCCCCGATTTTGCGCAGAAGGTCAACACCGCCGCCGCCGAACAATGCGCGCCCCACAAGGACGATCCCTGGTTGCTCGGCTATTTCATTGCCAACGAACCGCCCTGGCCCGGGCGCGAAACCGAAATCGTCAGCGCCATCCTCGAAGCCCCCGCCAGCCCCATCCAGACTGAAGCCAAGTCGTTCCTCGCGGAGGGCGACACCCCGCAACGCCGCCGCGAATTCGTCAATCGCGCCATAGAAAAATTTCTTGACACCGTCAACGCCGCCATCCGCCGGCAGGATCCCAATCATTTGAACCTGGGCATTCGTTTCGGCTCGACGCCGACCGAGGCCATGCTGCGCGCCTCCCACGGCTTCGATGTTTTCAGCATGAACAGCTACGGCTACGAGGTGAACGCCCGGAATTTGGAGGCGGCCTGGCGCATCACCCAAAAGCCCGTCCTCATCGGGGAATTTCATTTTGGCACGCCGGGCCGCGGCCTGGCCGCCGGCCTGTTGCAGACCAGGGACCAGGAGGAACGCGGCGTGGCCTACCGTTACTACGTCGAAAACGCCGCGGCCATTCCCGCCCTCATCGGCGTGCATTGGTTCGAATGGACCGACGAGCCGAACACCGGCCGCAATGACGGCGAAAACTACAACATCGGCATGGTGGATGTGACCGACCGCCCCTACGCCGAATTGGTTGAAGCCATGAAAACAACCCGCCAACGCCTCCTCGCCGTCCATTCCGGCAAGGAGGCGCCCGTCACCCGCCGCGCCCTCGTAAAATGAACCCAAGTCTCACAACTTCATTCCTCCGCATCGGTCCGATCCGACCGATCCGACCGATCCGTCCAATCGGTCCGATCCTTCATGCCGCCAGTCAACTAAACCCAGGAGCCACCCCATGAAAATCCCCAAATTCCCGCCTGTTCCACTGGTCCGCGCTATTCTGCCATTTTGCATTCTGCATTCTGCATTTTGCATTTGCCGCGCCGATTCCTCCGTCAGCGCCGCCGAGCAGGACCTCGTCATCCCCACCTACCTGGCCGGCGACCCGGAGCCGAATCCGATGTTCTACTTCGGCCGCAACTCCCAGGGCGCCGAGGGCCGCGTCTATCCCTATCCCCTTTACGACTCCCTCACCCACGTCAAGACGAATAAAACCTACCGCATCGTCTGGCTGGAAAACGAATACCTGCGCATCGGCATCCTCCCCGAAATCGGCGGGCGCCTCTTCGAGGCGGTGGACAAGAGCAACGGCTACAACTTCATCTATCGCCAGCACGTCATCAAACCGGCCCTGATCGGCCTCATCGGCGCCTGGATTTCCGGCGGCATCGAGTGGAACATCCCCCATCACCACCGCGCCAGCACTTTTCTCCCCGTCCAGCACAGCATCGAAACCAACGCCGACGGCGGCCGCACCGTCTGGGTGGGTGAATTGGAATTGCGCCAGCGCATGCGCTGGGCCGTGGGCTATACGCTTCACCCCGGCAAATCCTATCTGGAATGCTCCGTGCGCATTCTCAACCGGACGCCCTTTCCCAACACCATGCTCTGCTTCGCCAACGTCGCCGTCAGCGCCAACGACAATTATCAGGTCATCTACCCGCCTTCCACACAGTACGTCACCTATCACGGCAAAAACCAGTTCGCCTCCTGGCCCATCGCCACGGGCTATTACAGCGGCGCCAATTTCGGCAACGGCACCGATGTCAGTTGGTATTCCAACCACGTCTCCGCCAACTCCATGTTCGCCTGGAATTACCAGGACGATTTCTTTGCCGGCTACGACCACGGCAAACAGGCCGGCATCCTCAGCATCGCCGACCACCACTTTATTCCCGGCAAAAAGTTTTGGACCTGGGGCAACGGCCCGCGCGGCCGCATGTGGGACAAAATCCTGACCGACGACGACGGCCCCTACATCGAACTGATGGCCGGCGCCTACTCCGACAACCAGCCCGATTACAGTTGGCTGCAACCCTACGAAACCAAATCCTTTCAGATGTATTGGTACCCCTTCCGCGATATTGACGGCGTGAAGAACGCCAACCTCGACGCCGCCGTGAACCTGGAAATAGACACCAACAAAAATGTTGCCAAGGTCGGCTTCTGCGCTACGTCCGCCCGCGATTCCGCGACGGTCACGTTCACATCCGCCTCCGCGATCCTGCTCCAGGAAAAAATCTCGATCAGCCCCGGCAAACCTTATGTGAAACAAATTTCATTCCCACAAGGCACAGGCGCGCACGATCTTCGCGCCTCCCTTTCCGTGGACGGCCGCGAATTGGTCAGCTATTCTCCCGTGCGCTTGACACCGATGGATATGCCCGAAGCGGTCGTTCCGTCGCCCCCGCCCGCGGAAATCAAGACGGTGGAGGAACTTTATCTGGCCGGGCAACGCATCGAACAATTTCACGCGCCCGGCGCGGCGTCGCCACTGCCTTATTGGGAGGAAGCCCTGCGCCGCGATCCCGGCGATGCCCGCGTCAACACCGCCGTCGGCATCCGCCAACTCAAGGAGGCCCGTTTCGCGGAGGCCGAACAGCATTTCCGCAAAGCAATCGAACGCCTCTCCGCCAACTACACCTCGCCCAAGGATGGCGAACCATACTATTATCTCGGTGTCGCCGTGAAGGCGCAGGTCCAAATAAATCCCGGCGAAGACGTCGTCGTAGTTACCAACCAGGGTCCACCCGATTCTTATACTATTGAAATGGGAAGCCGAACCCAAGCGGCCGAGGACGCCTTTGCCAAGGCAACTTGGAGCGAAGCCTGGCGCGGCCCGGCCTATTTCTCCCTGGCCGAAATCGCCGCCGCTCGCTCCAGATTCACCGCCGCCCTTGAAGACTTGGATCGCTCCCTTGACGCCAATGGCCTGAACATTCGCGCGCTGACCCTCAAAGCCGCCGTTCTCCGTCATATCGGACGAACCAATGAAGCCCTGGCAGTTCTAAATTTTGCCGCCCAGAAGACCGACCCTCTGGACGTGCGCCTCATGGCCGAACGCTGGCTTGCTGGCGATAAAAAGGCTGAACAGGATTTGAACCAGACAGTGCGCGCCCATCCTGCGACCGGCCTGGAAACCGCCGCCGATTTTGTGGACGACGGTCTTTATAAGGATGCGCTGGCCATTCTGAGGCTGATGACCCACCCTCAAGATGCAAATCTGCACTTTTCACCATTGGCCTGGCATTGGATCAACCAGTTGCATTATCAAACGAGCCACGAAACGAGCACCAGCGACTTTGAAGCTCTGCAACGTTTGGCGAGCCAGTCCCCCGGCGACGTGTTTCCTTTCCAATGGGAGACCGTTCGCGCGTTGCGCGACGTAAGTCCTGATGAAGCGCACGCTTCCTACTACCTGGGCAATCTTCTATTTGACTGGCAGCCGGAGGAGGCGCTGAAGTTATGGGAGCAATCCGCCAAACTCGACCCCTCCTTCGCCATCGTCCATCGCAACATCGCCACCGCCTTGATCCACCACAAGCCGTCCGGCGACACCAACCGCGCCATCGCCGAGCTGGAGCAGGCCGTCGCCTGCCCTGTCAAGTACGCGATGCACTTCACCGAACTGGACGAGCTTTACGCCGCCACCGGCGCTTCCCCGGAAAAACGCCTCGCCCTGCTCGAGCAAAACCACGCCACTGTCTTGAAACGCGATGACGCCCTCTCGCGCGAAATCGGCCTGAAAGTTTTCGCCGGCAAATATGACGAGGCCATTCAACTCATGACCGGCCGCACCTTCTCCGTCTGGGAAGGCGGCTCGCTCGACGTCGCCAGTCATTGGGTCACCGCCCATCTGGGGCGCGGACGCCAGGAGCTTGCGGCGCGCCAATTCCCGGCCGCGCTGGCCGATTTCCAGGCCGCCAAAAACATCCCCGATAATCTCCCCAACGATGGCCGCGGCAGCGGCGGCCACGAGGCCGAACTGAATTATTGGACTGGCAACGCTTATGATGGCTTGGGCGACAAAGACAAGGCAACCCAGTCCTGGAAAGACGCCCAGGCGGCGACCTCCTTCGGCGGCGGCGGCGGCGGTGGACGCCGCGGCGGACGAGGCGGACGAGGCGGTTCCCCGGACCGCCAGGCCGGCTCATATTATCAAGCCCTCGCCAGGCGCGCCCTCGGCCAGACGGCCGAAGCCGACCGCGCCTTGCACACCTTGCTGGACGCGGCCAACGGCGATCTCGAAAGCACGCCGGGCCGGGCGGCCTCGGCCCATTACGCCGCGGGCCTCGGCCACCTCGGCCTTGGCGAAAAGGAGCAGGCCCGCGCGGAATTCGACCTGGCACTGCGCGCCGTTCCCGATTCCCTCGGGCCAAAAATGGAACTTACCCTGATGCGTTGATGACCAGTGATTGCAGCGGCGGTCCACGACCGCCGCGAGAATTGTCAAGCAGAACTCAGTGCGAAAGGCAGCCGATTTTCGCCACGGCCAGCACAAAACCAACCAGGCCCAGGGCCAGCAGCCAGAAGCTTCCCTTGACCGCCAGGACCACGCCGGCGACCAACAGAAGGGCCATCACCAACCAGACAAACATTAAAAATAACAGCTTCATTCGGGGCGCAATGTAACGCTTTCCGGCGAATAATCAAGTTCCCTTCTTCGCCGTGCCCTCTTTCTCAACCGGGGGTCCTAATTGGGGTCACATCTAAACATTCGACATTTGGATTGAGAGAATGTAGAATGTTTAGATGTGACCCCAATGCGCTCTTTCTTGGCTTCGCCGGGGCGGCTGGGTGGCGCGGAGACAAGAAGGCGCCCGTTTCTGCCCCGGTCAAATCTCCCAGCCTTTGCGATAGGGGCGTTTGACCCACTGATTGAGTTCGGGGAGGTTGGTGACTTTCATGTTCGGGCCGTCCCATTCCACCTTTTTCCCTTCGCCAACGTGCTGGGCCAGATTGCCCAGAATGCCGAACTCCGTCACCCGTGCGCCGTATTCAAAAGGCACGGCGGTGTCGGTCCGGCCCGCGCGGCAGGCTTCCACAAAGTTGGCGAAGACGGCGGACGCGCCGCCTCGAAAACGCGGCAAGGTTTCAGGAGGCTTGGAAGATGGCATTTCTCCGTGAGGCACAATGTGCATGTTGGCGCCGTAGGTGTCCGTGTAAATGACGCCTTTTTCTCCGACGTAAAGGGTGCCGCTGTCGCCATTGTCCAGCTTTTCCTGCGGATACTTTTTTAGCAGGTCGAGCAGAAGCGGAGGGAGGTTGCGGGCCTCGCCGCTGACGGCATGAAGTTGTCCGGAGGGACTGGCCGTGGTCGTGGCGTTGAGGCCCTCGTACCAATAAACCTTCAACGGCGCCATGCCCTCGCGCGCCGGCACGTCCCAGCGAATGCGGCTGCCCAACGGATAGCGTTCGTCGCTGCCGCCCCGGTTGAATTCCACTTCGATGCTGGCGGGGTGCCCGATTTTGAGTGCCCAGAAAACGCCGTCCAACACATGGCAGGCCATGTTGCCGATGGAGCCATTGCCGAAATCGTACCAGCCATGCCACTCGTGCGGATGCAGGTCGGTGTGGTAGTCGCGGTAGGGCGCCGGGCCAATCCAGTTCTCCCAATCCAGGCCGGCGGGCACAGGCAGGTAGGGCGGACGCGGCCCCACGCCGCCGTTGGCGCGGTCGGTCCAACTGTGCGTCTCGGTGACCTGGCCGATGGCGCCGCTCCAGATCAATTCGCAGAGGGAGCGATAGCCGTCCATGCAATGCCCCTGGCTGCCCATTTGCGTCGCGACCGTGCTGTATTTGCGCGCCGCTTCGCGCAGAAGGCGGGCTTCGCCGATGTCGTGGCAGACCGGTTTTTCGCAGTAAACATTTTTTCCGGCCTGCATGGCCATCATGGCGACTTTGGCGTGGTGATGATTGGGCGTGGTGACAAACACCGCGTCAACCTTTTTGCCAATGCGGTCGAACATCACGCGATAATCGGTGAAGACCTGGAGTTTGTCCGGGTCGCCGTTGTGATTTTTCAGCCAGTTCTTGACGCTGGCGTGTTTTCTTTCATCCGGATCCACGATGGCGTAAAGGTTCTGGCCCAACTCGCCGATCACGGCGCTCAAGTGAGCCGAGCTGCGAATGCCGCAGCCGACCTGGACGCAGTTGAGCTTGTCCAGCGTGCCGGCGGCCGCGAGCAGGTTCGGGCCGGAAAACAATTTGGCGGTGGACAAAGCCCCAGTGGCCAGCGCCGCGCGCTTGAGGAAGGAACGGCGATTTAAACCGGATTTGATGGAGTTCATTGCTTTGGATTAATTTAGCGGAGTGACCCTAAGATTGCGGAACGCGACGGACCCGTGGTCGCCTTGCAGATAGATCGGGCCGGTCGGATGCTCCTTCGCGTTGCGGCTCACGTTGGTGCCGTGGGCGATTTCCACATTGTCCTGCACGACCTGCCCGTTGAGCGTCACCTTGACGAATTTGGCGTTGGCCGTCTTGTTGCCGGCCGCGTCGAAGCGCGGCGCGCGGAAATCAATCACCAGCGTCTGCCATTCGCCGGGCGGCTTGCAGGCGTTCACCAAGGGGGCGGTCTCGCTGTAAACCGCGCCGCAGTCTGTCTTGCTGAGCTTTTCTTTTTTGCCGTAATTGTCGAAGATCTGGATTTCGTAAATGTCCATCATCTTGACGCCGGAATTGGAATCCCTGTCGTTGTCGGGGCTGGATTTGCCCACCATAAACTCCACTTCCACCAGGCAATCGCCGAAAACGGCCTCGGAGGAGAGATTCACGGTCCGGTTGGTGCTGATCAGTTCCTCGCCAGGGCCGGCCACTTTTAGTCTCGCCGGGGCATCTGGGTCCCAGGCCGCTTTGCCGAACGTCCATTGGCCGGGTCCGCTGCCCACCCTTTTCCAGCCGGTCAGGTCTTTTCCGTTGATGAGCGAGATCGTCTTTGGGCTGTCCTGGCAAAAGGCAACCGGAGCGGCGGCGGCGAAGGCGAGGCAGGCGGCGAGGACGGTTCGAGGATGGAATTTCACGACGGAGAAAATACGGGCGGAGGCTTCAGGCGTCAACGGCGAAAGGTAACACTTCCCTCATGGGTGGCAGGGCGGGCAGTCCTCTGCCCGCCCTGCCTTTCCCGGCCCATCCATGATTGACGCCTTGCTGGGAAAGCTTTGCGAACTCCGGGGCAGGCGGCTACACTCCGCGCATCGAATTTGTCATCCGCCAATCCAAGCTGGCCGACCGCGACGTCATCGCCGCCTTCAACGTGGCGCTGGCGCTGGAAACCGAAAATCTCCGGCTCGATCCCGCCGTCGTCCGTCCGGGCGTGGAGGCGGTTCTGCGCGATCCGGCCAGGGGCATCTATTTTGTGGCCGAAAACCAGGGCGCGGTCATCGGACAGGTGCTCATTACTTATGAGTGGAGCGACTGGCGCAACGGGAATTTTTGGTGGCTGCAAAGCGTCTATGTGCAAAAGGAGTTTCGCGCGCGCGGCGTTTTCAAGGCCCTCTTCGGCCATGTTGTCGCGCAAGCCGCCCCGCAAAAAAATGTTTGCGGATTGCGGTTGTACATGGAGGAGGAAAACCATCGGGCGCGGGAAGTTTATCACCGGCTCGGGCTGAACGAGACACGCTACCAGGTTTTTGAGCGGATCTTCCCCCGGTGAGGCAACCGGTCAGGGTTGGCCGGGAAAGGCGGGGCTTTGCGAAGTGATCCCCTGCCCTTCCCGGCGGCAGCGCGCCTCCAACTCCCGCCGGACGCCCGCGGTCAGGGGCAGATCGCCCTGGTCCCGCAGCCACGCCAGGCCGTGCGTCAAATCGAAAAAGAGCCCTTCCAGTTGCGCTTCGTAGGCGCGATCCAAAATCACGCCGAAGTCTTTGCCGGGGGGCAGTCCCAGCTCCAGCAAATGCCGCCCCATCACGATGGGTTCGGGCGGCTTTTCCTGGACCTGCAATTCGCGCGCCCGCGCCAGCAGCCGCGATACGCCCTCCGGCTCCGCCACCGGCCGCGGCGGGCGGCCCAGGCTGTCGGCGGTGATCACCAGGCACAAACCCTGGATGTTTTCCGGTTCCAGCCGTTTGGCCAGCCGGCGCAGGGCGCGGTCGGTCAGGGTCTGAAAGTGGATAATATGATTGACCACCAGCGGCACGACCCTCGCCTGGATGGCCGGGGGCGCGTGAATCCGCTCCAGAAAGCTCTGCGCCAGCTTCCCGCCCAGCGCGTCGTGCCCCGGCGAAACGATCCGGCTCCGGCCGTCCTTCACCTCGGCGCGCGTCGTGGCGGGCTTGCCAAAGTCGTGGGCCAGAATGGCCAGCATATAGACCGCGCGCGCCTCCGGGCCGGCCGACTGCCACTCCGGCAGCCGCGCCATGGCGTCGCAACAGTGGCCGGTGTGGACGAAGACATCGCCTTCCGGATGCCATTCCGGGTCCTGCGCCGTGCCGATCAAGGCCTGGATTTCCGGGAAGTGCTCCACCCATCCGGTGGCGGCCAGAAATTTCAACCCGGCGGACGGCACCGCGCTTTTTTCCGCCCATTTAAACCATTCATCGCGCACGCGCTGGCCGGCCAGCTCGCTGAAGCCGCCTTTGATCCGCCGGCACAGTTCGACCGTTTCGCCGGCCGGCTGCAGATTGAAGCGCCCGGCCAATTGCATGCCGCGCAGCACGCGCAGCGGGTCCTCCGCAAAAGCCGGGCTGGTGTGGCGCAGAATTTTTCCCCGCAAATCCGCCGCCCCGCCAAAAAAATCCAGCATCTCCCCCGTGCGCGGATCGAACATAAGCGAATTGATGGTGAAATCGCGCCGCGCCGCCGCCTGGGCGGGAGTGATGGCCGGGTCCAATTCCACGGCGAACCCTTTGTGGCCGGCGGCGATTTTCGAGTCCCTTCGCGGAATGGTGAAATCATAGCGGTGCTCCCCGCCCGTCGTCAGTTTGACCACGCCAAAAGATTGCCCGACCAAATCCACTTTTCCCCAGCGCGCCAGGGCTTGCGCCAGCATTTCAGCGCCGATGCCAAAGACCTCCACGTCGAAATCCTTGCCGGGACAACCGAGCAAGCCGTCCCGCACACAACCGCCCACCAGCCAGGCTTGGCGCAACTCCGGCGTCTGGCGGAGAATGCGCTCCAGTTCTGGCGGCACGAAATTCATCGGCTTAACTTACCCGCCGGCCGGCGCTCTGGCACGCCGGAAAATGCGGGCGCATCTCGCCACTACCACCCCGCGATTCTTCTCCCTCTCCTCCACAAGCTTGTGGAGGAGAGGGCCGGGGTGAGGAGGATTCAATCAGATGAGGATCAACGCTTCCCTCCATCCATGGTGGTTGTATCAACATGCGCCCGGAAAATGCGGGAATCGCACAAGCCGCTTGTCGGCCGGGAACAAAGCAACTATCCTCGCGCCCATGTCTTTGCGCACTGAGCTTGAAAGTTCGGGATCGTGGCTTTTCCGCCACCGCAGCTATCTTCCGCTGGCTCTCGTCGTGTTTTTCCTGCCCTGCCTCTGCGCCTTCTCCTACCTGGGCCAGAGCCATTTCATTAACGAAATCTGGCAGGGGGTCTGCCTGGCAGTCTCGTTTCTCGGGCTGGCCGTGCGCATCCTCACCGTGGGACGGGCGCCGATGGGCACCTCCGGGCGGAACACGCGCGAACAGGTGGCGGAGACGTTGAACACCACCGGGATTTATTCCGTGGTGCGCCATCCCCTCTATCTGGGCAATTACCTCATCATGCTCGGCTTCGCCCTGTGGCCGCATAACTGCTGGCTGGTGGTTTTGACGACCTGCATTTACGCGCTGTATTACGAGCGCATCATGCTGGCCGAAGAGGCGTTTTTGCGGGGGCGCTTTGGCGAAACTTTTGAAAAATGGGCGGCCGCAACTCCCGCCTTCATTCCCAGATGCCGCGGCTGGAAGCCCTCGCCCGTCCCTTTCTGCTGGCGGACGGTGGCGCAACGCGAATACAACGCCTTCTTTCTCATCCTTTCGGTTTTTTTTCTATTTGACCTCATCGGCGACTCCATCGCGGAAAACAACTGGCGGATGGATGCCGGAAAATGGGCCTGGTTTGCGGTTTTCCTGGCGGGCTTCCTCATCTTCGCCGTCTTGCGCGGCCTGAAAAAGCACACCAAACTTCTCGATGTCGAAGGCCGCTGAAGGGGACGCCGGCAATTTTGGCGGAGAGGGGCGATTCGGACCCCGCTTCAAGCCCCGGATTCACTTGTTGGATGAGCAAAGACTTGCATTCCGGGGGCAGAGGCGTAATGTGACGCCATGGATAGTGTGATTCTCGCGAACGAAGCTTTGAAGCTCCCTCCGGTGGAGAGGGCGCAAATTATTGACGCCCTCTGGAGCAGCCTTGACCCGGCTGAACAGGATTCCATTGACCGGGCGTGGCTGCTCGAATCGCAAGATCGTCTCGCGGCGTTTCGCGCGGGTCAACTCACGGCCATCAACGGCGAAGAAGCGTTGCGGGCCATTGAGGACGAGTTGAGGCAATGAAATTCCGGCTCCTGCGGCCGGCGTGGCGGGAACTGCGGGAAGCGGCGAAGTATTACGAAGACCGCGTTCCGGGTCTCGGATTTGATTTCCTGTAAGAAGTTCGTGCCGCAATCCGCCGCATTCTCATGCATCCGGCGGCATGGCTCGCGTTGGACGAAGAGATTCGCCGTTGCCGGACGCACCGCTTTCCCTATGGAATTATTTACACGATGGAGCGCGATGAAGTTCTGATCCTTTCCGTGATGCATCTTCACCGCCACCCGGAATCCTGGCGTCGGAACCTTCCTTGACCAACGGACTTTGGGGTGTCATTGGCCGGCAACTCCTGCCGGGGATTTTTGAACAGGAAACAGAGGCAACGGAGTTTTCTCAGTTCTCCGTTCCCTCTGTTCGCTCCTGTTCAAAACTCCTGTGTCCCGCGTTACATGGCGAAAAAGGAGGAAATGCCGGTGATGGAAGAAAAGCCGGGCCGGTATTGGGGCGTGATTGGCCGGCAACACCTGCCACTTGGGACAGGGGAAGCTCGGGAGGCACCCTTCATGCTCCCCGGCCAACTCAGGAAAAGAGTATTGGACAGGATGAACAGGATTTACAGGATTTCGAACGGAGTCAGAAAAGAATCCCATCGTCATCCTGTCCATCCTGTTAATCCTGTCAAAATTCCATTGCGTTTTATCA
>JBEKVM010000008.1:0-87483 GCA_049513975.1 Verrucomicrobiota bacterium | reverse complement strand
GGCTGGTTCGCGGGATTAGGATTAAAATCAGGAGTAGGATGAACCCTCACCTCACCCTAACCCTCTCCCCTCCCATCGGATGGGAGCGGAGAGGGGACAGCAGACGGACACGAATTGTTCCATGGAGGTCTGTCCGGCAGCGGCGGGTTCATGGTCCCAATGCCCGCCAAGATTTTGGCGTGGAGGCTAATCTTAATCGTGAATGGTAATTCCACCCTCAAATCTTCTTGAGCAATTCCTTCCAGCGCAACCAGGCCGCGTCATGGGCCTTTTTGTCGCCCTCGCGCCCGGCCGGGTCTTCGCCGCCGCGAATAAAACCGTGCCCGGCCCCGTCGTAAATGACCGGCTCATAAGTTTTGCTTGCTTTCTTCATCAGTTCCACCGCGTTGGTAAAGGTGGCGGTGGCCGGTCCATTGACCGTGAGCGTGACGCGCCCGTCGTTGCCGCCGTAAAAGCCATAGACGGGACACTGGATTTTTTCCATGTCCGCGGCGGAAGGAGGGCCGCCGTAAAAAACGAAGGCGGCCTTCAAGTCAGGCCGGTTGCAGGCGAATCGAAAGGATTGGGAGCCGCCCCAGCAAAAACCGCCCACCACAATTTTTCCATTGGCGGAGGGCAGCGCCTTGACGTAATCCGCCGCCGCATTGAGATCGCCGGTGACCTGATTGTTGGGCAGCCTGCCCACCGCCGCGGTCACCGCGCTTTGGTCGGGAAAATCGCTTGTCTTGCCGCCATTGGGGCCCATGCCCGAAAGAAGGTCGGGCGCGATGGCGATATATCCGGCCTCGGCCACTTCATCCGCCGCGTTGCGCGCCCAATCGGTCAGGCCGAAGATTTCATGAATGAGCACCACCGCGGTGGCCTTGTCCTTGACTTCAGGATAGACCACCCAGCATTGCACGGCGCGGGCGCCATTGGTCACGGTGACCCATTCGCCGTGGCGGGGCGATTTTTCCAGCCTGGCCTTGGCCCAGTCCTGGGCGGAAGCGGGAATGACGACAAAAGCCAATAACGCCGGCAGAATCCATTTCAGTTTCATGCCCCCAATTTTGCCATCCTTACAGCAAAATACAACCATAGAATTTAGTTAAACTGTCAACTGGTCCATTGAAGCCATGCGGCGCAATTCCAAGGCGCCGTAACGCTTGCGAAAGCGCCTCATTTGCCAGGGGAAAATCGCCAGCAGGACAATTCCGAAAAAGCCGGCCGGGAACCAAACCCACCACGGCTGGCCTGCCGCCGGCGCCGCCACGGCGGCCAGCGCGGCCATCACGCCCAGCGCCGAGCCAACGGCCGTCGCCGCCATGACAAAGCCGCGGGCCTTGCCCTTGTGCGCCAGCCAGCCGGCGAGGCAAGCCAGAACCAGGATCAACGGGAGTCCAGTCCGGGTCGCCTTCCAGGCGGCGGTGAAACTCCACCAGCCGTAGGAATAAAGCTCCTCCCGGACCACATCGGCGATGCCAGCGGAGTCGGGGTATTTGTTCCATTCGGGATTGTCGCCGAACTGAATCGGGCCGATATAAACGGTGCCGCGTCCGGGCAAGGCCAAATTAATCTCCAGTTGCGCGGGCTTTTCGCTGATTCCCTTGCGGTCAAACGGCAGGAGGAACGGCCTCCAGCCCGAAGTGCGGCTGATCTTGCCCATCGGGCCGCCGGGTCCCAGCCCGCGCGAGAAATATCGTCCGCCGGGGAATACGCTCCACATTTCCAAATAACCATCCCCTTCCACGCCCTCGTATTTGATTTCGCCGCTGACGGAGTAGAAGCGTCCGGTCACCGCGGGATTGGTCAACACGGCGAGAGGGACTTGCACGGGAAGGCCGGCGGTGTTTTCAACTTTGAGGCAGGAACGGCCATCCACGCTCACGGGGGTTGGGTGCAGCATTGGCGCCGCCTCCGCAGTTCCGGCGGGAGGGAAGAGAATCTCCTGCACGCTTTTGGCTTCCGGATATTGAACCAGTTTGAGCGGACCGACCAGGACCTCACCCCGGCCATTGAGGACCAAATTTATTTCCAGCCGGGTGGGGGCGGTTGAAGCCCCGCTCCGGTCAAAGGGCAGAATAAAGGGCCGCCAGGCGGACTTTCCAATGATTTTCCTCATCGGCCCCACCTCGCCGAGTGCCCGGGTGAAATAACGATTAGTCCCGAAACCATTCCACATTTCCAGGTAACCGCTGCCGTCCGTCATGTCGTATTTCACTTCGCCGGTGACAGCGTAAAATCTCGCTGTCACCGCCGGGTTGGTGATGCTGAGAAGAGGGACGGCCGTGCGCGCCTGGTTGGTGCTGTTGATTTTCACGCAGGCGCGTCCATCCTCGGCGGCCAGCTCCGCCAAGGGCGAGGCTGGCTTGTCGGACTTGTTGCCCCAACGGAACTCCGAGACAGTTTCCTGCGCGGAAACAGCGAGGGCGCAGATCAAATATAGGCTACAACTTGGGATTTTTTTCATAAGAATGATTTTTCTGGGTTTGGTAGGCGGCCAGCAGGCGCTTGAAGCTGGCCGATTCAATGTTTCCTTCGGCAAAATGGGCGCGCAGCAGGCGCTCAAAATCATCCTCAATGGTCTGGTCGTCCAGGACCTTGATCTTGCCGATCAGGCGGTCCAGGCGCAGGCGCAGTGTCGGGTAGCTGACCTTGTAGGCTTCGGCCAAGTCCTTGAGCGAGCCGGAAAACAGGAGAAAGCGTTTGATAAAGGCCAAATCCTCCTCCTCGACAAAATCAATCCAGCGCGTTTTTGACTGAGCATCCATTTGAATAAAGTTAAATTATGGTTTCATTTTATACTCAATTTTATTAAAGTCAACTTTTATTTTATTGAACATTGTAAATGGAGGGAGGGGGCAGGAAGGGCAGAGGGCAAAGCCGCAACTGAAGGAATTGAACCGCGGATTTCACGGATTTCACGGATAGAGAAGACCATTCAACTGTCAACCCCGAAAGCTTTCGGGGCAAGAGTCCCAAAGACGCGGAGAGGCCAAGCGGGAAAAGACCCTTTGCGCCTTGGCGCCCTTGGGCTTTGCGTTATCAATTCCGCCGCCATCTCTGCCAGTTCGAAGGCAAAATCATGCGGCGTAAAATCATGGGGAAGGGACAGCATCATGCGGGGCAATGTCAGGGGAATGATTGTCAGGGGAATGGGAAACAGGGACGAGGATGGAGGGTCAACCCCGTTCCGAATGCGAACAGAAGGTAACGAAGAGCCAAAGTGTTTTGGGCGGCTATTTGGCCGGGGCGTTGGTGGAGGGCGGCGAGGCAGCCCGTGGCGGGGCGTTGATATTGGATCTGTAATTGGACGGTGGGGTGCCGAGCGGGGTTTCCCAGTCCTTGGTGAGGCGGAAGAGAATGCCGGAGTAATCCAACAAGGAGTAAACCCAGACAAGAAAGAGGGCGGCGGCGGCGAGTTTGGGCCAAAGAACCGGTTTCTCGGCATAGCGGTCGTGGGAGTTGAGACTGGCGCCGCCGGGCAGTTTGGCGATGGAGGTGAGGCGTTCGCCAAAGGGAACGTTGATTTTGGCCTTGGCGTTGATGGCCCAGCCATTGGCGTCGAGTATGGGGCCGAGGTTGCGTTTGCGCAACTTGATGAAGGCCAGGAGGAGGGAGGGGGCGGAGACGACCAGCGCGACGGCGGCCAGGACGAGGGGCAGCAAGGCCACCGGGACCTTGCCGAGGAAGGCCAGCACGGTGGCCGCGCCGGCGGCCAGGCTGCCGATGGCCAGGCTCAATAACGCGATCACGCTCGGGTCGAACAACGGCTTGGTCGGCGTCCCGGCGGGCGGCGGCGGGGTCGCGACGGCGGTCACCTGCGTTTGGACATCGGTGTCGGCGGTGGCGGCGCGCTTGGCGATGTATTCCTCGATGGTGCGGACCAGTTTTTTGTAGGGCGCCCAAAAGGCCTGCCGCAGGCTGATGGGGCTGGCGACAATTTTGGTGATGGTGGCGTCGTAATCGCGTCCAGCGCGGTCGTAAAAGATGCCGTTGCGCCCGACCATGAGGTTTTCATCATCGCCCTGCGAAACGACGGCGACGATGCCGAGTTTTTCGCCCGTGCCTTTGCGCACACAATCGCAATAAGCCAGATAGGCGCCGGAAAGCCCCGCCATGGAGGCGTGGCGGCCGGCGTCCTCCACTGTCAAGCATAGAAAACAGGCGCGCTGATCCAGGTAAAGCGCGCCGCACTGGAAAATGGCCGGACCGCCCGCGACGTAAAGGTCGCTGAAGTTGACGAAATTGCGGCAGAGGAGGCTGAGGTCGCGCACGCAGCGCAGGAGTTTTTCGACATTGGCCACGTTGGCGGCCTCCCCCTCCAGGGCCTTGTCCCTGGCGATGAGGGCGTTGACGGTTTCGCGATTTTTGCCGGCGAGCAAAGCCCGGACGCGGGCGACGCCGAGTTTTTCCACGGCGCCGCCGGCCTTGGCGGCCTGCCAAGTTTGGAAGGCGGCCAACTTCCTTTGCAAGGCGGCCCAATCAGCTTCAGTCAATTCAGAACGGTCGCCCAAAAGCGGTTGGACGGCGGTGGTCAACAGCGCGGCGACAGCGGCGGCGTGGGCCGGGTTAAGGCGCGTCTTGAGCGGCAAGGTTTTTCCGGGGGCGACCTGGGCGAGCGGGAAGGCCGCCAGTTCGCTGGCGTCAATCGTCAGTTGGTGGGCGGCAATCTGAAGGTATTCATCCGTGGGGCGATTGAGAATAGCGAGGGCGCGCGGATCAAAGGCGGCCACACGGCAGCGGCCGAAATAATCATCCACCTTCGGCTTGACCGCCTGAACGGCGGCGGCGGCGGCGGCGGTCTGCGCGCCCGCAGGCAGAATGGAGGGCGCGTCCGCCTCGGCCTGTTTCATCCAGGCATCGAAGGCGGCGCAGGCCTCGAAGAATTTATCGGCCCGTTCCTGGTCAACGCCCGGTTTGCCGGAACGATCGGTGACGGGGCCCATGCAGTCCATGATTTGGCGGATGAGGTCCGCCATCGCCGGATCATCGGCGCATTCCGGCACAATGACGCCGTCGCCGTTGAAGAGGGCGCCGGCGAAGACGCTGTTGGCGTCCATCGCCTGGGCCAGGGTCACGGGCGCGCCGGCGGGCAGGCCAAGATGGGCGAGAAGGCGCCGGGCGGAGGCGAGGATTTGTTTGCCGTGGGCGGTGACGTCGTTGATATCGTCGAGGCGGATGGAGTCGCCACCTTGGATCAGCGTGTCAGGATTTTTGAGGGCGGTGCCGGCCCACTGGACGGCGGCGATGAGTTCGGGGGCGCGGATGCGGCCATCGTGGTCAGTGTCAATCAAGGCGGCGGTCTTGGGATCGAAGTCCAGCCCGGCAATGGGGCAAGCCAGCGCGACCCACAGTTTCTGGTCGAGCTGATCCAGGCTCATGAGATCGGCGCCGGATTCGAGCCGTACTTGGTCGAAGCCGCCGGCGCGAAAGAAACTCCAGTGATGGGAGGAAGCCGTGGAGTCTGTCATGGTTTTCATGCGAACAAAATGAGTAACCCGAAGATGGCCGTTGTGCCAGCGAATTTGAAGGGCTGGCCGGCCCGGGGCGCAACTTGAGACTACCACCATGCAGGGCATGAACGCCGGCCCATGAAACAGATGGAACCCTCCTCACCCCGGCCCTCTCCTCCACAAGTGTGTGGAGGAGAGGGAGAAGAAGCGCGCGGTGGTGGTGTCAAGATGCGCCCCCGGCCCGGGGCGCAACTTGAGGGCGTGTTGCCCAAATCGAAAACTGGAGAAAAGCATTGCCGGACAGGTCCGATGTCTGCACGGATTTGTGAACAGAAACAGGTTTGGATAATGCTGCGACCGAGGACGGTCGCACTCCGCGATTTGGGCAACACGCCCTTGACAACGTTCTTAATTGTTGGGGAGCGCCCGCGCCTGGCGGGCAGCTTTGGCGTGCGAAGGAAGCACTTTGGGTTTAGTCTTGCCGGCACACAACCAGATGAGAAAGAAACTGATTCAAATCATCATGGCCAGCACACTGGCCGCCACTATACACGCCGGTGAGTTTCACGTTGCGGTCAGCGGCCAGGACGCCAACCCCGGCACGGAGGCGGCGCCGTTCCGCACCATTCAACATGGGGCCGGGCTTGCGCAACCGGGCGATGTGATCACCGTGCATGGCGGGGTTTACCGCGAACGCATCAGCCCGCCGCGCGGAGGGGAATCGGAGGACAAGCGCATCGTCTATCAGGCCGCTGCGGGCGAGAAGGTCGAAATCAAGGGATCGGAAGCGGTCACCAATTGGGTGAAAGTTCAGGAGGATGTCTGGAGAGTGACGCTGCCGAATTCTTTCTTCGGCAGTTTTAACCCTTATAGCGACCTTATCCACGGCGACTGGTTCGACGGGAAGGGCCGGGCACACCACACCGGGGCGGTTTATCTGAACGGCGCATGGCTGATGGAGGCGGCCAAGCTGGACGATGTGATGATGCCGGCGGGAAGCGCCCCGTCATGGTTTGGCCAGGTGGACGGGTCGAACACGACGATCTGGGCGCAGTTCAAGGGGGTCAACCCGAACGAGCAAGGGGTGGAGATCAATGTGCGGCGGACGGTGTTCTACCCGGAGAAAACGGGCATCAACTTCATTACGGTGCGCGGATTCACCCTGCGCCAGGCGGCCACGCCGTGGGCGCCGCCGACGGCGGAACAGATGGGCCTGATCGGCACGCACTGGAGCAAGGGCTGGATCATTGAGAGCAACGTGATCAGCCATTCGGTTTGTGCGGGCATTGCGCTGGGCAAATACGGGGACGAGT
The DNA here is from genome assembly GCA_049513975.1 of Verrucomicrobiota bacterium. Taxonomy (GTDB): domain Bacteria; phylum Verrucomicrobiota; class Verrucomicrobiia; order Limisphaerales; family Palsa-1400; genus JBEKOF01. The sequence continues at coordinate 80,735 of JBEKVM010000008.1, read as the reverse complement.
GGGACAACACTTCGGCCAACACCGCGGAGGGCTACGTTAAGACCATCCAGCGGGCGCTCACGAATGGGTGGAACAAGGAGAGCATCGGCCACCACCTGGTCCGCGACAACGACATCTCGCATTGCGAGCAAGCGGGCATTGTGGGGAGCCTGGGCGCCGCCTTCAGCACGATTACCGGCAACAACATCCATGAAATCCATGTGCGGCAATTGTTCAGCGGGGCGGAAATGGCGGGGATCAAGTTCCACGGGGCCATTGATGTTCAAATCAGCGGCAACCACATCCACCACTGCTGCCTGGGAATCTGGCTGGACTGGATGGCGCAGGGCGCGCGGGTGTCGCGCAATCTTTTCCACGAAAACGGCCGGGATCTGTTTCTGGAGGTGGATCACGGGCCGATTCTGGTGGACAACAACATTCTGCTGTCGGCCAGTTCACTTGACAGTCACTCCAGCGGGGCCGCCTTTGTCCATGATTGGTTTGGCGGGACGGTGAGTGTAAACCGATATGACGGGCGCCAGACGCCGTTTCACAAGGCGCACTCGACGGAGTTGGCGGGATTCCACGACAATCCGCGCGGGGATGACCGCTACTACAACAATGTGTTCGCGCGAGGCGGCGATTTGAGCCAGTACGATGCGGCGGCATTGCCCGTGTTCATGGACGGCAACATTTTTTTCAACGGCGCCAGGCCTTGCCGTCAAGAAACCGCGCCGCTGGTGCGAGCGGAGTTTGATCCGTTGCTCAAACTGGTGGAGGAGGCCGGCGGCTACTATCTGGAAATCAAATTGGCTCCGGCCTGGAACAGCGGGCGGAACCGCAAGATGGTGACGACGGAACTGCTCGGCCGGGCCATCATCCCGAATGCTGCGTACGAAGAACCGGATGGCACACCGATTCGCATCAACACGGATTACTTGGGCAAGAGCAGGAACGAAACAAATCCAACGCCCGGCCCGTTCGAGAATCCCGGCCAGGGGAGCCTCAAGCTTAAAGTGCGTTGAAATTACATGGCCATTGACCCCTATTCTCGCTATTTGATGTCGCCAAAGGTGACGTTTTCCGGGGCGGACGGCTCATCGAGGACTTGAATGGTGGTGGATGGCCCCAAGTCAACCGGGTCCCCCCAGGCGCGCAAAGCCCAGACGAGTTTTTTGCCGGCGCTGACTTCGAAGGCTTGAATGGCGGTGCCGGCGGCGGGACCGGCGCCTTTATTGCACCAGTTGTTGATGAGGGTGTCGCCGTTGGGCAGGCGGCTGGCGGTTTGCATGCCGGAAATCTTGTAGCCCAAGGCCAGGAGGTCCGCGCTGGGGAATTCCCAGACGGTTTGGCCCTGGCGGTCGAGTTCCTGCACGGCGGTGTGTTCGCGTGTCATGAGGATATGGCCGTTGTTGAGCGGGGCGGCCATCCAGAGATCCGGCACGGGAAGGGACCAGAGTTGCTTGCCGTTGAGGTCGTATTCGCAGATTTTGCGCAAATCCATGTGCCCGACCAGGAGGGTGCCGGCCGCCGTCAAGCGGGCGTGGCGGAATTGGCCGTGGATGCCATTGGGGTTGGCATTCCTGACGGGAAGTTCAAACTCCTTCTCTGTGGCGCCGGAGGTGGTGTTGACGACCAGGCATTTGGCCGGATTGCCATTGCGGATGAAGACGACATGTTCCCTGCCAATGGCCTGGGCGGTGTGGATTTCGGTTCCGGGCGGCGCGTCGTAATTCCAAACCACCTTCTTGCCGGCCGTGATCTCGGTCACGCCAAATTGATGGGCGAAGAGAATGTTTCCATTGGACAGGAGCATGGCGTCGCTGATTTCGCCTTTGGACTGGGGGTCGGTGTTTTCGTAAGACCAGTCAATTTTGCCCTTGCGCACGATGAACATTCTATGATGCCCGTCGCCCTCCCCGGCATAGAAGAAATCGTGCTGGGCCAAACCCTGGCCAGGCAGGACGGCGGGGGCCGCCGGCGTGCCGTCCATGACGATACGGAGATTGCCGGGGAGCGGCAGGTTGGTGGGGCGCTGGTTGGCGGGTGGCGGGGTCTGAGCCGCCGGAGTGTCCTGGGCAGTCAAAGCTGCCGCTGAGGAAAGCCAGGCGGCCAGGGCCATGCGGAACAAGGGTGATTTTTTCATAATCGGGGATGGGCCGGGCTGGCGGCGGCAGCATGGCTTAATAGAGCCAAGCTTATATACAACTCACCGGCAAGGGACACCGGTCCTCAGACCACATATAACGTTTCGCGACACATTCTCCCTGGCGCCAGGCGCCCCGTTGACCGCCTTGGCCTATTTCTTGCCCTTCCTGGCCTTGGCCTTGGAGGCCAGTTGGTAAGTCAGGGTCTTGTTGCGGCGTTTGGAGCCGGAGTACTTGCGCGCCCATTCGCGGTTGGCGATGGCGTGCTTGAGACAATGCCAGGCGGTTACTTTCTTGTCGCCGCAGATCACGCACCGCCCTTCCTTGGCCCGGCGCAACTGCCATTTTTGCTGGCGGGAAATGGGCAGGTCGGTGAATTCATCCACGATTTTCTTGCGCGTGTATGTGGGTGCTTTGCTTTTTTTCTTTGTCATAAATTTACAATTAACGGCCCTGGCGGATCTGGCGGGTCCGGCGCAGGCTCAAGGGGGCGCCAAAGCCCATGATGACATGGTGGACCACGGCGTAGGCGCGCGGGAGTTCCGCCGAGGGTATCTTGCGCAAGGCGTCAATGAGCTTTCGCTCCGGCAGGGACAGCGCCGACCCCGGATCGGCCTTCAATTCCAGGGTTTTGGTGTTGATCGCCTCCGGCCGTTGCGATGCGACAATCAATTTGAAGAGGCGCAAGGTCGTCTGGCTGGGGCGCACCGGCGAATTGGGGTTTACGAGCTGATTGACCGCGCCGGAGGTCATGGCGAGCTGCCTTGCGGCCTCCGCCTGTGTCCAGCCGATCACCTTCATCAAATCCAGAAACTCTTGTTTTAATGGGTCTAAAGGTTCCATAATTTTTGTTTTTAACGGTTCGCCGCCACAATCAGTAATCTCAACAGCCACAACAACTTCCGAGCGGGCGCGCCGGGGACTCCGGGTCCGCCAGCCGATTGACCGCCTCCCGCCTCATGCCGGGCTGCCTTCCGCAGGCCCTCTGCCATCCGCCCTTTGTCCTCATCCGGCCCCAACCCCCCTCCGGAACGGCCCTGCAAAATATTTCACATTTTACCTAAGTTTTCCGTTGACTAAGCCCGCCACTCTGCTAATTTAAAGCCTAAGCATATGCCATTGCGCAATGAAATAAAAGCAAAAAATGATCTTTTTGCAAGGTTTTTCTACACTACACCCGGCCGTTTGTCCAGCGCCACTGTTTATTTTCGCCGCCGCGCCCCCGGACCAGCCGCCCGCAACCCCTCCCTCCCCGCCGCCGGCGTCCCATGAACACCCTGGTTGTTCCCCATCCGCCCGCCTTGGCCCCGCCGGCCGCGCCGCTGCCGGCCACCGGACGGGAATTGCTTTCCTCCATCACCCTGCAAGCCCCGCTGCTGGACGCGGGTTCCGCCTGCCTGGCCTTGCGCTGCAGCGAGCGCCATCTGACGCAATGGGTCCTGAGCGGCGACCTGGAGTGGGCGTTTGATCTCCGCCGGGCGGGCGCGCGCCGTTGCTGCCTGCGCATTCTGACGGAGTCCATCGTCCGCCTGCAGCAGCGCCAGCGCCCCCTCAGCCCGCGCGAAAGAGCGGCGCAGCGGCTGCACCCTTTCCAGAAGGTGTTCGACCCCATGTTCCCCCGGCACAAACCGTTTTTGTTGAGCACCGAGTTGGCCCGGGTTTGGGCTTGCGGCACCAGCCACATCCACAACCTGGTCGAGGACGGCCTGCTTGGCCTGGTGGACAAGGACTACGTCCCCCGCGAGGCGGCGCAGATTTGCCGCGAGACCGCGTTCCATTTTATGCAATCCAGAAGAATCCTATGAAAACGAACAGAATAAAAAACAGCCAGCCCGTCATTCGCAGCCGCGAAGCGATGGAATCGCTCATCGGCGAAATCGCCGCGCTGCAAAACCAAAAACGGCTCCTCACCGCGGCCATGGACGGGCAAATCCAGTCCATTCGGGAGCAATACGAGGCCCAACTGGCCGCCCAAAACGAGGCGTTGGGCCAAAAAATGGAACACGCGCGAGTGTGGTCCGAAGCCAACCCGCACGAATTCGGCGCGGCCCGTTCCATTGAAACGGTGCATGGCACGGTGGGATGGCGCACCGGGCAGCCCGCCTTGAAAACGCTGCCCGGCTGGACCTTTGACCGCGTCCTGCAAACCCTGAAAACCGCGGGGGCGCTGGACTACATTCGCGTCAAAGAAGAAGTCCACAAACAAAATCTCCTGTCCGACCGGGAGTCCATCGGCCCGGAAAGACTGCGGGAAATCGGCCTGCGCGTGGTCCAGGAAGAGACGTTTTTTGTGGAGCCAAAGCTGACCGAAGTTCCCGAATTGGTGTAGGAATCGTGGGTGGGATGTGTTGGTTGAACCGGTTTCACAACTCCTATCCCGCGCAGGCCGCTTCCACCTCGGCCAGGGTGATCGGGACGGGTTTGCCCAGGAGGCGATAACCCGTTTCCGTCACCACCACGTCGTCCTCCACCCGCACGCCGCCGAAATCGCGCCAGGCCTCGATGGCGTCGTAATTGAGAAACTGCGCGTGCTTGCGCTCCGCCTTCCACTGGTCAATCAACTCGGGAATAAGATAAATGCCCGGCTCGACCGTGACGACGAATCCGGCCCGCAGTGTTTTGGCCAGCCGCAGATAACAGATTCCGAACTGCGGATTGCGCGTCATCCCCTCGTAGCCGACGTGCTGTTCGCCCAGGTCCTCCATGTCATGCACGTCCAGCCCCAGCATGTGGCCCAGGCCGCACTGGAAGAACATGGCGTGCGCGCCCGCCGCCACCGCCTCCTCCACATTGCCGCGCATCAGTCCAAGCTGCTTTAGACCGGCCGCCAGGGTGCGGCAGGCCAGCAGATGCGCCTCGCGGAACGGCAACCCCGGTTTGATCGCCGCCAGGGCCTGCTGCTGCGCCTCCAGCACGATGCTGTAAATCTCCTTCTGCCGCCCGGTGAACCGGCCGCTCACCGGGAACGTCCGCGTCAAATCCCCGGCATAGCCCAATTCCGATTCCGCTCCGCAATCGTTGACGACAATGTTCCCATCCTTCATCAGGTTGCCGTGGCCATGATTGTGCAGCGTCTCGCCGTGGATGGAGAAAATAATGGGGAAGGCCAGCCTGCCTCCCCGCGCCAGGGCGAGGGCGTGGATGGCGCCGGCCACCTCGCGCTCATACAATCCGGCGCGCCCCATCTTCATGGCGTGAGTTTGCATCTCGCCGGTGATGTTGACGGCCCGTTCGATTTCCTGGATTTCCTCCGGCGCCTTGATGGAACGCTGCGCCACGACGGCCTGAGTGAACCGGGCCGAGGCGTACTCCTTGGCGAAGGCCGGGTGAATTCCCAGCAGCCTTTCAATTTTCAGCACATTCTCCCCCCGGTAAGGCGGCAGAAAATGCACGGCGCGCCCGCGCTGCACCGCCGCCAGGAGTAACTCCTGGAGGCGGGCCATGGGCCGCGCCTGGCCCGCGCCCACCGCTTCCGCCCGGTCGCGCAAGAGTGGCTGCGGGCCGGTCCAGACAATATCGGCCACGGTTGGATCATCGCCGAAGAGCGTTTCCGTCCCCTCGTCAATATCCAGCAACGCCGCCAGCGCGGGCGAATTCAGCCCCCAATAATAGAGAAAGGAACTGTCCTGGCGGAAGGGGTATTGATTGGCGGCATAATTGATCGGGCTTTCCTCATTGCCCAGAAAGAGCAACAGGCCCGACTGGACGGCCTTCTTGAGCGCCTGCCGGCGCTGCGCATAAATCTCACGAGGGAACAAGGGTTCTGTGATCTTCATGCGCTCCATTAACCGCCAACCCGGGGCCGCGATCAACCAAAAATCCCCGGACGAACCCAGGGAACCGCGCCCTCCTGGCGGAAAGAGGAATGACGTTTCTGGCGGATTCAGTAGTTTTGACAGAAAACCATTTTCCCGCCCTGGCTTTGGTCGCCAGCCCTTTGTAACGGGCGTCAATCATCGCCGATGCTCAACGGCACGCGGCCAACTCTACGCGGGGTTTGACGCCCAGGTCTTCGGCGATGCTCTTGAGGATAACGCCCGGGTTCCGCGCCGTGGGATTGCCGTTGCGGTGGAGCATCCGGTGAAGGGACTTTTCACCCAAGCCGGTTTGCCGCGCCAGTTCCTTAAAACCAATTTCGGCGTTGACGAGGTCGCGCAGCATGGAAAGCCCAAAAGCGGTTTCACCCTGCAAAAAGCCGTTAATCCCTTCCGCGTAAAGCGCCCGCGCAAATTCGGGTTCACGCTTTATCCGCGCTATGATCGTTTCGGTGTGATCTCGTGTCGTAATCATTTTCACGCTAGCACCGGTTGCAATGCCGCCCGCGGTTGGACTTCGCGCTCGATGGTTCGCGCCTTCTCATACCTCTCCCATTGGGCGCACAGCTTCACCCGGCTGTTCACCGTCTTGCGGGCGGCGCCCTGGGAGAAATATGATTTGCTCAATTTGCTGGCGTGCTATGGGACAGCCGGCGGCAGCTTTCGCCACCTGGCGCGGCCCGAGCAGGCGTATTTCCCCGGCTTCCGATAAAGCTATGGGACAGCCCCCGCACAAAAACAGGCCGACGCCAATCCAAAAGGCCGAACTCGCAAAAATCAAAATCTCATTTTACGCCGAAGGCCCATGAAACCCTTGCACATCAACGGGTCTGCACCAGACTTTTCCCCTTATGAGACGGGTGTGATTGTGTTTCATAAAGGGAGAATGGGCTGGGTAATGTCAAACGGTCGTGCCCACCGGAACCAGATCGGTTGCGGAACTCTGCCCGGCAGCTTCCTGGGTCAAGTTCACGAACACTGTGGATTTATCGTAACTGATCCGGTCAACTTTGCTTGTCGGAATGGGCGTCTCCTTGCCGGAAAACCGGTGGCCGATCTTGACGACCAGTTGGCGGATCGCCCAGCTCTGGGCGTCCATCATAAAATCGCAGACGTGGCCGATTATGCCGTCGCTCCCCTGGAGGTGGTAGCCATTCACGGATTGCGTGCTGCGCAGATGCGCGTCGGCGCGCGGAGATTGCGGGCCGCCGGCAACGGCTGATTTGACCGGAAGGGGTATTGGCGGCAGTTCCTGGATGGGAAAGCCGCTCATCCCCCACAACCCGTCACCCTGCCAATAATAGGGCCAGCCGTAATACCGGTAATACTCTTCCTCGTATTGTCGCGAAAGCGGCTTGTGCGTGTCAATCGAGGGGCTGCCCTCAATTTGTTTCCGGGTCAGATTCACCAGCAGAAGTTTACCGGCCTCGTGGAGACTGCTCCCGAAGGCATGGGGCGAGAGGAGCACCTGGCGCCCCGGCAGCCAGGAACCGGTGTCCGCGACCAGATAACGAACCGCCCAGTTCTGGTCGTCAAAATAAAAATCGTTGATATGGCCGATTTCGCCATCCGACGCCCCGAGTTTGTCCCGGTATAATCGTTTAAGGCTTTGTAACATGGATTTCTCTTTCGTTTAAATGGCGCGGGTGGCTCCCCGCGAAAATGATTTGCCACACATTCCCTCCATTCCATCGCCAGCCCTTGCTTCCGATGCAGTCCAGCACCCCCCGTTCAAATTCTGCCCAGCAGAACCAGGACAATCAGAATAGCCAATACCAGGCCGAGTCCGCTGCTTGGGTAATAGCTCCAATTCCGGCTATGCGGCCACCTGGGGAGCGCGCCGAGCAACATAAGAATGAGTAAAATAATGAGAATAGTTCCTAACATGATGTTCCTTTCAATGCGCGAATCCGGTTCGCTTGTCTTTCATGGAATAAAAGTAGCCCCAAAAAGGGCACGGGCGCTATGAGGTGTTACCCTACCATGTCATGGGACGCGTTGAATCTTACGCTCAGACGCAGACATCAAATCTCTCTCATCACCGCCTCATGCCAGAACAGGGACATCCACTCCCTCGCCTCCCCGTGATCCTCCTTTGATCCGCCCTTGAGTTCCAGTTTGCCTTCCAGATATTTGACCAGTTTCGCCTTGGTCGGCGTAACGGTCAATGTAAAGGCCCAGTGGGCCTGACTTCATGTGTTCAAGCATCTCTTCCTCACGGCCTTACAGAACGGGCCTTGCCAAAGGGTGTGCAACCCGTTACATTCCCCAAGGTATGGGGACACGCTTCGTCAAGCCAGCCAACGCAGAAATCCTGAGCCCGCCAAAAACGACCGGACGGGTAAAAGCGGCATGGGCGGTCCTTGTTTTTGTTTCGCTCCTCCGGCAGCAGTCCGGCTTGGCGGGAGTCGAGGATAAAAATGGGCTTTCGCTGGAGATTCGTTGCACGAATGATGTTCTGAAAGTAGGCGATGAGATTCCCGTCGAATTCATCCTGAGCAATCATGGACCGGCGGATTACAAATATACCGACCGAAATTACGATCGGGGCGGACGCATGGGGGAATACAAACTCGCCGCCAAGACGGCCTCTGGCGAGAGTGTTCCCGACGCCCGTCTGCACTTCCGGCCGGGTATGGGGGGTGGCTTGGGCCAACCTCGTCTTCTGCACCCTGACGAATCCTTCTCCAAGGTCATCGCATTGAATCTCTGGGCGTTGATCACGGAGCCTGGACGGTACAAAGTCATGGGTGTTTATGAATATGACCCCGGATACTCCACCTCCGATCCGATCAGCATCACCGTGTTGCCGCGCACCAAAGCGGAGATGCACGATTACATCCAGGGGTTGACCAATAATGCCGGGCCACCCGGCATGTCGGAAGATTGGGTCAAGAAGCTGATGTACACTTGCAGTCCCGAAATCGTGCCGATTTTGCTGAAGGTCATGAGCACTGAAGGGGGCAACGCGAAGTTTTGGGCCACCGCGGCGCTGGCGGATTACGTGCCGCACACGGAAGGAAGCCGGAAGGCCATTATCGAGGCCGCGACCAAGGATGGTTTGAACGGAACGGGCTTGGAACAAGTGCTCCTGGCCCATGAATTCGATAACAAGGAGATGAAGCCGGTCATTGAGCGGTCCCTGGCGGCGGACAACCCTGGCGAATGGCAGGCCGGCGGATGGCTGGCACTCCGTTACTTCGACGCTGCCTTCACCCCGCGGCTCATCGCCATCGCTGGTGATTCCAACGCGCGAGGCGACACCAGGTCCATCGCCATGAGGGTGTTGACGTTCAATCGCACGGACGCAGGCGTGAAGGCGATCAAGGCGCTGCTCAAAGATCCTGCCCCGGAGATGTTGAGGCCGCTCTTTGAGACCATTGCCAATGGCTACTCCGGCCAGGGCGCGGCCCCGACAGGAAGCCCCCTGCAAGCGCAAGATTTTAACGCCGAGGATATGAGGCCGTTGATCGAGCGGTTGCTGGCATCCACCAACCAGGCTCTCCAACTCCAACTCTCTGGCGTGATTCTCGCGAAACAATTCGGCAGTGATGCATTGACCGCGCAACTCGTGGCGCTGGCCACCAATCCCTCACCCTATATCAGCGGCGGCGCGGTCCATGCTCTGGCGTTAAATCGCACCGACGAGGGGGTGAAAACGCTTAAAACGCTCCTCCATGACCCGAAAGTCTCCAAACTGGCGGAGGAGGCGATACGAAACGCTTACACTTCGCGCGGCGATGCGCGCGGCAGGCCGTTGCGGGCGGATGATTTTGACATGAAATTCCAGCAGCCCGAAGTGACGCCGTCAAAATAGCGGGCCCGCGACCCAAATCCGCCATCGCCCTTTTCTCAATCGCACATGGCTTTATACCCAAACTCTCTCCTAATACCGTTTCCAGCTCGTAACTGCACTATTGCCAAGGCGATTGGCGGCGGTCGCAGACCGCCGCTACAGTGCAAAAGCAAACTGGAAACGGTATAATCCGGCATTGGCTGCTGGAGATTATGCCGGGTACCAACTGACGAACCCGTGCTCGCGGATGTAAACCCAGAGCTTTTTCGTCAGTTCGGTCCGGGGAAGGGGTGTGTCATCGCACTGGCGGTCCGGCATCTCCTGAACTGGCACTCCTGAGCTTCATCCAAGACCACGGAATCAAAGTGCTCGACGTTGCCGGGCCAGGAGCTTCAAAGGAGCCGGAGATTGGGGCGTTCGTCAATGAGGTCCTGGGCAAAACATGGCCATCGGAACCGGTCGTGCGGAGGATTCCTTGAGGGCTATTGATCTTTCAACCAGACGATGGAACGGCCGCCACGATTAAGCCGGGCGTAGTTGGGGATGGCAGTCATCGGGGTGCCGTCGGTGTAGGCGCCTTTGATGACCATTACTCCGCCAAGCAGATTTGCATTCCATTCGGTGGAGAGTTCGGAGTTCGGACTGAGAACCGAGTTCAAATTCTGGTCCACGCTCTCCAGGTTGTAGATCAGCGGGCCGTAGCGCAATGCAACTCGTCCGACGTCGGCGGTGACCTGGCGGCTCGCCTTGACCCGCTGGACTTTCATCGGCAAAACAAGGTCAATCTTGTCCCCCGCCTTCCAATCCCGGGTGATGACGGCGTAACCATTTTGTGCGACGGGCGTGAACGGCGAGCCGTTGACGGCAATGGAGGTGATGCCATCGCCCTTCGGCGTCAGCGTGTAGAGTTGGCTCACACTGCGGTTCGGAATGCGGATTTTCATTGTGAAGCGCTTGGACGCCTCGGGGTTGACCGTCAGGGAGACATTCCCGCTCCAAGGATAGTCCGTCCTTTGCACCATCTGGACGCTCGTGCCCGCGAAATGGTCCACCTTCACCGTGCTGCCGATGAACAAATTCACGTAGAGACTGTCCGCGCTTTTGGTGTAAATCCACTCCGGCAGGCTCAACACCGTCCGTGGAATGTTCCCGACACAGCAGGGGCAGACATGCCAGAGGTAGCGCCGCTGCTGCGAGTCCAGCGGATTTGTGTAGGTGTAGCCCTCGCCGTCAAGATCAACGCTGCCAAGAATGGCGTTGTAAAGGGTTTCTTCGCAGAGGTCCGCGTACGAGGCGTCCTGGTAAGCCATTTGCATTTTGTGCTGAAAGAACAACTCCCCGCAATTGGCGCAGGCTTCGCAATACGCGTTATTCGGCAACGAGTAGTCCTTGCCAAAGCCTTCCGAGGTTTCACCGCTGCCCACCCCTCCGGTGACGTAATACTTCCGGTTGACGATGCTGCTCCATAGCGATTTTATAGCGCTGTGATAATCCACGTCACCTGTCTCCATCGCCACGTCGGCCATCCCTGAGTAGCAATAAACCGCCCGCACGGCATGGCCCACCGCTTCGTATTGCCTGGTGACGGGCCATTGGCTCTGGTCGTATTCCGTGCCGTTGTTGCGGCTGTCGAGGAGGAATTTTGCCAGCTCGACGTATTTCCGGCCCTTCCCCGCGCCTTCCTTGTCCTCGATGAACCGGGCCAATCGCACCAGTGCTTGCTCCAGTTCTTCGTGTCCTTCATACCAAGCCCGCTTGGGCGCAGGACCGATGTTGTTGCACCAGCAATCGGCCAGGCGCTTGGCCGCGTCGAGCATTCGGGAGTCCTGGCCGCCAGTCATCTGAGAGTGGTCCATGGCCGCCTCCATGAAGTAACCGGCTTGATATCCTTCGTGGTCAGACTTATTGGACCATCGGCGTTCAGCCCGAATCGTATACTGGGTGTGCAGATAACCATCTGGTTCTTGGGCGGCCAGTATTATTGGAACCCATTCGCTGACTGTTTTTCGCATCGCCGCCTGCGCCGCCATGATTTCCGGGTCGCCCTCCGGATCAATCTCGAGGGCCAGGCACATGGACTGCAACGTGTTATAAACCCAGGCATTAGCAAACGGGGCGCCGATTTGGTCCTTGCAGGGACGACCCGCCAATTTGTTTCCGGCTTGGATGAAATTCTCAAGTCCCCCTTCCGGCAGCTTGGGGTCTTCGATTTTGCTGACGCAGTGTGGAATCCAATGCACGATGAGGCTCTTAATACGGCTCCGCCAGAACGGGCTGGTGACCTGATAGCCGGTTGTCCAAACCGTGTCCAGGTGCGTGGCCGGCGGCACGGGATCCACCGTGACCCTGAGGGTGTCGGACCCGCTGAATTCCCCATCGTTGGCGGACAGCTTGAGAACGTAAGCGCCCGGCGCCGAGAAGCGCGCCGTCGTGACCGCAGAACCCGCGTCGCCAAAGGAAACGGTGCCCGGCCCGCTCTCCTTGCTCCACAGAATTGCAGGCGACGGATTTGGCTTGCCGTCGTCTTTTACTGTCCCGCTGAGGAAGGTCTGTCCCGGTTGCACCACGACCCGGTCCACCCCGGCCACCACGGATGGCGGGAAATTGGGAGATTCACCGGTGTCGTAAACCCTCCATTCAAGCAGGCCGGTGGAAGCGCTGCCGTCAGAGTCGAACTCGAGTCTCAGTTTGGCCGTCGTGATTTTCGGAAAGGTCGTCCTGTTGAATTGGTTCGGTTTCAGGCCCAACCCTTCGGCCTTGGTGACCATGACGAACGCCGCTCCATCCCAATACATTAGGCGGCACGCCTTGGGCAATCGCACGCCGCCGCCATCGTCGAACCAATAAACGTCCATCTGCCGGGTGGTGATGGGCTGGCTCCAATCGTACTGCACCCATTGCGTTCCGGTGCGGGGCCAGTTGCCATAGGCGCCGTGGCTCTTGTCGTTTGAATTTGCGGGCACGGTGCCGTTGTTGAGCGCCGTGATGGTCTCCCAGCCCGAAACGAAAGAGGTCGAGGGCGTGGCCACGACGGCCAGATTTACGCCGGAAGGGGCTGGAGTTGGCGAACCATCGTTGGCTTCGGCGGCGAACAAAAAGGCCAGCACGGCGCAGCCCGCTGCCAGGCAGTGGTGAGCGCGCCTGGCGGCCCTGGTGGGGAGTGTGAGAGTTATCATGGTACGTTCCAAGTGTAGGATTGTCCCTTCTTCAAAGCCAACTGCCGGGTCGCCGGGCCGCAACGAAGTTGAACGGGGCCGCCGTTGAGCGAACAAATGGTGGCTTTGGCCAGGGTACCGTTTTTCCAAGCGACAGCCACTTCGAAACCGCCGCGGGCGCGGACGCCTTGGATGCTGCCGTTGGGCCAATCCGGCGGCAGGGCGGGCAGGAGTTCAATCCAGCCCGGCTGCGAGTCCACCAGCATCCGGGTCACCAGGGCGGGGAGACCGCCGCAGAGGTCGGTGTTGAAGATGGCACCCGGGTTATGCGTGGAGACCAGATTGGGCCGCCAATAATAGCAGGCGAGCCAGTTGAGGACTTCGCCACAGTCACGCGCCTCGTGCAAGCTGGAGGCGGACAACCCCTCGAACACGACGCCAAAGGCCATTTCGCCCCAATTCCCACTCTTGCTGGAGAACTCAGCGCGGCGGACGTCAAGGCGCTTTTCCAGCGCGACTGCGAAGGCGCGGCGCAACGGCGCGTTGGCGGCGATTTCCTCCGGCAAACCGTCGTAGAGGGCATACAGATGAGAACAGTGCCGGTGGGCGTCGTGGTCTTGCAGGAGCGGCGTGGTCCATTCCTTGACCGCACCGTCGGCGTTGATCTGGTAATCGGGCATTTTGGCCAGCATTGCGCGCCAGCGGTTCACCGCGTCGGCGTCGGTTTGCAATTCCTGACAGGCGGCTATGCAGTTGCGCAAGAGTTCGCTCGCGATGGCAATGTCCATGGTGGCGTTGATGCAGGCCTGGGAGGGGCTGTTGGCCGGATTGTTCTCAGGGGAATAGCTGGGGCTGAAGAGCCATTTGCCATCCGGCCCTTCGACGAGGAAGTCTTCGTAGAACAGAGCCGCCTGGCGCATGAAGGGCAGGGCGCGTTCGCGGAGGAATTTTTTGTCACCGGTGTAGAGGTAATAATCGAAATAGAACTGGGCGGCCCAGCCGGCGCCAGCGGTCCAGAATGTCATGGGCCAGGTGGCGTCGAAGTGGTTGTTCAAGCCGTGGCTGCTGGCGCGGGAAGGAACCAGGATGCCGCCGCAACCATAAAGGCGCGCGGCATTGGTGCGAAAGTCGGGCACATGGGATTCGAGAAAATCAAAAAAAGGCAGGAGGCATCCGGCCATGTTGGCCGGCAAGTCGGCAGCGATGGCGCACGGCACATTGCCGTTGAGGGTGAAATCGCCCGACCACGGTGGGCCATAGGAGCCGCCCCAGAGGCCCTGCAGGTTGGGAAACATCTCCCCGCTGCTGGAAATCACGGCGTAGCGCCCGGCGTCGAATTCCTTTTCCAACAACGCCGCCGAGGGCCGGCCGGTTTGTGCCCGGGCGATCAATTCCTCCGAAGTCAACGCGCGGTCCGGGCCGCCGCCCAAATCCAGATGCATGCGGTTAAAGATCTCGCCGTGAATTTTGGCGTGGCGGCGGAGCAGGGAATTGAAATCAGGGGACACCCTTGCCAAATCCTTTTTCTGTGATGGAATTTGCGACCGGGAATAATCGTAGACTGGTTCAAAGCGCGCCAAGACCAGCACTTCGTCCGCGCCCCGCACCACGATCCCATCCCCGAGGACGGCGACCTTTCCACCTTTGTTGAGGACCCGCGCCACCCCTTCGCAGCCCTGCAAACTGCCTGGCCAACTCCGCTTGAATTGGGAGCGGTAAGTCAGCCAGCCGGCCTCGGCGGCAGGGGCGGTCTGGGCAATGCCGTTCCGGAAACCCTGTTCTTCGCTCCAGCCGCCTTGACCACTGGCCGGATGGGTTGCAACCCGCAGTTCACAGTCCACAGCGCCGCGTTTGGAGGCGCGGATGGACAGCACCACCATGTCATCCGGGCGCGAGACGAAAAGCTGCCGTTGGAATTCGCCGCCCGCATCGCTCCACTCCACCGCCGTAACGCCGGTTGCGAAGTCCACCGAACGACGATAGTTCTGCATCGGCCCGTTCGACGCCATTTCGATGCGTAGATCGAAGGCGGGAATGAACGGATCGGTCCAGCGCTTGGCGCCGTAGCCTTGCTGATGAGACAATTCCACCACGAAATCGGCCGCGCGCTGAGGTTGACCCGCGGTGAGCATTTGCCGAATTTCCTTGAGATGACTGGCCGTGTCCACCGGCGGCAAGGGCTCATTCAATGGCATGAACAAGCGGGCGTGGTTGAGCACGATGGTTTCATCCAGCGGCCGGCCATAGACGAGAGCGCCCAGTTTTCCATTGCCACTGATGAGAGCGTTCTCCCAGGTCTGCGCGGGCCGGGCACTGATGAAGCCACGCTCCGGCACGGCAGCCACAAGCGGCGGATTGGCGTGAAGCGCCATTGGCATAATTGCGGCGAGGAAAATGATGGCCTTCGAATTCATATCAACTGGGATTTCCCATTTGGGTTCTTGCCCACGACCAGCGTGGGCCTTTTTCATGATTTTCTTCCTGCTCCACAGATTCGCAAGTCGTTTTTCCAGTACTGTCCGAAATTTCGGACACTTTTCCGCCCGGCATTTTTGAATGAACATTGCCAATCCTCGACATTTGGGCCGGCCTCCACCACCCTGGCGCCATCGTCACTCCCCCTCAGTGATCACGGTATCTTGATGCTCGTAACCGGGGGCGCAACAACACAGCAGACGCAACACATCCGCACCCGTGTTCCAAAGCTTGTGCCTCTGGCCGGGCAAGATTGCAATCGCATCTCCTTGCGTCACGTCCCGGACTTCCCCGTTGATACGAATCCGTCCCACACCATGTGTGATGTAATAAATCTCCTCCGTCATGACGTGGTAATGTTCCTGCGTGCTCATGCCGGGTGCCAATCGCGCCTCCGCCAAACTTTGATTGCGGATTGCTGGCCCATCGGAATTCAGCAATCGTCAATTATGACGGCTTTCACGAATCCCACCGTCCAATCAAGAATGCCGGGCGCTGCTTGTTCGACCAAGCGCATTAATTCAGATTTCTGGATCTTCACAGGAGTAATATTGCCACCTGAATTCAAATCACCATCAGGAACCGTAACCGAGCGCCGATTTAGATTCGGGGCTGTCAAACCTCCCCACCACCGCCTCATGCCAAAACACGGAAAGCCACTCCCTCGCCTCTCTCTCCTTCTTCGATCCGCCTTTCAGTTCCAGTTTGCCGTCCAGGAGCTTGATCAATTCTGCCGGTGAGGATGGATGCAGTAAATGCGCCCTTGAACGGCCCGTTGCCCGGCCAGAACCAGCCTATTTGGCGAGCTGTTTGCGGATGGCCTCTAATTCCTTGCGGCGCGTCTTGCTCGTCTTGGGGTACTGCATCTTCAGACCTTTGAGCGTGTCCAGAATGATCTTCGAAATGATCAGCCGCGCGTTTTCCTTGTCATCAGCCGGAATGATGTGCCACGGCGCGGCTTTGCTGCTGGTCGCGCCCAGGCAGTCCTCGTATGCCCGCATATAATCCTTCCAGAAGGCGCGCTCCTGAATGTCCGCCTCGCTGAATTTCCAATTCCGGGCCGGCTCCTCCAGGCGCAGGAGAAACCGCTGGCGCTGCTCCTCCTTCGAGAGGTGGAGGAAGAACTTGACGATCTGGGTGCCGTTACGGTGGAGATGGTCCTCCAGGTTGAGAATGGAGCGATACCGCTGCTCCCAGATTTTTTCCACGTCAATCAATTCCTCGGGGATGCGCTCCGCCTGCAATATCTGCGGATGCACCCGCACCACCAGCACCTCCTCGTAATAGGACCGGTTGAAGATGCCGATGCGGCCGCGTTCAGGCAGGCAAACGGTGGTGCGCCAGAGAAAATCGTGCGCCAGATCCTGGGCGCTGGGCTTTTTGAAACTGAATACCTCGCAGCCCTGCGGATTAAGGCCGGACAGGACGTGCTTAACCGCGCCATCCTTGCCGGCCGCGTCCATGGCTTGAAACACCAGCAGTAGCGCGTAGCGGCCGTCGGCATAGAGCAGATTCTGAAGGCCGGCCATTTCCTCCACATTCCCGGCCAGTATTTGGTGATAATGCGCCTTCGATTTGTAGAACGGTTTTATCCAGGTCGGCCAGCGTTTCAGTTTGACCTTCGCCCCGGCGCGAATGCGAAATTGCTTTGTCTCAATTCTCATGCGTGCCAAGTTGATAAACCTTCCGCCCTGAACATGCAATGCCCAACAGGTCTCAACACATTATCTCGCTTGGCCGTTTCCAGGGAGACCAAACCGGCCAACCTCCCCGGTTCCGCCTCACTTCTCCATCAAATCATCCCAGGAGCATTCCAAGGCGGTTTTGATCCTCTTGGCCGTGGTGATGAGGATGTTGATTTCCCCGGCCTCGATCCGCTGGACGTTGCGGATATTGAGGTCCACCTTTTCGGCCAGCTTTTCCTGGGAGATTTTGCGCGTGAACTGAAAGCGGGGTCAAATGGACTTGCGCACATGATTTCCAACCTGAAACGACCGGCTCAAAAACGGACGGTTGACGAATCGGCGCGTCCCGCGCGCGCGCGGGCAACCCGGCAAAAACGCGCGGAATTTCGCCGGCCTCAAGAGCTATTGGCGGGCCGCCATGTCAGCCATTCAGCGTGGGTGGACACCAGATGGGACTTAAAGACTCAAGAGATGGTTTGCGGATGCGCCGGATCACCTGGTGCATTTCGACGGTGATAAATTCCTTGGCCCTTACAAATCGGAATGAGTGTCTCGAACAAAGCCCAATCCAGCCCGGGATTGTCCGGGGCTTCCTGCCGTCCGAAGCCGCGGCTAATTGGCTCCCAGCCCGCGGATCCAGGTGGCGCTGCGCGCGTATTCCGTGTAAGCCTTCTCCCCCAGCGTCTCGCGGGTGGCGCGCTCCGCCTCGGCTTGGATCGCGTTCAGCGCCGCGTTGCGCCGGTCCGCGGGAATGTCCTGATTGATCAGGAGCTGGCTCCGCGCGTCCTCGGCCAGACGCCGCATCTCCAGCACCGTTTGGGAAACTTCGGGCGGCAGGTCAAAGCGCGCGGCCAGGAGGGTGAGGCTTTGCAATTCCGGGTTGCCCGCCTGCTCGAATTGGGCGGCGCGCTCCGGGCCGAGCGCGGCCTCCAGCTCCGCCCGCATTTTCTGCTCGTCGGCGGCTTTGGCCTCGCCCACGGTTTCGTCGTTCGTGTCCTGATAGGCGTAAGCCGCGTCCAGCGCCTGCTCGCGGGAGAAAATCTCCTGGAACTCGGCTTGGGTGGGATTGAAGCCGATCAATTCCCGGCGCATCCGGTCGGCCGTCGGGGACGTTGTCAAGTCGAACTCATACTTCTCCTCCGCCGTCATGGCGCCGGCCAGCGCGGCGTCCTGCTCCCGGTCAATCTCCCGCAGTTGTTCGGCCTGGCCGGGGGTGGGCCGGCCATTCGGGGCCTGCCACAGCACCTGGTCGCGGCGGCTCTCGAACTGGTCGCGCAGGCCCAGCACCTGGGCGCGCTTGTCCTCGGACAAAAAGGCCAGCCGCCGGTCATCCTCCTCCGCGTCCACAAAATACTTGTTGACCTCGCGCTCGTAATTGATGCCCAGCAATTCGCGCAGGACGGCGGGCAATTCCTTGTCTATCAGGGCCAGTTGCGCCTCCCGCTCCTCCAGTTGGGTTTGTTTGAGTTTCCGTTTCTCGTCCGTCTCCCAGTATTTGAAGGCCCGCCCGTTCTGGTAGAATTTGCCACGGCGCGCGGCATAGACGCGCAGGACGTCGGTGATGATGATGTCCCGCACCGTGGCCTCCGGGCAGCCGATGGCGCGCAGATTGGCGATGTATTGGCGGTAATCGGTGGATTCGAGCTGGGACCATCGGAATTGGTTGGTTTTGTAAATCAGCACCGGCGGGGCGGGCAGCGCGCGCGCGGCGGCGGCGGCCGCGGCCGCGCGCCTTTGGGCTTCGCCCGGCGCTGCGCCGGCCGCAATGCGGTCCCGGGCCGAACGCGCGTCGAAATAAACCCCGAACCAAAAGTAGCCGACTCCCAACAGAGTCAGGTTGAACAGGCAGATGAGCGCGGCGAGCCTGGGCTTCATTCGCGTTTATGTTAGGAAGGCAGGCCCCTCCAAGGCAAGCGTGGAAAGGGCATTCCACCCTTGTGCTTGCACTCGGGGCCGCTCAGTTGGCTCCCAGCCCGCGGCTATGGCATTTTCAATAAAACTGCAGCCATATCACCTTACCAGGATGCGATGAACTGCTTTGCCTCCTGTAGTTACAATTCTATTCATGCTGCTTTTCGAATCATCCCGAAAATAAGCTTTCCCACATTGCTGACTTTCAATGTGGGCAAGCTCATTTTAATAACCTGCTTGAATCTGTCCAGAAAAAAGACGGGAGTATTCGCAATGACAAGGCAGACAAAACGCCTCGTCAGGATGCGATGAACTGGTTTGCCTGCTGCGGCTACAGCTTTATTTAAACCGTTTTAACGGGAATGCCGCCCTCTGTACCCGTGGCGGTTCTTGTCCGGCAGCGCCAGAAGGACGGCCAAGGGAAACAGTTGTGGGATGAACGGAATGAACAAGCCCACCGCGCCGCCACACAGCCACGCCGCGACCGCAATCGCTCCGCATGGCGCCGAAATGGTGAAGATTCAAAAGCCCGGCCTGTGATCCCACTCGTCCTATTCCTGCTCGGTCACCCTGGCCACTTCCGCCCGCGCCGATTTGCGCTCCATCACCAGCGCCTTGAATTTCCATTCCTTGCCGGGGAGAATGGACCCTGCCTGGTCGCTGGCCGAACCGACTTTCTCACCCTGGGCGTTGAGCAAGTTCAACTCCACCTTGATGCCGAATCGCTGGCGGTCGGATTCGTTGCGCAAAACACCAACCGCATAAACAAGACCTCCGCTTTCCGCTTTTTCCAGGCTGACCGGCCCGGCTTTTAATCCGTGCCACGGGTCGGGTGGCGGAGCCGGCACAACGGTCGCCGGCGCGGGGCGCGCCGCTTGGGCCGGGATGGTCTTCTCAGAGGACAGCGGTGGCGCGGGCCGATGGGTCAGGAAATACCATGTCCCCGTGCCGCCCGCCGCCGCCAAAACCGCCACGGCCAGCCCGACCGCGAAAAACTTCCTTCGGGGCCGGGATTGGGGATTGGAGGGACTCGCGCCAGTGTCGTCACCGCTCGCGCCGAGAGTTGCCTGAAGGGCGGTTTGCCAGCCGCAATGCGGACAGAAGATGGTTTGGCCCACCCCGCTGGCGGGGAACTCGATATGGCCGCCGCAGTTTTGGCAGGCGCACTTAAAATGAGTTTTAGGTTCTGGCACCGACTCCAGCTACTCTACAACGCAGCCGGCCTTGTGAACACAGAAAATTGCGCCATTGAAGCCAGCTCGCTCCAATTGCCGCGCCGTGGAATGATCTAACTCCGGCTTAAACTGACCAGGCGTCCCACCCGCGCTTCCCATGTCAAAACCTTCAATTCCGGGCGCTCCCCGCGGGGGACGGCGGGTGGCGTGGATATTTTGCGCGTTGAGCCATTGGTCCCGGCCTTGTCCCCTTTTCGCTCCACGACCGTCAGCTTAGGCTCCGTCTCCCACTTCTCCACCGGCACTGTTTGTGTATTCACTCTCATATCTATGCGCAACGCAAGCGCACCGCGCACTTAACAATAAGCATGACCAATGCCAGTATCCGCCCAGGACACTTGTTTTTATGTAAGCCCTTACAGTCAAGGCTCTTGCAATCAAAACAGCCATCCTACCACAACGGCCATTTCACGCAAAATCGGCAAATTTGCCTCAGAAATGCGTGAAAATGCCGCATAAGGCCCAACGACATTCCCCATTGTTTCCCGACCCCGGCCCGGCTAAACTCCCCCATGGCTTTGGTGCGCATTCTCGTTGATGGCTACAGCCTCCTGCACAATTGGCTGGAACTGGCGCCAGGCAAACCACGCCATTCCGCCGCCGCCCGCGACGAACTGATCCGCACCCTCACTCTTTATCGCGATGCCATCTCCACCCCGCTCACCATTGTCTTCGACGGCGCCAACGCCCCCGCCGCCGCGCCCCCTCCGCATTCCACCCCGGAACTGGAAATCCTTTATTCCCGCGCCGGCCGGACCGCCGACGACATCATCGAGCGCGTCGCCTTCCGCATGAGGGACTACGGCGAAGTGCTGGTCGTGACCGATGATTACGCCGAGCGCGACACCGTGCTTTCCCTGGACGGCCTGGCCACGAGCTGCCGGAACTTCATCCGCGATGTCGAAAAAGTTTTGCGCGAGCAGGAGCGCGACATCACCCGCCACAATCGCCGCGAACGTGTGAAGTTCAAAGAAATCAAAGCTGCCAAATGAACCCGGATCAGCATAGACTCAGGGCCATGTATTCTGAACAGGACAACCCGGACCCAAATCCCCGCCTGACCCGGGCGCGAAATACTCCGGGGAGCACACGCGCCCTCGCGTGTCCCGGCCGGCGCCCTCGCCGGCTGGTTTTCCGTCTTCGTTTCCTTCGTTGCCTTCAGTTTTTGTCAGTTTTTGCATTTTGCATTTTGCATTTTGCATTTCCACTCTGCGCCCAACCGCCGCCCCAGACGGAGAACCGCTTTCTTTTCATCATCAACACCTCCTCCGCCATGCGCCCCATGACCAACGGCATCCACGACGCCGTCCTGGGTCTCCTCACATCCCAAATGCAGGGGCAGATGCGCGACGGCGATACTTTCGGCATCTGGACCTACAACGACCGGCTTCACCCCGATTTCGCCATGCAGGTCTGGTCCAAACAAAACCAGGGCGCCATCCTCGAAACCGTCTCCAACTGGCTGGCGGCGCGGCCTTACCAAAAAAGCCCCCATCTGGAAAAGGTCCTGCCCGCCGCGCGCCAGATCATCGCCCTGTCCCGCGTCGTCACCCTTATCTTTATATTTGACGGATCGGAAACCATGCAGGGGACCGGATTCGACCAGGACATCAACGCTCTTCACAAGGAGATTGGCCGCCAGATGCGGGCCGACAACATCCCCTTCGTCACCGTCCTGGCCGCGCACGACGGGAAATGCTTCGATTACCGCGTCAGAACACCCGCCTCCGTCTCCCTGCCCCTGACCGCCGGGTTCTTCCCACCGGCCAAAACCAACACCGTCGCAACTGTGGCGGCCACCAACGTGCCGCCCCCGGTCGTCGCGCCCAAGCCGGCGGAGCCGCGCCACCTTGAAATCGTTCTCAAACCCACCCCGTCGTCCAAGACCAACCCGCCGCCCGTGGCGGTATCCGCCCCGGTGGCGCAAAGCGCGCCGGAAAAAACAGCGCCGGTCCTCCAGCCCGCCTCCACCCCCATCCAACCCGCGCCAACACCCGTCCAAACTCCAACCACCGTCGTTATTGCTCCTAATCTTAATCCTAATCTTAATCCAAATCCTAATCTTAATCCAAATCCTAATCTTAATCCAAATCCTAATCTTAATCCTAATCCTAATCTTAATCCTAATCCCATCGTCGCTCCCGAATCCGCGCCTCCGCCCGTCAGTCCTGTAGGTAGGGCGGGCAGTCCCCTGCCCGCCGCCTTGCCGGAGCCTTCACCACCGCCCTTCAAGACAGTGGCGGAGACGCCGGTTGTCCCGCCCCCCAAGCCACCGGTCGAAGCAATCTCGCCACTCGCCACCAACCACTCGCCGCTGGTCGCGCCGCATCCCGCTCCGCTGGCCGTGCCGGCCGCCGTGGCGTTGCCCTCTTCCACCGATCACCTCGCCTTGCTGGTCATCGCCTTTTCCCTGCTGACCATTGCCGCGGTGCTGGTTCTATTTCTCATCCGCCGTTCCCGCACCCCTCCCAGCCTCATTTCCCAGTCCATGAATCGGCCGCAGTGAGTGAAAGCACGCTCCGCAATCGTGCCGGAGTTGTGTCAAGTCTAAGTCACGGCCGCCTCATTGCTTGCGGACAACCCGAACCACCCCAATGCCGACAAACAGGCCAATCTGGCCAAGAATCATGCCCATCAGCCCCCACTGGAGCCACTGCCAAAATAAAAATGAGATCAGTATTGATAATACCGCCCACAATAATGCCGGCCCATCATCAAACACGCCTGCCCGATAAAAGAAAACAGCGAACACCACCAGCAACACGAAATTAAATGAATAAAACGGCAACATGGATGGTTTCTGATGGCTCTGGCAAAAAACCATCAGGCCCCCAGCCCCCAAAATCAAGCCATTAATACCGTTTCCAGTTTGCTTTTGCACTGTAGCGGCGGTCTGCGACCGCCGCCAATCGCCTTGGCAATAGTGCTGTTACGAACTGGAAACGGTATAAGGCAACTATTTTGCAGGCTTCATTCGCGGAAATTCGCGAAATTCGCGGATAAAGAGTTTTTCTTTTCCCCATCTGCGTCCATCTGCGTGATCTGCGGGCAATGCCTTCTTCCCGGATTCGCCGCCGAGGGTTTGAGACAAAATTCTTCGAGTCGTTTGTGTCTCCAGTGAAGAGCATGAGGTTGGCTTACAGCTTCCTGGACGAAAGGGCGGGCGCGAGGCAGAAAGCGGCGCTGGCGCGCGCGCACTCCAAGACCTGCCGGCGCATCGGTCGCGCACTGTGAACGCGAAGCGTCGTGGAGTGCGGAACGCCAGTTCCGCTTTGGCCGTGAAACAGGCGCTTTCGCCCGATTTGGAGAATCTTGTCTCACGTCACGTCGCCGCTTCTTTTCCTTTCCCCCTTGGATTTTCCGGCGATTCGCTTATTCTTGCCAAATGTCTTGATGGCGAAATTCAGCACTCATGGCTATCGAATTCATCAGAATCGGCGGCGCGCGCCAGCATAATCTCAAAAACCTGACGCTCTCCATCCCGCGCGGCAAACTGGTCGTCATCACCGGTTTGAGCGGCTCGGGCAAATCCTCCCTCGCCTTCGACACCATCTACGCCGAAGGCCAGCGCAAGTATGTCGAATCCCTCTCCGCTTACGCCCGCCAGTTCCTCGATCAAATGGAAAAGCCGGACGTGGATTTTATCGAGGGCCTCTCCCCGGCCATCGCCATCGAGCAGCGCGTCTCCGGCGCCAACCCCCGCTCCATCATCGCCACCACCACCGAAATTTACGATTACCTCCGCCTCCTTTTTGCCCATGTCGGCCAGCCCCACTGCCCCGTCAGCGGCCAACCCATCACCCACCAAACCACCAGCGACATCGTGGATAAAATCCTCGCGCTTCCGGCAAAAACCCGCGTCATGCTCCTGGCCCCGGTCATCGCCGCGCAAAAGGGCGAATTCCGCGACGTCATCGAGCGCCTGGCCCGCGAGGGCTTCGTCCGCGCCCGCGTGGACGGCCAGTTTGTCGAACTGAGCAGCAACACCCGCGTCAAGCTCGATCCCAAACAGCGCCACACCATCGAGGTCATCGTGGACCGCCTGGTCATTGATGAAAAAATCCGCGTGCGCCTGAGTGATTCCGTCGAAACGGCCCTGAAATGGGGCGAAGGCCGCCTCTTGCTTTTGCAGCAGCCGCCCCAGGCCGCCTTGGCCGGTCCCTGGGCCGAGTCCCTCCATTCCAATCGCAATTACAGTCCCGCCAGCGGCCTGAGTTTCGAGACGCCCACCCCCAAACATTTCTCCTTCAACTCCCCTTCCGGCGCCTGCCCGGTTTGCCACGGACTCGGGCAAAAAATGGTCTTCGACGAGCGCCTCATCGTGCCGGACGCGGACAAATCGCTGGAGAAAGGGGCCGTGCTCCCGTGGCGGCGCGGCGGCAAGCGCATGATGGTCTATTACAAGAGCCTGTTGCGCGGCATGGCCGGCCAATTCGGCCAGAGCCTGGATACGCCCTGGAAGGATTTGCCGGACGATTTCAAACAAAAACTCCTCCGCGGCACCGGCGCGGAAAATGTCGAGTTCACTTTCTGGCGCGCCGGCAGCGCCAGCAAAGTCCAGCGTCCTTTCGAGGGCGTCATTCCCAATCTGGAACGCCTCTTTGCCGAAAGCGAAAGCGAATTCACCCGCAACCGCCTCAAAGCCTTCATGAATCCGCAGCCCTGCGACGCCTGCGGCGGACGCCGCCTCAAGCCCGAAATCCTGGCCGTCCGCCTCCTCGCCTCCCCTCCTAATCCTAATCTTAATCCTAATCTTAATCTTAATCCCTCCGTTCCCCCCTCACCCCCGCCAGTGTCCGTCAATTCCGCAGGTAGGGCGGGCAGTCCCCTGCCCGCCGCCCCCGAAACCCCGACCCCACCCACCGCCACTCCTCCCCCCAATCCGCAACTTGCCGCGCCGACTCGTCTCGCCAAAGCCGCAGGCGACGGCGGAAGCCCATCCGAAGGCGGGTCCGCACTCAGCACTCACCACTCTCCACTCTGCACTCCCCAATTGCCCGGTCTTTCCATCATGGATGTCTGCGCCCTGTCCATCTCGCGGGCCGATGAATTCTTCGCAACTTTGCAGTTGACAGACTTTCAGCGCAAAATCGCCGCCGAATTGCTCAAGGAAATTCGCGCCCGCCTCGCCTTTCTCAAAAATGTCGGCCTCGGCTACCTCACCCTCGACCGGGAAAGCGGCACCTTGAGCGGCGGCGAGGCCCAGCGCATCCGCCTGGCCACCCAAATCGGCGCCGGCCTGGTCGGCGTCCTCTACATTCTGGACGAGCCCAGCATCGGCCTGCACCAGCGCGACAACGAGCGCCTCCTCCAATCCCTGGAAGGCCTGCGCGATCTGGGCAATTCCGTCCTCGTCGTCGAGCACGACGAAGAAACCATTCGCCGCGCCGATTACCTGCTCGATTTGGGGCCGGGCGCCGGCGTCCGCGGCGGCGAACTGGTCGCGGCGGGCCGCGTTGCCGACTTGGAGGCCGAGCCGCATTCCCTCACCGGCCAATATCTCAAAGGCGAACTGAAAATTGCCCCGCCCAGAAACCGCTTCAAACCCTCCGCCGAGCGCGGCTGGCTTGAAATTGTTGGCGCGCGCGAAAACAACTTGAAAGACATCAATGTCCGCATTCCGCTCGGCGCCCTGACGGCGGTGACCGGCGTGAGCGGCTCGGGCAAGAGCACCCTGGTGGATGATATTTTGCGCCGCGCCCTCTTCCGCAAATTCTACGGCTCCAAGGAGCAGCCCGGCCGCCACCGGCTCATTCGCGGCTTCGAGACCCTGGACAAGGTCATCGTCATTGACCAGACCCCCATTGGCCGCACCCCGCGCAGCAATCCGGCCACCTACACCGGCATGTTCAATCAAATCCGCGATCTCTTCGCCAAGCTGCCCTCCGCCAAAATCCGCGGTTACGAGGCCGGCCGCTTCAGTTTCAACGTCAAGGGCGGCCGTTGCGAGAAATGCCAGGGGGACGGCTTGATCAAAATCGAAATGCACTTCTTGCCGCCCGTCTATGTCACCTGCGAAGCCTGCCACGGCCGCCGCTACAATCGCGAAACCCTGGAAATCCATTTCAAGGGCATGAACATCGCCGACGTGCTGGACATGACGGTTGACGAAGCCGTCACCTTTTTCCGCGCCGTGCCCAAGATTTTCGATCCCTGCCTGACCCTGGCCGAGGTGGGCCTGGGCTACGTGCGCCTGGGCCAGTCGGCCACCACCCTGAGCGGCGGCGAAGCCCAGCGCATCAAGCTCGCCGCCGAACTGAGCCGCAAAGAAACCGGCCACACCCTTTACATCTTGGACGAACCCACCACCGGCCTTCATTTCCACGACGTCGCCAAGCTGTTGGATGTCCTCTTCAAACTGCGCAACTCCGGCAACACCCTGCTGGTCATCGAGCACAACCTGGACGTCATCAAAACCGCCGATTGGATAATAGACTTGGGTCCCGAAGGTGGCGAAGCTGGTGGTCGAGTCGTTGCCGAAGGCCCCCCCGAAAAAGTTGCCCGCGTCCCACAGAGCTACACCGGCCAATACCTGACCCGCCTCCTCTCCCGACTTGCTGGCTGAACGTCTGAAAAGGTAGGGCGGGCAGTCCCCTGCCCGCCGCCGCGCCCCCGGCCTGCGCGCCCCTCCACCACGGTAGCGCGAGACTCCGTCGAGCCGTAGCCTTTCCTCCCTGCCGGATAATGGTAGCCACTTGGCGAATCGCGATTCTTCCCAGCCCCATCGGGGCGAAATATAACAGCCCAGGGCAAAGCGAGTCCGCGAGCGCCGCCCTGGGTACCCCCCCAAGCCCTGCCAAGGCGCCACAAAGTTTTGGGCCCCGCCAGGTTCTGAGTGGTCCCGAAAGGTAGGGCGGGCGCTCCGCCGGTCAAGAAAAACCAAGCCCTTTGCGCTCCTTGTCAATCAGTGCGATCTCTTTGGCCGATGATTCTGGCACATCCATCAGACAAAGGGTGAGTATTTGCTGTTTGCAACAAGTTTTGAGGAGGAATTTCCACCTTATGAAGCATACCGCCGCCCGGCTTTGAATATTACGCCTTCAAATAGGCGTTCTGAGTTTCAGCCGCTTTAATTTTGGCCTTCTGACTGGTCATAAATGCCTTGATCTTTTCTAGGTCATTTGACAAATCCGAGGAAGGGGGCAACGCCGTATTTTGAGCGACAGAATGATCGTGCGCCTCAACCATTTCCGAGGATCTGGTCATACCTTCAAAAACCGCGCTCACGGAATCACTGTCGACATAAACGCCAACTAATCGCATCGTTTTGACTTCTCGTTCTAAACGCTGAACCACCTGGTTAAAAAGCACTTCTTCCACAGATCGTTCCCACGTTGAGCGGAGCAAATCATAGAACTCTCGAAATGCGGCCCGATATGCGACAGGATCGGCCACAGTTTCCGCATCTTTTGCTTCCCTTAAGACTTGTTCCAGACGTATAACGCGTTGACCTACTTTCTGCGCCGGTGGTGGAGGAACATTTGTGAGTATTCCAGTCGTGCCGCCCAGCGCCTCCACATTTTGGAACTGAATCTCCAGGTTTTGGTGTTCAGCAGCCGAAAACATCTCTCGATAACACACTAAATCATGAGTGAAAATAATAACCTGGCGCGTCGCCGCTTCTTTGACGAGCCGTTTTACAATTGCTTCCCTTATTCGATGATCAAGCGATGACACAGGATCATCAAAAATAATTCCGCAGTTGTCATCACTCGCCCCCAATTCTGCTAGAAAACATGAAAGAGATAGGGCCGTACGCTCCCCCTCACTAAAACCCGATTCCGGAGCCACGCCTGCAACACCGTCCACGGTCAACCGATGAAGAACCTTGCCCTTCTCGGACTTTTTATCGATGCCCGCTTTTACTCTAGGGAGATTTAAAGGCTTAAGTTCCTCCTCAACCCTCCGTCTGAAGGCGTCAGTGACAAACTTCGTTTGCAGCTCAGCTGCTTTTAGGGAGATCGCATTCGTGGTAATCTTGTTAGCCGTGCCATTTGCTTTGGCAACAGCTTTCAAGGCATTCAAATGGTCGAGGACGTGAGGAAGGTTTGCCTTCAAACGCTTTCTTGCGTTGAGTTCCGCTACTTCAGCCGTGAGTGCTGCTATTGATGAGCTGATCTGTGCATCATCCACAACTGATTTCATTTGCATATCAATCGCAGCGATTTCGTCCTCACAGGTTTGAGTGGGTGAAATGGGCATCGAAGAAATACTGTCCCAAGCATTTGTTGTGACGGCGTTCTCAATCGCTGCAATTCGAGGAATCACGGAAGCATAAAAGATTTTGGCCTTTTCAAAGACTGATGATCCCGCTGCTCGTAGCGTTTCTTCGAGAATCTCGATCTCCTTTGGCAACTGCCGGGGGACCCCGACCAATTTTTCCGCTTCAAGTGCTAAAGCGATTTTGGCTTCATTTCGCTTGTTGGATACGTCCTCTTGAATAAAAGCCCAGAACCGAGTGAGCCTCTCCCGAGCCGTTACATCAAGAGGTTGGAGACACAGCACACACTTCGATCCAGCCTCTGGGGCAGGAAACGGCTGCTTGGCATATGCAACCTTTGTCGAGAATTTAGCAGCAGCCACAAGAAGTTCACGCCAAACCTCGCCGCCGATTCCGCGGACTTCCAAATCCTCAAAGGTAGCCTTAGCGGCAGCTTCAACTGCCTTCTCGAATTTCGCCAGATCACTAACCTTAGCCTTAATGTCCGCAACCATTTCCTCGGAAATAGCCCCGGCGATTCGTTCAACCGTGTCACGAACAGTGACAATTTGCCGTCTTCTGCCTGAAAGTGAATCCCGAAGGTTCTGGGGGGAGTTGGCTTTAAGCTTCGCAAGTTCTACTTCTTTAGTGATCAGGGTGCCGGAATCAGCATCGCTCCAAACTGCTCTTGCCTTGATGTCCTCCTCGTTTGTAGACGCCGAGATTGATCCAATGACGTTCCCAGTTGGCGTGTCGTCCACCAACATCTTAAGGGCATCCGGTTTGGGATCGGTTTTCAACGCCAGCTCTTGAAAACGCTTTTTAATATCGCTGGTCACAGCAGCGAGACCGCCGATTATATCGAAGCCATAAGGCAGAAATCGGAGTTGGTTGTTTTCGCTGATGTAAACTCGCGCACATTTGCCATCAAACACCGCAAAGCGACCGAGGCATGCGGGTGAATCTTTGCCATCAACCCACTTTTCGTCGCGAACCTTACCATTTTCCTCAATTTCAAAAATAGCGCTCGCAGGGCTGATCGTCGATGCTTTTACATAAACGTTTGGCAGCACAGGATCAACAGCACGGGCCCGAAATGCCTTCTTCATAATTCGGGCATAGCCAGATTTTCCAGAGGCATTGTCCCCATAAATGATCGTCAATTGATCGCCGACAGCAAGGTGTTGGTTGGATTTTAGGGCATTTACGTTTGCGGCCTCTCGAAGCCCTTTTAATTTAATCTTTTGACCAGGTTGAGGTGGCGTCGGGAGGTCAGTCGGCCTCAGCATCAAATTGGGTGGCTCAGGTAATGGAGGCAGAAAACTATATTCAACCTGGGCCTCTTGAAAAATTTCAGCTTTATCGGCCTCTGACAAGGTCCCTTTTGTAAACAACCTCCGAATTGCCTCGTTCTGCCATGAAGCGAGAGTCTTTGACAAAGTGAATATTTCTGCAAATATATTGGCCGCCATGATTGACAGTTTATCAAAACCACGATGAGACAACAAGCACAATTGGAGAAGGCCGAGGGGTCCCCCAGTGCATCAACGCGTTGCATCAGTGGAGAGTGGCGGGCGCAACGTGATCCTTCCCCAACCGCCTTTGAATCAACTCCAAACTTTTGTGATCTTTTGTGCCTTTTGGCGGCAATTCATGGTCCTGGTTCTGGAATCAAAGCAAACCCTTCGTTCCCTTCGCGTCCTTTTTTTTAAAAATCTTTGCGTCTTTGTGTCTTTGCGCCTTTGCGTTGAATTCCGTTTGATTGTGCCTTCGCCGCGCTGTGTTTTTCGCGTTCTTTGCGGCAATTCGGCCCCCCGCCCATGATTCTGCCCGCAATGATTTTGCCTCTCCCCATGATTCTGTCCCGCCATGATTCTGTGGTCATCCCGGCCTCCCTCCGTTGCCTTCTCCCGTTATCATCCCTTTTTAGGAATCCGTGCCTTCATTTTATTCAAAAAGAGGTCTTGACAAAAATTAGAACCTATGGTTGAATTGTCAGCGTGAGAAACGGAGGCACAGTTCGGGCCGCCTCCGGCAGCGGGCGGCCGGCGCAGGCGCGGCGGGCGGGAGAAATACCCAGCCGCGAGCAGATCAATGCCCGCTTCCAAAACGACCTGCCGTTGCCGGATTCTGCCAAACCAACCCATCAAGGCCGGACCACATCAAGGCGCTTTCCATGTTCACAGCATTGAAACAACGCCTTTTCCCGCGCATTTTGCGCCTTTTTGCTGAAAATAAATGGAAATGCCTTCCCATGAACCACTTACGAGAGCGAATCAGCTTTCCAAACCAGGTCCGATCAAGGTAAATCAAAGTAAATCAAAGCATTTTTTTTCGTGCCGCCATGCCCATCACTCCCTCATTCCATTCTGTTGTGCTCGTCTGGCTCCAGTCTCCATCGTCCATTCTCCATCCTCGCTTCGCTTGCGCCCGGCCGCATCTTCAATTTTTGAGTCGCCTCCTCTCCCGCCCTGTCGGATAATCAGGAGCCGTATGCCAGGTTTATCACATTATCTCGTTTCAAGCTTTGAACCTTAATCTTGCAAAATGTCTGACGGCCCTCGGCGTGGCCATGGCCCTCGCCAGCCCTGCCACCTCCCCGGCGCAAAGCCGGCGGGAAATCCAGGATTACGGAAGAGGGACCAACATGTTCGCCAACCGGACATTCGAACCGGCGGCAGAGTCCTTGAGCAATTTTGTCGCCACCTATACCAACTCCGCCCTCCGCACCGACGCCATCCTTTACCTGGCGCGCTCCCAGATTGAGTTGTCCAACTACGCGGGGGCGCTGGAATTGCTCAAGCGGGAGATGCCGGCCGGCAAACTGGCGCCCGATTTCGTTTTTTGGATGGCCACGGCCTATTATGGAACCAATGATTACACCAATGCCATCGAGCGTTGCGCCTTTTTGCTCCAGAACTACTCTGCCGCCCCGCCTCCCTTGCCCCTGCGCGCCGCTCTCCTCCAGGCGCGGGCGCTGGCCCAATTGTCCCAATGGACCCCCTTGATCGCTCTTTTGTCCCAGCCCGATGGCGTGTTCCAAACCGCCGCCCGGGGCGGACCGAGCGACCAGGATGTGGTGGACGGATATTTCCTGTTGGTCGCAGCTTATCTCAATCAACAACAGGACAAGGCGGCGGAGATCGTCCTCGGCAAGATCAATACCAATGGCCTGAGGCTGGATTTGCAATGGCAGCGCCAGGATTTGTTGTGCCAGGTTTTTCTGGAGGAGGGGCGCCTGGAGGAAGCGCTGGAGGGCAGCACCAATTTGCTCGCCTTCCTTCCCCAAGCCAGCCAGGACCAGCGCATCGCCACGGCCTTTTTGCGGGGGGAAATCTTCGAGCGAACCAACCAGATTCCTGAAGCGCTGCAAGCTTATTCCAACAATTTGGAAAGGGGATTTCCGGACCAAGTCAAGCGGCAGGCCCTGGCCAAAACGATTGACCTCAAGTTGCTGCAAAACCAGCCCTCCAATACCCTGCAATGGCTGGACGATTTCATCCAGCAGCGCACCAACGAACCGATCCTGATCCACCTGGCCCGCTTCCATCTGGGCGACCTCAAACTCAAATCGTATTTTGCACCCCCGGAACCGGGGACCAACAACCCGCCGCCCGCCGACACCAATCTTTTGCTCTCCGCCATCACCAACCTCGACCAGGCGGCCAATTCTCCCGACACCGATCTCCCCGGCAGGGCCTGCCTGGACCTCGGCTGGTGCGACTGGGCGCTGGGTGATTTTGCCGGAGCCGCCGCCCATTTTTCCCAGGCCGTCACCAAGCTGCCCATTTCCGAAAACCAGGCTGTGGCCCTCTTAAAACTGGGCGACGCCTGCTTCCGGCAATCCAATTACACGGCGGCGGCCCTTCATTACGGCCAGCTCATCACCAACTACGCCACCGTGGCGGACGTGACCAACCAATTGTTCGACCTGGCGCTCTATCAACTCGTGCAGGCCAACGTCAAACTCGGCCTGGAGGACGCCGCCAGCGCGGCGGCCCAACATATTCTCGATTGGTTTCCCATCAGCGGCTTCGGCGAGCAAAGTCTGCTGCTCATCGGCGAAGATTCCTTGAACCGGAAGACCAACTACCCGGCGGCGCGCGCGACTTTTCAACAACTGCTGGAAAAATATCCCCACACCCTGCTTTGGCCCCAAATTCAACTCGCCATCGCCCGCACCTTCGAGCAGCAAGGCGATTGGACCAACGCCTTCAACGCCTATGCCAGCCTGGAGGACAACCCCGGCTTCGCCACCAACTCCCTGCGGCCGCAAGTCGAGTTCTCCCTCGCCCTGGCCTGTGGCAAAGCGGGCTTGGAAACCAACGCCTTGGCGCGCATGTCCAATGTGGTAAGTCTGACCAACCAATTTCCCGGCGACCCCAACGCCGCCCTGGCCCAGAATTGGATCGGCAATTACCACATGAATCACGGCAATTATGTGGACGCGGACTACGCCTTCCAGGAACTGTCCAACCCCAAGAACTTCCCCAACGCGGGAGACCTGGCCTGGGAAGCCCGGCTCATGGCCGGCCGGGCGGCCTTCAATCACCTGGATTTGGCGGGCGCCAGCAACGATTTTTATCTCGTGGCCATTGACACCAACGCCCCGGCTGGGTTCCAGACCCAGGCCCAGTTCCAGTTGGGCAACACCGACTTTCAACAATTTCAACAATTTCGCACCAACGAAAACCTGCTCACCGACGCCATCACCGCCTTGCGAAAAGTGACCGATTCCGGCCCCTCCAATTTCATGGCCAGACTGGCCGCCGGCCAATTGGGCAATTGTTATCTGGCCTGGGCCGATCTTAATAAATCCAACATCAACAACTACACCAACGCCATCCACTTCTATCAAACCTTGTTGCTCGACACCAATGACTCCCCCGACGATGTCGCCGCGCGCAGCCAGGCCGAATATGGCCTGGGCCTCATCGCCGAACGCCGGCACCAGCCCCAGGAAGCCTTGCTCCACTATTGCAATGTCCTCTACGACACCGACACCGTTCATGCCGATCCGGTCTGGATCAAGGAAGCCGGCGTGAAAGCGGCGGCGCTCTACGAAGAACAAAAAAACCTGCCCGGCGCCATGAAAGTCTATCAGCGCGTCCAGGATGTCGTCCCCTCCCTCCGCGACCAGATGCAGAAGAACATTGACCGGATCAAGGCCGCCGGCAATTAGCCGGGCAACACCCCCGCCACTTGCGTCCGGCGCAAAATTGAGGCAACATTATTAACATGATTAACACGACCGATACCGCGGAGGCCCCGGTGAGCCTCACCGAAAATGCCGCCAACGAAATCAAGGCCAAACTGGCCGCCGATCCCGCCGCCGCGGGCAAGGGCCTCCGCATTTACGTCGAGCAAGGCGGCTGCTCCGGCCTCCAATATGGCATGACCTTTGACCAGCGGCGCGACGGCGATCTCGCCGCCTCTTGCTTCGGCGTTTCCGTCCTGGTGGATGCCTTCAGCGCCGATTTCGTCCGCGGCGCCGTCGTGGATTTTTCCGAGGCGCTGACCGGCGGCGGTTTCAAGATTTCCAACCCCAACGCCGCGCAAAGTTGTGGCTGCGGCAATTCCTTCGCCACCCAGCCGCCCCCGCCCGCTCACGCCTGACTGCCTGTAGCGGCGGTCTATGACCGCCGCAAATCAAAAAAACCCGGAAAGCCGGCGGTGATAGTTCGGCGGTCATGGACCGCCGTTACAGATTTCGCGTAGCGCCGGCCCCGCAAACTTCGGCGCACCAGGCTTCAATCTTGGCCCGGATCAGGTCGCGCACCGCGCGGGTTTTTTCCAAGGCTCCTTCGCGCGTCCCCTCAAACGCCGATGGGTCTGGAAAACTCCAATGCAGCCGCCGGGTCACGCCCGGGAAAATAGGACACCGTTCGGCGCTGGCCTCATCGCAAACCGTGATGACGCAGGCGAACATCTTGCCGGACTTGAACATATCGAAGACCGCCTTCGTTTGGTTGCCGGAAATATCCAGGCCCGCCTCCCGCATCACCTCCACCGCCAGCGGATTGAGTTTCCCCGGTTCCAAACCGGCGCTGTGCGCCTCAAACTCATCCGGGCAAATCTGATTCAGAAAGGCCTCGGCCATCTGGCTGCGGGCGCTGTTATGGATGCAGACAAACAGGACTCTCTTTTTCATCGGGTTGTTCTTCCTTCTAATTTGGCGCAACCAGGAGCTCAGGGCGGTCGTCCGCGGCGGCAAACCAATGCCGCGTCCGGTTGCAGACCGCGCAAACCGAAAGCATCACCGGCACTTCCACCAGCACCCCGACCACGGTGGCCAGCGCCGCGCCGGAGCCGGGCCCAAACAACGTGATCGCCACCGCCACGGCAAGCTCAAAAAAATTGCTCGCGCCGATGAGCGCTCCGGGCGAGGCCACGTTGTGCGGCACGCGCAGGCGGCGCATGAGCAGGTAGGCCAGCGTGGCGTTGAAATAAACCTGGATGATGATCGGCACGGCAATTAACAGCACGGCCAGCCAACGTTGCAGGAGATTCGCCGACTGGAAGGCGAAGATGAGAACCAGCGTCAAGAGCAGCGCCCCGATCATCACCGGATGAAATTTCGGCAGGAAACTCCCCTCGAACCATTCCTGGCCGTGCGACTTGAGCAAGGTCGTGCGGGTCAGCCAGCCGGCCGTCAACGGAATCACGATGAACACCACCACCGAAGTAATCAACACCTTCGGTGGAACAACCACGTGCGCCACGCCGCAGAGAAACATCACAATGGGCGCGAACGCCACCAGCATGATCAGATCATTCACCGCCACTTGCACCAGCGTATAGACGGGGTCGCCATCCGTCAGGTAGGACCACACAAACACCATCGCCGTGCAGGGCGCCGCGGCGAGAATGATGAGGCCGGCGGTGTATTCTTTGGCCAGCTCGGGCGGGATCCACGCGGCGAACAGATGTTGCATGAACAGCCAGGCCAGCAGCGCCATGCTGAACGGCTTGACCACCCAGTTCACGAACAACGTCACCATCAGTCCCTTTGGCTTCCTGGCCACCCCGCCGATGGCGCTGAAGTCCACCTTCAGCATTATCGGATAAATCATCAGCCACAAAAGCACGCCGATGGGCACGTTCACCTGGGAGCCTTGGCCGAACTCCATGTGGCTCAGCCTCGAGGTCAGGCCGGGCCACAGTTTGCCGAAGGCCACCCCCACGACCATGCAGGCCAGCACCCACACCGTGAGGTATCGCTCGAAGAAAGCCAGTCGTTTGGCGGGCATGGCTTGGCTCATCCTTCTCCTTTTGTTGTGCAACAACTCTCTCCGCAACAGTCGGCGACAGCCTTCCGGACCGCCGCGCGCACGGCCTCCGGCTCGTTTCCAATTTTGATTTCGCTCATATTGAAATTCACGATTTGTTTGCGCCGCCCGCCCGGGCTTCCGGCGCATCCACAATCTGGGTCAGGATCTCGACCACGCTCTGCACGCACCCCACGCACGTTTTATGGAGAAGGTCGTGCTCCTTGAAATACCGTTGCCCCTCCGCTGTCTTGAGATCACAGCCCTCCAGCAGGACACGGCACGAGCAGGAGCCATGTCGCTCCTCAAACCGCGCCATCAACTCCTGCGTCTTCTGGTAAGTTTCCTCCGTGGCCGACCGGTCCTGCCGGCCGCCCCGCCCATATTTCAGGCCCAGCGCCAGTATCCCGCCCGTGACCGCCCCGCAGACCTCGCCCCGCCGTGCCATGCCCGCGCCCAAACCAGTGGCCACCTTGAGTGCGATTTCGCCATCCAGTCCCAGGTCGGGGCCAAACGCATACAAGACGGACTGGGCGCAATTGTAACCCGCCAAAAACTTTTCCACCGCCGCTTCGCTCTTGGTTTTCATGCTTTTCCATTTCGGCATTGGCGCCTGCATAGTTCCGCCGGGTCCATCGCTAATACCTTCTTCAGGCGCGCGGCATCGGCGACGGCGCGCGGGTCCCCGGCCAGCGCCTTGATGACCCAGCGAATCGCCTCGCGGGCAGGGGCGGAAGCCCCTTTCCCGGGCAGGGAGTAGTGCATCCAGCGGCCGTTTTTGCGGGAATCGAGCAGGCCGGCCTGATGGAGAATGGAGAGGTGCTTGGAAATGGTGGACGCGGCCAGGCCGAAAAGCCCGGTGATCTGGCAGACGCACAACTCGCCGTCCTGCAAGGCCAGCAGCATGCGGACGCGGTTTTCGTCCGCCAGCGCCTTGCTGATGTTCATGAATTCGCGCATATCTATATTTCGCTAAATAACGAAATAACAATCGCACATTCTTTTGCATTGCGCAATCACTATTTTGAGGCTCGGCATTTTGCCCTCTCGCGGCTGGTCGCGCGCCTCAGGAGTGCGCCCGTCCTCGGGCGCAGCAACGTCCGGCCTCGCGCCACACCCGGCAAATCCCGATACTGCCGGCTCTTTGCACAATGCTGCGACCGGGGACAGGCGCACTCCTGGAAGGGGCTTCACCGGTTGGCCCTTCTCCACTCGTCTCTCGAGAAAGTAGAACCCACTGAAAACATCGCGGAATCATCATTTCTTAAGTTACGTCTTTGCAACAACCGGCGGCGGAAGTGCCGGCGGTGGGGGAAGCCGGACATAAACCGTTTGCTGCCAGCATGATCCGTCTGTCAAACACGAGGTCTTAAACGCATCCAAGCGTGTCCTAAACCTTGATGCGCGCTCCGCCCCGCCTTTGCTATCTTCATGCCGAAACAAATGTTCCGAACGGTTGCAGCTTAAATCAAGCAACAGTCAAAACACCTGAAAAATAAACGAAAAAAGCAAATGAAAGCACCCAAAATCTTAATGGCGGGCCTGCTCGCCTTTTCCCTCGCCGGCGCGGCCCATGCGCAAACCATCATCCACATCACCGGTTCCACCGCCTTTCGCGCGGGCGCCCATCAGGCCATTACGGATATTCTCGACCCTAATTCTACTCCTGCTCCCGTCATTGCCTGGACGGGATCCAGCCTTCCCAGCGCCAGCCAGGCCATTTTCACCGGCAAAACCTACGCCTCCAACGGGGCCGTTCCCGTCATCATCAAGACTTCCTGGTCCGGCTCCCTCGGGGGAATACAAACCGTGTCGGAGAATTTGACCATCTCCACCTGGCTGACCAATACCACTCCCGCCGGGGCCGGCGCTGTTGCGAGCGGTAACAACGTAGATCCCCCCGCCGTTCCCGATGCCTGCTTCTCGGATGGGTTTCAGGCTTCTTCGCCATTCACCAGCCCCGTTCTGCTCGACCACATTGTCGGCATTGTGCCCTTCAAATGGGTGCGCAACAATGGCTCTCCCGCCACTTTGAGCAACATGACTCCGCAATTGGCCGTTTCTCTCTACACCGGGTCAGGCAGCCTTCCCCTCGCCCTGTTCACCGGGTTGAATTCGGATGAAGGCACCAATGTTTATGCCTTGGGCCGCAACGCGGACTCCGGCACCCGTCTCAACGCCTTTGCCGAGACCGGCGTTGGCGTGCTCAACCTTGTTCACCAGTATTACCCTCTGCACAACGCCACCATCATATCCAAGAGCGCCTTCGGGTCGGTCACGGGCCAGGAACTCGTTCCCCAAGATACGGTGAACGGAATAGTTTATCCTAAGGGCGACAGCGGCTATAACAGCGGTGGAGACCTTGCCTTCGCCATTCAAGCCACTGGGAGCGCAACGGCTACAGGAGTGAATGGGTTTTACGTCACCTACCTGGGACTTCCTGACGCCTTCACGGCTGAAGGCGGCGGCGGCGTTGACATGACCTACAACGGAATCCCCTACAGCCCAACCGCCGTGGAGGAAGGACAGTACACCTTCTGGGGCTATGAACATGTGATGTACCGGCAGAACTACGGCGGTCTCCAGCAGACGGTGACGGATTTGATCTCCGCCAAAATCCTCAACCAGGATGCGGCCGTCATCCCCTCGGGCAGCGTCGCTCCGGGCATTCTTCTCGGCTCGATGCATGTCCAGCGCTTCACCGACGGCGGCCCCATTTCGAACAACTACTGACATTCGTTGAACGCGGCAAGTTCAACCAGCAAACCTTGTTGCCCGGAACTCTTCCAAAATTATGAAATCAAATTCTCATCGAATGTCCGCAATGCTTGCGTCTGTGGCCAGTTCGTTGTGCCTCCTGCAGAACCTCCAAGCCAACACGCCAGTCTTTGTTTACGGTGATCGCGACCTGGTTTTATGCTTCCGCAAAATTAACGCCGATGGATTTGGCACTGTCGGCCTGAACACCATTGAGGTGGACATCGGGCCGGCTGTCACTTACTACGGCGCGGCCATCGGAAGCACGACGGCGATCAGCCAGTACAGCACCTCCCTGCTCGGCACATTTGACAGCATCAACGACATGAGTTGGTCTGTCTCAGGCTGCGTCCCGTATGCCGGCGATGGCGGGGATCAGACCATTCCCGCTGAAACCTTGTGGGTCACCACGCCGCGTCCTGCCGCGCAGGTCATTGCCGCTCCCTGGGTGGCCAATGGATCAAACCCCCAGGCGCTCGCCGCCAACGAAATAGCCTCCATCGAGTTCAATGCCGGCCAATACAGCGCCGGAGTGGCCTCTGGCGCGCAGAACACCGGCACGGCCATTGTCATTCCAGTCGGAGACACCCCGGATTTTTCCTGCGATGCCTATTTGGGGCCTAACGGA
Organism: Verrucomicrobiota bacterium; assembly: GCA_049513975.1. Taxonomy (GTDB): domain Bacteria; phylum Verrucomicrobiota; class Verrucomicrobiia; order Limisphaerales; family Palsa-1400; genus JBEKOF01. The sequence continues at coordinate 41,684 of JBEKVM010000008.1, read as the reverse complement.
AACTTCAATGGCCGGTTTCAGGGAAGGGTGGAAACCACCACTCCGCCGGACTTCACCTCGGGCACGGAACTGCCTTCCCGGGCCGACTTCTATCAACTCGAACCTTCCACCGGCGGTGCTCACCCGGCCGGCGCCTATCTCGGCTATTTCGAGTTGGCCGCCAACGGCTCCATGGTGTTCTATCGCCTCGCCGGTCCTCCGCCCGCCATCGCCGCAACCGTCTCTGGCACCACCAGCACGATTTCGTTCCCCACCGTCACCGGGGCCACTTACACCCTGTATTATACTGATGCCGCCGGGTTGTCCTCCCCCATCAGCACTTGGACAAAAGTGTCGCCCAGCATCTCCGGCAACGGCACGGTCCAGTCGTTCCAAGTGACCTCGACGGACGCGAACCGTTTCTACAGCGTGCAGGACCACTGAGCTGCCTGGACCGCAATTCAACAACACCCGAACGTCGAAGTCCGCCGGATTGGAGTTCACGCTTCGGGTGTTTTTTCCCCGGCGGCCTCAATTAACCGGAACGTAACATTTCCGCCACAATCCTGTCGCAATCCTCTCCTACCATCGCGCCTATGCGAATCGAAAAATCGCTTCCGGGGTCAGGGCCTTTTCACCGCGGCCCCACCGCCATCGCCGCGGCGCTCCTCCTGCTCGCCTTGGCCCCGGGCGCGGGCGCGCAATCCTCTCCTTCCTCCGATCCGCTCCTGGACCTTTTCGTTAAAAAGGGTTACGTCACCCAGGAAGAGGCCCAAAAAGTCAAGGCCGAGGCGGACGCCCGCCTGACCAACGCCCAGATGCCCGCCCTCAAGTGGAAAATCAGCGACGGCATCAAAAGCGTCGAGTTGTTCGGCGACATCCGCATGCGCTTCGAGGACCGCCAAGCCGAGGCCCCCAACGACGCCAGGATAGACCTCGGCCGCTTCCGCTACGCCGTGCGCGTGGGCTTGCGCGGCGATCTGGCCGGCAATTTCAACTACGGACTCCGCCTCGAAACGGCCTCCAACCCCCGCTCCCCGTGGGTCACCTTTGGCACCTCCACTTCCGGCGCTCCTTACCAGGGGCCCTTTGGCAAATCCACCGACGCCCTGAGCCTGGGCCAGGTCTATTTGGGCTGGCATCCCCGCGACGGGGTTGAAATCATCGTGGGCAAAATGCCCAACCCCCTCTACAACACCCCCATGGTCTGGGACAGCGACATCAACCCCGCGGGAGCGGTGGAAAAATTCAAATACACCGTCGGCGATGTGGATTTCTTCGCCAACCTCGCCCAATTCCTCTACGAGGACAACAACCCCACGCATACCTCCGCCCTGATCTACCCCACTTTCCAATTGTCAGGCCAGGACACCAGCGCCCCGTTTCTCCTGGCCTGGCAGGGCGGCTTCAACTACCACATCAGCAAGGATGTTTCCCTCAAAGCCGCCGTGACGCTTTATAATTACGACGGCGTGGGGAAAAATAACACCACCCCGCCCGTCGGCGCGACCATTCCTGGAATCCCGGCATCACAAACCACCCCTGGCTACTCGGATACGTTCGTCGGCGAAGGCGGCGGCGGCCTTCCCGGCGTGGCCGTCGGGCAGAATCAAAACGCCGGCGGGCTGGCCGTGCCCGCCAACAACGACGGTTTCATTTTCAACCAAACCGGCCTGGACTACCTGCAGGTGCTGGACATCCCCTTCGAGCTGGATTTCAAGATCGGCCGCCGGCCCGCCCGCTTCTTTGGCGACTTTGCCCAAAACCTGGAAGGCGCCCAGCGCGCCGAAGCGGCGGCGGCCGTGATGAATGCCGCCATTCCCGCCAGCAAGTTTGTCGCGCAAAAATACGACAACATGGCCTGGCAATTCGGCTTCGGTGTCTCCAGCGGCGCAGATGTGGGCATGGTCTATGGTTCTGTCGTCAAGAAAAACACCTGGGACGCCCGCGTCTATTGGCAGCACGTCGAACAGTACGCCCTGGACCCAAACCTGCTCGACTCCGACTTTTTTGAAGGCCGGGGCAATCTCCAGGGTCTTTACTCCGCCCTGGCCTACGGCTTTACCGACAACCTCATCGGCACCCTCCGTTATGGTTATGCCACCCGCATCAACAATAAACTCGGCACCGGCGGCAGCAACCAGGACATCCCCTCCCTCAATCCCATCAAGCAGTACGAGCTGTTGCAATTAGACTTGACTTGCCGCTTTTGAGCGCGCCTTTGCCTGCCTTATTCCCAACCCGCTCAATTTTGTTGCCGCTCAATTTTGTTTGAGAGGAAGAGGAAAACAGGGTATTGATTTTGGCTGATGAGACGACAGACCGACTTTGTCCTGGAAAAAGCGGGATGGCCGGCATTGCTCCTGGAGGAAAGCGGCGCCATTTGCCGCGCCAACCGCGCCGCCTGCCAGCTCTTTGGAACCGCCGTCCAGGGGGTCGCTTCCTTGTCCGCACTCCTGGATGACGCCAATGGAATCAATGGCATTAAGCTGGACCGCTTTCTCGCCGACCAGGAGGCGGCGGGCAAACCGGGCGAAATGAAACTCACCTGCGCCGGCGGTCAAAAAGCCCGCTTTCAGTCCCGCCTCACCAAACTCTCCCGGGAAGGGCGCAATTATTATCTTTTGCAATTGTTCGCCGGCCCGGCCCCCGGCGCGTTTGAAACCTCCACCGGGACGCGCCTGAAGGATTCGCCCGTCTCGCTCCCCACCACGTTTCTCGACGCGATGGAGGTGCCCTTTGCCTTGACCAACGCCGACTGGCCCGCGCTGGTGGTGGACAAGGCGGGCGCGATCATTCGATCCAATCCCGCCGCCGCGCGCGTTTTTGGGGCGGCCTCCCGCAAGGGCGCGCTTTTGGAGGCGATCTGGGCGGCGGAGAACGCGGCGGCCCTGGAGAAGTTTCTGGCCGAGCCGGCCGAGGGCCAAGGGCTGCCCGTCAAGTTGCGGGCGGAAAGTGGCACGATCATTTCCTTTCACGCGCAAATTTGTCCGGCGGCGCAAAGCAAATGGGTGTTGCTGCAGTTCTTCAGGGAGGGCGCCGCCGCGCCCGCCGCAGTTCCGGGGGCGGCCGTGCCAGTCAGAACGGAGGGCGATTTCCTGCTGCAGGACGCTGATTGGCCGGCGTTTCTGGTGCGCAAGACCGGCCAGGTCCTCCGGGCCAATCGCGCGGCCGTGCGCGCCTTCGGCGCCACCATCGAAAAGCCCGACGCCAGGCTGGGAACCATCTGGTCCCCGGATAACCGCGATTCCCTGGTGCAATTTCTGGGTTTGCCCGCGCCCACACTGCTGCCGCGCCTTAAGTTCCGCCTCAAGAGCGGCATGCCCGCGACCTTTCTGGTGCAGATGACCTGCCTGCCTCCGGACGATATTTGCCTGCTCCAATTGCTCAAGGAGCCGGCCCCGGCGGCGGCGGCCCCGGCGGGCGCGGCCAGTCCGGCGGGATTGGCGGCCCATTCCATCCAGCGGCAAAAGCTGGACTGCGCCCTCCAACTGGCCCGATCGGTCGCGTTGGATTTCAACAACGCCCTGACCAGCATCCTGGGCCACACCTCCCTCCTCTTGAGCAAGGCCGAGCCGGGCCATCCCTGGCGCGGCTCGCTCGTCGAAATCGAAAAATCGGCCGACAAAGCCGCCGAAGTGGCCGGCGACCTTGCTTCCTTCAGTCTGCAAGACAAGGACGCGCGCGTGCAAACCGCCGGCAACCTCAACACCCTGCTGGAGCGGACGGTGGAAGCGCTGCAGAATTCCCTCCCCAATCCGGTCCCCATTTCCCGGCATTTGGAACGAAAGCTTTTCACCGTCAATTTCGACGAGGCCAAAATGCAGCAGGCCCTGGTCAGAATCCTCGAAAACGCGGTGGAAGCCATCAAGGGCGACGGCCAGATCACGGTGGAAACCCGCAATGTGGAATTGACCCAGCCGATGGAGGAAGGCACGGCCAAATTAAACGCGGGCAATTATGTCTGCCTGGAGGTTTCCGACAACGGCACGGGCATTTCGGAGGAGGTCATGCCGCATGTCTTTGAGCCGTTTTTCACCACCAAGGGCAGCCAGCATCGCGGGCTGGGACTGGCCTGGGTTTACGGCATCGTCACCAATCACGGCGGCGGCGTGGCCGTTTCCAACCGGCCCGGCGCCGGCGCCGTCGTGCGCATTTTTCTGCCGGCCAACGACAAAATCGTGCGGGAGGCCCCGCTCACCCTGGCCGAATTGCGCGGCGCCCAAACCATCCTGATGGTGGATGACGAAGACCTATTGTTGACAATGGGGCAGATGGTTCTTTCCTCTTTTGGCTACACCGTACTCACGGCCAACAGCGGCGCCAGGGCCCTGGAACTCTTTGCCCACTGGAAGGATTCGATTGACCTGGTCCTGGTTGACCTGGTCATGCCCAACATGAGCGGGCGGGAAGTGACCGAGCACATCCGCAAGCTCGCGCCCCGCACCCGCATTTTGTGGTGCAGCGGCTATGTCCGCTCCAGCAAGGTGGAGGAAGAGGATCCCTACCTGCAGAAGCCCTTCACCAGCCAGGACCTCCTCCGCGCCGTCAAACACGCCCTGGCCGATGGGGCCGAGCCGGCCCCCGCCAAAAAGGCCCAATAAGTCTTGCGAATGATAAGTTGACATTATTCTCTTTTCTGGTTTCAATAGCCTAATGCAAGTTGAAAGCTTAAAAGTATTCTGTGATTTGGCTGAAACGGAAAGTTTCACCAAAGCGGCCCAAATCAACAACGTGACGCAGTCCGCCGTCAGCCAGCAGATCAGCTCGCTGGAGCGACAATTCAAATCCCTCCTCATCGAGCGCAGCAAAAAAAAGTTCCGCCTGACCCGCGAGGGCCAGGTGCTCTACGAATACAGCAAGCAGATCATCCAAAGTTACGACTCCTTGCACAACCGCCTCCAGGAAATCAAGGACATCATTTCCGGCACCATCCGCCTGGCCACCATTTACAGCATCGGCCTGCACGATCTGCCCCCCTACCTCAAAAAATTCCTCAAGCTCTTTCCCACCGTCAATGTCCACGTCGAATACCGCCGCGCCAACCAGGTTTATGAAGACGTTTTGAGCAACGTGGTGGATTTGGGGCTGGTCGCCTATCCGACCAAGGACCCCAAGCTGGAGTTGATCCCCTTGCGCAAGGACGTACTCGTTCTCATCTGCCATCCCCAGCATCCCCTGGCCAAAAACAAATCCATCAAATTATCCCAGTTGAGCGGCGAGAAATTCATCAGCTTCGAACCCGACATTCCCACCCGCAAAGCCATTGATAAAATCTTGAAGGACCACGCCGTGACCGTGCAGACGGTCATGGAGTTCGACAACATTGAAACGGTCAAGCGCGCCGTGGAAATCGAGGCCGGCATCTCCATTGTGCCCCAGGCCACCGTCCTCCAGGAAGTCGCCAAGCAAACCCTCGTCGAAGTCAGGATCGAGGGCGTCGAACTCTTCCGTCCGCTCGCCGCCCTTTACAAAAAGAACAAGGTCCTCTCCCCCGCCATGAAGCAGTTCCTCCACATCTTGAAGGGCTGACGGGGATTGGCAAAATCATGGAGGGCAAAATCATCAAAACAAGAATGGCGCGGATTTCGCCGCGGTTCTTTTATGCCCATTGAGCCGGCCGTCGAAATTCGCCGGCTTGACCAGGAGGAATTTCATGCGCTCGACCGGAAACTCATGCGCATTATTTTCGACGTTCATAACCAATTCGGGCGTTTCCTTGACGAGGCGCTTTACCAGCGCGAGATCGCCATCCGCTGGCAGGCCGCCGGCTTCGGCACAGCCCTGCGCGAAGCCGCGATTGCCGTAACCCATCAATCGTTTCGCAAAGATTATTTCATAGACGTGCTTCTCAATGGGGGACTCATTCTCGAAACGAAAACGACCGAGTCGCTTGTCGCCGCCCATCGCGCCCAGGGATTAAACTATTTATTTCTCACCGGCCTCCAGCATGGACGCCTGGTGAACCTCCGTCCGCCGCAAGTCAAACATGAATTCCTTTCGACCAAATTGACCTCCGCGAAGCGCCACCGGTTTGAAATCTTGGATTCCGCCTGGCGTCCTGTCACTCCAGGCGGCGTTTGGTTGCGTGAAAAGATCGTCGAGTTGCTCGACGATTGGGGGGCCTTCCTTGAAGTGGCCCTCTACCGTGACGCCATCACCCATTTTCTGGGCGGTCCGCCTTCTGTGGTCCGGCCCGTTCCCATCCGTTCGCAAGGCAGTTTGCTCGGAACACAATCAATGCACATGCTTGATCAGGACGTGGCGTTTTCGTTCAGCGCGGTGACCGCGGGCGGCAAGTCCATGGCCGATCACCAACGGCGCTTTCTGAAACACACACCCTTGCGGGCTCTTCATTGGGTCAACTTCAATCGTCACCAAATTGAATTCACCACCCTTCCCTAGTCAACCAAAAGCTCGCAAAACGAAAACCACTCCTGATCTTATGTCTTTATGATTTTGCCCCCCCCATGATTTTGCCATCCCCTTCCGTTTTCACCCCTTCAAAAATGCTGCCTTGCCCGATAAAAGGCGCCCGGATTGAGGCAAAATCATGCAGGGCAAAATCATAAGGAAAATCATAGAACTCCGCTCTTGGCGCTCTTGGCATAAGCAACGAGCTCGGGCCGCAAATTCGGTGAGCGGGAAAGAAACGCGTCAATTATGCCTGCAACGGCGGGGTAGTAGATGGACCAATGGCCGAGACCGTGCAGGGCACTCTCGCGGCAGGCATCATGTGGAATGGCCAAGAGGCGCCGCAGGACGGCAAGGACCTCCGCGTCGAATTCAGCCCGGTCCGGCAAGTCCGGGCGACCGTGAATCGGAAGGATGTCCCACCACATATAGCACGCCCTGTTGAGCGGGTTCGCCCCGCGCTCGTCAAGATGTGATAGGTGCGGCGAACAGCGCGCCGCCATGACCTGCTCGAAAAGTGGGACGAACGAGCGCAAAGCGCGAAGGCGCAGCCGAGCAGGAACACTTGGTTCAACAAGCGAATACATGAATTCAGACCCATCGTTGCTGACGAGATACCAAAAGCCCTGATCCAGTTGCTCGTCAGAGAATGGGGCAAGAAACTTGCCGGAACGCTCGAAAGCCTCGGCGATAAACGTAGCGTCATGTTCCGGACTGTCCTCCCACTGAGGAGCGTTCTCCCCCCAGTACCAGGCGGGCTTGGTGACGGGATGGTCGAATACGTGGACAATCCAGTCGGACAAAGAGCGGGTGTCGTTCATAGAAAGCGGTTCACCAAAAGGAATTCACATCGCCGCCATAATCAAACAAAGGCTCCTCAAACAAAAACCATTCCTGATTTTATGTCTTTATGATTTTGCCCCCCATGATTTTGCCTCATTCCACGGCTTTTCACTTCAAATTCTTTGGGTTGAGCGCCTGCAATTCCCGCGGCAGGAACAGCCCGTCCTTGCGGATCAGCTTGCCGTCGAACCACACCTCGCCCCCGCCCCATTCCGGCCGCTGGATCAGCACCAGGTCCCAATGCACCGCCGAGCGGTTGCCGTTGTCCGCATCCTCGTAAGCCTGCCCGGGCGTGAAATGCAGCGAGCCGGCGATCTTTTCGTCAAACAAAATGTCGCACATCGGATTGAGGATGTAGGGATTGAAGCCGAGGGAAAACTCCCCGATGTAACGCGCCCCCGGGTCGGTGTCCAGGATTTCATTCAGGCGCCGGTTGTTGTTCGACGTCGCCTTGATGATTTTGCCGTCCTTGAATTCCAGCCGCACCTTTTCAAATTTCGTGCCCGAATAAATCGTGGGCGTGTTGTATTGGATGCAGCCCTGCACCGAGTCTTTGATCGGACAACTGAAAACCTCCCCGTCGGGGATGTTCCGCTTGCCCTCGGCCAGGATCGCCCCGATGCCTTTAATGCTGAACTGCAAATCCGTCCCCGGCGATTTCAACTGCACCCGCCCGGTTCGGTTCATCAGCTCTTGCAGCGGCACCATGGCCCGCGCCATTTTCGCATAATCCATCGTGCAGACCTCGAAATAAAAATTCTCGAACGATTCGGTGCTCATGTTGGCCGCCTGGGCCATGCTGGGCGAGGGCCAGCGCAGCACGCACCAGCGCGTCTTGTTCACCCGCCAATCATGCACGGGCCGCGTCGTTTTGCTGTAGAGGCTCATCAGCCGGCTGGGCACATCGGCGCTTTCGCTGGAATTGTCCGACCCGCGGATGGCGATGTAGGCCTGCATCCGTTTCATGCGCGACAACTCCACGTCGCGCACCAGCCGGGCATGGGGCGCGCTGGTTTGCAGCATCAGCTCCCGGTTCAGGCGGGTATGGCGCGCCTCGATCAGGGGAAGCGCGCCCCGCCTCCGGGCGGCCCGCATCAATTCGATGCCGAACTCATCGGGCACATCAATCAGCTCCAGCAGGATGCGGTCGCCCTTCCTCAGGGCGGTGGAATAGGTGGTCAGCAGATCGGCCAGCTTCTTGTATCGAGGATCAGTCATAAACTTGGCCCACCACTAAACACCCCCGCCGCCGCCGGCGCAATAAAAAGGATGGGTGAAAACAAATTGCCAAAAATTGAGATGCGCCCTTTGCAACATTCTCCTCGCAAAAGATCATCGCGGTGTCAGGCGCATATTTGATTTAATGTTTTTGCCGCAAGCGTTCTTTTTTGCGGAGTTGCCGCTCCTGCCGTTGGGTTTCGGCGCGGAGCAGATCCTCGGCGCACCAGCCTTTGGCCTGCGCCTCACCCGCCAGGTCAAATAATCTTCTGGCCAGCGACCCCTTTGTCAATCCTTGTGTTCCACCGTCGCCGGCGGGAAGGAGTTTTGCCTTGCGCCCTTTTTTTGCCAGTTCCTCGGCGCGCAGGAGCGCGGGCAAATGTTTGGGGATGCCGTCCAGCGCGGAAGGGCGCGCGTGCCGCGTTCCGTGTTTTTCGGTGGTCTTGATTTTTTCCCAGTTGGCCCAGACTTCATCCACGTTCTTGACTTTCGTCTCCCCGAAGACGTGCGGGTGGCGGCGCACCAGCTTTTCCGTGATGCGCCGCGCCACTTCCTCGAAATCAAACGCGCCGCGCTCCCCGGCCAACTGGCAGTGAAAGACCACCTGCAAGAGCAAATCGCCCAGCTCCTCCGCCATTTCCTGGTCGTCCCCGGCTTCGATCGCGTCCATCAATTCGTAGGCCTCTTCCACGGCGTGGAAGCGCAGCGTCCTATGATTCTGTTCCCGGTCCCACGGGCAGCCGGCGGGCGAACGCAGCCGGGCCATCACCGCCAGCAGCTCGCGGATGGCGGCGCCGGGTTTCTTTCCATTCTTCTTCATCGGCGTCGGTTCCAGGTGGATTTCAAAGAATCACCAGGTTGTCGCGATGCACCACCACCCCGGCCGCCTGCCGGGCTTTGACGACGCTGGAATCAAATTCACAGATCCCCCGGGCAAACTCGGTCCCGTTCAAATCGCACACCCGCACCACTTCCCCGGCCGCAAAATCCCCTTCGCACCGCGCCACCCCGGGCGGGAGCAGGCTCTTGCCCCTTTCCCGCAGGGCTTGTTTTGCCCCTTCATCCACAAAGAGCGCCCCTTTGGCATGATGGAAAAACGCGATCCAGCGTTTGCGCCCCTTCAATTTCGCCGGCTGCGCCACAAAAATCGTCCCCTCTTCCCGCCCCTCGAATATGTGCGCCAGCGCGTTTTTCTTTTTCCCGGAGGCGATGATCAGCGGTATGCCGGAACGAATCACAATCTTGGCCGCCTCCAGTTTGGAGGCCATCCCGCCCACGGCCGTGGCGCTCTCGGTGCCGCGCGCTTGGTTTTTCATGGCCTCGTCCAAATGTTCCACCGTGCTGATCGTTTTCGGATTGGATTTGCCGAAGTTTTCGATGAACCCGTCCACCGTCGTCAAAATCACCAGCGCGTCCGCCGGCAGCAGGCAGGCCACCAGCGCCGACAACTGGTCGTTGTCCCCAAACTTTATTTCCGTGAACGAAATCGCGTCGTTTTCATTGATGACCGGGATAATGCCGTGGCGCAGGAGCGCGACCAGCGTGGTGCGGGCGTTGAGATGCCGCTCGTGATGTGCCAGGTCCTCGTGCGTCAGCAGCACCTGGGCCACCCGATGTCCGGCCTCGCCGAAAAGCTTTTCGTAAAGGGCCATCAGGCGCGGCTGCCCTACCGCGGCGCAAGCCTGCAATTCCGCCGTTTCCACCGGCCGCTTTTCATACCCCAAAATCCCCATGCCCGCGCCGACCGCACCCGAACTGACGATGACGACCTCCTTGCCCTGGGCGCGCAGGGCGGAGATCTGGGCAACCAACTGCGTCATCTGCGCCAAATCCGGCTGCTTGCGGCTGTCCGTCAGGACGCCGGTGCCCAATTTGACGACGATGCGGCTGGCCTTGATAAGCGTATCGCGGTGCATTATGCCGGACCGAAGAATGCCGAAGCCAAAACGCCGAATGCAAAACGAAAAACAAAAAATCTGGCCGCTCACGGCAGGGCGGGGCTCCCTGTCCTGCGCAGCCTTGGCGAAGGAGCGCGTCCCGCCGGACACCTCTTCCCCAACCCCCGTCTCGCAGCAACAGCAACCCATCAGAATTGCGCAACAACAGGACTTCCAATCATTCAGTCGCGGTCCATGCTGCCACCATCCTGGCCGCAATGAAAAGAAAGGCCCCTCCCATCGAAGGGAGGGGCGTGAACTGCCAATGCCGCGTGCGCGCGGACGGTTAGAAACCACTCAGAACGAGGATATTGCTCGGCGCCGACTGGTTTCCAAATTGGTCAACCGCAACTACCCAAACTTGCGCCGGCACGGTTGCGCCGTGCGGGAATATATACACGTCCGTTGTAACGCCCACGGAGGTGTCAGGCACATCCAAAACGCCATCAATGTAGATATTATATTGGATTTGTGATTGCGGCTCGTTTACCGACGTCGAGGGGTTCCACGAAATGATGGCTTCGCCGCCGCCATCACCACCGCCGGTCAGGCCGGTTGGAGCGGTCGGAGCGTTGGGAGGCGGGGTGGTTGTCGCTGGCGCCGTCGTCACGGTGACGGGGGCGCTCTTGGTGGTGAGTGCTCCCGTTGTGCCGTTCAAGCTATAGGCAGTGACCGTGATGGTATAAGTGAAGCCGGGCCACAGACCCGTGGCTGTTGACGTTGTGGAATCTGCCGAACCGCCGCCATCCCCCATGCCATTGACAGCGACGTCAAATGAGTTGATCTCGTCGGCAGGCGTCGCTTCCGTCCACGACACCGTGATGGTATCCGAGGTCGCGCTGGTTGCCGTTATCACTGGCGCGGCCGGCTGGACGGGTGTTGGCAGCGGAGTCCCGGCAAGCGTCACCGTGACTTCCGGGCTGGGCGCGGACGCCTGGTTGCCCGAAACAGCAATGATGTGGAACGAATAAGTGCCGCCCGCCTGCACTCCAACCGTCCAGGTGACACTGGTGACGTTGCCGACGTTTTCGATAAACCCTTGCGTATCGTTTTGGATCTCGTAAACAAGACTCCCGCCCGACCCCGGCGTGGAAGCGTTCCAAGCGAACGAGACGCTACGGGTTGTGATTGCCGTGACATGAAAATTGCCCGGCGTTGATGGCGGCGTCGCCTTTCTAAATCCGGCTGAAGCCGGCACAGGCGCGAGAAGCCAGGCGGCGGTCAACGCGGCCCCGGCGGCGCCAGCCGCCAGCCGCATGAGGTTTGCGCGGGGGTGATTTCCAAGCCTTTCTGCTGCGATCATAACACTTTGCCTTTCTTTGTTCAGATGTTTTCCAGTTTCCCAATGGCCTCGGGAAAATGCAGGCCGGCTTACCCGCGTTCATTCTGCCAACGGCCCATCATAAGAGGAACCAGACGGAAAAATGTTCCTGGGGAAGTCGAAGGTAAAAACGCCGGTCGTCGGAGACGTCCGGATTGGCATCTTCTTTCCGTCGGTTTATGCAGATTTGCCATTTCCACCACCCCTCCACCCGCTCCGCTTCCGCATTGCTTGTGCCGGCGCGTGCGGCCTAGAATGGATTCATGCGATCTGAATCACTTCAGTTTCTGGAAAGGCTGGTCAACACGCCCAGCCCCTCCGGCCATGAGGCCCGCGGCCAGCGCGTCTGGCTCGATTATGTGGCGCCCTTTGCCGATGAAACTTTTACCGACGCTTACGGCAACGCCGTGGCGGTCCTCAACAAGGGCGGGTCCCCCCGGCTCATGCTGGCGGCGCACGCCGACGAAATCTCCATGGTCGTCAATTATATTAACGAGGAAGGCTTCATTTATGTCCGCAAACTCGGCGGGGTGGACCCCGCCATCACCAAGGCGCAGCGGATTGTCATTCATGCCCGGGGCGGGCCGGTGCGGGGGGTGGTCGGCAACGTGGCGCCGCATTTGCTCAAAGGCGAGCCGGACGGAAAGCCGCCCAAAATCCATGAATTATTTATTGACATCGGCGCGGGCAGCCGGCGGGAGGCCGAAACGCTGGTGCGGGTGGGTGATCCCATCACCCTGGCCGACTCCTTTGAATTGTTGCGCAAGGACCTGGCCGTGGCCCGGGCCTTTGACAACCGGGTCGGCACCTTTGCGGTGGCGGAGTCCTTGCGCCTGGCGCGGGAAAGCAAGGCAAAGTTGCGGGCCGAAATCCTGGCCGTTTCCAACATCATGGAGGAAGTCGGCCTGCTGGGGGCGCGGCAGATTGCCTACACCCTCAAGCCCGATGTGGCCCTGGTGGTGGATGTCACTCATGCGACCGATTATCCCACCGTCAGCCAGCAGCAGCACGGCGATGTCAAAGTGGGCCGCGGGCCCACCCTGACCCACGGAGTTTGCAACCACCCCGCCGTCATGGCCCGCCTGGAGGCGGTGGCGCGCTCCCAAAGAATCAAGTTGCAGCACGAGGCCACTTCCGCCACCAGCGGGACCGACACCGACGTGATTTTCTGGACGCGCGGCGGCATTCCCAGCGGGCTGATCAGCCTGCCCGACCGCTACATGCATTCCCCGGTCGAGATGATCAGTCTGCGCGACCTGGAACAGATTCCCCGGCTCATCTGCGCCTTCGCCCTCTCCCTCAAGGCCGGGGAACAGTTTAAAGTGAAAATTTGACTCAGCCTCCCGCCATTCCCGCGCGCAAGGACGGTCTGTTTCGCCATCTGGCGTTGGCCGCCGGGCTGGCCCTGGCTTTTTACATCGCGGCCTTTTCCTTGATTGAATACCGGCGCGCGGTGAAGGGGCCGTGGGAGATTGCGTTTATCTCCGACGGCGCGGGGCGGCCCTCCTTGCAGATTTCGCAGCCGACATTGCACATTTCGGAGAGATTGAGTTTCCCGGACGACAAAGTGGCGCGGCCCAATCTGGCGGAGCTGATAAAATTCCGCGAAGCGACGACCAATCTGCCTTTTGGAGAAATGCTTTTGCAGGACGCCCTTTATTTGCCGGGGACGATCACCCTGCGGCTTTGCGGGCACCAGATCGAGGTGCTGCCCCGCACCCTGATTGTGGACAAAACCGAGCACCCGTGGAAGGCGGGCGAGGAAATAGTGGTCCGGCAGGCGGGGAAGAAATAGGACAGATCAGTCCAATCCGTCCGCTCGGTCGGATTCCAGTTTGCTTTCCAGCCACCAGGCCCGATATAACCATTGCACATGCAACCTGTTCGCTGGGGGATTATCGGCACCGGCCACATCGCCAATAAATTTGCGGAGGACTTGACCGCGATGCCGGAGGCCCGGCTGGTCGCGGTCGGATCGCGCTCCGCCACGGCGGCGGTAAGTTTCGGCGCGCGCTGGCGGGCGCCGCACTGCCATGGCAATTACGCCGCGCTGGCGGAGGACCAGGAGGTGGAGGCCGTGTATGTGGCCGTGCCTCATCCTTTTCACGCGGAGAATTCTCTCCGCTGCCTGGAGGCGGGCAAGGCGGTCCTCTGCGAGAAACCGTTTGCCATCAATGCCAGCCAGGCGGAGCAGGTCATCCGCTGCGCGCGGGCCAGGAAATTACTGCTGATGGAGGGGATGTGGACGCGGGCCTTCCCCGTGATGGCCCGCTTGCGCCAGTTGCTGGCCGAAGGGGCCGTGGGCCGGGTGCGGCTGGTCGCGGCGGATTTTAGTTTTCGCTGCATGTTTTCCCCGGAAGGACGGCATTTCAACCGTGCTCTGGGCGGCGGCGCCTTGCTGGATGTCGGGATCTATCCCGTTTCCCTCGCCTCCATGATCCTGGGGGCGCCGGCGCATATCTGCAGCGGGGCGGAAATGGGGGCCTCGGGTGTGGATTATCAGGCGGCCATGATTTTCCATTACCAAAACGGCGCGGTGGCGACCCTTTTTGCCGGTTTGCGGACGGACAGCCCTTCTGAGGCGGAGATCATTGGCGAAACCGGGTCCATCAAGATCCATCCCATCTGGTGGAAACCGAGCCGGATGACGCTGACGCCGGCCAGGGGCAAAACCGGGCATTTCGACCTGCCTTACGCGGGGAACGGCTTTCAATTCGAGGCGGCGGAGTTCATGACCTGCCTGCGCCAGGGGCGGCTGGAAAGCCCCATCATGCCGCTGGATGAGACCCTGGCCATCATGAAAACGCTGGACGCGGTCCGGGCGCCCTGGGGGCTGCGTTACCCCGGAGAGTAAAAAAATGCGCGGAAAACGCCGGATTGTGTTGACACCCGGCGGCCAGCCCGCTAAAAACGCAACATCGTGCCAGAAAGACAAACAGAGACTGAAAAGTAAATTGACGACCTAAATCCAAAAATCAAGGCGCGTTGGATGTTTCGCCACGGGCAAAACGCGGTAGTCTGCGGGCTTCTCAGCTGCTATTACACACATGAGCGACACAAGATTATTCATCGGCAACCTGTCCTACAACACCACCGAAGACGACCTGCGGAATTGCTTCGCCGGGGCGGGCACCGTCAGCTCCGTCAACCTGATGATGGACAAATTCACCGGCAAATCCCGCGGATTTGCCTTCGTGGAGATGGCTTCGGCGGCCGAGGCGGCCAAGGCCATCGAATTGTTCCACGGCAAACTCCTGCAAGAGCGGGCGCTGACCGTCAACATCGCCCGCCCGCGCGAGGAACGCCCCCCGGGGCAGGGCGGCAGGGAATCCCGCGGCCCGGCCCGCGAGTCCCGCGGTGGCGGCAGGGAGTCGGGCGGCTCCGGGTCGCGGTATTGAGTCTTCACTGTTCCGGCCGAAAAAGCGGACGCCGGCCCGGAAAATCCGGGAATCCCGGGCAATTCGGATTTGACACCGGGCGGCGGCAACTCTAGTTTGTTGGCACAAAAGGAAACTATGCCAGAGAATATTCCAAATCTGCCCGGGGGCGCGATGCCGCCCAAACCGGCTGAAGCCTCCAAGGTTCAGCCCAAGAAGGAAACCGTCCGCATCAATTTGCCGCCCAAGCCGACTTCGGCCCCAACGATCAAGTTGCCCTCGCTGGCTCAAGGCGGGCCGCCAACCTCGTCCGGCACCGCCGCCCCCGCCGCCGCCCCCGCCGCCTCGGCTGCTCCACGGGCTGCCGCGCCTCCTCCCCCTCCGCCTTCCCGCGCGGGTGCGCCGGCGTCGGCCCGGCAACCGGCTCCGGCGGCGCCGGCTCCGCGTCCGGCCGCTTACGTGGCCCCGGCCGCCGGCGTTGGCACGCTGGACAAGGTCCTGGCCATTGCCGCAATGGTGGTGGTGCTGGCCGCCGTTGGGTCCTGCTTGTATTTGGTTCTTGGCGGCATTGATGGGCTGACGAAGAATTGACCTTTGCTTTATGGCTGCCCTTAATATCGTCAAGCTCAACAAGGCAAATTTCGACCAGGAAGTGCTCAAGTCCCCGGTCCCGGTGGTGGTGGATTTCTGGGCCGAATGGTGCGGGCCATGCAAGCAGGTCGCCCCCGTCCTCGACGAACTGGCCGGCGAATACGACAGCCGCGTTCGCATTGGCAAGGTCAACATTGATGAAGATCAAGCGCTGGCCGCCGATTTCGGGGTGCGCGCCATCCCTACTTTTCTACTTTTCAAAAACGGCGAGGTGGCCGGGCAGATTGTCGGCATGGTTTCCAAGCGCGATCTGAAGGCGCAGTTTGACAAGCTGATCGGGTAAGACAGGGCGAATGGGCCGGTGGCCGGAGGGCAACCGCCAGTCGCGCACCCCTTCGGGACGTGCGAAGCTCAGTCATTGGGCCGTCGCCATCGGTCGCAGATTGGATACCGCTGTTCATGCCATTGATTATTACGCCTGGGCAACTCAAGCAGCGCGCCGAATTGTATCATACGCTCGGCGTCTTGCTCTCCGCCGGGTTGACCGCCCCCAAGGCGCTGGAACAGCTTCAGCACAATCCCCCCTCCCGCTCCCTGCGCTCGGCCATCGCCCTCTGGCAGCAGCATCTGCGCGAGGGGGCGTCCGTCAGCGACGCGGTG
This sequence comes from Verrucomicrobiota bacterium, assembly GCA_049513975.1. Taxonomy (GTDB): domain Bacteria; phylum Verrucomicrobiota; class Verrucomicrobiia; order Limisphaerales; family Palsa-1400; genus JBEKOF01. Next base: position 25,344 of record JBEKVM010000008.1, on the reverse strand, counting down.
GCGCAAATGGGAAGCTGGATGCCGGCCTTCGATGTCGCCTTGGTCAGCGCGGGCGATCAGAGCGGCCGTTTGGACGCCTGCTTCAAATTGCTCGCCCGTTATTACGAGGAACGCTCGCAATTGGCGCGCAAGGTGATTTCGGATTTGCTCTATCCGGCTTTTCTCCTTCATTTCGCGGTTTTCATTTTTGCTTTCATTGATTTCCTCAAGCCCGGACATGGTTTGGCCCGGTTTTCCTTCCTGGTCCTTGTCATCCTGGTTCCCATTTATGCCGCCGCCGCCTTCCTCATTTTTGCCGGCCAGGGGCGGCACGGGGAAAAATGGCGCACGGCGGTGGAAAACATTCTCCGCCCCATTCCCGTGCTGGGCACGGCGCGGCGCTGCCTGGCGCTGGCACGGCTGGCGGCGGCCTTGGAGGCGCTCCTCAGTGCGGGCGTCATCATCACCAGCGCCTGGGAATTGGCGGTGGCGGCCAGCGGTTCCCCCGCCTTGGGCCGCGCCGTGCGCGGCTGGAAGGCTCTGGTGGAATCCGGGGCCACGCCGGCGGAATTGATCCGGGCATCGCCGGAGTTTCCCGAGATGTTCGCCAGCCTCTACGCCTCGGGCGAAATCAGCGGGCAACTCGACGAGACCCTGGGGCGGCTGCACCGGCATTACCAGGAGGAAGGCAGCCGCAAAATGAAAGTCGTTGCCGATTGGTCGCCCAAATTGGTGTATTTTATCGTGATGTTGCTTATTGCCTGGCAGATTGTTGCTACTTGGAACAGAATGTACGGCTCCGGCAGTGACCTGGATGAGGCCTTGAAAGGCTTTAAATAGAACGGATGACCCGGCGGAACATGACGATTCACGAACTGCACTCCAACGAAGAATTGCGCCGGCATGAGTTTCCCGTGGCGCAATCAAAAATCTTCCTGGCCCACTCCTCCGCCAGCCCCCTCCCGCGCCGGGTGGCCGACGCGGTCCGCGATTACGCCCTGCAATCCTCCCAGGCCTCCCAGGATTCGCCCGTCCCGGAATCGCGCCTCCGCCAGACCCGCCAACTGGCCGCGCGCCTCATCGGGGCGCAAGAGGAGGAGATCGCCTTTGTGGGGCCGACTTCGCTGGCCTTGAGTGTGGCCGCCGCCGGCCTGCCCTTGCGCAAGGGCGACAATATCCTGATCTACTTCGACGACTATCCCTCCAATGTCTATCCTTGGATGGCCCTGGCGGATAAAGGCGTCCAAGTGCGCCTGATGAATGTCCGCGAATTGGGGAAAATCCGCCCGGTGGATGTCATGGGCCAGGTGGACGAACAAACCCGCCTCGTGGCCCTGGCCAGCAACCATTTCCTGGCCGGATTCCGCCCCGACCTGGAAACCATCAGCGCGTACCTGCGCGCGCGCAACATCCTCTTCGGCGTGGACGCCATCCAGACGCTGGGCGCTTTCCCCATGGCCGCCAGGCATTTCGATTTCCTGGCGGCGGGGGCGCAAAAATGGCTGCTCAGTCCCTGCGGCGCGGGCCTTTTTTACGTGCGCAAATCATTGCAGGAAACCCTCCTGCCCAGGATTTACGGCTGGCATAATGTGCGCTCGCCCGGCTTTGTGGCGCAGGAAAAAATGGTTTTCCCGCCGGACGGGCGGCGTTACGAGGTCGGCACCGCCAACTTGCTCGGGCTGGTGGGAATGCAGGCGGCCCTTGAATTGTTGCTCGAAGTGGGGGTGGAAAACATCGCCGCCGACTTGTTGCGCAAGCGCGCCTGGCTCGTTCCCGCCCTCCAGCAAAAGGGCTGGACCGTGCTGCAAGGCGACGCTCCGCCGCTCAACGCCAGCGGCATCATCTCTTTTTACCGGGCCGGCCCGGAGCCGGCGGACCTGGCCGGCTTGTTCCAGAAACTGCGCGAGGCGGGGATTGAGATGTCCTTGCGGAGCGATCGCGCCGGGAGGCAGTACTTGCGCATTTCAGCGCATTTTTACAACACGGACGCCGAATTGCGCAGAACGCTCGAATTGCTCTAATCCGCCCATTTCAAATACCCGGAAGCAAATCGTTGACGTGCGGCCATGGTTTTGTTAATCTGATAAGGTGAAAGTGACGGCAACCTTTTATTCTACTATCTTATGAAAAGATCTTTTTCGATACCGGTGCTGGCTCTGGCCGGCGTCCTCCTCATGCCCGGCCTGGCTTCGGCCCATATTGTCCCGGGAACGACCCACGGCTGGCGGGAGGGCTTCGCCCATCCCTTCAGCGGCCTGGATCATTTGCTGGCCATGTTCGCTGTCGGACTCTGGGCCGCGCAACATCGCGGACGCGCCGTCTGGATGATCCCTCTGACGTTTGTTGGTGTGATGGGCTTGGGCGGCGTCCTGGGATTGACCGGCGCCACGCTGCCCGGCGTCGAACTCGGCATTGCCCTGTCCGTGCTGGTTTTGGGCGCGCTCATCGCCACCGCCACGCGCTTCCAACCCAGTTGGAGCATGTGCCTGGTCGGGCTTTTCGCCTTGTTTCACGGTTATGCCCACGGCCATGAAATGCCGCTCTCGGTCGGCGCCCTTTCCTTCAGCCTTGGGTTCCTGTTCGCGACCCTGTTGTTGCACGCCATGGGGCTGGCGGCGGGATTTTATTTGCAGAAAGAGGTCCGGGCGGTTCGCGCTCTCGGCGCCGGCATCGCCTTGTGCTCCCTCTGCTTTTTGGCGGGCCTGAGCTAACCCGCCGTTGCGGGATGCTTCGCCTGCAGACTCCATCTCCTCCGACCGATCCGACCGATCCGACCGATCCGACCGATCGGCCGGAGGAAAGGATAACGGCGGACCAGTACCCGGGCGGCGCCGCGTGGCGGGACAATACTCCCCGCCTGGTTCCTGTGGAAACCTTCAGCTTCTTCCAGTCCGGCGCCAGGCCTCCCGCCGGGCCATCAAAGCGTTGATTTGCCCGAAGCCTTGACTTTCGCCCACCTGGCTTTGGCTATGGCCGAAAGCTTGGCCCGGGCGGCCGCGCTCACTTTCCGCTTCTTCTTCTTTACAGGAGCGGCGGCCCTGGCGGTGGCTTTCCTGCCTCTCCTGGCTTTGGCCCAGCGCGCCCTCTGGGCCGCGCCGATGCGGGCACGCGCCGCGGCCGACATGTGGCGCCTCTTCCGCCGGCGGGGGGCCGATGGCTCAGGGGCCGCCGCGCCGCCGGCAATGGACTCCAGCTTGCCTTGCCAGAGTTCGATTTTTTCTTTGATTGCCACCACTTTGCGCAGTTCGGCAACAGTCAGGTTGTGAAGGTTAGTCATATGAGCGGCCAGTCTTGTCTAGCAACGGGGGAACTGTCAAGGAAAGATTTTGGCCTTTTTTCAATCTTACCCCGGGATACTTAAGCCGGCGGCGTTGCAGAATAAGTTGACAGCCGCCCGCTACCGGGCAACTCTTCCGCCTGCCAGCTAATGAAAGCAGCGCGCCTAGCTTTGGTCGGAGACTTCAATCCTGGAATAGCAGCCCACGCTTCCATCAATCAGGCCGTTGCTCTGTTCCGCGCCGCGCACGCCGGGCTGCTGGAGACGGCCTGGATTTCCACCGGTCAACTCAGGCCGGGCGACGAAACCCTCCTGCGCGGGTTGGATGGAGTATGGTGCGTTCCGGGCAGCCCTTATCAGAACACGGCCGGGGCGCTTTGGGCCATCCAGTTCGCCCGGACTCATCGGACGCCCTTTCTCGGAACGTGCGGCGGCTACCAACACGCGCTCCTGGAATACGTTCGCCATGTCCTCGGACGGGCCGGGGCGGACCACCAGGAACTGCGTCCGGAATCGGAGTTTTCATTGTTGACAAGGCTGTCATGCCCGCTCCTTGAAAAATCGGAAATGGTGCTTTTCCCGGGCCCGGGCCGCTTGCGGGCAATTTATGGCCGGGAAGAGGCCGGGCCGGAATGCTATCATTGCAGCTACGGTTTGAATCCGGCCCACGAATTTCTTTTCCAAAACACCGCCTTGAAAATCGCGGCCCGCTCCCCGCAGGGCCTGGTCCGCGCCGTGGAATTGGAAGGACATCCCTTTTTCATCGGGGTGGCTTTTCAACCGGAGCGGTCGTCGCTGGAGGGCAAGCTGCACCCGTTGGTTAATGCCTTCTTCCTCGCGGCCGTCGAGCGGGCCGCCGGCGCGGGGTTGTCTCCTGCTCCCGGCTCACTGCGGCCATCCATCCGCCGGGCCACGGCGCGGGACACGGACTCCGTGGTGGCCATACTGCGGGAGGCGGCGCGCTGGGTCGAAGCGAGCGGCCGGGTGATGTGGCGCGACAGCGAACTGGTCCCCGCCCGCCTGGCCGCCGATGTGGAAGCCGGCCTCATCTATCTGGCCGAATGCGGCGGGGAAGCGGCCGGCACCGTGAAATTTCAACTTGACGACGCGCTCTTCTGGCCGGATGTGCCGGCGGGGGAATCGGCTTTCGTGCATCGCCTGGCGGTGCGCCGGCGCTGGGCCGGAACGGGCGTGTCCCACGCCTTGCTGGATTGGGCGGTGGCGCGGGCAGGCTCGCTGGGCAAGCGCTGGCTCCGGCTGGACTGCGAAGCCTCGCGTCCCAGGTTGCGCGCCTTCTACGAGAGTTTTGGCTTCAAACATCATAGTGACCGGGAGGTCGCGCCTTACTTTGTTTCCCGCTACGAGATGGATCTTCGTCACCCGGCGCGCAGCCAGACGGTTTTCAAGCAGGCCGGCTCCTGAGACTCCCCCCTTTGGCCGGCTCATCGAGTCATGGCGGAAAGGGCCTTTGGCAATAAACCGGCCAAAACTCCGGTGCCTGCTGCCACCAGCCAGATTACAACATGCCTTCTCCCGGGTGGCATTGCCTTGACGGCTCGTGAGCGCAATAAAGTGAACAGCACAAACCAAATTACGAAGAACAATGCAAAGAACAGAAAGAGTTCCGTCATAAATTCCGGAGTGCCGAAAATGACCGTCACAACTCCGGCAGTTACCACCGATGCGACTAATGCTCTCTTCGGTGTTGGGTCCATAAATATGCCTTCGAGTGTCTGTCGTGTTCTGATTCTTTTGAAAAATGAACTTGGGGCTTGGAGTTGTCCAGTGCAAAACCTGGCCCACGACAGAGGTCTTCGGTTCCTCGACGTTTCCAGCGGATCTGATCGGGCAACGGCTGATTCGGGGAGCGCGTGCGTCTCGCACGCCGTGTTTGGCGTCCCGCCAAACACATTCCGGCCAGGCTTCTCCTTGAAGGCGGCCCGTCCGAAACTGAGCCCATGGGTAGCCATCGGCCAAGAGGTGGGGCGCGAGACGCGCCCCACAGCGACCGGGACGGTCGCGCTCCCAATCCTTTCACTCTTCTGGGGGCGTCCACTGAAAACGTCGAGGAAGCAGGTTTTCCGGCCAATCCCGGACGCTTCGTTATCCCCGGGAATGCCCTCAACTCACGCGCAGCCAGACCGTCTTCAAGTAGGCGGGCTCCTGGCGATGCACCGGAAAATCCGGCGGCTGCGGGGCGTAATGCTGCTGCGTGACGCGGCGCCCGCTCCGGGTAATGGCGGTCGTCACCATTTCCAGGAATCGCTCCGGTGGCAGCGTCGCGGCATTGGTGCAGGCCAGCAAAATACCCTCGCGCGCCAGCAAGGGCAGCGCGGCGGCGACGAGCGTTCCGCAATCTTCTTCCGCCTGGAATACCCCGTGTTCCTTGGAGCGCGAAAAGGTGGGCGGGTCCAGAACGATCACCTCGAACAGACGCCCCTTTTTGCCCAGGCGCCGGAACCAGGCGAAGGCGTCGCCAAAAATGAATTCATGGGCGGAGGGATCCAGGCCGTTGAGGACAAAATTGCGTTTTCCCCATTCCAGGTATTTTTGGGACAGGTCCAGGCTGGCCACCTGCGCGCCCCCCGCCGCCGCGCCAACCGAAAATCCGCAGGTGTAGGCAAAGGCGTTGAGGACCCGGGCCGGCCGGGCGATGGTGAAATCCGGCGCGATGTAACCTGTCAACAACCGCCGCCGGTTTTCCCGCTGGTCGAGAAACAGGCCGGCGGAACAGCCCCCGGCCAGGCGCAGCGCGAAGCGCAGGCCGTTTTCCCGCGCCAGTATTTCCTCCGGCGCCTTTTCCCCCGCCTGCCATTGCGGCGCGCTTTCCCCCGCCGGCCGGTTCCCGGCCTGACGCCGGAGGATTTTGTGATAAAGGCCGCGCGCGCCAAACCGCCGCCCCAATTCCTCCATCCAGGCGCGCTGCTCCTCTGTCAACCCTCCCCCCGATTGCGCCAGCAGGTATCCGCCCAGCCGGTCCGCGTACAAACCCGGCCAGCCGTCCGCCGCGCCGTGCAGGAGACGGAAGGCGTCGGTTGCACCCCGATCAATCACCGCCGCGCGTAGCGCCGCGCGCGGGTCGGCGGAAAAATCCGGCGCCGCGTCAAACAAAACGTTTTCCCCGCTGGCGGGATGGCGGAAGCCCAGTTGCGCCGCGTGCAGATAAACCCGCGCCGCCGCCGTCCCGCCGTAAAGCGTGTCGCCCAAAATCGGGAACCCGTGCGCCGCGGCGTGGACGCGAATCTGATGCGTGCGGCCGGTGGCGGGTTCCGCCTCCCAGACCAGGCAGCCCTCCAGCCCGCCGGGCATCGGCGGCGGCGGCTGGACCAGGCGGAAACTGGTCTCCGCTGCCTCCCCTTTCGCCCCGGCGGGCAGGCCCAGGTATTTTTCCCCCGCCCGCCTCAGCCACGACTGCGCGGTCAGCCGGGCAAAAGCCGTCTTCCGGTCGGTGAGTAGAATATATTTTTTCCGCACGGCGCGCTCCTCGAACTGCCGGGTGAGAGAGCGGTTGGCCGGGGTGGTTTTGCCGAAAACGATCAGGCCGGAGGTTTCCTTGTCCAGCCGGTGGATAATGGCCAGGGCGGCCCGGCGCGGCTCGCTGTTTCTCAGCCACTCGTACAAACCCTCGCCGGCGTAGGGCGAGGGCGCATGCGTGTTCAGCCCGGCCGGTTTGTTGGCCACCAGCAAGTGTTCGTCTTCAAAAAGGATCACGACCCCGCATCTTTGTCATCGCCGCGGCGGGGCGCAACACTGGAAATGGTCCTCAACTTCATTTGCTCTGCTGAGGCGCCGGTGCTATTGTTTGAAACACTTAAGCGAAATCCAAGGACCCATTGAAACTGCGCGCGCGTGATTCTTTTGCCACCGGGGCATGGTTGGCTGTTGCCCTCCTGTGGGCAATTGGGTCCGATTGGGCGGCCACACTCACCTTTTCCACCACCGCCCCAACACCGGGACCCAATGATATTTACAACTTTGTTGGAGCCAGTCACGACGGCGCCAACGTGGGCAGCGGCTCCGCTTTTGCCGACGGCCCCGCCAATGATGCCTTCACCTACGTGGCCGGCGACCGCCCCGACCAGGGCCAGACCTTCATCACCGCCAATAATCCCGGCGGCTGCGCCATTTCCTCGGTCTGGCTCCAACACGCCGGTTATACGGCCAATACCGCGCTCACCTACTGGGAAATGAACAGCGGCGTCACCCTCACCATCCGCGTGACCGACCCGGCGAAGGCCGGCACGGCGGGTTTTGTCCTCTGTAGCGAAACTTACACCACCACGGGGAACGAGGGCTGGTCAGCCGGAGCGCACAGTTCGGACAACGGCGACGGGATGTGGTTGCGGTTCGCCTTCTCCAATCCCTTCACACTGGCCCCGGGCAAGACATATGGATTTGATGTCAGCAGTCCCACCGTCACGGCTTTCTTCGAGTGGCTCGGCACTTCCAACGAGGTCTATGCCGGCGGCGCGGCCTACAATGGCGGCATCCTGGGAGAACAAGGCGGGCCGGACAATGCGTGCAACATCTTGGTGGGCGACCGCGTTTTTCTGGTCCAGCTCGGCCCGCCTCCGCCTCCGCTTTTGGCGCAGGCGTCGGTGCAAGGGACCAATGTAGACATTACTTTCAACAGCAATCCAACCAAGTATTACGTCGTGCAATACGCCGCTTCCTTGACGCCGGCGAACTGGGAGAATCTTTTCCCGATCCCCGTTCTGGCCACCAACTCTCTAATGTCGTATCTTCAACCCGGCGGCGCGATGGCGCCCGCGGGTTTCTACCGCATCGCCCAATTTGATTCGCTGCCGCCCGGCATCAATCTCGGTCCGCTGGCCACGCCAGCCACCTCCTATGTTTCGCCGTGGCAAACACTCGGGGTCATCAACAGTGGTTACAATCCATCCAGCGCCGCCGACGACAGCCAGGGAGCCTACGGCAATTGGCCGCAAACCGGCACGCAATGGGTGGAATACGACTGGAGCCAGCCCATCAACACCGCCCGGATGGACGTTTATTGGTGGGAGGATGGCGCCGGCATCTCCGCGCCAACCTCCTGCAGCCTCGAATACTGGGACGGGACCAACTGGGATTTGGTGGGCAACCCGGTCGGGCTGGGGGTGGCCTCCAACCAGTATAACACGACCACTTTTACACCCGTCACCACCATGGCGCTCCGGCTGTTGTTCACTTCCGCCGGGACCCAGTCCACCGGCATTTTGCAATGGAAGGTTTATGACACCGGTGCTTCGGCCAACTTTCCCCCAAACGTGGGCGGCGACGTGGACCGCGATGTGGTCGTGGGCGGAAACACTTATTTGACAGGAACCGTGCAGGACGACGGCAAACTTTACCTCCACCCGGTTGGGGCGTGGGGTCTGGCCTCCGGCGCCAACACCGTCACCTTCAGCAATGCCGGCGCCTTGATCACCAGCGCCGCCGTCGGCGGGTCTCCAGGCACGGCCTTGCTGCAATTGACGGCCTTTGATGGTCAATACTACAGCAGCAACACGCTGAAATTGACCGTGGCGCCGCCGTTTCCGGAGGCCCATGCCCTGCCGGTGTATGTGGAAAAGAATTCCTACCTCATCAACAGTTCGCTCTGGAATTACCGGCTGAAAAACACCCTCATCCATTGGATCCCCCACCTTTACTCGCAATTGAACAACACCAATCTGGCGCAGGGCAACATCAACAGTTTCATCCAGGCCGGCAACAAACTGGCCGGACGGGCCTATACCGTGCCCAATGCGGACCCCTGGGCGGACGCCTACACCTTGAACACAGTCGAAGCCATGAGCTATGCCCTGGCCTATAATGCGCAGGGGGATCCAGCCATCCTCGCCGCGCAGGCCGCATTCCAGACCAATCTGGCTTATTGGATTCCACAAATCCTGCGCGCCCAGGAGTCCGACGGCTATCTGCACACTTACACCACCCTCCGCGGTCTTGGCCGCTGGACCATTAACACCGATCATGAAGGCTACGTCGGCGGCTATTTTATCGAAGCCGGTCTGGCGCATTATTTGAGCACGGGCCGGACCGATCCCACCTTCTACAACGCCGCCAAAAAGCTGGCCGATTGCTGGTGCGCCAATCTGGGGCCGGGCCTCAAGATTTGGTTCGACGGACATGAGAACATGGAACAGGCCCTGGTGCATCTCGGACGCTTCGTCAATGAATTCGAGGGACCGACCAACGGCCAGAAATACATCAACCTGGCCAGGTTCCTGATTGATTGCCGGGGCACTCCTGCCGCCAACGCGGCGGAAAACGACGGCGCCGGCTACGACCAGAGCCAGTCGCCCGTCAAACAGCAATATGAGGTCGTGGGGCACGCCGTGCGCAGCCAGTACCTGTGTTCCGGCGTGGCCGATGTGGCCATCGAAACCAAATCCCTGGATGACGAAAGCGCCGCGCTGTCGCTCTTCGATAATTTCGTCAACAAGAAATACTATCTGACAGGCGGGGCGGGCAGCGGCGAAACCTCCGAGGGCTTTGGCAACAACTATTCGCTGCCCAACGCTTCCTATTGCGAAACCTGCGCCGGCTGCGGCTCGCTGTTCTTCTTCCACAAGATGAACCTGGCTTATCAGGATGCCAAATATGCCGACCTCATGGAGAACGTCCTCTATAATGAAGTCCTCGGCTCCCTTGACGACCAGGCCAGCAACATCTTCTATCCCAACCCGCTCAATTCCAGCGCGGCGCGCGTTTCGTGGACGGGTGTTCCCTGCTGTTATGGCAATGCCGCCAGAACCCTCTTCGAACTGCCCACCTGGATTTATGCCCGCTCCTCCAATGCCATCTATCTCAATCTGTTCCTCGGCGGCAGCGTGACCATTTCCAACATCGCCGGCGCCACGGTGACGATGGTTCAGGCCACCGATTATCCCTGGACCAACACCGTGGCCGTCACCGTCAACCCCTCCTCCCCGGCCAACTTCACTTTGTTCATCCGCGAGCCGAACCGGACCATGAGCGCCCTTTATACTCCCGCGCCCGCCATCAGCGGCCTGGCCTCCATCCTCTTGAATGGGTCGCCCATTTCGCCGGCGGTCGCCAATGGCTATGCCGTCATCACCCGGTCGTGGACGGCGGGCGACCGCGTGGACCTGGCGTTGCCGATGGCGGTTCAGCGAATCAAATGTTCCGCCAATGTGGCGGCCAATGTGGGGTTGGTGGCCCTGCAGTATGGGCCGCTGATCTACAATATCGAGAGTGTGGATCAATCCACCGGCCTGGTGCTTGCCTCCAATGCTCCTTTGTCCCTCCAGCACGCCAGCCTGCTCGGCGGTTTCTGGGAGATCACCGGCGCCTACACCAACGCCAGCCCCCTCCTCGCCATTCCCAACTACGCCCGGCTCAATCGCGGCGGCAGTTCCAGCGTCTGGTTCAGTGGACAGTAAAAAGCATTTTGCGTTTGGAATTGAGAACGCTGAACGAGGAAAGCCGCCCTCCTTCGCGGCCGAACCGCGGCGGAGGGTGAACCATCCCCATTCCGCAATTTGAAACGGCCTCCTATCCCAACTTCACCGGCTGGCCCGTCTTGGCGGACTCATAGATCGCCATCATGATTTTCACGTCGCGCAATCCCTCTTCGCCCGGCACGATGGTCGGTTTGTTGTTCAGAATGCACTGCGAAAAATCATCCATCTCCGCCGCAAACTGATTCACCTCCGCAAAATCCAGCGCCTGCCCGTCGCTGCGCCGCCCCTGCACCCCGTTGTAGCCATAGGCCGGACCCAGCCCAAACCACCCCTTCTCCGCGCGGACAGTGTAGCTGTTCAATCCGAAAAAACTGAATGTCGTCTGGCAGGAGGCGGTCACGCCTCCGGGGAATTGGAGCCGAAAGCCCATCGTCTCGTCCACTTCCTTGAATTTCGCCGGGTCCGTTTTCACCTCTCTCGCTGAAACCTCCACCGGCTCCTGGCCGCTGATGTAGCGGGCGGTTTGCAACGCGTAAATGCCCACATCCATCAGCGCCCCGCCGCCGGACAGAGCGTGCTTGAGACGCCATTGGTCGGGATCGCCGATGGCGAAACCGAAGGAGGCCTCAATCGTTTTGACCGGGCCGAAGACCTTTTCCCGCGCCAGCCGGATGCATTCCATCGTGTGCGGCTCGAAGCGGTTGCGATAGCCCACGGCCAGCATCCGGTTGGCCGCCTTGCACGCGTCAATCATCTTTTGGCATTTTTCCACCGACACTTCCATCGGCTTTTCGCTCAGCACATGCTTGCCCGCTTTGGCCGCCTTGATGGCCAGGTCGCCGTGCAAGGCATTGGGTGTGACGACATACACGACGTCAATGTCCGGGTTGCCGGCCATGTCGCCCATCGTCTCGTAGTTGTAAATGTTCTTGTCGGGGATGTTGTATTTTGACTTCCAGGCGACGGCCTTGGCCGGCGTGCCGGTGACGATGCCGGCCAGGCGGCAATGTTTGGTCGTTTGCAAGGCGGGAGCGAGCTGGCTGCTGCTCAACCCGCCCAGGCCGCACAGGGCGAACCCGATCTTGCGGTTGGGGTCAACCGCGCCCGCCCGCGAGGACAACGCGGCCAGCCACGGCGCGGCGGCGGCGGCCAGCGAGGTTGTGCGGATGAACTCACGACGGCTCTGGCGGTGTGCTGTCATGGGGCCATTTTGCCACAATCCCCCCTGCCCGCAAGTCAAAGCTGCAACCCGTCAGTGATGGGGGAAAAGGGAATGGCAGGGCGGGCACTCCGTTGCCCGCCGCCGGCCATTGGCAGAGGAAGCAACGTCGCATTACGGAGGTGCGGCGGCAGGGGACTGCCCGCCCTGCCTCCCGTCACTGGCGCCTGACTCAAAGCTCTATCTTTGAGAACAGGTAGCTGCTCAAGGCGAGCATCAGCGCCGCCACCACCGCCAGCACGGCCACATCCGTGCCCAGTCCGAAGTGAACCACCCCATTGAGGCAATGGCGCAGGCCATCCACTCCATAGGAGAGCGGATCAAGCCGGGTGAGCAGGCTTAGAACCGGCGGCAGGTTCGTCAGCGGAAACATCGCGCCCGAAAGAAAAAAGATCGGCATGATAAAGAAACCGACGACAAACTGAAAACCTTGAAAATCACTCATCATCGAACCAATGGCCGACCCGACCGACGTGAAGACCATCCCAATCAGGGCCATAAAAAGGAAGGCCAGGGGCAGTGAGCCCAGGTCGTGCCAGCGAAATCCCGCGATCAGGCAAACCAAAAGGAAAATCAATCCCTGGAGGAAGGCCACCGTGGCCCCGCCCAAAATCCGGCCCAATATGATCCAAAGCCGCGGCACCGGCGCCACCAGCGTCTCCTTCAGAAAGCCGAACTGCCGGTCCATGATCAACTCGATCCCCGAAAACACCGAGGTGAATTGGATGGTCATGGCGATCAAGCCGGGCGCAATAAACTGGACGTAGCTGCCCATGCCGGCCCGTTGAAAGACCGGCCCCAGCCCATAGCCCATCCCAAGCAGGTAGAGCAGCGGTTGGGCCAGCGAGCCTATCACCCGCGACCGGGAACGCACGTAGCGTTTCATTTGCCGCAGCCAGAGGATGTAGATGACATTCATAAAATTACCGCCTCCAAGCCTTGGCCAACTGCCGCATCCGGTCGGTCGGATTGGCCTCCTCCTCGCGAATCATCGAGCCGGTCAATGCCAGAAAAGCCTGTTCCAGGGTTGCCGAGCCGGTCTGCTGTTTCAGTTCCTGCGGCGATCCCTGCGCGATGATGCGTCCGCCATCAATGATGAACACCCGCTGCGCCACCCGTTCCGCCTCCTCCATGTAATGCGTCGTCAGGAAAACAGTGACCCGCTCCTCTTCGTTGAGCTTCCTGACCTGCGTCCAAAGCTGATTGCGCGTTTGCGGATCCAGTCCGAGGGTCGGTTCATCCAGAAACAGGATCCGGGGCGTGTGCAGCAGGCTGCGCGCAATTTCCAGCCGCCGGCGCATCCCGCCGGAAAAGCGTTTCGCCGGTTCCCGCCGCCGATCCCACAGCTCAAAAAGTTTCAGCAGCATTTCGATGCGCCCGGCCCGCATCGGCCGCGCCACCTTGTAGAGAGCGCCGTGAATCTCCATGTTCTCCTGCGCCGTCAACTCATCGTCCAGACTGGGGTCTTGAAAGACGATGCCAAAGCGCTGGCGGACTTCATTGGGCTGGCGGGCCGGGTCCAGCCCGTCCAATTCAATCTTCCCGCTGGTCGGTTTCAACAAAGTGGTGAGCATTTTGATCGTGGTCGTCTTGCCGGCGCCGTTTGGCCCCAGAAACGCCACGATCTCCCCTGCCTTGATTTCAAAGGAAATGTCCCGCACCGCGGCCAGCGGGCCGAACATTTTGGTCAAATTTTGCGCGCGAATCATCAGGTTGTTAAACGCGGGGCGTTCTTTGCCGGCACACTGCATTCTTTACTTTTTAATGTGCCGCCTGGCACGCCCAAAACCACGGCCCTCTGCCTTTGAGCAGCCGCCAGCATGCCGGAATGGAATCACGAAATCAACCCCGCCTTGCCCCTCCACGCGATTTGACAATTCCCTCGCCCCACGCAGTGGGGAGAGGGCAAGGGTGAGGGGTTTCACTTTATTCCTAATCCTAATCCAAGTCGGCCCGGACGCGCCAACCCCCGGCAGGGCGCGATTCCGTCGAGCCGTGACTCGTCTTTCCCTTACATTCCCTAATCTGCATTCGGCATTTTGCATTTCCAACCTTCCTTCTTGCCGCGCTGGCTGGAGGGGGTAAATTGGATGCGGGCCGGCCCCATAGCTCAAAAGGATAGAGCACGAGTTTCCTAAACTTGTGATCCAGGTTCAATTCCTGGTGGGGTCACCAACACAGTGCCATTGGAAACCGGGGAAGCCAGCCAAAGGTGCCGCAGTTTAATACCTGGCGCCTGTCTGCCTCTCAGTGGAAAGTCGCGGTTGTGTCGGGTGATGGCGACTGGAGGCTTATGCGGACTGCGTTCGCAGTCTCGCGACGTGCCAACAGCTCGGACTTTATTCACGCGCTGTGCGAAGGGCTGAACCAATGCCGCAGACGGCTTGTCGTGGGCTGTGTTGTACCCGACCATCAGAGCCTCCGTCATCGCCCAAGCATAGTCACCAACGATGAAACGGACGATCCCGGCATCGCAGTAGTCACTGAGGAGTGAGTGCGCGGCATCCACAGGTTTGCACTCAATGAAGATGCCATCCTGCGAATGTTTCACGTTAGGGCGATCCGCGAGATAAGCGACCATGTCCGGCTTCTTGCCCGTTTTCTTTCCGTCGTAATTTCGCACCTCCGGCCGCTTGATGCTGGAAAACACTTCGCATGTGAAACCATCCACCACGCTCGAATCCAATAGATGGTCTTCGAGAATCTCATGCAAATGGGTGGTGAAGTCAGTCTCTTTCGCGGTTCTTGGATCGAAGGGGCGCGGTGGGGACGTGTGCAGTATTCCCCATGCTGTGGCGATAGCGTTTTCAAGGATTAGGAACACTGTCACTGAGACTGGCGGATGAGGTAGCGAAAAGTCTCGCTCCCTCTTCGTCGTCCAATCAGTGGAAAGTCCGAATCCCATGCGCCTATTCCTCAAAAGGCCCCATGGAGTCACGCAGCATCCGGATTGCGCACAAGCGGGCCCGGGAAGCCGTCCAGTACCGCGCGTGGTTGAGGATGCCGATGAAGCAGCTCCGCGGCGTGTTTGTCTCGATAATCGCCATACTGGCCCCAGTGCGATTGGCCATTTCGAGGGCCTGCCTCGCAATGTTATCGTCTACCTCCAAATCAAGCTGCCGTTCGTTACTAATGCGCAAAACCGAAAACGGGCAATCCTCGGCCACGCCGCTTAGTGCCGACGGACCCACCGAGACTGTTTGGCCGATTCGCTTGAAAAATGGACGCAACACTCCCTCCATCCGCATGCAGAAATCGCGGCGTTGCTTCTGACTTGGCGGCGCGCTCGCCCTTGCGCGTACTGACTTGAACGGGAGTTCAACACGCAGCGTATCGCGGATAACTTCCATGTCGCGCGGCTTGAGGCGATAGAGGCTGGCAAAGAAGGCGTCAATGTCAGGGAAGACGGTCATGTCTTCGGAAAGTAGGCGGCCGCTTAGTTGTCGCATCAATGTGCGCTCCTCATGCGTTAACTTTTCCCATGGAATGATGGGGAACCCGTCGAGGTCCTCTTTGAGCATTCTCCTTCGTTCTGCTCCGAACTGAAGACTCGTCAGGAGTGCATAATGGATCCACACCTTAGTATGTATGAGAAGCTGTAGGTATCGGACCAGATCAAGGGCATCTTTGTGCCCTTTGGCCGACGCAGCGTGGAAGCTTTGGTTGTATGCTACATTCTCGGTTGCCAACCAAGCCATTCCGTTTCGCCTGGTGACACTTGGAGCCTCTTTGACGATGACCAATGGAGCTTGATAAATGACCGGTTTCCTTGGTCGCTCAAAAACGGGCTTTTCAAGGCGATCTAGCCGGCCAATATCCACCTTGAATCTGAACTGGCGGGTACTTTCGATCACGGCCATGCCGTCCAGAAAAGAGCATTCATCCGCATTGCCTTTGGTTCCCACGATATAGCCCTTGCGAAAGGTCAGCCCCAATTGCTTCTCCCAATACTCCTGCAACGCCAAGCCGCCGCTCTGCTTCACCTTTCGTACGACCTCAATATCCAGCGCGGTGCCAAGGGCGAGGGCTTTCCACAACCACGGCTCGGTGAAAGTTTGTTCGACACTCACCTCCTCGATGGACTTCGAATCCACGCGGATTTCACCACGGTCGTTCAGTGCCTCGTCGGGATGGACCGTGATCCAGCGCACCGAATGGTCCGGTTTCGGCAAGCGGTTGCGGGCGAAGAAGAGCAGGAAGGGTTGCTGCATCCCCGGCCAGACGTTTGTGTCGGAAAGATTCGAGCAGTTCAGGATTCCCGTTACAGCGGTGGCTTGGAAGACGGCTTTCCGTGCCCGCTGGCCGATGTCGCCCTGCTTGAAGAGCAGCCGTGCGGGCAGGACGAACGCCATGCGCCCGCCCGGTTCGCACCACTGCATCGCACGCCAGATGAAAGGCAGGTCTGGCACGCTGTCGGGGTTCTCAAAAGTCGCGGCCAGTTCGGGGAGTTTCCGTTCAGTAAGCACCTCACGGCCAATAGCATGATATGTCGAGGCGAGATCTTTCTGGGATTCATCCAAGCTCGTCCAAGGCGGATTGCCAATCACTATCTGGTACTGGCCCCGATGGCCTGCCAGCATTCGAACATCGAGGCTGCCCGTCACCGGTCCCTTCTCTGGGTCATCTTTGCCACGGCAGTAAAACAACACCTTCTCCCGCAGATTCTTGAACCGCAACGCGGCGGGCGGCGTTGGCTTGGGGTCGATTTCGATGGCGGTCAGGTAGAGACTGAGTGCAGCCAGGCGAAGCGCGGATTCGCTGATCTCGAAACCGCGCAGTTGCTTGTTGAGAATCTCCCGGATGACCTGACGCTGAGGACGCTGTCCCGTTTCCTTCCATCGTTCCCGGTAAATCCTCCGGAATGCCAGCACGAGAAAGACGCCTGCTCCGCAAGCGGGATCGAGCACTCTCGCCTTGCCCGCCTTCCGCATCCCGTCAAAGGCATCCTCCACGAGGTACTCCGCGATGCGGCGCGGCGTGTAATGGATACTCGTCTCGCCCGCTTCCTTTGGCTCCCACTCCCAGACGAACCCTTCATATACTTGACTCAGCAATCCCACCGGCACATGGGCGAAGTCGAACATGCTCCAGTCCATTTGCAGCCTTTGCTGATAACCGCCGCCCGCCGGTTCCTCATTTCGCAGAATGGCGCGCAGGTCCTTGAATGCCTCGCTGCCTGCGGGTGCCACCCGCTGAAACCACTCCAGACTGCCCATTTCAGACAGCGGCAGGAAATCGCCGTTAAAGGTGTCATCGAGCCACCGGCAAGTGTGCGCCGCATTGGTGGCGTCCGCGAAGCACTCGTCGAGTCGTTGCGCCTCTGGGGCGATTTCATTAAGGTTCGCCGCAGTTACGACCCCACGATCCCACAAGAAGCGTAGAAAGAGCGCCCGTCCCACGAGGGAGAGAACATCGCCGCGCTCTATGCCGGTGCCTGCCTCGACGATGTTCTTCGCAACTCCCTTGAGAAGCTCGAACATGGCTTCATAAACGTAATCCGCCTCCGGCGGGGCGCCCTCGGCTTCGTATTCGCCAAGCGCCATCCGCGCAAACAGACTGCGGGCCTGTGGAGTGTCCGGGCGAAACTCTTTCCAATCCTGTGTGCGAGAATCGAGGCTGACCGGAATGACCCGCACCAGCCCCGGCTCGACCACAGCAAGAAACGCACGCTCGCCGCGACTGCCGAGCGTCCGCCGCAAACGGCTTAATTGACCCTGCTGCCGCGTCGTATTTGCCGAAAGCCTGTCCTTCGTGATGAAGTAAAGCAAGGGGCGCTCGCGGCTTTCCGCGACGCCGTCAGGCAGGACGCTGGTGCCGCGATCATCATTCGCGGGGCACAAGTCAAGGTAGTTAAGTAGCCCCGGTTCAGGCTTGCCACGGAAGAGCTTGACGCTCTCTGTCGGTACACCACACCCCACGACCTCGGGCGGTATCGCCTGGGATCGGACCTGCGTACTGGATACTTGCACTGACATTTTCGCGCCTGTTAGGCTTTTCGCTTCCCATTAAAGAGAGTCCTCTGGAGCCGGCCGGTCGTTTCCCTTTTCGGTGTGTTCCAGTAGGGGCTTTTGCATCTCGGACACACCCGCGGCTCACTTCCCCCACGCCTGGGAAACCACTCATGTTCGCATCTTCCACAGCGGTAGCCAGATAATTGAACCTTCGGCATGCCTCCACATATATTATCATAAATATATTATGTCAAGTATCATACTCTTAGGTAATCGCAGGTGCGGTTCCAGTTCAGATCTGATTTCATCCAACAGAAACGGGCCACACTTCAATCCGTTGATCATCCTTGAAAAATGCTGCGGTCAAAGATCGCCGCTGCAATGTCCGGTTTTCTGGTTTTTGCTTTCTGTTTTTTGCTTGCATGGGGCGGGGCGGTTGTTACATTGCCGCCACATTCGAGCCACCGCTGCGGTGGTTTCATTTTCTTGAGCAAAGCCAAATCTGTGAAAATTTTTAGCGGCACGTCCAATCTCCCGCTCGCCAGAAGCATCACCGCCTCCATCGGCATGGAGTTGGGCAAATGCACCGTCAGCGCCTTTCCCGATGGCGAAACCTTCGTCAAAATCGAGGAAAATGTCCGCGGCGAGGATGTCTTCATCGTCCAGTCCACCAGCCCCCCCACCAACCATTACTTGATGGAGCTGTTCATTATGATGGACGCGGTCCGCCGCGCCAGCGCTTCGCGCATCACCGCCGTTCTCCCCTTTTACGGTTACGCCCGGCAGGACCGCAAGGACCAGCCCCGCGTGCCCATCACCGCCAAGCTGGTGGCCAATCTCCTGGTCGCCGCCGGGGCCAGCCGCATCCTGGCCATGGACCTCCACGCCCAGCAAATCCAGGGCTTTTTCGACATCCCGGTGGATCATCTTTATGCCGCGCCCGTCATGTACGAGTACCTCAAACCCATGCGCATCCCCGATTTGGTGGTCGTCAGCCCGGACGTGGGCGGCCTGAAAATGGCCCATGCCTACTCCCAAGTCCTGGAAGCCGGCCTGGCCATCGTGGCCAAACGCCGCAAAAATGCCACCGAAACCGAGGCCATGGCCGTCATCGGCGAAATCCGCGGCCGCAATGTTCTCCTGGTGGACGACCTGACCGAAACCGCCGGAACCCTCGTCAACGCCGCCACCTTGCTCAAGCGCAAAGGGGCCAAAAAAATCATCGCCTGCGTCTCCCACGCCATTTTGAACGAAATCGGCGTGCAAAGACTCCGAAAATCTTGCATTGACGAATTGGTAACTACTGATACCGTCCTCCGCCCGGCGATTGACGGGTTGAAAATAACCACCCTCTCCGTCGCCGGCTTGTTGGGTGAAGCGATCAAGCGAATTAATTGCAATTCCTCGGTCACTTCCTTGTTTGAATTTAAGGGCGGCCGGACCAGTTAGGTTATGCTGGCGCTGGCAGGCCAAATAGTATAAAATGCTGAAAAGATGAAATCTATTGCTTTAAACGCGTTTCCGCGCACTTTGGGCCGCCGGGCCGGTTCCAGAACCCTTCGTGCCTCCGGCCGCGTTCCCGCCGTCATTTACGGCAAACTCAACAAGCCCCAAAGCCTGGAAATCAATCTCCAGGACATCCGCGATGTCGTCCACGGCGCCGCCTCGGAAAACGTCCTGCTCAACCTCACCGTGCAGGGTGACCCCAAGCCCAACCGTCTGGCCATCATCCAGGAAATCCAGCACCATGTCCTCTCCAACCAGCTCCTCCACCTTGATTTGCACGAAGTCGCCGAGAACGAAAAGGTCATCCTCACCGTGCCGGTGGACAGCGTGGGCGAAGCCCTGGGCGTCAAAACCGGCGGCGGCACGCTCGAACACGTTCTCTTCAAACTGAAAGTGCGCGCCTTGCCCAAGGATTTGCCGGAGTCCCTCGTCGTGGATGTCAGCCATCTGGAAATCGGCCAGGCCATTCACATTGGCGACATCAAACCCCCTCCGGGTGTTGAAATCTTGGGTGACAAACACATTTCCGTCCTGGCCGTCGCCGCCCCGATCTCCGAGGCCCAGGAAGCCGCCGTCCTCGAAGCCGCCACCGCCGCCGTGGGCGAAGTGGAGATGATCAAAGAGAAGAAGGAAGAGGGCGCCGAAGGAGAAGTCAAGCCGGAAGCCCCCGGCAAGCCCGGCGAGCAGCCTGCCGCCAAGCCCGGCGAGAAGGCCCCCGCCCTCAAACCGGGCGAAAAAGCCGCCCTCAAACCGGGCGAACGAGCGGCGCTCAAACCGGGCGAAAAGGCCGCCCCCGCTCCCGCCCCGGAAAAGGCCGCGGAGAAGAGAGGCGAGAAGAGGCCCGAGAGAAGGAAATAATTTTACGGGTGGCGCAACACCCCGGGTCGGGGTTGCCAGGCCGCAAGCGCGCGCCGCATGGACAATTTATATCTTATTGCGGGATTGGGCAATCCCGGCCGGAAATACGCCGGCACACGGCATAACATCGGGTTTATGCTGGTGGCGCAATTGGCCGCCCGCTGGCGCGCGCCGTGGGTGCGGGAGAACAAGTTCAGTTCGCGCCTGGCACGGCTCGAACGGGATGGAAAACGGATCATTTTGTGCCAGCCGCAGACGTTCATGAACGTCAGCGGGGAGGCGGTGGCGGCTTTGCGCGGATTTTACCGCCTGCCCTCCGCGCAGTTGCTCGTGGTGGTGGATGACGCGGATTTGCCCCTGGGGCTGATTCGCCTGCGGGCCGAGGGCAGCAGCGGCGGGCATCATGGATTGGAATCGGTCGAGCAGCATTTGGGCACGCGGGAGTATCCGCGTTTGCGCCTGGGCATCGGGCGGCGGGACGACGATGGCCGGCAGATCAGCCAGTATGTGCTGGGCCAGTTTGCCGCCGCCGAACGCCCGGCCGTGGATGAAGTATTGAGCCGCGCCGGCCAGCAGGTGGAATGCTGGCTGAGCGCGGGATTGAAACAAGCAATGAACCAATTTAACGGGGCCCCGCCGGCCCCGTTGCCAAAAGGAAAACTGTGAAACATTACGAAGGTCTGTTCATCTTAAACAGCGCCGCCCGCGAAGAAGCGCTCAAGGATACCATTGATAAAATCGCCGCCGAGATCACCGCGGCCGGCGGCAAGGTCGAAACTATTCAAAAAATGGATAAAAAAGCCTTCTCCCGCGTCGCCGACCGCAAGCATAGCTCCGGCTATTACGTCAACATTTTGTTCGAGAGCGAACCCGCCGCCGTGGCCAAACTGCGCCTCCGCTTCGTCAACAACGAAGAGATTTTTCGCGTCCTCTTTACCCGGGCCGCCGCGCCCAAGCCCGCCACCATCCCGGTCGCGGCCTAACCCCCCTTTAACGCAATAAACGTGATCTATGGCCAATTTCAACAAAGTCATCCTCGCCGGGAACCTGACCCGCGACCCGGAACTGCGCTACACACCCAAGGGCACGGCGGTGGTCAAGATGGGCATGGCCATCAACCGCACCTGGAAATCCGAAAGCGGCGAAAACAAGGAGGAAGTGACCTTTGTGGATGTTGATGTCTGGGGACGCCAGGCCGAAGTCATCGCCCAATACATGCGCAAAGGCAGGCCGCTTTTGGTGGAGGGCCGGCTCAAACTGGACACTTGGGAGGACAAAAACACCCATCAAAAACAATCCAAGCTCAAAGTCGTTTTGGAATCCTTTTCGTTCATTGACTCCAAAGTTCCCGAAGGCGGCGCCGGGGCCGGCGGAGTGCCTTCGGGCGAACCGGCCCGCCGGCCCGCCGCTCCGGACAAACCCGCCGCCGCCGCCGGCCCGCCGGAGGGCGAGGCGCCGCCCGAAGAAGACGACGTTCCCTTTTAACCCCTTTCCCCGGAATAACGGGCCGCTGGCATTGCTTCCGGCCCTCAACCCCTGAATTTTATGGCAAAAACTGAAGTCATCCTCATTCAAAACATCGTCGGCCTGGGCGGAGAATCCGACCAGGTCAGAGTCGCCGCCGGCTACGCCCGCAATTACTTGTTTCCCCAGGGCCTGGCCGTGCCGCTGAATTCCACCAACAAAAAGCGCATCGAAGCCCTCAAGAAACGGCGGGGCGAACGCGAGGCCCATGAATTCAGCACCATGTCCGAACTGGCCAAGAGCGTGTCCAACCTCATCGCCGTCATCGCGGTCAAGACGGGCGAGGACGGGAAAATGTTTGGCGCCGTCACGGCGGGGATGATCGCCGACCAGTTGAAGACCCAGTTCGACATCGTGCTGGAAAAGAGGAAGATTTATCTGGAACACCCGATCAAGACTCTGGGCGAACACATCGTCGAGCTTCGCCTCCATACGGATGTGACCGCGCCCTTGAAAGTGCGCATTGAAAGCACCACGCCGCCGCCCGCGCCCGCGCCGCAGGCCGCGCCCGCCGAAGGCAGGGAAGGCAGGGAAGCGCGCGCCCGGACCGAATCCCGCGGTCATCGCCGCGCCGATACCACCCGCTCCGAAGCAACCGCCGCTCCTGAATCGGCCGAAACCGGCGCGCGGCCGGAAAAGAAACCGCGCGCGCCCAAGGCGGAAAAACACGAGAAGCATGAGAAGGGGGAAAAAGCGGAAAAAGCGGAAGGCAAAGGCAAGAAGGCGGAATAAGGCGGAATCTCAGTGTCTGCTGTCCCGGGCCATCCAGGCTAGCCGGGGTTCCTGCTTACCTTGCCAATTCGCCTTTGGTGGATCATATTACCTTTGCAAGCAACGGCACGACAGTGATGACGACGAGCAACACTTACGATTATTTGAACCGCCTGGCGGCGATCTCATCCGTGTCATCCGGTTCATCCGTGGTTAATTATCAGTATCAGTACAACTCGGCCAACCAGCGGACGGCGGTGACGGATGTGGACAATACGTATTGGACGTATGGGTATGATTCGCTGGGGCAGGTGACGAATGCGGTGAAGAAATGGCCGGACAATTCGGTGGTGGCGGGGCAGCAATTTGGCTACGGATTCGACACCATCGGCAACCGCAAGATGACCCTGGCGGGGGGCGATCAAAACGGGGCCAATCAGCGCCTGGCGAGCTACACAGCCAACAGTTTGAACGAATACGCGAGTCGAACGGTTCCGGGCGCGGTGGACATTATCGGCAGCGCGACCAACACGGCGAGCGTGTGGGTGGACCAAACCCTGGCCTATCGAAAGACGAATTACTTCTGGCTGGCACTGCCCATCCCCAACACCTCCGGCGCGGTATATCAAACGGTGACCACTTTGGCGGCGTTGCCCAATGGGTGGAGCGCCGAGTATGGCACCACCAATATTGGCCATGTTTTCCTGCCGCAAACGCCGGAGACCTACGGCTTCGATCTGGATGGAAATCAGACCAGTGATGGTCGCTGGAACTATGGTTCGGACGCCGAGAACCGCCTGACCAACATGACAAGCCTGAGCGGCGGTCCGGCCGGGTCATTGCTCAAACTCGATTTCACGTATGATTACATGGGCCGCCGCATCCAAAAGATTGTCTCGACAAACAACGGAAGCAGTTGGGTTTATTCCTACACCAACAAGTTCGTTTATGACGGCTGGAACGTGGTGGCGATTTTGGATGGCGGGAACAACCTGCTTGATTCGTTTATATGGGGACTCGACTTAAGCGGTTCGCCTCAAGGCGCCGGCGGAGTGGGCGGGCTAATTTCGATGAGGGTTTATGGCGGGGCCAGTGCCGGGACATACTTCTACTGTTATGACGGGAATGGCAATGTCACGGCGCTGGTCAACGCGGCGAATGGAATTATCGCCGGGCAATATGAATACGGGGGCTTTGGCGAACTAATCCGCGCAACCGGCCCGCTGGCGTCGGTAAACCCGTTCCTATTTTCGACTAAATATCGCGACTCGGAATCGGGATTTTATTATTACGGCTTCAGATATTACAACCCCTCCAACGGACGATGGTTGTCGCGTGACCCGGCAGAGGAGGAGGAAGGAGGCCCTAATCTTTACGCGAATTGTCAGAACGACCTCGTCGACAATGCCGACTGGCTTGGTCTCGAATGGCTCGTCCGGCGAGAGCACGAGGCTCGAGCTAAAGCGAGAGCCAGTGAGGCGACGGATACCATATTTGACCTTGCTCGGATGATAGGGTTGGACCCGACACAATATAAGAAGTGGTTGCAGCCGCCTGATGATCCGATCAGTATCTGCAAGACTTACACAATCCCCAATGAGGTTGTGGTAGTCGTTGGGAAGCTAGGTTTTTGGCCGGGGCCGCGCAAACGTCTTGAGCGATTGGGAAAACTTACGTCAGACATCCTCTATGGCAAAGGATTTATGGTGCAGTATTTCAACCGCGAGGTTCAAACTTTCTCCGCAGACACCATAACTGGATTTAAGGGGCCGGATCTCTACGGCTATGCTTTTTTTGGGCATGGCACAACTGCTATTTGGCCGATCCATGATCCGAGTTTGGGCGGGGATTTCAAAATTGATAAGGACAATATTCTTACTAGCGCCGAGATGAAAAATACCTTTCAGTTCGATTACGGACTTGGTATTGCCTATCTTTGTAGCGCTCCTTTTGGTAACTGGCAAAGCATTGTTTCACCTTTCGGACATTTCTGGGGGACGAGTGGCTATTATCAGGTGAACGGTGGGGACGTAGATGCTGTCGAGGCGACACTTAACGCGGTTAAGTGAGATGCAAACGCCCCATTTTAGCAATCATTTGAAGCTTGCTTTATGGGGCATCGCCCTTGTTATCATTGCAGCCCTGCTTTTCCCGTATTTTGGCTCCATCGTTACTTCAAAGGACATTCGTAAAATGGAGGAACGACGCGCCTCAGAGATATTTGCCACCTTGAAATTGGCACGATCAGAAAACGGGGATCAAGCAGTAAACTCATTTCCCCAAGTCATACACGATCAGCTTGTTGGCCGTGACCATATACTGTTCGATTTTACGGAAATATCTAATTTACGCACAGTGGACAGTAACACGGTGTTGCTTAGAAGCAAAGACAAGCACGTTACACTTCTTGCAGATGGTAAGGTTGAAATCCACTAGGCAACCAACGGCAAACACTGCCCCCTTCGCCGAGACTGTGCCGTTTGATTCCCCTTGGCAGACTACGCCTCAAACGCCACAGACTCGCCGAAGCCCCAAAGTTAGCCTGGTCGTGAAGTCGGAGGCTTCCAGCTTGCGCCCTTTCTTCCCCCGCAACATGGAATCCGCCGCCATCACCACCAGGAGAGTCAAAGGCATTGAAGGGGAAGGAAAGGCGGCTTTTAGGTGTCAGCCTTGTTTTCCGCTGTCGCGGAGGGGGGAAAGTCAGACGGTGCTTTTACTCGCTCTTGGCCGCCGCGAGGGGCGGCATGGCGATGCGGGGCATCGCGTCTTTTCCTTTAGCCGCAGTCGGCTGCTTTCCGTGTTGTGCGCCGCTTGGGTTGATCGTTCATGTACAGAGGAGGTCTTCAAGCAACCTGGGGTCGGGCGGGCGGGCTAAAGCCCCCCCCCCCCCAA
>JBEKVM010000007.1:0-67357 GCA_049513975.1 Verrucomicrobiota bacterium | reverse complement strand
GCGCTGTATCCACTCCAGCCGCCGCCTCGACCCGTTCTGGAAAGAGCGCCTCAACAGCCGCGCTGCCAGCAATGATTGCCTAAAGCTGGCAGCCTAACCGAAGAATTCTGTCGTGCGCCCGGACTTGGGAGTGGGTGACGTTTGTTCTGGGAAGAAGGTTGAGTTTGCGATTAGAATTGGGCGTGGCTGCTCAACAAGGTGAAATGCGCTGATGGCCTTTCCTGACAATGTTTTTGCGCTCGCGCTGCTCGGCGCCGGTCTGACGACGGCGGTTTCGGTGCCGTTCTGGCGGCGTTGGTGCCGGCGCGCCGGCGCGATGGATGACCCCGGACAGCGCAAGCTGCATTCCGCGCCCGTGCCGCTGGCCGGCGGCCTGGCAGTGATGACGGGTCTGCTCGCGCCGCTGCTGGCCGGGGCGCTGCTCACGCTGGCGCGACCGGGGCTGGCGCGGCCGTTGCTGGATGCCGGCACGGCCAGAATCTTCGCGCATGGCTTTGACAAGGAGGCGGTCCAGGTGGCCGCGATTTTTGCCGGGGCGCTGGGCATGCTGCTGATGGGTTTGTGGGACGACAAGTTTGAATTGCGGCCCGCGGTCAAATTCAGCGGGCAGTTGCTGGTGGCGCTGGTGGTGGCGGGCGCCGGGGTCCGCATCACCTTGTTTGTTCCCAGCCTGTGGTTCCATTACGGC
The DNA here is from genome assembly GCA_049513975.1 of Verrucomicrobiota bacterium. Classification (GTDB taxonomy): domain Bacteria; phylum Verrucomicrobiota; class Verrucomicrobiia; order Limisphaerales; family Palsa-1400; genus JBEKOF01. The sequence goes on along the minus strand of JBEKVM010000007.1, from coordinate 66,669 downwards.
ATCACCCTTTTGTGGATTTTGACGGTGGTCAACGCCTTCAATTTTATGGACAACATGGACGGACTTTGCACCGGGCTGGGGGTGATCGGCGGATGGTGCTTCGGGATCATTTCCGCCAGCCAGGGCCAGTTTCTGGTGGCCACGACCTGCTTTCTCATCACGGGCGCGCTGGCCGGGTTTCTGCCGTATAATTTTCCCAGGGCCAGCGCCTTCCTGGGCGACGCCGGCAGCCATTTGACAGGCTACCTCATGGCGGTGCTGGCCATCCTGCCTCATTTTTACACGGTGAAACATCCGCAAAAGTGGGCGGTGCTGACGCCATTGCTGGTGCTGGCCGTTCCGCTGGGCGACCTGGCCTGGGTGGTGGTGCTGCGCTGGAAAATGGGCCGGCCATTTTATGTCGGCGACACCAACCACCTGTCCCATCGTCTGACGCGGCGGGGGTGGAGCCGGACGCAGGCGGTGCTGCTCATCTGGCTTCTGGCGGCGGCGCTGGGGGCGCTGGCGTTTTTTTGGCAATGATCTCGGTCGAAGAGGTCATCCTGGTGCCGGCGGAAATGGCTTCGGAGAGCACGGCCAGGCCCTCGGCCCGGGGCATGGAGCCGATGAGGCGGTCGTCATCAAAATTATTCACGACAGGAATGTTGCGCAGTTCGCTGGCCAGCAACACCGGCAGGGCGTCGAGCAACTTCTGCCCGGGCCGCAGCCGCGGCGGCTGGGGGCGCATCACATCCGCCGCGATGACGGCGCTGAGTTCCCGGCCGGCGCCCAGATGTTCCTTTAAATCCTGCAGGGCGACGATCCCCAGCAGGCGGCCCTCGGCGTTGACCACCGGAAGAAAATTATTGGGGCTGCCGAGGAAGCGGCCGGCGATCTCCGGCAACGGGGTGTTCTCGCGCACGGGCGGCACGGGGGCGCGCATCAAATCGCCGATGGTCTGCTCGGTGGCCGCGCCCAGCCGCGAGCTTTCCACCTCCAGGCTGCGCAGGCGCAACGGCTCGGTGTAAACGGAATTGGGATGGAGCCGGCGCGAGACGATGATGGAAATGGCGCATCCGAGCATGAGCGCGGGCATGAGGGAATAATTGAGCGAGATTTCCAGGATCATGACCAGGGCCAGCAAGGGCGAGCGGGTGGTGGCGGCGAAAACGCTGCCCATTCCCACCAGGGCAAAAACCCCCACCGGCATCTGGGCGGGGACGAGTCCATAGTGGTGCAGTTCGAGGCCGACAATGCTGCCCAGCCCGGCGCCCAGAAACAAAGTCGGCGTGATCACCCCGCCCACCGCGCCGGAGCCGACGGTGATGACGGTGGCCAGCAGTTTGGCCAGGAAAATTCCGATCAAGGCTAATTCTTCCGGCGGATTCTGCACAATGCTGTTGGCGACGGAGTAGCCGTTGCCCCGAACCTCCGGGTAGGCCAGGGCGAGGACTCCCACCAGCAAGCCGCCCACCGCCATGCGCACCGGCAGGCGGTCCATTTTCTTGAAGAATTCGCTGCTGCTCCGCAACAACCTGAGAAAAACCGCCCCCAGCGCGCCGGCCAGAAAGCCCAGGACCAAAAACCACGGCAATTGCGCGATGCTGGTGAATTCGTAATTGGGCACCGCATACCAGAGACGCAATCCGAAAAAACTGCGCGACAACATCGCCGCCACCACCGAGGAACAGAGCAGCGGCGCGAACAGGTTCATCGAAAAATTTCCCAGCACGATGTGGGCGGCGAAAATGGCCCCGGTGATGGGCGCGTTATAGGCCGCCGACATGCCGGCCGCCGCCCCGCAGGCGACGAGCAGCCGCAGCCGGTAAGGCTGCCAGCGCGCCAGTTGCCCCCACTTCGAGGCCGCCGTGGCCGAGAGCTGGGTGATGCCTCCTTCCCGTCCAATGGAAGCGCCCGTGCTGATGCTGATCAACGAAGAAAGGATTCGGATCACCCCGACGCGAAAGGGCAGCCGCCCATCGCCGGCCACCACGACTTCGAGCAAATTGGTCGAGCGGTATTTGCCGGCGAAACGAAATCCCCAAAACAAAACCAGCCCGGCCCCCAGACCGCCCAGGGCCGGCACCAGCACGCGGAAAAGATAATCCAGCGGCGTCACCAGGGCGGTGAGTTCGCGGCCGAGCGAACTGGAGACGAGGTGTTGCACGCCTTCGATGGCCGAATAAAAGAGAAGGCTGACCAAGCCGCCGATGACCCCCACGCCGCTGGCCAGCAAGAGGTGGAAGGCCTCTTCGCTGATGAGCAGCTTCTGGCGCACCTGCAAAGCCTGCTGCCAGTGGCGGCGCAGGTAGGCCCGCACAGTGTTCAGCAGACTCTCAAATGTTTTCGGCCACTTGCCCATAGGCGTTTTCTTGTTGGCCGCTCTGGCGGGCGTTGCTCACGCTCTACGATTGGATTTTGGCCGCCACCACCGTGAACAGCCGGTCACAATGACTACACCGGGTTCTCGCCTTCTCTGGTTTGACGCGCTTCAACAATTCGCTGGCATGTTTGATTTTGCCGTAGCTGCCCTTTTGCGTCTGTCGTGTTGCTGCTTCCAGCGCCGCGTAGATTTGCGGTTTCGGCACTTCTTCCAAATTGGTTCTTCGCGGCAGCGCATTCCCGTTAAATCCCTGGTCGTAGTACGCAGCCACAGCTTCGGGGTCGGCCACCAGCCAGGCTTCCATGCACTGCGCCATCAGATGCACTTGATCTTCCTGCGCGCCCTGGAGATTCCATCCATCGCGCTGCTCAAGGTGAGCGCTGGGCGAGGCTGTCACCGCCTCTTCCGAGTCCACCAGAAGGACGTTGAATTTTCCGGGTTCTTTTTCGAGGGCATCGGTAAAAGCACCACGCGCCTGGTCGCGTCCTCCGCAAGAGGTGATTGACCAGCGGAAGCGGCGTTGCCGGGCCAAGTCCACCAGCGGTTTGAGAAAGGCGGACAACCCCTGGCGGAGGGCTGCCTTGGTTTCCGCAGAATTGCCGCCGCCCTCGAAATAGATGGCAATTTCCATCAGATGTTTCCCCCCAGTTTGCCCATGCGCCAGATTTCGCCGAGGCGGTATTGCTCCAGCCAGTGCTGCAATTTCGCCGATTCCAGCCGGCGGAACTCCGTGCCGCCGACATAATCGCATACCAGCACCGAGTCCGTCTCCTGGCTGAGGGCGGACACCAGCACGTCCGAATGGGTGGTCACGATCACCTGCGTTTTGGCCTTCGCTTCCACCAGCAACTGCGCGATGACGGCCAGCGCATCAGGATGCAGACCAAGTTCCGGCTCTTCGATGCACAGCAACGGCACATTTTTGGGATGCAAAAGAACAGCCAGCAGGGCCAGAAAACGGATTGTTCCGTCGGAAAGGCGCGTGGCCGGAACAGGGGTTTTGAGTCCGTCCTCGTGCAGGTAAATTTGCACGGAGCCGCCCTGTAATTTTGTGGTCAACCGCGTGAACCGGGGCAGAAAGCGCTGCATCAATTCTATAAATCGCGGCCACGAATCCTGATGTTCCAACTCGTTCAACACATGACCGAGATTGACGAGAGTCGGCAGCAAGGCATCGCCCGGCAGGTTGGCTGGTTGGGCCTGGCGCAACGCAGCGGAGCGCCCAAACCCCCATTCGCGAAAAATTTGAATGCGCCCGAACTGCTCCGCCACATGCGTAAGCTCCGGATAAAGGTCTGGATCTTTGCGCTGAGAGAAGATGGATTGCTCGGCGTTGAGACTTTTGGTTTCGATGAGATGTGGGGCGTACTTCGTTTTAGATTCATCATCCTTAATTTTAACTTTCACGTTAATGAGGGAGTTGCCCTTGAGTCCGCCTCCTCCACCCTTCCGGCGGAAGAAGACATCACTCCGCAACTCTCTATCCAGCCCGCTTTCCAGGGTTTCGTCAACAATCTCAATCCGACCACGGGTTTCGGTGAATGCCAGAAAATAAAGAATTTCCCGGGCCGCCGTTGTGGACCAAAGTCGCGCTGCAATACTGGCAGGTTGCGCCGGGGATGATCCCTTCCAAAGCCATTCCTCCGCTGTTCCCCCGATTCGGATGGCCTCGGCAAGATCGGTTGGCGTGGCGTGGAGTAGTTCAATGGCTTCGATGAAATTCGATTTCCCCGAGGCGTTCGGCCCAATCAGCACGTTTAAAGGCGTCAGCTCGATCTCCTTGCTGTCCGGACCGAAGGACAGGAAGTTGGTCAGTTTCAGGCTCCTGAGGAATTGATTGCTCATGTCTTTTTGTGCCATTCGCGTCTTTTATCGTTCACTCAAAGGCAATTTACAAGGAATCCTCCTCTTTTCACGCAATTTCCGCCTTCCCATTTCGCCAGATTCGTTGAGCGCACCCCCAGTTGCCAGTTGCCAAGTTTTCTCCCCTGCCCCACAGTATGCGGCGAATGAGCAAATGTTTTTATGTGACTACGGCCATTGATTATGTCAACGGCCAGCCCCATCTGGGCCATGCCTACGAAAAGGTGGTCGCCGATGTCGTGGCCCGCGCCCGGCGCTGCCTGGGCGAACCGGTTTTCTTCCTGACCGGGCTGGACGAGCACGGGCAGAAGGTCCAGCAGGCGGCGCAGGCGGAAGGAAAAAATCCGCAGGAGTACTGCGACGCGCTGGCGGTGACGTGGCAGGAATTTGCCCGCAAACTGGGGCTGTCGAATGATGATTTTGTCCGCACCACCCAACCGCGCCACAAATTGGTGGTGCAGGCGATTTTGTCCCGCCTGCACGCGGCGGGGCATTTTTACAAAAAGACGCACAAGGGGTTTTACTCGACCACCGCCGAAACGTTTTTGACGGAAAAAGACCGCCTGCCGGACGGCTCGTTCGATCCGGCTTATGGCAAGGTGATCGAACTGGAGGAGGAGAATTATTATTTCAAGCTGGGGGAACACCAGCGCTGGCTGATTGATTATATCGAGGCCAATCCCGCCTTCATCGTGCCGGAGTCGCGCCGCAATGAAATCCTGGGGTTTTTGAAGAACAATGAGTTGGAGGACCTGTGCATCAGCCGGCCCGCCGCGCGGCTGAACTGGGGAATTCCCCTGCCGTTCGATGCCGGTTTTGTGACCTACGTCTGGTTCGACGCGCTGACCAATTACATCAGCATCCCCGCCGCCCTCGGCGACCCCGCCGTGACCAGCGCCCTCCACTCTCCACTCTCCACCCTGCGCTCTCCACTGTCTTTGTGGCCCGCCGACGTCCAGGTCATCGGCAAAGACATTCTGAAATTTCACGCGGTGTTCTGGCCGATCATGCTCAAAGCCATGGGCCTGGAGATGCCCAAACAAATCCTGGTGCATGGCTGGTGGCAGAAGGACGGCGAAAAACTGAGCAAAAGCACGGGCAACGTGGTGGACCCGGTGGCGGTGATAGAGGAGTGGGGCCTGGATGCCTTCCGCTATTATGTCATCCGCGAATTGGACATCGGCCCGGACGGCAATTGGACCGATGCCGGTTTCCGGTCGCGGTACCAGGCGGAACTGGCCAACGGCCTGGGCAATCTGGTCAACCGCTCCCTTTCCATGATCCAACGCTATCGCAGCGGGCGGGTGCCGCGCGGGACCCATCAACTGGCGGCGGAGGTGGCGGAATGTCGGGCGCGGGTGGTGGCCTGTTATCGCGGCCATCTTTTGCAGGAGGCGCTGCTCTGCCTCTGGGCCTTGATCACGCGGGCCAACCAATACATAGACCAAACCAGCCCGTTCAAGCTGGCCAAGGACCCGGCCCAGGCCGCCCGGCTGGATGATATACTTTACACGCTGGCCGAAGTTTGCCGGACTTTGGGAGTTCTGCTGTGGCCGGTCATTCCCGGCACGGCGGAAAAACTCCAGCGGCAACTGGGTTTTGCCGGGGTGCCGGCCCATCTGGCGGAGCCGACGGCGCCCATCGAGGAAGGCCATCAGTTGGGGGAAGTTTTTGGACTCTTCCCGCGGAAGGAGGTCTAACTTCCGGGAACGCGAGGATGGAGAATGGAGGATGGCAGATTGCGGATTGCGGATTCGGAAGAGGCGTCGTTGGAAACGGTGCGTCTTTGCCATCCTCCCTCTTCGCCCCCTCTTGCCTCTGAACAGAAGCAACTATTAGACTGTCTGGGTTATTGTGAATCGTTTGGAACCAAACTCATGCCGTCGCGAGCCGGCCCTTAGGATGCGGGAGCGGTCCCGGGGCCGGATTTTCGCGGCCGGGCTTTTCCTGGCGGGCTGGCTGCTGGCGGCGGCGGCCGCGCTGGCCCAGGCGAAATTTGAGGCCGCCCTGGACCGCGACACCATCAGCCTGGGGGAATCCACCACCTTGACCATGACGGTGGAAAACGGCTCGCTCCAGGGCCAGCTCAATCCGCCGCCCGTGGCGGGCCTGCAATATGGCGGCACCAGCACGCAGCAACAAACGGTCTTCGACGGCGCGCATCTGACAGTCAAGACCATTGTTTCGGTGGACGTTCATCCCACGCGCGAAGGCAATTTCACCATTCCCGCCATCCAGGCCACCGTGGACGGCCGGCGTTTGGCGAGCAAGCCGCTGACCTTGAAAGTCGTCAAAGGAAATCTGCCCGCGACCCCCGCCCAGCTCGAAGGGGCTTTTGTCAGACTGGCCGTGCCCACGAACACAATATATGCGGGCCAGGTGATCCCGCTGGAGATCAAGTGTTATTGCCAGGCGGTCAGCCGGGTGGAGCAGCCGCAGTTGAGCAGCGACGCTTTCATCATCGGCGCCATGCCGGATGTTCCCCAGCGCGCGCCCCAGGTCAACATCAATGGCACGATTTACAGTTTTTTGAGCTTCCGCGTCCCGGTCACTGCCACCAAGGCCGGCGACCTCACCCTCGGTCCCGCGACCTGGGGCGTGACCCTGGTGACCCGGAGGGATTTTTTTGGCAACCCTTTCAGCACAGCTCCGGCCAATCCCAGAAGCGACACGCTGCAATTTCATGTCCTGCCCATCCCGACCAACAATGTCCCGGCCGGCTTCCATGGCGCGGTGGGCGAATTTTCCCTGGCCCAATTCGAGGCTGGTCCCACCACCGTGGCCGTGGGCGACCCGATCACCTTGAAAATCCGCATCACCGGGAAAGGCTCGTTTGATGCCCTGTCCCTGACCACGGATGAACCGGGCTGGAGCGACTTCAAGACCTATCCGCCGGCCAGGAAATTTGAAAGCCCGGACCCGCTGCAAATTGAAGGCTCGAAGTACTTCGAGCAGGTGGTCACGCCGGAAAATGTCGGGGTGAAGGAAATCCCGGCGTTTGTCTTCAGCTATTTTGATCCGGAGAGCGGGTCCTTTCACACGCTGACCCATCCGGCCATTCCGTTGCATGTGCTGCCCACGGCCGCCACGCCGCAGCCCACGGTCGCGGCCGCCCCCGCGACCCCGGGCGCAACCCCGCCGCCCGCGCAGGAGATTGTCAACATCAAGGTGCGCCTCGGCGCCGTGGCGCTGGCCGGGCCGCCGTTGTTGCAGCGGCCCGGTTTTCTCGCCTGGCAGGCCGTCGCGCCGCTGGCCTGGATCTGCGCGCTGCTCTGGCGGCGTCAAAAAGACAAGCTGGCCAACAACCCGCGCCTGCGCCGGCGCCGCGAAGTGGGCCGCCTGGTGCAACAAGGTCTGACCGGGCTCTCCGCCCGCGCCAAGGCCAATCAGGCCGAGGAATTCTATGGCACGGTGGTCCGTTTGTTGCAGGAGCAATTGGGCGAACGCCTCGATCTCCCGGCCTCCGCCATCACCGAGGCCGTCCTGGAAGAGGCGCGCGGCAAGGGCTTGAGCGAACCGGCCGAAACGCTGCTGCGGGAATTATTCCATGCCTGCAACCAGTTCCGCTACACCCCCGAACACACCGCGCAGGAACTGGCCTCCCTCATCCCCAAGGTGAAAACGGCTTTGCGCGAATTGCAAAAGATGACCCCGCCGGCCAGCGCCCCGGTTCGGCACAATTTGTTGCAGGGCGCCGGCGGCCTGTTGCTGCTGTTGGCGGCGGCGGCCGCGGCGCGCGCCGACTCCGCCGCGGACCAATTCGACCAGGCCAACAAATTTTACGAGGAAGGCCAATACGCGCCCGCCGCCGCCGCCTACGAGAAGCTGGGGCAGAGCGGGCCGGTGGCGGCGGCGGTTTATTTTAATCTGGGCAATGCCTGGTTCAAGGCGGGCCAGCTTGGGCGCGCCATCTGCGCCTGGCGCCGGGCGGCGGAGCTGACCCCGCGCGATCCCGATGTGCGGGCCAACCTGCAATTTGCGCGCAATCAGCCGGGGGTGGGCGCGCCCGCCCTGCCGGGAATTTCCTGGACGCGCTGGACCACGCATTTCACGCTCAACGAATGGGCCCTGCTCTCGTCGGTTTTTGCCGCCCTTTTTTTTGCAGTATTGACAGCGCGGCAGATTTGGCCCGCCTGGAAAAAATCCACCACCGGCCTGGCCTGGACGCTGGCGGCGGCGTGGGTGTGCGGGACGGCCTGCCTGGGCCTGGCGCTGGACGCCCGTTTCGGGGCGCAGTCCTCGGTCGTGATTGTGCCCGAAGCGGTGGTGCGGCTCGGGCCGGACGACAAGGCGGCCAGCGTGTTCACGGTGCATGACGGCGCGGAGCTGTTGGTCCTGGACCGCAGCAAGGGCTGGCTGGAAGTGGCGGACGCCGCCAACCGCCGCGGCTGGGTGCCGCAAAATGAAGTCGCGCTGGCGCCGTAGGGGCGGCGTTTATCGAATCGGCGCGGTGGTCACCTTGCCCTGCACCGGATCATAGACCAGTTTCATGCCAACGGGCGCGGGGGGCAGCTTGCCGATATACTGTTTGCTCACCAACTCATCCAAATCCTTGGGGAGGCGTCCTTCCTGGACGTTGAAAAGCTGGACCTCCTCGTTCAGCGATGTCAGATCCACCGTTTTGACGGCGGATTGCTGCGCCTTGACCATGGTGCCCAGATAACCATTGCCGGCCGGCGCTGGCGGCGGGGTGTTGTTGACCGTGGTCACGGTGGTGGTCGTGGTGGAAGATTTCTCGTTCTTGCCGCAACCCGTCAGGACGAGTCCGGCCATCAAACAAATCAGGCAGCAGGCGGATTTCATGGAACAATTCTACGCCGCCTTCCGTGGAAAATCAAATCATTGCACTTTGGAGCTTTCGCCGCGGGCGCATCTTGATACAACCACCATTGGATGGATGGAACCCCTCACCCTAACCCTCTCCCCACTTCGTGGGGCGAGGGAATTGGCAAATCGCATGGTGGTGGTATCAAGATGCGCCCTTTCGCCGCCCACAACGGAGTCTATTTTCCTTTTCTCAAACCAGTTTCGTGGGCAGCATTCCGGCGGATGCACTTCACGACCGAGAGGCTGGATCGGCTCCAGCGGAGTCTCACCGTTGCGCTCAACCAGGAGTGGCCGCAGTTGTCCACAACCCAGAGGCGTCTGGCGAGACTCCACCCATTGCCGATCACCATCCGTGCCGCCCCACCGCCCCGTCTGTCGGTAGTGGCCACGGTGGCGACCGATGGCGGAGAGAACAAGCTGAGCCTCGAACCGATGCAGTTGCAGGTGGTGCGGGTCGCGGATAGTCTGGGCGAAATCTACTTCGAGGACTTCATCGCGCAGTCGCTGACGCCGGAGGAAATCCTGCGCTTTTTCTTTCGATCCAATGAACGGCTCCAGCGCTTCATCAAGTACCTCGAACTGGATTGGAATGAGTTGCTGCCCCGGTCGGACTTTCAACCAAGCCAGTTGCTTTCGATGCTGCGGGAACTGATGGAATGGGCGGCGCTCCTCAAGCTCGCCAGCCAGCCGCCGGTCAAGCTGTTGATCCGCGACGGCCTGCTGCGCAGCGTGCTGCTGACCGATGCGGTCTTTCAGCGGCTACGCGAGAAGTTCGAGAAGCTGACCACCAAGCACGGCCATCTGCTGGTCGGGGTGGCAAAGCGGTCGAGGGTGCTGAGCTACCTGTCGGTGGCTCTGGGGTTGAGCGAGAGTTTCAGCAACGACGAGCCTGCCTATCTGCCCGTGCCCGCCGAACTGGAGCGCCAAGCTGCGCCCGCGCAGTACCGCTGGATCGGCAGCCGGGCGATGGGGCGGCTGCACATTGCCCGGCTGGATCGGGGCGAAGGGGTGCCGCTGATGCCCGTGGACATCTCTGAGTGGCAGGCAGAGCGCGTCGGCGAAGCCATGTCACTGCTGGCCGACTCGGCGCACGCGAGTTTTCCCCTGCGGGGTTATCCGCAGGCACTGGTTCAAGCTCACGAACACGCCCATCTGGGCGGCTTGGAGATCGAAATGCTGGAATCCCTGCTGCTGCAACAGGTTGCCGAACGCGATCCTGCCGTGGCCCGGACGGCGCGGCGACTGAGACTGCTGGGCAGGCAACTGGTTGAGGGGATGGAGGAGGATGAAGAACATGAGCACTGAACTGTACACGAAAACCCCGGCGGTGGGTTTGTTAAAGGGCTTCTCGCCCCTGCCGCACCAACTGGAGGTCGAGGTCGTCGTGCCGCATCAGGAACGCGGCCTGCCGGGGTTCGGGGAGTTTCTGCTCGTCGAGTTAACGGCCAGCGAGGCGCTGGTGGGGCGCGTCAGCCGCTACCACGCGGCGGGGCAACTGGCGACGGATCGTGGCGACGCCTACCTCGTCGATCTCGCCAAGACGGAGGATGCGGTGCCTGGCCCGCTCATGCGGCAGATGCTCCGCTATAATCTAAAGATGCAATTGCTGGGGCACGTGCAAATCCAAGCCCCAGACAAGTTCAAGTTCTCCGTCGGAGAGCGAGCCTTCGCAACATTGGGCAGAAAGGTGCGGGTGCCCTCGGACGCAGCACTGGCCTTCCTGTGCAACGTAGGCCTGGCAGATGATCCCTCGGCCGTCCCGCTCGGGCATCTGGTCTACGGGCAGCGTGAGTTAAAGACTGTCCCCGTTCGCTTCAGTGTGAGCCGTTTGAAAGGCAAGCGCAGTTTCGTGTTTGCGCGGGCGGGCTACGGCAAAAGCAATCTCATTAAGTACTTGATGTCCCAGCTTTATGCCTCGCCGCCCGATGTTGGCCTGCTGATCTTCGATCCCGAAGGAGAGTACGCCCTGCCCGACGCCCACGGTCGTCCGGGGCTGGTCAACGTGCCCGCGCTTCGCGACAGGATTTCCCTCTACACCAATCGCAGGGTTGATCCAGAACACCGGCACTTCGCCAAAGGGGAGGTGTACGTAGATTTCGGCGACTTTCCACCGCAGGACATCGTGGCGGCTTTCATCCCGGCGGAGAAGCAGGAGATGGTGTTCGCCAACCTGCTGCGCAGCCTCAAGTGGGAGGCGTGGCGGGAGTTGGTTGAGTTGCTGGCGAAGGACGAATACGCCGCGGACGAACAGCAGATCGCCAAGCTTCTGCGCTACAAGCCGCGAAAGGACGATGTCAGCCTGGGAGCGATCAAGAACAACCTCCTGTCGCCCATCCGGCGGCTGCACCGAGCGGGCGCGACGCTGGGCAAGAACATCATCGAGGAACTGAAACGCAATCGCGTGGTCATCGCCGACGTCTCAATGCTGGGCAGCGAGGATGGGCTGGCCATCACCGGGATGCTGCTGCGGCGCATCTTCCAGAACAACGTGCGGCACCTGACGGACCGGGAGGCGGCACAGACTGTGCGCTGCCTTGTGGTACTGGAGGAAGCGCAAACGATGCTTGGTGACCGCAGCCTCGACGAGCGAAACGTGTTCGTTCGCTGGGTCAAGGAAGGCCGCAAATACGGGTTGGGTTGCGTGCTGGTGACGCAGCAGCCCAGTTCCATCTCCGACCAGATCATCAGCCAAGGCGACAACTTCTTTGTGTTGCACCTGCTCAACGAGAACGACCTGCAAACGCTCAAGCGCCACAACGCCTATTTCAGTGACGAAATCTTGGGCTTCATCCGGGGCGAGCCAATTCCCGGCAACTGCTATTTCTGGAGCGCGCCCAGCCAGCCGTTCGTGCTGCCTGTGCGCGTGTACAGTTTTGAAAACGCCTGCCAGCAACCAGCCAAACCGGCCAAACCGGTGGGAAAGGCAACCTCCGATCCGAAGGTTGGCCGTGATCGGATTACCGAGGCGGTCGAGGAGGCGCTCTTGTCCAACCTCAGTGTTTGGCTCTACCCGGTGAACAGTTTGCATGGGAAGAAGGAGGCCGGACTGGTCGCGCTCAGCCGGGAGTACTTGCAGAAAGCCGTCGCCGAGAGGATTTATGAAGACCCCGCCTTCAATCACATAGCCGGTGGGGGGCAGTGGCTTCAAAGTAAGTTGCCAGTGGAGATTGAAAGCGTACTCAAGCGGCACAAAGTCCGCACCGGTTTCGCCGTACTGGCGGGAGTGTCTCGCCCGGTTTGGGTCTTGCCCCAGACCGAAATCAAGTTGACGAAGGGAAAGTCGTTGCGCCCGCAGTTAGTGGAGGTCGTCGAGGGGATTTGACGATGAACGGTATCCGCCTCAGCTTCCACCTCCAGTTTCTCGCGCCGAGTTATGAAATCTTGGCCGCGTGAATCCTCACGGCGCGAGCACCAGCCGGCAAAACCGTTGCGGGGCGTTCGTGATGGAGTCCGTAGTATTGAGCGTCGCTCCGTTTGAGGTGACGGTATTGGTCAGGTTGATCCGGTTGCTCGAACTCAAGTCGGAATTGTACTGCAACTGATACGTCCCTCCAGCCTCCGTGCTCCAAGTCAGGCTCAGCAGGTTGTTGGTTATGGTCACGGCCTGAAACTCCGGCAGTATGGTTAGCCGGAAAACGGTTCCGGCTCCGCCTTGGCCGCCCCCGGAAGTCGTGCCGTAGAAACTGCCGTCGCTGCCCTGCACCAGCCCGGCATCGGGATTTGCGCCGTCACTGCCACCGGTGAAGGAATACAAAGTGGTCAGCACTCCATTGCGGCTGAGTTGAAACACCGTTGACAGCAACAGTTTTAAACTCTCTCTTAGTTTCGCCGTCTTGGGCCGGACCCATTTGAGGCGGACCCATGGGAGGAAGTTGATACCCTGTTTCCCGTGGGTTCTACCGCATCAGGCAAAGTTATTAGTGTTGCCGACTTTGGGGCGTTCATTCATATTCATAGGGGGATAACTGGTTTGCTTCGCCTAGCTGATATGAGTTGGGGAAGAGTTAGGTACGCATCCAAGTTAATCTCGGCCGGTCAGGAGATCGAAGTCAAAATCCTTGCCATCCAGCGCGAAAAAAGATGGATCAATCCAGGCCTCAAACAACTACTGCCAAATGCTTGGGAAACCGTTGGAAACAAGTACGCTGTCGGCGAGAAGGTTAAAGGAATAATCGTCAACCTTGTTGACTACGGCGCTTTCGTGGAATTGGAGCCGGGCCTTGAAGGGTTGGTCCACGTCACCGAACTATCATGGAGCAAGAGCATTGTGAAGCCGGCCGACTTGCTCAAGGTCGATCAGGAAGTTGAAGTTGTTGTGCTCGATATTAACCGCGAGCAACAGAAAATCTCGCTCAGCCTCCGGCAGCTCGAAGCCAATCCGTTTGGAAAGGCCATGGACAAGTATCCACCCGGCACCAGAGTAAAAGGCAAAATTCGCAACATTCTGAGTTGTGGCGCGTTCATCGAACTGGAGGAAGGCATCGACGGCATGATCCATGTCTCGAACATCTCCTGGACGCGCGAGATTAATCATCCTTCGCAAGTCCTCAACAAGGGCGACGAAGTTGAGGCGGTAGTGCTTGAAATCGACAAGACCAACCAGCGCATCGCCCTTGGCATCAAGCAGCTCACGGCCGATCCATGGAGCAATATCGGCCAGTATTACAAGATCGGCGACATCGTCACCGGCAACGTTTACAAGCTCTCGAACCTTTGGGCTTTGGTCGAACTCAAGCCTGGTTGCACCGGGTACCTGCATATCAGCGAGACACAAGAAAGCCAAGTCCGAAACATTGAAGACGCCCTGGCGCTCGGGCAGGACATAAGGGTCAGAATCATTGCGAACGACAAAGAGCAACGCCGGATTGCTGTTTCGACGAAAGCCGCCGCAACGATTTCGGACTGATAGGGCGGATCGGGCTCATCACAAGTTCTACAGAGAGGTCGCGCCTACGGCGCTGGGCGGGGAGGGATGCACTGGACGATTGAGAACATTCTGCCTTCCGGCGGGCTACGGGCTGGGTCAGGCCTGTTCGGGGAAGGGGACGATGCCGGCGTTTTGGATTTCAACGCGGGGAGGGATTTCGGCGTAGGAAAGGACGGTCAATTCGGAAAAGGCGGTTTCGAAAAAGCGGCGGAAGCCCAGGCGGATCTGCGGGGCGCACATGACGACCGGGGGCAGGCCGGCTGTCAATAATTGCTGGATGCGCTGGGACAAGGAATCCATGACGTGGCGGGCCAGCTTGGGTTCGAGGGTGAGGCTGATTTCGGTGGGGGTTTGGCGCAGGCACTGGGCCATTTGCTGCTCCAGACGAGGGTCCAGGGTGATGGCCTGCAAACCGCCTTTGTCGCCCTGGAAGGGCTTGATGATCTGGGAGCCGAGGGCGCGGCGGGCGTGCTCGGACAATTCGTCGGGGTTTTTGGTGACGCTGGCGTAATCGCTGACTTTTTCCAGGATGCCGGCGAGATTGCGGATGGAGACGCCCTCGGCGAGAAGGTTTTGCAGAATGCGCTGGACCTGGCCGACGTTCAACTGGGCGGGAATCAATTCGGAAACGACGGTGGCATGGGTTTGCTTGAGGTTGTCGAGCAGGGTTTGCACGTCCTGCCGGCTGAGGATTTCCTGGCAGTTGCGCTTGACAGTTTCGGAAAGATGAGTGACGAGAACGGAGGCGGCATCCACCACGGTATAGCCGCTGATCTCGGCGTTTTTGCGTTCGGCGTCGGCGATCCAAGTGGCGGGGAGTTTGAAGACCGGCTCGACGGTGGGCAGGCCTTTCAAAACGGTTTTGCTGTTGGAAGCGTTCATGGCCAGCCAATGGCCCGGCATCAACTCGCCTTGCACGATGGGATTTCCCTTCAGGAGGAAGCGGTATTGGTTGGCTTCCAACTGCAAATTGTCGCGCAGGCGGATGGGAGGGATGATGACGCCCATTTCCTGGGCGAAGGTTTTGCGCACGCCGGTGACGCGTTCGAGCAGGTCGCCGCCCTTGCGGGTGTCGGCCAGGCCGACCAGGCCGAAGCCCAGTTCGATTTGCAGGGCATCCACGGAGAGGAGATTCTCCAGTTTGTCGCCGGCGCTGGCGGCGGCGGAGGTCCTGGCGGGCGAGGCGCCGGAGGATTCGGCGCCGGTTTCGCCGGGCTTGAGGAAATGTTCCTGGCCATGCAATTGATAAGCGAGCGTGCCCGAGAGGACGGCGAGGCTCAGGAAGGGCAACATGGGCAGCCCCGGGACAATGGAAAAAGTCACGAGCATCACGGTCAAAATGACGAGCACTTTGGGAAAGGCGAGCAATTGGCGGGTCAGTTCCTTGCCCAACTCCTCCTTGGCGGCGGCGCGGGTGACAAGGATGCCGGCGGCGGTGGAGGTGATGAGGGCGGGAATCTGCGAGACCAAGCCGTCGCCGATGGAGAGGAGGGTAAAGCGCTGCAAGGCCTCGTTGACGGTCATGCCCTTTTGCATGATGCCGATGGCAAACCCGCCCAGCACATTGATGAGAGTGATGAGAATGGCGGCGATGGCGTCGCCGCGGACAAACTTGCTGGCCCCGTCCATGGCCCCGTAAAAATCGGCTTCCTGCTCGACCTTGCGCCGGCGCAGGCGGGCCTCGGTTTCGTTGATCATGCCGGCGTTGAGTTCGGCGTCCACCGCCATCTGCTTGCCGGGCATGGCGTCCAGGGTGAAACGGGCGGCGACTTCGGCGATGCGGCCGGCGCCCTTGGTGATGACGATGAAATTGATCAGGGCCAGAATCAGAAAGATGACCAGGCCGACGACATAATTGCCGCGGACGACAAAATTGCCGAAGGTTTCGATGATATGGCCGGCATAGCCGTTAAGGAGGATGAGGCGGGTGGAAGCGATGTTGAGGGAAAGACGATATAATGTAATAAACAGCAACAAAGTGGGAAAGCCGGTGAAGTCGGCGGGCTCCTTGACGTAGAGGATGGAAAGGAGGATGAGCAGGGAGAGGGCGATGCTGACGGCCAAAAACAGGTCCAGGAAGAAGGGACGGATGGGGAGGATCATGAGCAAGACGGTCCCGAACAACCCCATGACGAGGAGGACGTCGCCCTGCCTGAACAAGAGGGCCAGATTGGATTTGGGCTTGGCTTGCGGCATTATGTTTGCTTAAAGAGCTATAAGTTTTGACATTGTTCGCGATAGTAGCGATAGGCGTTGACGCGATAGACCCATGCCAACACCTCGGCCACCACGGCATAGAACTGAGCAGGAATCTCGCCACCCACGCGGCCATATTTGAACATGAGGCGAGCCAAGGGCTTGTTTTCGATGATGGGCACCTGGTGTTGGCGGGCGATTTCGCGGATGCGAAGGGCGTTAAGACGGGAGCCCTTGGCGACAATGACGGGTGCTTTCATGGTTTTTTTATCGTAACGGAGGGCGACGGCGAGATGGGTTGGATTCGTCACAATCACGTCAGCCTTAGGCACTTCCGCAAGCATTCTGCGTTTGGACAGGGCTTGGCGGCGGCGGCGTTGTTGGGCCTTGATGAGGGGGTTGCCTTCGGTGTGTTTGGTTTCATCCTTAAGCTCCTGCCGGGTCATTTTGAGGTCCTGGCTGGTTTGCCAGAACTGGTAGCCATAGTCCACCGCGGCCAGAACCACCAGGGCGACAGCGGCTTGCAGGATGATGCGAAAGGCAGAATCTGCCATGAACCCGGCAATCCTTGCCAGATCCACGGCGGAGTGAAAAATAGGGTCCTGCAGGACCTGTTTGGTGACGTTAAAGCAAAGGGCGATGACCACGGTAAGTTTGACAATGCCGATGCCGGTGGAGACGGCGGCGCTACGGGAGAAAAGGCGCTTGAAACCCTGGACGGGACTGACTCTCTCCCAATCAATGCCCAGCACATCGGAGGTGGCGCGGAAGCGGGTCTGGATGCCGCCGGCGAGCAAGCCGCCGACCATGGTGGCGGCCATGACGGGCCAGACACATTGAGCCAACAAGAGGGCGCCGGTGACGGCGTAGCCCTGCATGGCGTTAAGGCTCAAGGGGGTGTCGTGCAGATGGCTGAGGGTGGAAATCAGGGATTTGGCCATGAGCCGCCAGGTTTCCGCGCCGGTGAACTTCAAGGCGAGTAGCCCGGCCATGAGGACAAAGACAGTCTGCACCTCCCGGCTGCGGGCGACGCGGCCTTTTTTGAGGGCCTCCTCCAGGTGCCTTGGGGTCGGTTGCTCGGTCTTGTCGCCGATCTGTTCGTTCATAGGGAGTGGGGCGGGCTAACCGTGCGGCACAGGAATTCTGAAAGGAGCGCCCGGCGAGACGCCGGGTGCGGCGGGCGGGACGCCCGCGCTCCCAACGGATCGTCATCTGGGTGGGGTTGTTTCATTGTCGCAATGCTAATGGGCGCCCAAGAGTTGGGCGACGCGGAGCACGTCTTCGGGCAGACGGTGCAAATAGTTGACGATATGGCTGGCCATCAGTTCGAGGGTCAGCCCAAAAACGCTCAAACCCACCAGCGGGCGGACGGCAAAGCTCTCGCTGAAAACATTCATCTGCGGCACGGCGCGGCCGAGGACGGAAAAAACCAGGGAAATGATGAAGGACACGGCCATGAGGGGTGCGGCCAGTTGCAGTGCAATGACAAAAATGCCGCTGGTCCGCCCCACGATGTCGGCCAGAAAAGCCTGGGAGAAATGGGCGCCGCCGACGGGCAGAAAGCTGTAAGTGCGCTGGAACCCGGCGAGCATCCAGTGGTGCAAGTCGAGGGTGAGCCACAGCATGACCGCCAGATAATACAGGATAGTCGCGGGCGGGGTCATGGAGGTGTCGCTCAAGGGATTGAGGCCGACGGGCATGGCCAGGCCGATTTCGATGCCGACGATGGCGCCGGCGATTTCCAGGGCGAAAAAGATCATGCGGCTGGCAAAACCGAGCAACAGACCGATGCCGACTTCCATGGCCATCTGACCGGTCAAACCCCACAAATCGCGGGCGAGAGCGGGAGCGGGGAGGGTGGCGCTGACCAAGAGGGCCAAAAGGGCGCCGAGGGCGAGACGCAACTGGACGGGGAAATTGCGGGCGGAGAAGACGGGGAAGACGGCGAGCATGGCGCTGACCCGCAAGAAAACGAGCAGCCAGTTGGTGAGTTCCGGGATCATGCGGAGCTACCGCACCATTTGCGGCATTTTTTCGATCATGGCGGTGGTGAATTCCACCAGGGTCCGCAGCAACCAGGGCATGAGGACGATCAAGAGGGCGATGATGCCGAGGGCCTTGGGGACAAAGGCCAGGGTCTGCTCCTGAATGGAGGTGACGGATTGGAACAAGCTGACGGCCAGGCCGATGACCATGGCGGTGAGGAGAATGGGGGTGGCGACGGCCACGGCTTCGAGCATGAGGGCCTTGAGCAGTTCGGTGGCGAATTGGGGATTCATAATCAGGTGGCAAAGCTTTGCACGATGGAGCTGACGACCAGATGCCAGCCATCCACCAGGACAAACAAAAGGATTTTCAAGGGGAGGGAAATGGTCATGGGGGGCATCATCATCATGCCCATGCTCATGAGGACGGTGGCCACGACGAGGTCAATAAGAATAAAGGGGAGGAAGAGGAGGAAGCCCATCTGGAAGGCGGTGCGCAGCTCGCTGATGATGAAGCCCGGGACGACGACTTTGAGGGGCAACTGGTCGGCGGGCATCGGCCCCAGCTTGGCCAGGCCGGCGAACAATTCCACGTCCTTGGGCCGGGTTTGATGGAGCATGAAGGTGCGGATAGGCCCGGCGGCGCGGTCCAGGGCCTCGGCGCTGGTGATTTGTTTGGCGCGGTACGGCTCCAGGGCCTCCTGGTCAATTCTCTGCCAAACCGGGGCCATGATGAAGAAGGTGAGAAAGAGGGACAAGCCGATGATGATCTGGTTGGAAGGGGCGCCTTGCAGGGAAAGGGCGGAGCGGACGAAGGAAAGGACGATGACAATGCGGGTGAAACAGGTCATCAACAAAATGATGGAGGGGGCCAGGGTGAGCAAGGTCATGACGGCGAGGACCTTGATGGCGCTGTCCACATCCACGGGCTGGCTCAAGCCGCTGCCGCCGATGTTCAAATTGATGGTGCCGCCGCCGGCGTCGGCCCGGGCCTGAGTGACGCCACAGAGCAGCAGAATGAGCAGGGGCAGCCACCAGCGCCAGGACTTGGGCGATGCGGGGGAGGGATGGGAAAGGGTGTGGGTCATGGCAAAGCCTTAGTACTGGATGGCAGGACGCGCAGCCCGTGCGAGACACGGCGGGCATGCGCCTTCGCCGAGGCTACGGCGCACAGGGGGGACTGCCCGCCCTACCTTTCCCGGGGTATGCAAAACGGATGGGTGAAGGGTCATGATGGCTTTCGGGCGAGCACTTGTTGAAAGGCCTCGGCGAAACTGAGGCGGGTGACGGGGGCGGATTGTTCGTCGCCGGCCTCCGGCAAATGGCTCAGGAGAGTGACGCCGGCGGGGGAGGAGGCGAGGAGCAGGCGCTGTTGCTCATAACCGACGACGTAAATGGCCTGGCGCTGGCCGAGGGATTTGACTTCCAGCACGCTTAATTTGGGGGGCGCGCCGCGGCGGAGGGCGAGGCGCTGCCAGTTTTTGAAGAGCCAAACGCCCGTGAGGAACAGGCCGATGACCAGGACCAGGGCGCCGGCCATGCGCAGGACGGGGCCGAGCATGTCCGGGGCGGAGGAGATGGGAACGGGGTTGTTCACGAGGCGGGGCCGACCAATTCGGTGATTTTGATGCCGTAGCAATCATCGGCCACGACGACCTCGCCGCGGGCGATGCGTTTGTGGTTGGCGTAAAGGTCCACCGGGGCCTGGGCGGGCTGGTCGAGCTTGACGACGGCGCCCGGGTTGAGCTGGAGGACGTCGCGCATGGGCATCTGGCAGGAGCCCAGTTCGATGCTGAGTTGCACGCGCACGTCGAGGAGGAGTTCCAGATTCGGGGGGGGGCTTGATTTTTCGTCCATAAGAACTTAATTTAATGTTTGACAACTTCGGTCAGCTCGACCGCCCAATGTCCGGCGACGAGGCCGGGGCGGCCGTGAAATTTGGCCTGTCCGCCCAGGCGCACTTCGATCTGGCGGGCGGCGGCGGGATGCAAGGGGAGGACGTCGCCGACCTTGAGCTGGAGGACCTCGCGGGCGGCGATTTCCAAACCATTCCAGGCTCCGGTCACGGCGAGGGGCACGTCGTCGAAACAGGGGTTCCAGGCGCAGGATTTGGAGGGCGCCGGCTCCGGGAGAGGGGCGGCTTGGGTCTCGGCGGCGAGCTGGCGGAGCCAAGGTTCCAGGGCGGCGAAGGGGAAACCGATCTGGATTTGTTCGCGGCAATCGCCCAGGGATGCCTCCAGGGCCACGACGAGCATGGGGGCCTGGGGAGAGGCGGTCTGAAGAAAGCGGGGGCTGGTTTCGTGGCCGAGGAGGACGGGTTTCAAATCCTGGAGCGGGGCGGCCTGGGCGCACCATTCGGCGGCGATGATCTGGGCGACCTGTTCCAAGAGGGCGTTTTCAATCGCGCCCAATTCCTGGCGGGCCGGGCCGGGGAGGCCGGAGCCGCCCATCAAGCGGTCCACGATGGACAGGCCCAGGAGGGTCGGGATTTGCAAAATGGAAACGCCGCGCAAGGGCTCGGTTTTGAAGAGGGTCAAGTGGGCCGGATCGGGCCAGCTTTCGGTCAGGCGTTGAAAGGGCAGCAACTGGAGGCCGGCCAGGGCGAGGGAAAACTCGGCGCGGAGGAAAAGGGAGAGGCGGCCGGCCAGGGCGCGGGCGAAGGCCTGGTGGTGCAAATGCGCTTTGCGCATCTGGCGGGGTGAAAGCAGGGGAGCGCGGGCGTCGCGGGTCTGGGAGGCCTGCTTGAAGGGGGTTTTGGGCGGGGAATCGGCCGGAGCGGCCACCTCGGCCGGATGGGACATAAGGGACTGATGGGACATATGGCGGAGGGGTCCTGTTTTACTGGATGGCCTGCTCGGTGATGTAAATCTCCTGGATGACCGGCCCGCCGAGGGCGTTGTTAAAAACAGTCAACAATTCGGAGCGGATGAGGTTGCGCGAGCCGGGCTTTTCCAAGTCGGCGATGGTTTTGGTCATCAAGGCGCCGTTGGACAGATCCTGGAGTTGGGCCTGGTGCTTGGCGATGCAATCCTTGAAATCCGGGGTGTTTCCGACCAGGGTCACGCTCATGGTCAGGTAGCGCGTCATCATGGAACCGGCCACGTTGACGAGGATTTTGGGGAGCGGGACGAGGATTTTATCCTTGCCGGCGGCGGCGGCGGCGGTGTCCTTATCTTTGGAGGAGAGGGCGGCGGGATCGTCGGCGCCGGGGAGGGCGCCTTGAACCATGGCCTGCTTGATTTTTGGGAGAAGAATGAACTGGGTGGTGGCGTAAGCCAGTGCGGGCATGGTCAGCACCGTCGCCAGCAAGGGGAGCCAGGTTTGAAAGCCGCCGGCGGAGGCCGTTTTTGGGGCGGCGGCGGCGGCGGCTTCGTCGGTTTGGACCTCTGGTTCGACCTCGCGGGCGACTGGGGTATTGGTGCGATCGGCCATAGCAGCATTCCTGTAAAGGATTAATGTTTCATGTTGACCAGCGTCTGGAGCAGTTCATCGCTGGTGGTGACAATTTTGGAGTTGGCCTCAAACCCGCGCTGGGCGGTGATGAGATTGGCCATTTCGGTGGAGAGATCCACGTTGGAGATTTCCAGATAGCCGGACTGGATCTGACCCAGGCCGTTGGTGCCCGGGACGGCGGGGGTTGCGGTGATGGGACCGGCGTTGGCCATGTTGGAATAGAGATTGCCGCTCTGGCTGATGAGGGCCTGCGGGTCTTGAAAGTTTTGCAGGAGGACCTGGCCGCGGGTGAAGGTGGTGCCGTCGGAAAGGGTGACGTTGATCTGGCCCTGGGAATTGATGGCGAAGGAGGCGACGGTGGCTCCCGGGGCGGCGGTGGCGGGGGCGCCGGTGGCATCAATTTTGATGGGGCCGATGGCGCCGCCCGCGGCGGTGTTGTAGCCTTGCACCTGCTGGCCGCCGGCGGTAACGAGAAAACCGCCGGCATTGACAGAAAAACTCCCGTCCTGGGTGACGTATTGAGAGCCGGAGACGGGGTCCTGGACGACGAAGAAACCGTTGCCGGAGATGGCGAGGTCGGTGTTGATGCCGGTGGCGTTGACAGCCCCCTGGGTCCAATTACTGGTGATGGCCTGGTTGTAAACGCCCGTGCCAACCTGGATGGGACCGGTGGCCGATTGCAGGGTGTCGCTGAAGTTGTCGGCGAGATTGACGATGCCGGCTTTGAACCCGTCGGTGTTGATGTTGGCGATGTTGTTGCCGATGACGTCCATGTCCTGCTGGAAACTGTTCAGTCCTGTGACAGCGGTTGAGAGAGAGGTTAACATAATTTAATGATGATTTAGTTTGAGGTTTGAGTTGTGGCGGAGGTGGCGGCCGGGGTTGAAACCGGCGGGGCGATGGAGGTGACCTGGCTCAAAGTGAAAGGCTGGCCGTTGACGAGGAGGACGGGCGTGCCGGATTGAATTTGCACGCCGGTGACCTGGCCGGTGAGGGGCGCGGTGCCGTTGGCGGGAGAGACGGTGACCAATTCGCCGATCATGGAATTGGCCTGCAAGACGGACATGTTCTGGGCCATGGCCTGGGATTGCTGCAAGGCGCTGAATTGGGCCAGTTGCGCCGCGAACTCGGTGTCGCTCTGCGGATTCAACGGGTCCTGGGACGACATCTGGGTGACGAGCAATTGCAGGAAGTTGGCCTGGGTCAAAGTTTGGTTGGCGGCGGCGGCGGCTTGAGCCGCGTCGGCGCCGGAAGTGATGGAGCTGATGGGTGTGCTCATAAGTGGATGATGGAGTGATGGGGTGATGGAGTGATGGGACAGGGATCAGGCCCATTTCTCCCAGCCGCGATAGTGGCGGGGACTGCGTTTGGACTTGGTAACGCCGACGGCCGCGTTCATGGCGTCGTCGGTGGGCTTTTCTGTTTTAGACGCGGGCGGGGCCGGCGGCGGATGCTGCGCGGGCGGCCCGTCCTGGAAATTTTTGGTTGTGTCCGCCGGAACATCGCCGGAGGGCCTGGAGGAAAAGGGCTTGTCTTGCAGGGGCAGCAAATGGACGTGCTGGCGCGCGAGGGAATCCTGCAATTGCCCCCAATGGGCGTCCAAGGCGTCGGCGTCGCCTCTTTCACAGCGGACGGAGACCTCGATCTGGCCGTGGTGATTTGTCAACTGCAAAAACAGGCTGGTCTGCGCGTCCACCTTCAAGGAGACGGCCAGGGCTTGGGCGCCGGACTGGCGGACCATGAGGACTTCGCGGCTGATGAGGCGTTCCACCTGCTCGATCGGGCCGGAGGCGGGCGCGCTGCCGCTCTGGACATTGGTGGTCTGGGTCGGAGCCGCCGCCCCTTTGGCCGATGTGTCAATGAGCATCCATTGCGCGGCGAAATCCTTGGGATCGGAAAAATCGGATGGGACGCGGATTTTTGCGGCAGGGATTGCCTCATCCGCCCCGGCTGTGGGAGGAGCAGATGGGTGGCCGGGCGGCAATTTCTGCGCCGCAGACCCGGCAATTTCGTTCCTTTGTAAGGCAGTTTTCATGCGCTGACCGTTAATAGCACCGGGCGTGCCACTTGGGGAAACTGGCGGCACCAGGGAAGGCGCGGCGTCCGTGGTCGCGGCCAATTCCGCCCCGGGTGGAGTGGTTTCCGGGGTGGGCGGGGAAACTGGGGGTGAGGCGTTCAACGCGGCAATTTTGGCCGGGGTGGCGGCGGGATCAGTAATCGCGGATTGGTCGAAGTTCGACTTCCCATTGCGGATAGCGGATTGGACAGGCTCCGCGCCGGGTAATGCGTCAGTCGTGGTTGGACCGGGAGGGGCAGGGTGGGCGGTGCGCTGTCCGGCGCCGGGCATAGGCGGAGGAAGCAACGCCACACTACCGTCGTGCGGCGGGCATGCGCCGTCGCCAAGGCTATGGCGCACGGGGGGGACTGCCAGCCCTGGCACAGATGACTGAGGGATGGCCGCGTCGGCGGGCGGGAGATTTTGGAGGCTGCCGGCAGGATTGGGGCGACTGATTTGCTCCTTGGGCATTTGGGCGAGCATGGCCAGGACAAGGCCGGCGATGGAGGAGTCTATGGCAGGGTGGGGCGACTTGGACGGAGTGGACGGAGTGGACGGATCAGACCGATCAGACGGATCAGACGGATCGGACGGATCGGACGGACCCGGAAGGACAGGGACGGACAGGCTTGCACCTTGAGCCCCTCTTTGTCCTGCCTGGGCCTGGCCCATGAAATCCTGGAAATCGCCGGGGCGGGAGGCGTCGGCGAAGGAAGGAAGGGTGGATTGGGCCGGCGGGGCGCCATCGGCATGATTGACAACGCCGGAAAGGAGTGATGACGCGGTCATCATTTGGCCGGCGGTGTTTTGCGGGCGATGGCCAGGCGGAGGTGCTCGGAAATGGCGGCCGCCCGTTTTTCTTCGTCGGGGCCTTTCTTGGCCAGGGTTTCCAGAATGCCCGCCGTTTCGTTTTCCTTCATAAAAAACATGATCTTGACCAGGGTGGAATCATCCAACTTGCCCATGACGGCGGCGGCGCTTTCGGGGGTCATGGCGGCATAGACCTTGGCGAGCTTTTTCAGGTTGGGCACTTCCTGGTCCTGGACGGCCACGACGGACTTGTCAAATTCGTCCTGCAACTGGCGGACGGTTTGGGTGGCGGCGGCCAATTCGAGGCGCTCGGCGTTGAGGCGGGCGGCCAGTTCATCCAACTGCTGCGTGCGCAGGGCCAGCGCTCCCTTTTCCGCCTTGAGTTCGGTGATAAGCTGGTCGGCTTCCGGGTTGGTGAACTCCCAGGAAGGGCCGGTGAAGGCGGTCTTGGCGTGGTCGCGGTCCAGGGGCGGCGGGGAAGGGGTCTTCCAAAACAAAAGGGTGGAGGCCAGATAAAGGAAGGCGCCGAGCGGCACGCTCATCCAGGGTGATGTCAATAATTTGATCATAAGGCGGCCTCCTCCGGCTTCCAGGCCAGGATGGGACGTCCGCGGCGGGAGGCGAGGTCGTCCAACAGTTTTTGCTCCTCGCGCCATTCGGCGCGCTGGTGGTGGGCGTGTTGTTTGACGCGGAGATTCTCGACGATCTTGCGGCGCTGGCGGGCGGTGAGCATGGCCTGGAAAGTGTTCTGGACGCGGCGTTCCGCCAGGGCCAGGGCCACGACGTGTTGGGCCTGCTGATCTTCCAGGGCGCGTTCATATTGGCTGGCCTGGGCCAGGGGCGAGGCGGCGGTGGCAGAGAGGAGCAGGCGGTTCATTTCCCGCTGGTTGCGGCGAATTTGATCCCGCACGGTTTCCAGCCGGTCCAGGACCTGCTGGCGTGCCAGGAGGGCATGGACGTAGGTTTCCATGGCTTGTTGCTCCTGGCGGTGGCGCAGGGTTTGGACGGCCTGAAGGGTGAATTGAAATGCTTTCATGATGGGTTAGGGTCCTTTTCTGAAGGCGGCGGGAACGGGCCTGGCGGGGGTCGGGGCCATGATCTGGCTGAGGAGCGACCAGCTTTGGGCGGCGGCAAAGCCCTGGCCGGCAGGCTGCTGCAAAAAGCCTTTGAGCGGCTCATGGAGTTGGATGCACGAATCAATGGCGGAGTTGGTGCCGGGCGGATAAGCGCCGATGTTGATCAAGTCCTGGTTCTTGCGGTAGATGGCCAGGGTTTCGCGCGCCCGGGCGCAAGTTTTTTGCTGATCGGCGGTGGTCAAATCGCGGTTCAAGCGGCTGACGCTTTCCAGGACATCAATGGGAGGATAATGGTTTTGGGTGGCCAGCTCGCGGGTCAGAACCACATGGCCGTCGAGGATGGAACGGACCGAGTCGGCGATGGGATCGTTCATGTCGTCGGCTTCAACCAGGACGGTGAAGAGGCCGGTGATGGAGCCGTGTTCGCCGGCGCCGGCCCGCTCCAATAACTGGGGCAGGAGGGAAAAGACGGAGGGGGTGTAGCCGCGGGTGGTGGGCGGTTCACCCACGGCCAGGCCGATTTCCCGCTGGGCCATGGCAAAGCGGGTGACCGAATCCATCATCATGAGGACATTCTGCCCCTGGTTGCGAAAGTACTCAGCGATGGTCATGGCGACGAAGGCGCCTTTGAGGCGGGCCAGGGCGGGCTGGTTGGAGGTGGCGACCACCACGACCGATTTGCGGCGGCCGGCTGCATCCAAATCTTTTTCCACGAATTCGCGCACTTCGCGGCCGCGTTCGCCAATGAGGGCGATGACGTTGACGTCGGCCTCGGCCTGGCTGGCGATCATGCCCAGGAGGGTTGATTTGCCGACGCCGCTGCCGGCAAAAATGCCGAGGCGCTGGCCGCGGCCGCAGGGAACGAAAGTGTCCAGGGCCTTGATGCCGGTCTGAAAGGACTGGTGGATGCGCTGGCGCTTCAAGGGATGGGGCGGTTGCAGGTGCAAGGTGACATGATCGGCGGCCTGGACGGGGCCTAGTTCGTCGAGGGGGTTGCCCAGTCCGTCCAGCACGCGGCCCTTCAACTGCTCGCCGACGGGGACGCGCAAGGAGGTGCCCAGGGCGATGACTTCGCTGCCGGGATGAATGCCGTGAATTTCGCCCAGGGGCATGAGGAGGACGTGATGATTGCGAAAACCGACCACTTCGGCCAGAGTGGACCCGTCGTGGCGGGCGGATTCGATGCGGCAGATTTCGCCGACGGCGACGAGGGGGCCTTCGGACTCAATGACCAGGCCGATCAATTGCACGACGCGTCCGTGGTTGCGCAGGACCTGGGTTTTCTCCACCCGGCGGAGCAGGTGTTGGAGCCGGTTGACCGGCTGTATGTCGGTGTCCGCGGTCATGTCAGGAGGTTTCTTTTCAAGAGGTCAAATTTGGTTTCGCGCCGTCCATCCACGGTTCCGAAGTTGGTTTCGACCAGGCAGCCGCCGCGGGAGACGTCCGGGGAAGGGAGGAAGCGAAATTCCTGGCCTTCGTCGGTAGTCAGCAAGGGGGAGCCGGCTTTTTGCAGCAATTCCAAATCGGCCCGGTGCAGGCGGACGGTGAAACGGGCGGCGCCTTCCACCTGGGCGAGGGCGTCGCGCACGGCGGCTTCCACCATGGCGTGGGAAATGGGGAGGTCGGCCACCAGTTTTTGCGAGACGGCCAGGGCGAGGGAGACCATGGTGCGTTCGGTTTCGCGGATGACCTGGGGCACGGCCAGGCGCAAGGACTGGAGAAGACCCTGCACCAACTCGTGCAGCTCGGCGCGCTGTTGGATGAGTTTTTCGGTGAGAGCTTTTTCGCCGTCGGCCAACCCGAGCTGGTAGCGGGCCTTTAATTCCGCCTGGCGGAGATCTTCCGGGGAGGGCGGAGCGGCCTGGCCGGCCAGGGGGGCGTCGCGCAAAGGGCGGGAAAGGGGAATGTTTTCAGACCAGGAGTTCATTGCGATAGGTGTTGCGGAGATTGTTCAGATCCACTTCGCCGGCGTCTTCGAGAAGGCGGACGGCCTTGACAATGCGGCCCCTGGCGGCCTCGATTTCGCGCTTCTGGAGCGGTCCGAGCATGGAGATTTCGTCATGGACGGTGGCGGCGGCGCGTTTGGAGACGGCGGAAAGCAGGATGTTTTTGAGATGGAGGCCGGCGGATTTGAGGGACATGGCGAGGTCGCGGAGATCAATTTCGCGCATGATTTTTTGCAGGGCGGTTGGGCCGAGCAAAACCAGGTCGTCGAAGGTGAACATTTTCTGGCGGATCTCGCGGCCCAATTGGGGATTGCGTTTTTCCAGGTCCTGCAAGACGGACTGGCTGAGGTTTTTTTCCAGGGAGTTGAGCAGGGCGGCGGCGGTGCGGACGCCACCGGTCTGGCTGAGGGCGCGGGCGGGCTGGCCGGCGGTTTTCTGACAGAGGACCTTGGCGATGCGTTCGATGACTTCAACCGGGGTCGGCCCCAACATGGCGAGCCGTTCGACGACTTCGTCGCGCGCGGCCGGCGGCAGGAGGGCGAGCAGAGAGGAACTTTTATCCGGGGACAAATAGCTGACGACCAGGGCGATGGTTTGGGGCTGTTCGTGGTTGAGGAGATTGAAAAGCTCGCGGGGGTCCATTTCCAGGAGCGGCTCCAGGGCGGGGACCGGAGCGGCGGCGGGGGCGACGCGCCGGATAATGTCGGAGGCGCGGGAGGGGCCGACGGAGCGTTCGAGGGCTTTTTTCGCGTAGGCGGGACCGCCGAGCACGGCGGCGCTGGCGGCGACGGCGACGTCGGTGAATTCCTGCAAGATTTCCTGCTGCATTTCCTGGCTGATAAAGGCCAGGCGCGCCATCTCGGCCGAAACGGCTTCCAGTTCCTCCTCATCGAGGTTCTTGAGGAGTTCGGAGGCGCTGTCGGGGCCGAGGATGATGAGGAGGGCGGCCAGCTTTTGGAGCTTGGTCATGGAGGAGCATTGCAACAAGGTGGCGGCGGTTTCCATAAAGGGGAATTAATTCTCGTTTTTGGCGCGGCCCAGCCAACTGCGCACGGCCTGGGTCATGTTGGCGGGGTTCTCCCGGATCAACTGGTTGAGGACCTCGACGGTGACGACGCCCTTGCCGGGCAGGACGACCCTGGAATGGCCGTTGCCGTTGCCCTGGCCGTTCGCCAGGGGAAAACCGAGGCGGATTTCCTCGGCCTTGGCCTTTTGGAACATGCGCCAGAAGGCGAAGAGGATGCCGAGTGCCAGGGCGGGATAGATGAGCTTTTGCGCCAGATCGAGCCAGACCTGCCGCTTCTCCTGCTGCTCCAATTGCTGGGTCAATTCGCGCACGGGCTGGTCGTTGAAGGGCATTTCTTCCAGGACGATTTCGTCTTGACGGACGGAGTCGCCGGCGGTCTGGATGCCGAGGGCGCCCTGGACGATGCGCTTCAAGGCTTCGACTTCGCCGGGAGTGCGGGGCACGGCTTTGCGGGCGGCGCCCTGGCCTTCAAAGCGCTGGGCAACGAAGACGGCGGTGGAGAGGCGTTTCAAACCGCCGGCGGCCTCGATGACGTTGCTGGTGATCTTGTTGATTTCGTAGCTGCTGTTGGTGACTTTTTTGCGGGTGCGGCTGCTGTTTACCGGGGCGGCGGCCACGGGGGCCGGGGCGTTGGTGCCGCCGTTGTCGGGATTGGCGGCGGCGTTGGCCCCGGAGCCGGGCGCGCCGCCGGCGAGGGCGGTGGCGGTGTCGGTGTCCTCGTCGTTGATGGTGGTGGTGCGGGCGACCTGGCCGTCTGGGTCAAATTTCTCCTCGGTGCGGGTGGTGGTGTCCCAGTTGATCTCGGCGGAAACGCGGACGACGGCCTGGCCCGGGCCGAGGACTTTTTCGAGCATGCCCTCGGCTTTTTTGGAGAGATATTGCTCGAAGTTGCGGCGGGCGGTGAGCTGGTTGTTGGAAAGGCCGGCCACGGAATCGTTGTCATCGTTTTGGGAAAGGACATTGCCCATGTTGTCCACGACGGAAACATTGTTGACTTGCAAGCCCTCGACGCTGTTGGCCACGAGGAAGCGGATGGAATTGACGGCGGAGGCGGGCAACTGGCCGCTGCCCTTGACGCGGACAAAGACGGAGGCGGTGGGTTTGCGCTGGGCGTCGGTGAGGAGGCGGTTTTCCGGCATGACGATCATGACGCGGGCGGATTCGACCTGGTCCAACTGGCTGATGGTGCGGGCCAGTTCGCCCTGGACGGCGCGGGTGTAATTGGCGCGCTGGACGAAATCGGAGATGCCGAAATTGGCCTTGTCGAAAATCTCGAAGCCGACGCCTTCGCCGCGGGGAATGCCCTTGCCGGCCATTTGCATGCGCACCTGATAAACCTTGTCGGAGGGGACGAGGATGGCGCCGCCGCCGCGGCTGATCTGGTAGGGGACCTTGGCCTCGTCGAGGGCGGCAATGACTTTGGCGGCCTCGCCTTCGTCCAGTTTGCCATAGAGCAGCGAATATTCGGCGCGGCTGGACCAAAAGGCCAGGCCGGCCAGCCCGCCGAGGACGGCCAGGGTGGCGAGGAGGAGGCTGAGGCGCTGGTTGAGGCCGAGCTGTTTCCAGATGCCGGTCAGTTGCTGCAGGAGTTGGGAGATGTTTTTATTCATGACAAAGCTGGCTTAGGAAATCAGACCTGCATGCGCATCAGCTCCTGGTAGGAGTCGAGCAGGCGGTTGCGCACTTCCACCATGAGCTGGAAGGAAACGCTGGCTTCCTCCATCGAAATCATGGTCTGGTGCAGGGACACATTTTTGCCGCCGAGCAAACCGGTCACCGCGTCGCTGGCGGCGGCCTGTTTGTCGGAAACCTCCTGGATGAAGCCGCCCAGGACATTGGAAAAGGAGGCGGAACCGGAGGTCGGGGTGGCGGCGGGAGCGGTGAGGTCCAGGCCGGGAGACAATTGCTGCAGGTCGGGAATGGAGATTTTCGGGGTGGCGCCGGCTTGCTGGGCGGCACTGGCCAGTTGGCTTCCCATATCGGGAAGGCCAACCATCTTCAGTGCGCCGAGCGGGTCCATAAGGTGCGGGGGTTATCAATGTTTGCCGATGGAAAGGGCGGCCATGGCCATGGTGTGGGCGTTTTTGGCCACGGCCAGATTGGCCTCGTAAGTGCGGGAGGCGGTGATCATGTCCACCATTTCCTCGTGGATGTTGATGTCCGGCACGGCCACCATGCCGTGTTCATTGGCATCGGGATGGCCGGGCATATAGACCAGGCGCGGCGGGCGGGGGTCGTTTTCGATGCGGGCGATTTGCACTTGTTGCGCGCCGGCCGCTTCCCCCTCCTGCTGGGCGCGCAGCACGGAAGCGAACACCACTTGCTGGCGCTGATAAGGCTTGCCGTCCGGCCCTTTGGTGGTGTTGACGTTGGCGATGTTCTGCGAAACCACGTCCATGCGGATGCGCTCGGCGTCCAGGGCGGCGGCGGTGCTGTTGATGCCGGGGAGAAGGCTGATCATAATTCAATGGGGTTACTTGCCGGTGATCGCCAGCCGCATTTTGGCCAGCGAGGCGCTGATCAACTGCGTTTCCAGCGCGTCTTCAAAGGTGTTTTGGTTGAGTTTCAACATCTCCGATTCCACGGTGACGGTGTTGCCGTCGCTGCGTCCCGAAACGGCCGAGCGGTCCACGGCCAGACTGGGCTGTAGGCCGGCAATTTGCGCTGGGTCGCCGTTTTTCACCGCCTGGCTTAATTGCGCTTCGAAGGACGGCGCGACGTCCAGGCGCTTGTAATTGGGGGTTTCCAAATTGGACAAGTTGCTGGCGATGGCTTCCTGGCGCAGGACGGTTGCGTCGAGCATCTTTTTGGCGGCCACATAAGTGGGCTGATTGAATAAGGCGTCTATCATGGCTCACGAGCTTTCTCCTTCTTAGCAGCCCACATGCCAGCCGGAGGAAAGCCTTGTGCTGCGGGGTGTTTGGCGGGGTGCGGGGGGTCCAAGGTGGCAATTATTGCCAGCGCGCTGCGGCCCCGGTAGGCAAGAATGACCGGGGTCAAGGAATTTGGAAAGGTGGGCAAAATCGTCTCTCGGCACTTATGGGAGCTAATGAAGTTGGTCCCATTTTTTGACTTTTGAGCAGCTTGAAATCATCATTGCCCTTGGGCGGATGCAGACACGCCAATTCATCTGCGGGATTGCGGAACTTTTCAGACCACGTTCCGCGATACACCTCGCGGCGATGACGGACGCGGTTGACACGCACACTGCGATTGTGTTCGGCGAGGTAATCCTCAAGCGGGCGGTAGTGGAGCGGCTTGCGGCGGGCACGCTTGAGCCAAGCCATATCGTCAGCGTCCTCCACTCGCTCCAACAGTTCTTCGTAATTCTTGATGGGAATGATGACGGTGACGGGTTTGCCTTTGTGCGTCACAATTTCGGGTTCGGGAAATGCTGCTTTCACGGCGGCAATCTGTCAGGCGGACGGAATGGCGTCAATCAGACCCATTGGGCGCGATGGGAATGTGACCCCAATGCTTCCTTTGGGCGCGATGGGAATGTGACCCCAATGCTTCCTTGCGCATAAATGTAGAATGTTTAGATGTGACCCCAATGCTTCCTTTAAATGTAGAATGTTTAGATGTGACCCCAATGCTTCCTTGCGGTTGCCCGTGAAGGCACAAAGAAGGGCAAAGCTATGGCTCCCAGCCGCCGCCCAGGGCCTTGTAGAGGGCGATTAGATCGGAGGAGACGGCACGGTCGCTTTCGATCAGGGCGTCCTGGCTTTGGTAGAGGGAGCGCTGCGCTTCCAGCACGCGCAGGAAATCGGCCAGGCCGTGCTGATAAAGGTCCCGGGCCAGGGCCACCGCCTGTTCGCCCGCCTGGGCGGCGTGGGCGAGGGATTGGCGGCGGGTCTGTTCCCTGGCATAGGCGGTCAGCGCGGTTTCCACATCGGTGAAGGCGGCGAGCATGGATTGCTCATAGGCCGCCAGCGCCTGGTCCACGCGGGCGTTTTGCACGCGAATGTTGGCGCGGATGCGGCCGGCGTCGAAAATCCGCCATTGCACGGTGGGGCCGGCCGTCCAAAAGCGGCTGCCGGCGTTGAACCAGTCGCCGGGGCTGATGCTTTGCAGGCCGACGTCTCCTGTCAATGAGAATTTTGGATAAAGGTCGGAGACGGCCGCGCCCACGCGGGCGGTGGCCGCGGCCAGTTGCCGTTCCGCCTGCTGCACGTCGGGACGCCGCTGGAGGAGGTCCGCGGGCAGGCCGACGGGCACGGCCGGGGGCGCGGCGGGAATGGGGGCGGCGTTGGTCAGTTCCTCAAGCAACGCGCCCGGAGGCTGTCCGAGCAGCAGCGCCAATTGATAAACCGAATCCCGGAAGCCGGTTTCAAAAACCGGGGCCTGGGCCCGGGTCGTGGCCAGGAGCGCATCGGCTTCCTGCACGTCCAATTCGCCGGTCAATCCCTTGGCGAAGCGGTCGCGGGTCAAGGCGAGGATTTGTTCCTGGGCGCTGATGTTTTCATCGGCCACGGCCAGGCGTCGCTGGAAGGCGCGGGCCTGGACGTAATTGCGGGCCACTTCAGCAAAAATGGTGACCAACAAATTGCGGCGGCCAAATTCGGCGGCGGCCACCTCGGCGCGGGCGGCTTGGCTGGCGCGGCGCGTGCCGCCAAAGACATCCAGTTCCCACGCGGCGTCGAAACCGGCTTGATAGACATCGGCATCCAGCGGTGCTCCCGGCGGGAAGGGGAAAACTCCGTTGGCGCTGAAACGGTTGCGCTCATAGGAGCCGGCGACATCCAAGGCCGGGGAGCTGCCCGCGGCGACGACGCGGGCAGCGGCGCGGGCTTCGCGGACGCGCGCCACGGCGGCGCGAAGATTTAGGTTTGACTGCGCGGCGCGAACGACGAGCGAATCCAATTCCGCGTCGTGAAAGGATTTCCACCAGGCGGCCCCGGCCGCCGGCAGGTTGGTTTCCCCGCCCGCCTGGGGCGACGCCCATTGGGCCGGCGGGGCGGTTTTGGGCGGATGATAGTCCGGCCCGACGACGCAGCCGGCCAACAGGCCCGCCAGCAGAAATGGAATGGGGCGCGGGAAAGAAATCATGGGGCGGGGGCCTCGCGCCGGTTGGCGGCGGCGATGAGGCTGAGAATGGTTTCGACGGTGGCGTCCACGCCCGCGGCGGTGTTGAGCATGGCGTGATAGAGCTGACGCGAAGGCCACTCGGCTTTATAGTAATGGCGGATGAAGGCGATGCGCTCCTGATCCACGGTGTCAATCAAATGCCGGGCCTCGGCTTCATTTTTGACTTCGGCCAGGACGCGCTGGTATCTGAAATCGGGCGGGGCGTAGAGGAAGACGCAGAGAGTATCGGGGCGATCCCGCAGGAAGTAGGCGGCGGCGCGCCCGACGATGACGCACTGGCCCTCCAGGGCCGCCTGCGCCATGACTTGCCGGGTGAGATGGATGAGGCGGTCGGCGTCAACAATATCGGCATCGGGCAGGGTGACGCTGCGCTCGTGGCTGCCGCGCCAGAAGACTTTGGCCAGGCGGTAGAGCCAGGGATCCACGCGCTCCTCGCTCTGTTGGCAGGCTTCGGGGCTGACTTTGGCCAGCCGGGCAATTTCCCCGGTGAGGGCGTGGTCGAGCAGTTTCCAGCCCAGCCGGTGGGCGACCCCGGCGGCGATGGCGCCGGCGCCGGCGCCGAATTCACGTTCGATGACAACGACTCGTTTCATGGGTCAGAGCATTAGTGGGCGGCGAAGCCTGGGCCGGACGGCTTGACTTCGCGGAGGAGCCACACGGCGAGAGCACAGGCGAGGCCCAGCCACGCAAAGGCATAGAACAGTTCAATGAACGCCCAATAACTGGTTTGCTGGTGAACCATGTTATAAATCAGGCCTTCGGCCCGCAGCCGGGCGTCGGCCGGGCTGAAATGGGATTGGAGCGCGCCCTGCACCCGGCCGAGTTTTTGCAGGTAAATCGGGTTTAAGGCGGAGACGGGGGCGGTCATAAAGGCCTGATGCGCCTGGGCAAAGCGCTCCAGCATGGTGGCGACAATGGCGATGCCGACGCTGCCGCCGATGTTGCGCACCAGGTTCTGGATGCCGGCGGCATTGCCGATTTGATCGTTGCGCAAGGTGGCCAGGCCGACGGTGGTCAAGGGCACAAAAATGAAGCCGGCGCCAAAACCATTCATGATATTGGGGGGAATAATGTTGCTGCGGGCCATTTGCAAGGAGAGCCGGCTGAAAAGAAACGCACTCAGGGAAAAGACGATAAAACCGAAGGCCGCCAGCCTTCGCCCGCCCAGCCTTGCGATCAACGCCCCCACCACGAACAGCGCGAAAAAGGCGCCGACGCCCCGCGGCGTGACGGTCAATCCGGCCTCCAGCGCGGTGTAGCCCAGCAGCGTTTGGAGAAAGAGCGGTTGCATGGTGACCAATCCGTAAATGGCGGCGCCGAAAAGAAAAAACAAGGCGCAGGCCACGGCAAAGTTGCGGTTCTTGAGAATGCGCAGGTTGACAATCGGGTCGTCAACGCGCAGTTCCCAAAATATAAAAAACAAGAGCGAGCCCGCGGAAATTCCGGCCAGCCATCGCATCCAAAGCGAGCCGAACCAATCCATTTCCTGCCCCCGGTCCAGCAGGATTTGGAGCGTGCCCAGGCCGAGGGTCATGAAGCCGATGCCAACGGTGTCAATTCGTCCGGGCTTGTCCCGGCGAATCCAGGGCGGGTCGTCCACGAAGAGCGAGATCATAAACACCGCGACGATGCTGACCGGGATGTTGATGTAAAAGGCCCAGCGCCAGGACCAGGTATCGGTCAGCCAGCCGCCCAGCGTCGGCCCCAGGATGGGCGCGCAGACGACCCCGACGCCATAGACGGCCATGGCGGTGCCCCGTTTGGCCGGGGGAAAGCTTTCCAGCATGATGGACTGGGCGAGCGGCTGGAGAGCGCCGCCGCCCGCGCCCTGGAGGACGCGCGCGGCAATGAGCATCGGCAGGCTGTTGGCGGCCCCGCAGAGAAAGGAGGAAACCGAAAAAATGATGATGCAGGAAATCAAAAACCGTTTTCTGCCGAAATAGCGCGAAAGCCAGCCGCTGGCCGGGAGCACAATGGCGTTGGAAACCAGATAGCTGGTCAGCACCCAGGTCGCTTCCGACAGGGTCGCGCCCAGGTTCCCGCCGATGTAAGGCAGCGCGACGGAGGCGATGGAAGTGTCCAGCACTTCCATGAACGTGGCCAGCATCACCGCCGCCGCGATCCACCAGGGATTGACACGGGGACGCCACTGCTCGCTCATTGCACCCTCACCTTGGGTTGGACGGACAGGCCCGGCGCGAGGTTGAATTGGGACAAGTCAACCGGTTCGTCAAAAATAATTTTCACCGGCACCCGTTGCACGACCTTGACGTAGTTGCCCACGGCGTTTTCGGGCGGCAGCAGGCTGAAGCGCGCCCCGGCCCCGGCCTGGAGGCTGTCCACCTTCCCGTGGAATTGGTGCTGCGGATAAGCGTCCACGCGGATGAACACTTCCTGGCCGGGGTGCATCCGCTCCAGTTGGGTCTCCTTGAAATTGGCCACCACCCAGAGGTCGTCCGGCACCAGGGCCAGCAAGGCCTGGCCGGTTTGGACGTAAGCGCCCTGCTCCACCGTGCGGCGGGTGACGCGCCCATCCCGAGGGGCCAGGATGGTGGTGTAGGAAAGCTGCAATTGCGCCTGTTGCAGCCGCACCTGGGCCTGTTGCACCTGGGCGCGGGCGGTCTGGACGTCGGCGCGGTCGAGGTCCACTTGGGCGACGGCGGCCCTGGCTTTGTTGCGGGCCACCTCCACCTCGGCGGCACCGGAGTTGGCCTGTGCCTTGGCGAGATCAAGCTGGCTGCGGGAGACGGCCTGGCTTTGCACCGATTCGTAGCGGAGGCGGTCCGCCTGGGCACGATCGGCGGCGGCCTGGGCGGCGACAATGGCGGCGGTTTCCTCATCGGCCTTGGCCTGGTCAACATTGACCAGGGCTTCGGCCTGGCGGACGCGGCTGTTGGCGGTGGCGAGATCGGCGTTGGCCTGGTCCAGCAGCGTCTGGTAATCGCGCGGGTCTATTTCCAGCAGCACGTCCCCCGCCTTGACACGCTGGTTGTCCGCCGCCAGCAACTTTTGCACCTGGCCGGAAATCCGCGGACTGACAAAGGTGACGTAACTTTCAATAAAAGCGTCGTCCGTCGTTTCGTAGGGGGCGATGAAACGGACATAATACCAGGCGGCGGCGGCGATGGCGGCCAGCACGATGACAATGAAAATGAAGAAGCCCGGCCCGAACCGCCGGCGGGGCGGCGGCAGAGTGGCGGTCTCCGGGACGGGCGGACGCGGCAAGGGACCGGATTGATTTGTTGGGATTTTGTCTTCCATCAACATCCTAAACGCGGCGTGAAAACCGCGAGGTTCTGCAAATCCTGGCCGAGAACGGGCGTTTTGTCAAAAATTTTGCGCGCCGCGACAAAGTTTTGGGCGCAGTGGGATTTCTTACGTATCGTGTAATGGTTCACCGCAAACCGATGGTCGCCGCCGGATTACTCACCGAGCTCCGGCTGATGATCTTGAGCTCCGTGGAGAATGCGGCAGACGATGACTGCGTGGCCTTCGATTCGGAAAAATAATTTGTAAGGAAAGCGGCGGGTGAGCGCGCGGCGAAATCCGCGGTAGTAAAATGGGAAGATTTCCGGGGCGTCTTCGAGTCGCACCAAGGTTTCAGCGACCGCAACGAGGAATTCATCTCCCAAGCCGGCGCAGCGGTCCTCGTACCATTCCCGCGCCCGAACAAGATCCGCCATCGGCCTCGGGGCGGATGGAGACGCGCCACTTCATTGGCGTGATTGACGAACTTGCAGGAGCACATCCCGCCAAGGCTCGCCGGGATTGCCGTCGCGCTCGAAGGCCGCGAGGGCCTCGTCCAAGATCTTGCGCTCGGCGGGCGTGGGTTCATCGCCAGTGATGAGGTCGGCCTCATGCAATTCCGCGAGACGGGCAAAAAGTTGCGCGCGGTCGCCTGCGCTCAACCGAGGGAGCTCTGCAAGAATCTCGACTTTGCTCATGCGAGGAATTTACAGTCTCACTTTGAGTTCGGCAACCTGTTTTCCCGCGCGGCCAGAATTTGCGGGAGCAACTCCTCACGCCGGCACCAGTTCCAATTTAATGCGCTGGCCCAAGGCACGGGCTGCTTTTTCCAAGGTCGTCAATGTCATGGACGGATTGGAACCGTCCAACATGCGGTCCACGGCGGCGCGGCTGGTCTTCATTCTCAGAGCCATGTCGCCTTTGGAGAGGGACTTTTGTTCGATGAGCCTGGCCAGTTGCAGGGCGACGGCGCGTTTGAGCGCGCGCGCTTCCAACTCTTCCAACACCCCCTCTTCCGCGAGAAAATCCCGGAAGTCGCTTCCCCGATGCTTTTTCTTATTCATGGTCTGGCAGGTGTTCTCGAAAAAGCTGTATCAAAAATGATACTAATGTCAAGCGGCAGGATGACTGAAGCCTACTGTTCCACCGGATGCACCAACGAAGCCGGCTTTAATTTCAGGCTCCCTTTCTTGTCCGGCTCACCACCAAATGGATAGATGCCAACAATTTTGCCTTTTAATTCTCCATCAAGAATTTCTGCGCTGATGCAATAACCGCTTGCATTAAATGTATACCAGCGTTCGAGCCTTATACACCGAAACCTCGTTCCCTTTTTAAGCAAATGCAGGTCTTCCCAGTATTTCCCGGGATTGGCTTTGAACATGTCAACCGTGATCGGGCCACCAAACAGTTGTTGAGAATTATAGGTGTCCGTATCCTTAACCGCTCCCAGTGTGAGTCTGCTTCGGTCTAAGAGAGTGTCTTCATTTAAGGCCACAATTTCGCCCCGGTGTAATTCACCCCACCATGCTGGATTAGAAGACACATCATAGGTGCGTGCATCAATAAAAAGATCTAAACATCCCGTCAAGGCAATGGCCGCGAAAAGGGCCGGCACCATTTGAAAAAAGTGTTTAAGCAGGCAATTGGAATGGTTCATCTTGAATGCCACTTTTCGGGGCGTAAAATAAGCGGTTAAGCCGGTTTCGCGGCAGGGCCGAGTTCCCGCGCGGCCAGAATTTGCGGGAGCAACTCGCCATTCTTGGGCACCAGAGTGATGTCGGCCTGGCCTTCGATGATTTTTTCGGTTTCCAGGATCTCGAACATGGCGCGGGCAATCTCCGGGTCCTGCGAAATTTTTTCCAGGGCGGCGCCGACAATTTCCGGGCGCAGGGCGGCGGCTTTGGCGAACTCAATGGCCGCCTGCCGCTCGGCGGTGCTGGTGATGATGCTCACCTGATTGGCCCCGTCCTGCTTGATGGCGGAAGTGACCTGGCGCAGGCGATTGACGACTTTGGCCTCGATGCCCTTGATCATGGCGGCATCGCGGAAATGGACTTTGCGGATATAGATGGAGCCGAGGCGGTAACCCCATTCGAGGGACTTGGCGGAAACCTCCTCCCGCACCGTCTGGCTCATGACGTGGCGGTTTTCCAGCATGTCGGCCAGCTTCATGTTGCTCAGGCAGCGCACGGTGGAGTTGCTGATGTTGGCGGCGAGCGAGCCGCGCGGGTCGGCGTTTTTGAAGAGGTAGGCCACCGGATCGCTGATTTGCATTTCGTACCAGATGCCGATGCCCATGGGCGCGCCTTCCTCGGAATTGACCGGGGTGCTGCGGATGTATTCCTGGTCCAGGCGCAAATCAATGTCGTGGCAGCGGCCCAGAAAGTTGACGATGGGCGCGCGCAATCCCATTTTGGCCCAAAGAAAGTGCAGGCCCGGTTCGTCCAGCACGGCCATGACCTTGCCGAAAAGCATATAGACCTTGCACTGGCGCTCGCCGACAATGGCGTAAAAGCCCAAAAGACGGGCCAGGCCCAGGACGAGCGGCTCGACCACGAACATGACGAAGAACGTGGCGACGGCGGCGATGAAAAATCTACTCACGCGGGGCCTCCAAAATCACGC
The DNA here is from genome assembly GCA_049513975.1 of Verrucomicrobiota bacterium. GTDB lineage: Bacteria > Verrucomicrobiota > Verrucomicrobiia > Limisphaerales > Palsa-1400 > JBEKOF01. The sequence goes on along the minus strand of JBEKVM010000007.1, from coordinate 27,179 downwards.
GCCGCGCCTGGCTGAACAATTTGAGCCGGACGTTGCGAATATAAGCGCCCAGCGCGCCCGGACCGCTGTTCTTCAATTGCCGCAATTGCGCCGCCACGGCGGTAAGCGGTTCGACCTCCGCCTGCGCCTTGAGGGTTTCGATTTCCACGGCGCGATGGGATTGCACCAGTTTCTGATCGGCCGCGGCCTGGGCCAGGCTGATGTCGGAAGAAACCTGGTTGTAGGCGGTGTTGATGGCCGCCAGGGCCGATTCCACCTCCGCCGGCGGGTCAATGCCGGTGATGAGCGAGGCGTCCAGGGTCATCCCATAACGCGCCCCGGAGGAGGCGCACTCGCTGTCCATGTGGCCGTTGATGTCGGGCAGGTTTTTGCGGAGATCGTTGATGGAAATGCCGATGACCGGGGGCGCGCCGGGTTGGTTGGAGGAAGCGGCGGCGGGCGCTTCAAAATTGGCGATGCGTTCGCGCAGCACCGAAATAAAATAGCCCATGACGTGGACAATGGGCCGCTTCACGCCGAAGAGGAAGGCGTAGAGGTTTTTCTCGGAAACCCGGTAGCGAATCTGGCCCTTCAGCCCGGTGTTGAGCTGGTCCTTGGTGACGGCTTCGAGGAAGGAGCCCTGGTTGTTGGCACCGGGATCCTCCGGGTCGTAGGCCATGTTCATGATCTGGGTGGCAATGGGCGCCTTATAGACTTTTTCCCACGGCCACTTGAAGTAGGGGCCGCCGGGCTGGATGACGCGCACTTGCGGATAGCAGTAGCGTTCGCGCTCGCCCGCCTCGAGGCTTTCGGAAATGGGGTCGTCCAAAGTCGTGGCCGAGCCGACGCGTTCGGCGCGGCCAAAGCTGGTTTTCACCGCGCGTTCATTTTGATTGACGGTGTAAATGCCGCCGGCCAGATAGCGCACGAGGAACCACGCGACAAACCCGACAATGCAGCCGAAGAAAATGAACATAGGCGTAAACTTGAAATTCGTTGTAATCCGCCGTCGCGCCATTGGCAAGGGCAATAAATGGGAAATGCAGAATGCAGAATGCAGAATGCAAAATGCAGAATGCAAAATGCAAAATGCAGAATGCAAAATGCAGAATGCAAAAAAAGGGCAAGGTCACGGCTTGACGTCCTCCTTCGCCGAGGCTTCCACCTTCGCCGAGCCTACGGCGGACAGGACGGCGGACAGGGAGTCTCGCCCTGCGTTGCCTTGCCCGGCCCAACCAAGACTTATTTGTTCAAGCCGGCATCATTTCTTCGACAAAGTCTCCCGGGCGCATTGCAAAAATTGTCCGGCGGCGGCGGTCAGTCCGTGACCGGCCCAGGCCGCGCCCACCACCAGGGGCGGCGGCGCGGGGGAGAAGGGAATGAGCTTCAAGCGCGGTCCCGCCGTGCAAGCCAGGGATTGCGGCACGATGGCCACACCGTTGCCCGCTTCGACCGCCGCGATCAGGCTGCTGACGCTGTCGTGCTCCTCCGCGATGCGCGGTTTGCTTTTGACGGCGGCAAACATGGCGGCGAGGTTTTCGTGAGCGTCGGGATAATCCTTGCGGCTGTAGGTGACGAGCGGCTCCCGGGCGGCCTCGGCCAGCTTCACGGTGCGCCGCCCGGCCAGGGGATGTTTTGGGGCCACGGCAAGGCAGAATGCGTCCCGCGCCAGGTCCTCGAAGCGCAGTCCGCGCAACAGGACGGGCAGCCGGACGACGAAGGCGATCTGCAATTTGCCGTCGCGCAAGCCGGCCAGCATTTCCTCGGTGGAGAAATCATGCAATTTGACGCGGACACCGGGCGACCGGGCCTGAAAGGCGCGCAGGGTCTGCGGCAGAAAACGGGCCGTGAGGGAGGGCGCGTAGCCGACGTGCAGTTCGCCGCGTGCGCCGGTGGCGATGGCGCGGGCCGTTTTCACCGCCTCCTCCGCGCGCTGGAGCACGGCGCGGGCTTCGGTCAAAAAGGCGCGGCCCGCCTCGGTCAGCCGCACCGACTTGGCGCTGCGTGTGAGCAGCAAAAAGCCCAGCTCATCCTCCAGATCGCGGACCTGGCGGCTGAGGGCCGGTTGCGAGACATGCAGTTTCAAGGCGGCGCGGGAGACGTTCTCTTCTTCCGCGACGCCGATGAAATAGCGGAGATGGCGCAGTTCCATGCGGGGCCAAGTATGCCTTTTGGCCTGGTGGCTGTCCAGATTGGTGCTGGCGGTAGTGGGTGATTGATTCCGATCATCTTTAGACCTTGGAACACATCATTAAGCTTATTCCAAAAATAAAAAGGCGCCGTCAGAAGACAGCGCCTAATGGTTTAAAAATCAACAGGTTACGCCGCTAAAGCCAGTTCTTGATTTCCTTTTTGGGAAGCACGAATTCGGTCTTTTCGCTCCTTTTCCAGGGCTTCCAGATATGCTTCCTTTTCTTTTACAAATCTTTCAAACGCGCCGGGTGGAGCGCCGCAAACCTCGTCTATATTTTTCCCGAGTAGTGAGTTTTTCATAAGTCTTTAGATGCCTTATCGGGCATAAAAGGAGGAGAGTTAAGCACGTCGGGGGTTGTCGTGACAAGCTTTTCTCCTGATTTTTTCTCCGCCACGAGCATAATGTCGCTCAATTTCCCCAAATTTGCAAATATTTTTATTTCATCAAAAAGATCAAAATAATCTCTAAATACCTGATTGAAAAGATGATGTGATTCCAAGAATTTGTCGCTACCGGGAAATCGCCGTGATATTCTGGCCCTGTTCATGGCGAATTGAAAGGCGTTCTGCCACGGGGTCAGAACTCCAATCATTGTCAAAAAATACCCGTTCTTCTTGGCAAACTCGATACGCTCCATTGTTTCCGGCTTGTAAGCCATCGAGGAGTCAAAGATAAAAGAGCGTTTCTGCTCAATTTGAGATCTCAAAAGCTCGTCGGCCAGAATGACGCTTTCCCGATGTACGGTGGCACTGGCCCGCGCGTCTCCGACTGCTTTAACCAGGTTGTATTCCGGGATGAGTTGTTTGAAAATGTCCGCGTTTACCGTATTTTCTGGAGATATAGGTAGTTGCTTCCATCTGGCTAATTGCGTCACTATGGATGTCTTTCCGCTCCCATATCCGCCCCCAGTAAACACAATTCTGGGTTGTCCAGCCAGCTTCACGGATGCGTTAGCCCTGATCTCTTTTAGGGTAGCTCTGAATGAGTCTCTCAGAAGATTGTCCTGGGCCGGTATTAACCCGGTTTCTGTGAAAAGAAATAGCTGGCTGTCGAAGAACCGGCGATGTGCTGAACAATTGACGGTTTGCTTGAGATTGGTAGGCAAAAGAATCGGATCATCGTCCAAAATTACTTGAGGAATCTGGAATCGCCCTGGTTTTGACTTTTCACTCCAACACCAATCCCAGTATTCTTGGGTTTGTTCATAATTATCAGCAAGGGTCGAAAAATCGAATTTCTCGCCGTCTTTTAATTTCTCAAGAATTGGCAGATTCATATCCCGCGCTGTCGCAAAATTGAACCATCCTGCTTCCTGTAAAGCAAGCGGGATCATTCAACCTGACCCACTACCCGATTTCCTCCTCTAGCGAAAGGAGTCCGGCGTGTCTCGTATCAGCACCAATCTGGACACCCACTATGCCTTTTGGTTATGGTGAGTCAAGAAACTTGGTCTTTCACAGAACCTCCGGGGGTGTGGCAGAGTGGTGGCATGATGAAAATTAGAAGAGCAAACGAACGGGGCCACGCCGAACACGGCTGGCTGGACACGTATCACACCTTCAGCTTCGCGGATTATTACGACCCAAAATGGATGGGCTTCCGCAGCTTGCGCGTCATCAACGATGACCTGGTCATGCCAGGGATGGGCTTCGGCACGCATCCCCATCGCGACATGGAAATCATTACTTACATCCTCAGCGGCGCGCTGGAGCACAAGGATTCGATGGGGCACGGGCGGGTGATCCGCGCGGGCGAGGCGCAATACATGGCCGCCGGCACGGGGGTGGAGCACAGCGAATTCAACCCGTCGAAGGACGAAGCGGTGCATCTGCTCCAAATCTGGATTCAACCGGACCGCACCGGGGTGACGCCGCGCTACGCGGAGAGGTCGCTGGCGGATGCGCCCCCCGGAACGCTGCGCCTGGTCACGAGCAAGACGGGCCGCGACGGTTCGATGGCCATTCATCAGGACGCCGATCTTTGGCTTGCCATACTCGAAACCGGCAATAAAGTTGCCCATAAGCTGGCGAAGGGCCGCCATGCCTGGGTTCACGTCGCAGAAGGTGAAGTGTTGTTGAATGGCAAAAAACTGGCCGGCGGCGATGCCGCGGCCGTCAGCGAAGAAACTTTGCTGGAATTGAGCGCGGCCAAACCGTCGCAAGTCCTTTTATTTGACTTGAACTGAAACCATCTAAAACAATAAAACGAAAAAACAATATGAGCACCGTATCCATCATCTACTTCTCCGGCACCGGCCACACCGCCAAACTGGCGGAGGCCGTCCACCGGGGCGCCGCTTCGGTGGCCGGGGTAAAGGCCAATCTCATCGCCATCAGCGGCGACGACATCGCCAAGGGCCGCTACAAAAACGAGGCCGTGCTGGCGCAACTGGACGCCAGCGACGCGATCATTTTTGGCAGCCCCACTTACATGGGCGGGCCGGCGGCGCAGTTCAAGGCGCTGGCCGATGCCACGGGCGAACGCTGGTATGGCGGCGCCTGGCACGACAAGCTGGCGGCCGGATTCACTGTTTCCGGCGGACCGAGCGGCGACAAGCTCAGCACGTTGTATTATTTTTTCACTTTCGCGATGCAGCATGGGATGATTTGGATCGGCCTGCCGGACCTGCCCATGAATGACAAAGGCATCAACCGCCTGAGCAGTTACAGCGGCGTGATGGCGCAGGCCGGCCAGGAATCGCCCGAGGTCGCCCCCAACGACGCGGACAAAGCCACCGGCGAAATCCTCGGCCGCCGTGTCGCCGGCTTCGCCGTCAAATTGAAAAAGTAAACTACGGCATCTTTCTGGATCATGGCTCGCTGCCGATGGGAATTGGCGTCGCGGCGCTGGCTTTGTTTCTCTTGTGGGCCAAACGCAGCGCCTTCGCCGGGCTGCTCAAGAACTGAGCGCCAGCCCTGAACCTGCGCATTTGTGAGGCTTGGCAGGGAACGGGGTTTTTGCCATGCTCAGGCCATGTTCCATCACCCCGTAACACCAATAAACCGGCGCCACTCCATCATCTCCCGATCTCTCCCCTTCAAGGGATTCCGCGCGTGTCTCCTGGCCGCTCTTTTCGGCGCGGCGGCTGCGCTGACGGCGGCGGATGAACCGCGCCAGCGTCTCACCGCGGATTTTGGCTGGCGGTTCAACAAGGGCGACGCGCCGGGCGCGGAACAAGCCGCCTTCGATGACACCGCCTGGAGAAAATTGGACTTGCCGCATGATTGGAGCATTGAAGGCCCTTACACGGCGACCGACCCCACCGGCGGCTCCGGCGGCTCCCTGCCGACGGGGATTGGCTGGTATCGGCGGGCCTTGACCGCGCCGGAAGCCTGGCAAGGAAAGAAGGTGTTCGTGGAATTTGACGGAGTCTATCAGAACAGCGATGTCTGGCTCAACGGCCAGCTTCTGGGCCACCGGCCCTTCGGCTATATCAGTTTTGAATACAACCTCACGCCCTGGTTGAAATTCGGCCAAACCAACATTCTCGCTGTCCGCGTGGACAACTCGCGCCAGCCCAACAGCCGCTGGTATTCCGGGTCCGGCATTTACCGGCATGTGTGGGTGACGGTCACTGACCCCCTGCATGTTGCGCATTGGGGAACTTATGTCACCACGCCAAAGGTTTCCGCCGACTCGGCCACTGTCCGGGTCCGAACCCAGGTTCAAAACGATTCACCGGGCCGGCGCGAGTTGACGCTGCTGACGCAAATCCTGAATGCCAAGGGCGCCGTGGTGGCGGGCGGGGAAACCAACCAAACCCTCGCCGGCGGCGCCAGCCAGGAATCGGACCAGACGTTTGATGTGGCCCAACCGGCTCTTTGGTCGCCCGACTCCCCCAATCTTTACTCCGTGCGCAGCGTGGTCAAATCGGGCGGCCAGGCGGCCGACGACTTTACCACGCCGTTCGGCATCCGCGAAATTGTCTATGACGTGAACAAGGGATTTCTCCTCAATGGGCAGCCGGCGAAAATGCGGGGCATGTGCATTCATCATGAGGCCGGCGCGGTGGGGGCGGCGGCGCCGACCGGCGTTTGGGCGCGGCGTTTGCAGGAGTTGAAGGAGATGGGCTGCAACGCCATCCGCCTGAGCCACAATCCGCCCGCGCCCGAATTGCTCGATCTGCTTGACAGCATGGGATTCCTGGTCATGGACGAGGCGTTTGACGAGTGGAAAAGCGCGAAGGTGCGGCAAGGTTATGCGAACTATTTCGACGAGTGGTCGCAGCGGGATCTGAGCGACATGCTGCACCGCGACCGCAATCATCCGAGCATCGTGCTCTGGAGCGTGGGCAACGAAATCGGCGAACAAACCCGGCCCAACGGCGCGGACATCCTGCGCCCACTGGTGGAGACCTGCCATCGCGAGGACCCGACCCGGCCGGTCACCGCCGCGTGCGACAATGTTTTCACCGACCGGGCCAGCGCCACGCCCGAATTTCTCAATCTCCTGGATGTGGTCGGCTATAACTACGTGGACCGCTGGGGAACCCGGCGCGAAACCATGTACGACGACGACCGCCATGCCTTCCCGCAACGCAAGGTCGTCGGCACGGAAAGCGCGGTGGTGGGCAGCCGCGGTGATTATTCCCTGGGCGGCGCTTTTGGCGCAGGCGGCGCCGGTTTTGGCGCGGGAGGCGGCGGCCCGCGTCCGCCCGGATACCTCCTGTCCATGATCCGCGCCGAGCAACTCTGGAAGTATATCCGCGTCCACGATTTCGTCATCGGCGACTTCGGCTGGACCGGGATTGATTACCTGGGCGAGTCGCGCTGGCCGGGCAAACTCGCCGCCAGCGGCATGCTCAACACTTGCGGGTTTCCCAAGGACAACTACTACTTCTACCAAAGCCAATGGACGACCAATTGGATGCTCCATCTGTTCCCGCATTGGAACTGGCCGGGCCAGGAAGGGCGGGTCATCCCGGTGGTTTGCTATACCAGTTGCGACACCGTGGAACTTTTTTTGAATGGCAAAAGTTTCGGCGTCAAGTCGCTGGAATTTCCCCGCCAGGGGACCGCCGGCGGATGGAACAGCTACGCCCGGCCGGAGCAACCGGCCGGCAGCACCGCCGATCTGCACCTGGCGTGGGATGTGCCTTACGAGGCGGGCGCCCTCAAGGCGGTCGGCTACAAGTTCGGCCGGCAAGTGTGCGTGGAGGAAGTCCGCACCGCGGGCGATCCCGCGGCGGTGGTCCTCACCCCGGACCGCGTCCGCCTGGCGGCCGACGCGCGCGATGTGGCGCATCTCGCCATAAAAATTGTTGACGGTCTGGGCGCGACCGTGCCGGGCGCGACCAATCTGGTGTCCTTTGACCTGCAAGGCCCGGCCTCGATCATCGGCGTGGACAACGGCAACCCCGTCAGCCACGAAGACTACAAAGCGGCGCAGCGGCAGGCCTTCCACGGCCTCTGCCTGGCCATCCTCCAGTCCACCCGCCAGGCCGGCCCCATCCGGGTCACCGCCCGCGCGGAGGGCCTCAAGGAGTCAAGCATTGAATTGGAGGCCCAGGCCCCGGCCGCGCCGGAACTGGCGCTGCCGTGATCGGCCCCCGACCGGCTGGTTTTGCTTGATTTGCCGGCCTAATGCTCATTGGATTAGGGAAATTAAATCACGACCCATGCGCAAACCTGTCACCCTTTTGCGGACGGCCGCCCGCCGGAAACCATCCCGAACATGAGCACAAAACGTGTCTGCCTGGCCGTGGACCTCGGCGCCAACAGCGGCCGCGTCCTGGCCGGAATCCACGATGGCCACCTCCTGGAATTGCGGGAGCTGGTCCGTTTCCCCAATGATCCGGTCAAGACGGCGGACGGCTGGCATTGGAAGATGGAGGCCCTGTTCGCCCACATCAAAACCGGCCTCGCCCAGGCCGCGCGCGAATTCGGCCCCGCCCTCGTCTCGGTGGGCGTGGACACCTGGGGCGTGGACTACGCCTTGCTCGACGCCGGCGGCAAATTGTTGGGCGCGCCCTATCAATATCGCGATGCGCGCACCGACGGCATGCAGGAGGAAGCGTTCCGCAGAATGCCCGCGGGCGAAATCTACCGCCGCACCGGCATTCAGTTCATGTTTTTCAACACCCTCTTCCAATTGCTGGCCGAAGCCCGCTCCCCGGCCCGCCTTTTGGAAAAGGCCGACCGCCTTCTTTTCATCCCGGACCTGGTCCATTTTTGGCTGGCCGGCTCGCGCGCCAACGAACGCTCCTTCGCCAGCACCAGTCAATTATATAATCCACGCGCCCGCGACTGGGACCGCGAGTTGATCGCCGCCATGGGCCTGCCCGCGCGCCTCTTCGGCCCGCTCACCGAGGCCGGAACCCGGCTCGGCCCGTTGCGGGCGGAAGTTGCGGCGGAGACCGGGGCCGCCGGCCTGCAAGTCATCGCCCCCGCCGAGCACGACACCGCTTCCGCCGTGGTGGGCGTGCCGGCGGAGGGAGCGGAGCCGGTTTTTCTCAGTTCCGGCACCTGGTCGGTGTTCGGCCGCGAACTGGCTGCGCCGGTGATCTCCGCCGCCAGCCAAAAGGCGAATTTTTCCAACGAAGGCGGCGTCTTTGGCACGACCCGCTTTCTGAAAAACATCGCCGGCATGTGGCTCTTGCAGGAATGCAAGCGCGCCTGGGACGCCGCCGGAAAAAACACCAGCTACGAATCCCTCGCCGCCCAATCCGCCCAGGCCCCGCCTTTTGCCGCGTTGATTGATCCCGACGCCGCCGAATTCCAGGCGCCGGCCAACATGCCGGAGGCCATCGCCGCCTTTTGCCGCCGCACCGGCCAGACCGCGCCGGCGGAAGCCGGCGCGTTCACCCGCATGATCCTGGAAAGTCTGGCCTTGAAATATCGGCTGACCAAGGAACTTTTGGCGCACGTCACGGCCCGGCCCGTCTCCTCCATTCACATTGTCGGCGGCGGTTCGCAGAACCATCTCCTCAACCAATTCGCCGCCGACGCGACCGCTTGCCGGGTCGTGGCCGGCCCGGTGGAAGCCACCTCCATCGGCAACCTCATTATGCAACTCTACGCCTTGGGCGCGATCCGTTCCCTGGCCGAAGGCCGCGCCCTGACCCGCCGATCCTTCGCCACAAAAACTTTCGAGCCGCGCGACACCGCCGCCTGGGACGCCGCCTACCTCCGTTTCCAGAAAATCCTGGCGCCGGCATGAAGACGGACGGCTTCGCACTTTTTGCGTCGGCGCTTTCCGGCTCTTAATCCTGATCTTAATCTTAATCCGGCCTCCGGGAGGAGATTGAGATTATGATTATGATTATGATTATGATTAAGACGGGGGACAGGAGGCCGGGAAGTGGAATTGCACCCGCGCCGCCGCGTTTGGGGTGTCGCGGCAATTGCTTTGCAAATGGGCGCGTTAAACCTTATGCTGGGCCACCATGTTTACTGGAACTTACACGGCCATTGTCACCCCTTTCAAAAATGGCGAGATTGACGCCGACGCGCTCCGCCGCCTGGTCCGCGCGCAATGCCGCGCGGGGGTGGATGGCATAGTGGCGGTCGGCACGACGGGCGAATCCGCCACCCTGGATTATGAGGAGCATATCGAAGTCATTGCCTACGCGGTGGAATTTGCGGAGGGCAGGATCAAAGTCCTCGGCGGCAGCGGCTCCAACTCGACCAACGAGGCGGTCTATCTGACCAAAGGGGCGGAAAAAGTGGGGGCCGACGCCTCGCTCCAGGTCGCCCCCTATTACAACAAGCCCACCCAGGAGGGCCTTTACCAACATTTCCTGGAAATCAGCCGCGCCACCAAGCTGCCCATTATTCTTTACAGCATCCCCTCGCGCACCGGCGTGGAAATCGCGGTGGACACGGTGCGCCGCCTGGCCGCCGCCACGCCCCGCATCGTCGGCATCAAGGAAGCCGGCGGCAACCCCGTCCGCGTCACCCAGTTGCGCGCCGCCCTGGGCCAACAGTTCGCCATCCTCTCCGGCGACGACGCCTTGACACTGCCGTTCATGGCCTTGGGCGCCCACGGAGTCATCAGCGTCGCCTCCAACGTCATCCCCCGGCCGGTGGCCCAAATGGTCCGCGCCGCCGCCGCCGGTGATTACACCAAGGCGCGGAAATTGCACGATCAATACCATCCGCTTTTCCGCGATTTATTCATCGAGACCAATCCCATTCCGGTCAAGGCCGCCCTGGCCATGATGGGACAAATCGAAGAAGAATACCGCTCGCCCCTGGTTCCGATGAACCCGAAAGACCGCGAAATTCTCAAGGCCACCCTCGCCCGCTACGGCCTGCTTGCCAAATGACGCGCCTCATCATTGCCGGCGCCAAGGGCCGCATGGGGCAGGCCCTGCTGCGCTGCGCCGAAGCCATGCCCGGCCTCGCCATCGCCGGCCAGTTCGATCTGGGGCAGGACCTGCGCGATTTTATCGCGGGCGGCGACGTGGTGATTGATTTTACCTTCCACGAAAGCACGGTTCCGCTGGCCAGAATCTGCGCCGAACACAAAAAACCCATGGTCATCGGCGCCACCGGCCACACCGACGCGGAACAAAAGGAGCTGCGGCAACTCTCCTCGCAAATCCCGCTGGTGTGGAGTTCGAATTTCTCCACCGGCGTCAACGCTTTATTTTGGTTGACACGCAAGGCGGCCGAACTGCTGGGGCCGGAATTCGATGTGGAAATCATCGAAATGCATCATCGCTTGAAAAAGGACGCCCCCAGCGGCACGGCCAAAACGCTGGCCCGGATCGTCGCCGAAGCGCGCCGCCAGCAGTTGGCCGGCCTGCTCCGCCATGGCCGGGAGGGATTGGTCGGCGAGCGCACCCGCGCCGAAATCGGCCTGCACTCCCTGCGCGGCGGCGATGTGGTGGGCGATCACACGGTCGTTTTCGCCGCGGCGGGGGAACGGCTGGAATTGACCCACAAAGCCTCCAGCCGCGAGACCTTTGCCGTCGGCGCCTTGCGCGCCGCGCAATGGGTCGCGGGAAAGAAACCCGGCCTCTACGACATGCAGGACGTGCTGGGCCTGCGCCAGCATAGCGACCATGAGATTTCGCTGCACTAACGGCATTTGTCGGAGGGCGCACGCGCACCGCGTGCCGCGGCCCGCGCCTCGCGCGGCCCGCATCAACCACCCGGCGCAATTCAGAATCGCAGTACTAATGTACTGTTACAGAAATGACTTTACAACGCACCCCTCGCCCTGCCCTCTCCCCGTTTTGCGGGGAGAGGGTGGCCGCAGGCCGGGCAAGGGATTGCTGTAAAAGTTTCATTGAAACACTGCACTAACAGCCATTCCCGATGGCCATTCCCCCGCAATCCGCAATCCGCAACCGGCAATCCGCCCTGGCCTTCGTGGCCCTCGGCTCCAATCTGGGCGACTCGCGCCAAAACATCCTCCGCGCCTTCGCCCTCTTGCAATCCCTCTCCGACCTGCCCCTGCTCCGCTCCTCGCTTTGGAAAACCACCCCGGTGGACTGCCCGCCCGGCTCGCCCCGGTTCATCAACGCCGTGGCCGGCCTGGCGCCGCGCCCCGCCGAAACCCCGCGTTCCTTGCTGGCCAGGTTGCAGTCCCTGGAAAAGGAAATCGGACGCGCTCCCAAAAGGATCCGCAACGAACCCCGCGTGATGGATCTGGATTTGATCGCCTTTGGCCGGCAAATCGTGGCCGCGCCCGAGTTGGTCCTGCCTCATCCGCGCGCCCACCTGCGCCGCTTCGTGTTGCAGCCGCTCTGCGAAATCGCGCCCGATTACATTCTCCCCGGCCAGGACAAAACCGTGGCGGAGTTATTGCGGGAACTGGCCGGGACGTTTCCGGCATGTCTGGTGAGAGTGGATTCATTATGATCACTGCATCGGACAAAACGATCATCTTGTGCTGGATACTCTTCGTCGTTTATTGGATCGTTAGCGCGCGGCGGCTCAAGCCCACGGCGGAAAAGCAAAGCCGTTTGTCCAACTTCGCCCATCGCGGCCCGCTCGGTCTGGGTTACATTCTGCTTTGCTGCCGTGCCCTGCCCTGGCCGCTCAACCTGGAGCTGACACCTCAGACGGAGCCGGCGCGGGCTTCTGGCGCCGTCCTTTGCGTGCTTGGGTTGTTGGTGGCGATCTGGTCGCGCCGCGTCCTCGCCGGCAATTGGAGCAGCGACGTCACCTTCAAGCAAGGACACGAACTCATTCAAACCGGGCCTTACCGCTATGCGCGGCATCCCATCTATACCGGCCTGCTCTTGATGTGTTTGGGCACCGCCATGGCGGGGGGAGAACTGCGCTGCTGGCTGGGATTTCTTATCGCGTGCGCCGGCCTGTGGATCAAACTCACCCAGGAAGAATCTCTGATGCTGCGGCACTTTCCCGACGCTTATCCTCCCTACCGTGCCCGGGTCAAGGCCATCATCCCGTTTATCCTCTAAAAAATTCCACCCCTTTCTCAATGAAGGCCAATTTCTCAGGACTGATGCGCTGATTCGTTCGCCACGGAGCGACCTCTTTCATGCTGCAATGAAAGCCCCAACGAACATCACGAACGCCAGGGACGGGAATCCCATGTTTGGCGGGCGTGACTGGCTTTTGGCGCTGGGGCTGTTGGTCGCGGTTCTGCTGGCCTATCAGCCCGCGTGGAACGGGCAGCCTATTTGGGACGATGACGCCCATCTCACCGCGCCGGCCTTGCAGTCCTGGAAAGGCCTGGAAAGAATCTGGTTCCAACCCGGGACCACGCCGCAGTATTACCCGCTGGTTTGCAGCGTTTTTTGGCTGGAACAGAAGCTCTGGGCTTATGCCACGCCGGGCTACCACCTTGTCAACATCATCCTGCATCTGGCCTCCGCCCTGCTGCTGGTCAAGGTCTTGCGCCGGCTGGAGGTGCCGGGGGCGTGGCTGGGCGCGGCGCTCTGGGCGCTGCATCCGGTGCAGGCCGAGTCGGTGGCTTGGATGTCGGAACTGAAAAACACCCTGTCGGGCCTGTGCTATGTCGGCAGCGCGCTGGCTTATCTGCGGTTTGACCGGGAGAGGAAGGGGGCGTTTTACCTGGGATCGCTCGGCTTGTTCGGGGCGGGATTGCTGGCCAAGTCGGTGATTGCCACCTTGCCGGCGGCCCTGCTGCTGGTGTTTTGGTGGAAGCGGAAAAAGTTGCGGTGGAAGGAGGATGTCCTGCCGCTGGGGCCGTTTTTCGTGGCGGGCATTGGCCTGGGATTGTTCACCGCGTGGATCGAGCGAACCATTGTCATGGGAACGGCCCAGGCGATCGCACCCCTTTCCATCCTGGATCGCTGTCTTATCGCCGGGCGGGACATCTGGTTTTACCTCGGAAAACTGGCGTGGCCGCATCCGCTGATTTTTATTTATCCCCGCTGGGAAGTGAGCGGGGCGGTCTGGTGGCAGTTTCTGTTTCCCGGCGCGGCGCTGCTCCTCGCGGCGGGGTTGTGGTTGATGCGGCGGAGGCTGGGCGCCGGCCCTCTGGTGGCGCTGCTCTTTTTTGCCGGAACCCTTTTTCCCGCGCTGGGGTTTTTTGATCTCTATCCATTTCGTTATTCGTTTGTCGCCGACCATTTTCAATATCTGGCCAGCCTCGGTCCGCTGGCGCTGGCGGCGGCGGGAATGGAGCGCGGATTGGCCTGGGTGCCAAGGCAAAACCCTCTTTTCAAACCATTGTGTTGCGCGGGGTTGGTGATGATCCTCGGCGCGTTGACCTGGCTCCAATGCGGGCAGTATGCCGGCAGTGAAACCCTCTGGCGCACGACTCTGGCCAGAAACCCAGGCTGCTGGATGGCCCGCGACAATCTCGGCAATGTGCTGGCCGTCCGGGGAGAGGCCGGGGAGGCCATTCTCCAATTCCGGCAAGCCCTGGCCATCAACCCCGCCGATGCCGAAGCTCATTACGACCTGGGCAGCGCGCTGACCCGGATGGGAGAGGCCGGGGAAGCCGTCAGCCAATTCCGACAAGCCCTGGAAATCAACCCCGGCTTTGCCGATGCCGGCAACAACCTCGGCGTGGCACTGGCCCGCCTCGGCAACCTGGATGAAGCCATCGCCCAATACCGCAAAGCCTTGAAAATCAGTCCCAATGCTGTCAACATAATTAACAATCTGGGCAATGCCTTTTTCCAGCAGGGGCGCCTGGAGGAAGCGGTCGCCCAATACCGCCGGGCCTTGCTCATCGCCCCCGGCAATGCCGATGTCAACAATAACCTTGGCAAAGTCCTTCTCCTCAAAGGGGATTTGGACGCGGCCATGGCCTGCCTCCAAAAAGCGGCCCCCATGAGTCCGGACCCGGCGCAAAGATGGTATAACCTCGGCAACGACCTGCTGGACAGCGGGAATTGGGAACAAGCCATTGCCTGCTATCGCAAGACCTTGTCCATCCAGCCCCGTTTTGCCGATGCTCAAGCCAACCTGGGACTGGCTTTGTTCCAGAAAGGGCAAACCAACGAGGCCATTGCTTGCTGGCAGCAGGCTCTGACCCTCCAACCCGGCCTGCTCAAAGTCCAGAACCGGCTGGCCTGGTTGCTGGCCACCGCCTCCGATGCCTCCTTGCGCGACGGCGCCAAAGCCGTCGCCCTGGCCGGCCAGGCCAATCAGTTGACTGGAGGCGGCAATCCCATAATTCTGCGCACACTGGCCGCGGCGTATGCGGAGGCCGGGCGTTATGACGATGCGGCCGCCACCGCCCGCAAGGCCCTGAACCAGGCGCAAGCACAAAAGAACGACCAACTGGCCGCTGCCCTGCAAGAGGAAATCAAACTCTACCAGTCCGCCCGCCCGCTCCGTGAAACCAAATAGCCCCGGAGTGAAAGCCCGAGGGGTCAGTCCTGGAAAAGTGACGTTTCCCGCAGGCAAACAAGAATCATGGCGCGTGCCGGGTGGGGTTCCCACGAAGGCGTGGTTGGGAGCGACGCCGGCCCAGATTCCCGCCCACTCGCGAGGGTCGCTTGTCAAACTCATGCGGTCATGGTTCATTTGAGGTGTGTCCGCACAAGCCTTCAGTGAGCAATTCAACCAAACGGTTGAGAGTATTCCATCATGACTCCCCCTGAAAGTTTCCAGGCCCTGCTCCGCGGCCGCGGCCTGCTCCTGGCCCTGGCCCCGATGCAGGACGTGACCGATCTGGCCTTCTGGCGCGTCATGGCCCGGCACGGCGGGGCCGATCTCTATTGGACGGAATACTTCCGCGTCCACGCCGATTCCAAGCCGGAGAGATATATATTGGATTCCATCACGCAAAATCCCACGGGACGACCGGTCATCGCCCAGATGATCGGCAACGACATCCCCGCCCTGGTGCGCAACGCCCGCGCCTTGCAGCAATTTCCCGTCGCCGCGATTGATCTGAACCTGGGCTGCCCCGCCCCTGTCGTTTATCGCAAATGCGCCGGCGGCGGCCTGCTGCGCGATCCCGCCAAGATAGACGCCATCCTCGGCGCCCTGCGCGAGGCGGTCGCCATTCCCTTCACCGTGAAAACGCGGATCGGATTCGATTCGGCGGATGGTTTTGACGAATTGCTCGGACTCTTCGCCAAACATGGCGTGGACCTCCTCACCGTGCATGGCCGGACTGTCAAGCAGATGTATCGTCCCGGCGTGCGTTACGATCTCATTGCCCGGGCCGCCGGCCAACTGGCCTGCCCGGTGCTGGCCAACGGCAACGTCCACGGCCCGGAGCAGGCTCTGGCGGTCCTGGCCCAAACCGGGGCGCGCGGCCTCATGATCGGGCGCGGCGTCATTCGCAATCCCTGGCTTTTCCGCCAGATCCGCCAGCAGGAGCGCGGCCAAACACCCACCCTGCCCACCGGCCGGGAAGTGCTGGCCTACGTCGTCGAACTTTGGGAAGCCCAGACCTCGCCGGAGGCGCGGGAATCGGCCCGGGTGCAGCGCCTGAAAAAATTCATGAACTTTATCGGCGGGGGAATGGAGCCGCCGGAACCATTTTTGCATGACATCCGGCGGGTCACCACCCGGGCCGATTTCTTCCGGGTCTGCGCCGCCTTCCTCGACCACGACCGCCCCATGCGCCTGGAACCGGCGGCGGCGGATGAGGTGGAAACGGCCTGGGCTCAGTCGCCGTCGTAAGAAATCCCCGTGCTGTTGGCCGAGAAGGTCATCGTGCCGGGGTCGAATTTCTTGCCGGTTTGGACATGCCCGTCGGCGAAAAGTATGTTGACGCGGTTGTTGTGGACGGGCGACGGGGAATGGCCGGGATCGAACAGCGTGTCCACGTCGTTATTGTTCAGGTCGGCGTTGACCGGGTCGGAGGGATAATTGCAGTCCCCGCACAGAATGTAGGTGGAGGGCGTGTTGATGCTGCGCAAAATGACGCTGGAGGGCAGGCCTTCGAGAAAAGTAAAGCCGCGCGAACCCATGAAGTAATTGAAGCCCGACTGGCGGTATTTGGAGCTAAACGCCGGGCAGCGCAGGACATTGGTGTTCTGGTAATCGCTTTGCAGCGCCACCGTCCACGGCGTTGGGATGTTGAACCACCCGCCCAGGCCCGGCGTCTTGATGGGCGTCGCGGATAAAGGCAGGCGGTCGTTGTAATCATCCCCGTACATCATCATGGCCAGGCCCATTTGATGAAGATTATTGGCGCAATAAATCGTGATGGCTTTTTCCTTCGCCTTGCCCAAGGCGGGCAGCAACATGCTCGCCAGAATCGAGATGATGGTGATGACCACCAACAGTTCGATGAGGGTGAAGCCCGGTCGTTTTAATTTCACGATGTTTATGGAATCTCCTTTACAGCAATATAGCAGACTTAATGCCAACCCGCCAATGAAAACAACAGCCCGTTTGCGCCACCCGCCTTCATTTGGCCTTGGCCTTCACTTTCCTGATCGCGTCGTTCAGGATGAGCCGCTGCTCCTCGCTCATTTTCGCGGCGTAAGCCGCACGCTGCAACGCCGGCAATGCCTCGGTGAACTTGCCGGTCTTGATCGCGGCCACGCCTTGATCCAGATAAGCCCGCACCTCCGGCGTGGCCGATTGAAAAGCGTTTTGCAGTTTGGCGGTGTCAATCTCCTGGTTCGAGCAACCCGTCGCGCCCCACCCCATCAATCCGGCGAGAAGCATGAGTTGAAGCAGCAATTTTTTCATGGACGGCCTTTCTTAAAAATATGGCGCACGCGTTGACTCAACTTATCCCATCGGCGGCGCGGAGTCGAGACATTCGCGCAACCGCCATTGGCGCGCCCCACTCCATGTTCGACAAACAGGCGGGAGCCGTGGAAACTGCAGGATCGGGTTTCGCATGAAGCTGAACCATCCAAAACTCATCGCCGCCGCCGCCGCCTGTCTGGCTTTTCAAGGCGAATTGATGGCGGGCAAAAGGCTGCTGCCGCAATTTGGCGGGGCCGCCTCGGTTTGGTGCTGCACCGTTCTTTTTTTTCAATTGGCCGTCCTGGGCGCTTACTTTGGATGCCGGCGGCTCGGCCAGATGGACGCGAGAATAAGAAATCCAATCCTGGCCGCGCTGGGCTTGAGCGGTTTCCTTACCCTCGCGCCGCCGTTGCCTGCGCAGGAATGGCTGCCGCTGGAATTGCAACCGCTGGCCGCGCTGCTCCCCTTCGCCGGATTGGCCCTGGGCCTTTTCTGCGCCACCCCGTTATTGCACCAACAACAGGCCGATCGCCGCGACTTCACCATTTACGCCTGGTCCAACGCGGGCGCCTTGGCGGGACTCCTGGCTTATCCATTCCTCGTGGAACCGTTCACTGATCTTACGGTGCAAAACTGGGCCTGGGCGGCCGGCGGTTCGCTCCTCTGCCTCCTGGCCCTGCGCGACCGCGCGGCCGCTCCCGCCGTTTCCCCGCCGGGCCGCGCCGGCCTGGGCCGCACCCGCTGGCAATGGTGGGTTCTTCCCGGCCTGAGCAGCGCCACCCTCCTGGCCACCACCAATCTCCTCAGCTTCGAAGCCAGCGCCGGCCCGCTGACCTGGGCCTTGCCGCTGGCCTTGTTCCTCGCCACTTACGTCTGGGCCTTTTCAGGGAATCGGCGGGCTTCCTGCGGCCCGTTCGCCACGGTCGGACTATTGGCCTTGATCGTTTCCCATCTCGTCGTCGAAAAGCGCAGCGCCTCGCTGCTGGTTTTGCTCTTGATCGCCGGGGGCGCGACCATGCTGGCCTGCCACGTCTGGCTGGCCGAGACGCGCGACGAAAACACGCACGGCTTTTACACGGCGGCGGCGGCGGGCGGGGCCATGGGCAGCGCGCTGATGGTGCTGGTCATTCCGCATATCACCGACGGGCCGGTGGAATTTCCCATTTTGACCGTGGGGACGTTGTCCATCGCCGGTTTCCGTTGGAGCGGGCGAATCATCCGGCCCATCCTGAGCACGGCGGCGGTGGTGGCCTTTGGCGCCACCGTGGCGGCGGAATCCTCCGGGCGCGCCAAGGAAGTCGCCCGCGCCCGCACCCTCTACGGTTGCTGGCGCGTCACCAAAGAACCGCACACGCAACGTTACCAACTCATCAACAATACTACCATCCACGCCGAAGAAGACCGCGCCAATCCCCAGGCGGCCACCACCTACTACGGGCCGGAAACCGGCTTCGGCAAATGGCTGGAGGAAATGAAACGGACCCATGCCGCGCTCGACATCGGGGTGGTCGGGCTGGGCGCCGGCACCATCAACCGCTGGCTGCGGCCGCAGGATTCCATCACTTACTACGAAATAGACGCCCAGGCGGAAAAACTGGCCCGCGCCTGGTTCACTTATCTGCGGCGGGGCCGTTGCGGCGTCGTCATTGGCGACGGGCGAAAATCCCTGCAAAAGCAGGCCGGGGGGGAGTTCGACATTATTGTACTTGACGCATTCACCGGCGACGCCATCCCTGCCCACTTGTTGACGCGCGAGGCCGGCGCCATCTACCGCAGCCACCTGAAGGAGGGCGGCCTTCTGGCCGTCCATATCACCAACGGGCATGTGGCACTTTGGCCGGTGGCCCAAGGATTGGCCCGCGGCCTGGGCCTGGGTTGCGAGTATGACAAAGATGGCATCATCGAATGGGCCATCCTGCGGGCCGGCCTTCCGCCCCCTTCGGGCCGCGTCCTCCAATGGACCGATGAACGCAACAGCATCGTCTCCGTGCTCAGGCGCACGCCGCGCGACAGAGGCCGTCTCCCGCCGAATTGGTGATGAGGAATCAGGATTAAGATCAGGAACCGGCACCCCGGTCAGCGCGGTCCCAATTTGCAGACGGCGGGCGCGCTGAGGTTGCCGACCCGCGTGACGGCGGTGACCGCGACGGTCTGGGGCGAGGCCCGCAGGTCGCCAGTGAGAAACAACCGGTTGGTTTGCGCGGCGGGAAAAATCTCGGTTTTCCAGTTTTCCCCAAATTTTTCCTGCACCAACCACTGCCAGACCGGCTCCCCTCCGGCGGGTTTCCAGGCGAGGGAGATGTCGCGGCCGATTTTGCGGGCGATGAGCAACGGCGGGCTGGCCGCCAGATGGCCCAACCAGGGCGAAGCCGGAACCAAGGCGGGGGCGGGATAGCTCCGGGCCAGGACGGCAGCCACGCCGTTGGCGTTGCGCATGACAAAGCCGGCCCGCCAGAGCACATCGCCGGACGCGCCCGGCTGGCGGCGTGTCAACTCGATTTCTTTGGCGGTTTCCGCCCCACGGTTTCCCGTGAAACCGGGCCATTCATCAGTTTGCATGCCGGGCCACAAATGGCGATGCCGCGTGTTTTGCCCGCTCCACCATTGCAACAGCGCCGAAAAACTGTGTTCCTTTTGATCGGTCGGCCAGTAGAGTTGCGGCGACAGGTAATCCACCCATCCATTGGCCAGCCAGGCCCGGGAATCCGCGAAAAGCGCGTCGTAGGAATCCAGCGCGGCCGTGACCTCGGCGGGATGGCCGGGCCGCCAGATGCCAAACGGGCTGATGCCAAATTTAACCCAGGGCTTTTCCTTTTTGATGGACGCATAAACCAGTTGCACAAACGTGTTGATGTTGTCGCGGCGCCAATCGCCCCGCGCCAGCTTGCCCCCGCCCTTCTGGTAGCGCTGCCACAGCGCCTCGTCCGGAAAATCCGCCGGCTTGTAGTCTTTGCCGGGGTAGGGATAGAAATAGTCGTCCAGGTGAACCCCATCAATGTCATAACGGCGGACCACATCCATCATCACCCCCAGGCAATAGCCCCGCGAGCGCGGGTCCGCCGGG
The DNA here is from genome assembly GCA_049513975.1 of Verrucomicrobiota bacterium. Taxonomy (GTDB): domain Bacteria; phylum Verrucomicrobiota; class Verrucomicrobiia; order Limisphaerales; family Palsa-1400; genus JBEKOF01. The sequence goes on along the minus strand of JBEKVM010000007.1, from coordinate 6,889 downwards.
TCCAGCATTAAAACATTGCCGGCGGCGCGGACCAGTTCCGGATGGGTGTTGGTGACGTAATTCCGGGCGGCGGGGGTTTTGTCGTCGCGGGCACGGACGCGGAAAGGATTGAACCAGGCGTGCAGTTCCAGGCCGCGCTTGTGGCATTCGGCGACGGCAAAAGCGAGGGGGTCATAATAGGGCTTGGGCGCCAGGCCCATTTTCCCGGTGAGAAAGGCCGACCACGGCTCGATTTTGGAATCGTAGAGCGCGTCGCAGCAGGGACGGACCTGCAGGAGGATGGCGTTCAAATGCAGCGCCACGGCGCGGTCCAGGATGGCGGTGAGTTCGGTTTTTTGCTGGTTGGCGTCCAGGCCGGGGCGGGAGGGCCAATCCAGGTTTTGGAAGGTCGCCACCCAGAGGCCGCGAAATTCCCGATCGGGAGCGGGGGGCGGGTCGGCCAGGGCCGCGCGCGGCGGCAGCGCGGCCGACGGCGGCAGAGGGGTGGGGCCGCGGGAAGACGAGTTGGCGCACCCCGCGCAGAGCAGGAGTGTCAACCGCAGGACCTGGCGCATCCTTGTCGTCATCAATGGCTGTAAACAAACCAATACCGGGGACGACGGCGATTTGAAAGAAAAAGTTGGCCGGGAATGAAATTTTGGGCTTTGAACCCGCCCGCGCGGCGGCTATACTCCGGCACAACACAGGAGCAGAGCCATGACGCAAAAAATACGAATGTCCGTCAATACGAGCAACATCCTCTCTGTCATCTTGGGGGGTGGGAAGGGCCGCCGGCTCTTTCCCCTCACGCGCGACCGCAGCAAACCGGCCGTGCCCCTGGCGGGCAAATACCGCCTGGTGGACATTCCCATTTCCAACTGCATCAATTCGCGCCTGCAACGGATTTATTTGTTGACCCAGTTTAATTCCGCCTCCCTCCACCGCCATATTTCCCAATCCTATAAATTCGACCATTTTTCGGGCGGCTTTGTCGAGATTCTCGCGGCGGAACAAACTCTGACCGACCTCTCCTGGTACCAGGGCACCGCCGACGCCGTGCGGAAAAACCTGCTCCATTTTCTCACCCATGACTTCGAGCACCTGCTCATTCTGTGCGGCGACCAGCTTTACCGCATGGATTTTCGCGAGTTGATCGCCGAACACGTCGAGCACGGGGCGGACCTGACCATTGCCACCATCACGGTGGGGCGCGGCCAGGCGCAGTCCCTCGGCATCATGGAACTGGGGCCGGAACAGCGCATCACCCGTTTCGTGGAAAAGCCCCAGGAGCAGGCCCTCCTGGATTCCCTGCGGCTTGACCCGGCCCGCTATGCCAGCCTTGGGATTGAAGGCAACCAGGAGTTTTTCCTGGCCTCCATGGGCATTTACCTGTTCAAGCGCGAGGTGATCCTGAAGTTGCTGGACAGCGCCCTGACCGATTTCGGCAAGCACGTCATCCCGGACGCCATCAACACCCATCGCGTGTATGGCCACGTCTTTCAGGGTTACTGGGAGGACATCGGCACCATCCGCTCCTTCTTCGAGGCAAACCTCGACTTGACAGCCGATCTGCCGCGCTTCAACTTCTTTGACATGAGCGCGCCCATCTTCACCCGCCCGCGTTTTCTGCCCGCCTCCAAGATCAACGGCGCCGAGATCAGCCACGCCAGCGTCTCCGACGGCTGCATCATCAACCGCTGCAACGTCAGCCACAGCATCGTGGGCATCCGCAGCCGGATTGAGGAGGGGTGCGACATCAACCGCACCATCCTGCTGGGCTGCGATTTTTACGAATCGGAGAGCTCCATCAAGCAGTACGAGGCGCGCGGACTCCCCCGCATCGGCGTGGGGAAAAACACGAAAATCGAGAACGCCATCGTGGATAAAAACGCGCGCATCGGCGAGAACTGCCGGATTTCCCCGGCGGGCAAGCCGGAAAGCGTGGACCATCCCTTCTACTACGTGCGCGACGGCATCGTCATCATCCCCAAAGGCGGCCTCATCCCCCACGGCACGGTGATTTGACGGTCTTTCATTCCTTGTAATCCTAATCCTAATCTTAATCTTAATTTCTTTCGGATCAGGATTAAGATTATGAAACGGCGGCGCGGCCAAAAAATTGAAAGGCGCGCCCGCCTCGTTTTGCCTGCGCTCCCGCATTTACTTTCCACCCGCCCGCTGCTACAACGGGCGGGTGCTCAACGATGCGCTCATTTGGAAATCCTTGAAACGGGCCGGGACGCTCATTTTGATCGCCGGGCCGTGCGTCATCGAAAATGAACGGCTCTGCCTGCAAGTGGCCTCCTCCCTGCGCGCCACCTGCCGGAAACTAAACATCCCTTATATTTTCAAGGCCAGCTACGACAAGGCCAACCGCTCCTCCGCCGCCACCTTCCGCGGCCCGGGGCTGGAGGCCGGCCTGCCCGTCCTCGCCAAAATCCGCCGCGAACTGGCCGTCCCCGTCCTGACCGACGTTCACACCGTCGAGCAGGCCCGCGCCGCCGCCGCCGTGGTGGACATCCTGCAAATCCCCGCCTTCCTCTGCCGCCAGACCGATCTCCTCACCGCCGCCGTCGCCACCGGCAAAATTGTCAATGTGAAAAAGGGCCAGTTCTTGTCCCCGGCGGAAATGGGCCAGGTGGTGCGCAAAGCGGCCGCGGCCGGCGGAAAAAAACTTCTCCTGACCGAGCGTGGCACCACCTTTGGTTACAACAACCTGGTGGTGGATATGCGCTCCATCCCCATCCTGCGCGCCTTTGGTTTCCCCGTCATTTTCGACGCCACCCACTCCGTGCAACTCCCCGGCGCGGGCGGCGACCGCTCGGGCGGCCAGCGCCAATTCGCCCCGGTGCTGGCGCGCTGCGCCGTGGCCGCCGGGGCGGACGGCGTGTTTATTGAAACCCATCCCGACCCCGACCGCGCCCTGAGCGACGGCCCGAACATGATTCCGCTGGCGCAGATGTCCAAACTCCTGGCCGGCCTGCTCAAAATCCGGGACGCGATCTCATGACCACTGGCAACATGTTGACGGCCCGGAAATTTCTAATGGCGCTGGCGATGTGTTTCGCGCTGTGGCTGGCGCGGACCTGGGCGCAGGCGCCGGCCCCGCCGGCGGCCAAACCGGGCGGCAATGTCCAGTACCCCCATTACAAGGACACTCCCAACGGCAGAGTCCTGGACGCCAACTTTACCGGATGGGAACCAGTCAACCTCCCCGACGGCGGGGTGCAGGTTAAACGATTCAAGATGACCGGCGTGCGGGACGGCCAGTTCAGCAACGTCACGGTCACCGCGGAAGCGCCGGAATGCCGGATAGATTACAACCGGAAAATTGCCGGCGATCCGGGTCCCATCCAAATTTTCACTCCCACCACCAATTTATTCGTGCAGGGCGCCGGATTCTTTTGCGCGGAATCCAACCAGTTGCTCCTCCTCTCCAACCAAGTCGAGACCCGCGTGCGCAAGTCCATGCTCCGCTCCTCGCCCCTCTTCGCGGACCAGTCCAATGACCCCGCCGGCGGGAGCCAGATTATAAAAATCCTGGCGGATCACGGCCAGTTCAATTTCCGATCCAATTTGGTGGATTATGCGGGCCAAGTCCGGCTGATTGACCCGCAGTACCAAATGGATTCGCCCCTTCTTTCCATCCAATTCGCCAGCAACCAGACCGTGGAAACGATGTTCGCCCGGCCGGGGGTGACGCTCACCCTGGCCGGCAAAGGCGTGGCCACCGGCGCCACCGCCCATTACTTCGCCACCAATGAAAACGCGCTTCTGCAACTGGCCGGCGATGCCGGCGCCCCAGCCCATTGGCACAATGGCGCACAGGAGGCCAGCGCCGCCAAATTCACCTACGACCCGAACCGGCACTGGTTAACCGGCGACGATCATGTGTTCGTTCGCTGGCCGAACCAGCCGCCCGGCCAATCTGCTTCCCCCACCTTCCGCGAACTCTTCGCCGATCATGCCGCCCTGCAAATGACCACCAACGGCGCGGAGGTGGAGCGCATGACCGCCGGGGGAAATGTCCTCATCACCAACCAGGCCGATCAAAGTGCCGCCACCGCCGGGCAGGCCGTCTATGACCGGCCCCGTGATTTGTTCACCTTGACAGAAGATCCGGCCTGGCGGAATGACCGCATGGAAGTCCGGGGCGACACGCTTTCCATGGAGTCGAGCAACGAAGTTTATCACGCCCAGGGCCATGCGCGGTTGCAGATCCGCCTCGCCGGCGGTGGCGGCGGTCCGGCCGGCTCCACCAATCAATGGTTGCATGTTTCCGCCGGCGACATTCTTCGACAACCCGTCAATTCCCAAACCAATCTCGTCACCTTTCGCGGCAATGTCCAGGCCCGCCTGCTGGATGGCGGGGAGCTGCAGGACACCTTGACCGCCAACATCCTGCTGGTTTACCAGCTTTCCGGCAGCCAGGCCTTCAGCAACCAGGTTGTCCTGGTGGTGGCGCGCGGGGACGTCCACGCCGAGCGCGCCCCGGACGCCGCCGGCGTCACCAAAACCATTTCCTGCGGCGTGCTCACCGCGCACCGCTCCCCGGCCACCGGCTTTTGGCAGAGCATCGTCGCGGAGGAGGATGCCGTGCTGGAATCGTTTGGCTCCGGCAGCGCGGCGGTTTCCAACAGATTAACCGCGGCCACCGTCACCGCGCATTTTTCCGCCATCACCAACCAGCTCGAAAACGCCGTGGCCGAGGGCGCGGTGGACTTCACCCAAACCGCGCCCGGCAAGTCCATCCGTGCCACCGGCGACCGGGCCGTTTATGCGGTGGCGCCGGTCGAACAAGTCGAACTTACCGGCCATCCCTGGGCGCAAACAGACAAGCAAACCGTCCTCAATGCGGACCGCCTGAAGTATGAGGTGAAGAGCGGGGCGGTGGATGCGTTCGGCCGGTATCATATTGCTCCCAGACGCGGCGCCACCAACGGCACGCCCTCGGCCCAGCCCTCGCCCTGAGCATGAATCCGCCCGATCCAAAGCCCAATCCGGCCCTGGCGCCAGACCCGCCCCAACCCGAAGTGGCGGCCGGCCTGGCGGTGCGTTTGCTGGCCACCGACCAACTGGTCAAACAATACAACAAGCGCAAAGTCGTCAACGGCATTTCCGTTTTTGTCAACGCCGGCGAGGTCGTGGGCCTGCTCGGCCCCAACGGCGCCGGCAAAACCACCACCTTCAATATTATTGTGGGCCTCGTCAAACCCGATGCCGGCCGGGTGCGCTTCCAGGGCCGGGACATCACCCGGCTGCCCATGCACCGCCGGGCGCGGCTGGGCATTGCTTACTTGACACAGGAGCCGTCCGTCTTCCGCAAACTCACCGTCGAGCAGAACATCCTGGCCATTTTGGAAACCTGCGTCATGGACCGCCAGGAGCGCGCCCTGCGCCTCAAGTATCTTCTGGACGAACTGGATCTCAGCCGCCTGGCCTCCAGCAAAGCCTACACCCTGAGCGGCGGCGAAAAGCGCCGCCTGGAAATCACCCGCGCCCTGGTCACCAGTCCGAAATTGCTGCTCTTGGACGAGCCGTTCAGCGGCATTGATCCCATCGCCGTCTATGAAGTGCAAAAAATCATCCGCCGCCTCCGCGAGCGCGGCCTGGGCATCCTGGTCACCGACCACAACGTGCGGGAAACATTGAAGCTGGTTGACCGCGCCTATTTGGTCCATCATGGCCAGGTCGTCTATTCCGGCGTCGGCGCGGATATGCCCAACGATCCCAAGGCCCGCGAGATTTATCTCGGCCCGGAATTCAACCTGTAGATTGCCATGCAACGCGAAATCATTACGGTGGAAAAGTTTTATCACGAACAGGCCCGCGCTCTGGAATTGCGCCTCCTCGCCGGCGCCGGCGGCCTCAAGCGCATCATCCGCGAGCCGACCGTCAACCGGCCCGGCCTGGCCCTGGCCGGCTTCACCCGTTACTTCGCCAGCAAGCGGTTGCAGGTCATCGGCAAGGCCGAGTCCTCTTTCCTGCGCGACCTCAATCCCGAGCAGCGCGAACCCCATTACGCCGATCTCTTCTCCTACAAAATCCCCGGCGTCGTCTTTTCCCGCAATCTCAAGCCCGACAAACTTTTTCTCCGCGCCGCCGAAAAGGCCCAGGTCCCCATCCTCGTCACCCCCTTGATCACCATGAAATTCATCAACATGGCCACCCTAGCCCTGGAAATGCTCTTCGCCCCGCGCGGCTCCGAAATCGGCAGCATGGTGGACATCCTCGGCGTCGGCGCCATCATCCGCGGCGAAAGCGGCATCGGCAAAAGCGAGAGCGTCCTCGCCCTCATCGAGCGCGGCTACAGCCTGGTTTCCGACGACGTCACCCGCGTCACCTTGATTGACGGCCGCGACGTCATGGGCACCAGCGCCGAGTTGACCCGGGCCCACATGGAAGTCCGCGGCATTGGCATCATCAACGTCGCCTCCATGTTTGGCGTCCGCAGCATCCGCGCCGAAAAGCGCGTGGACCTGGTCATCACTTTGAAAGCCTGGGACGAGGTGCGCGACATTGACCGCCTCGGCCTGGAGCAGGAATACGTCAAAATCCTCGGCGTGGAAATCCCCCACATCATCATTCCCGTCCGGCCCGGGCGCGACCTAGCCCGCCTCATCGAAGTGGCCGCCTTTCAGATCAAGCTCAAGTCCTCCGGCTACAACGCCCCCAAAGAATTCAACGACCGTCTCGTCGCCCAAATGGGCGGCAAGATTTAGCCGGATCAAAACCATGGACGGAAGCGGTGGCAGAACGGGCAACCCGGGCACACGAAAAACAGTAGAGTAGAGGTTGGCCAGGAGCGGTGAGATCACCCCGCCTTGCGGCGTGCCGCGTCGGTTGGGGATGACCCGCTTTGTGCCGTCCTTGTCTTCCTCCACCATCGGGGCGCGCCGCCAGCTCTTGA
>JBEKVM010000006.1:0-70675 GCA_049513975.1 Verrucomicrobiota bacterium | reverse complement strand
TACGCAAAAGTACAAGTTACAATCGTGTTACGATAATGACGCTGGGGTGACAGTTTTCCACCAATGGCGTGGCAGGGGCATCCGTCAACTATAAGCAGCTTCTAGGCCGAACACGATTGGCGAGGCGCGTGCGCTCCCCCAAAATACTGCCCGAGGCGTCGCCATTTCCTAGAATAGGACGCTACGCGCGCAGCGCCTTGGCGCCAATGTCACTTCTAAACTGCGCGCCGTCGAATTTGATTTTTGCCACTGCCTGGTAGGCCCTGTCCCGGGCCGGCTTAAGCCCAAGGTCCCATGCCGTCACCCCGAGCACGCGCCCGCCCTGGGTGACAAGCCCGTCCCCCTGCCGCGCGACGCCGGCATGGAAAATCTTCGTGTTGGGCAGCGCGCCCGCTTCGGCCAGTCCGCGGATGAGCGCGCCTTTGGCCGGAGTTCCGGGGTAACCGGCCGCGGCCATGACCACGCAGACCGCCGCTTCGGGCCGCCAGCGCAATTCCATTTCCCCCAAAACCCCGTCCACGCTGGCCTCCAGCAAATCCAGCAGGTCATTCTCCAGGCGTGTCAAATAAACCTGGGTTTCGGGGTCGCCGAAACGCGCGTTAAACTCCAGGACTTTCGGGCCGTCTTTGGTCAACATCACGCCCGGATATAAAATGCCGCGAAAATCAATTCCCTCCTCTTCGCAGCCCCGCAGCCACGGCGCCAGAATTTTCCCGCCGGCCTCCGCCAGTTCCGATTCGTTTAAAAAGGGCGCGGGACAATAAGCCCCCATGCCGCCGGTGTTGGGGCCGGTGTCATTTTCCCCGAGCCGCTTGTGGTCCTGCGCGGCGGGAAAAAGCTTCGCCGTTTTTCCGTCGCAGAGCGCGTGCAGCGAAATCTCCATGCCTTCCAGCAATTCCTGGATGACGACCTGCCGGCCGGCCGCGCCGAATTTTTGGCCGAGCATGATTTCATCCACCGCCAGGGCCGCCTCCGCCGGTGTGTGGCAAATAATGACGCCCTTGCCCAGGGCCAGCCCGTCGGCTTTCACCGCGCAGCGCCCGTGCAGCGCCGCCGCAAAATCCCGGGCCGCCCCGGCCTCGGAGAAAGTTCCGGCCTGCGCCGTCGGAATCCCATATTTCTCCATGAATTTTTGTGAGAACACCTTGGAGGACTCGAACTGGGCCGCTTTCCGGTTTGGCCCCCAGATGCGCAAACCATTGGCCTGGAACAAGTCCACCACGCCCAGCGCCAGCGGATTGTCCGGGCCGACCACGGTGAGGGCCGCTTTCTTTTCCCGCGCGAAGCCCAGCAGGGAGGGCAGATCATCCGCGGCGATGGCGGCGCATTGCACCGCGGCGCCGTTCCGCGCCAGACATTCCGCGGCGATGCCGGCATTGCCGGGGGCGCACCACAATTGGGTGATGCGCGGCGACTGGGCCAGTTTCCAAACCAGCGCGTGTTCGCGTCCGCCCGAACCGATCACCAAAACATTCATCGCGGCGGATTCAAGCAGGAAGCGGGCAAGTTGGCCAGATTGCAGTTTGGAAAACGCCGTCAGCCCGTTCTTCACCTTCCACCCCGATCTCATGGCTTGACACGGCTCCGCCCTGCTGGTTAGCGTCGCTGCATGAAAAATCGCCGCCATCAATTTTCCCTTGCCCGCCCAACCTCAAATATGGATTCCCTGTCCTGGCCGCTCCGCGCCCTGGGCATGCCAGCGTTGACTTTGCTGCTCGGCCTGGCCGCCTCTTGGCTTGCGCCGACGGCATTGGCCCAGGGCACCAACGCCCCATCCGCGCCCGCGGCAGCCAAGGCCGCACCGGTGCAGACGGCGGGCGAATTGGTCGTGAGCCTGGACGCGCGCGACCCCAGCGCCGGCACGACGAATTGGATCAACCAAGGCACGATGGGCAATTTCACCCGCCTTGGCGCGCCCAAGGTCGTCAAGACCGGCGGCCAGACGGCGGTGCAGTTCAACGGCACCAGCGACGCCTATCGCAGCGAGAAGCCGGCGCCGGCCGCCATAACTGGCGCTCATGCCCGCTCCATCGAAGTGTGGGTTTACAATCCAAGCCTGGACTCCACCGAGGAGTGCATGGTGGCGTGGGGCCATCGCGGCACGACGCTGGCCAACATGTCTTTCAATTACGGATCGGGCGGCGGCTTCAGCGCCGTCACCCATTACGATCAAGACATGGGCTGGGGTGAGGATCCTCCCGCCCCCGATCAGTGGCACCACCTGGTTTATACCTATGACGGCAAGACGGCCAAAATCTATGACAACGGGGTTGAGCGCGGGTCGCAGGACTTCGAGCTGGCGACTGCCGCCAACAACCGCATGAACATCGCGGTGGAGAACAGCGCCGAGGGCGAGCCGCTCTTCGAGAGCGAATTCGACGACAACTGGGCCTTGTCGCTCTCAGGCTCCATCGCCCAGGTGCGCGTCCACAGCGGCGCGCTGACGGCGGACCAGGTCAAGTCGAATTTCAACGCCGACAAGGCGCGCTTCGGCCTGACCGGGCCGTAGGTAGCTGTCAAGCAATGAACTCAAACGCCCGCGGCCGCGCGTCTTGAGCCGCCGGGCGGACAAGATAGCTTGATCCTCCCCGCCCGTGCGTCTCACGGGAAGGCGTCAGTGACGGTAGAGACTCTGTCGAGCCGTAACTCGATTTCATGGGAAAAAGTCACGGCTCGACGGAGTCTCGCCCTGCCACCCATGACGGACGCCCCTTACGCCTCACTGCTCCTTGGTGGTGGCGGCGGCGGCGGCGGCGGTCAGCGGCTTCTTTAGCAGCGAGATGTAGTCGGCCATGATGCGCCGCGTTTCCGTCAGGGTGGGATCAGTCGCCGCCGGCGCTTCCGCAGCGGATGCGGCGGCTTCGACGGGATCTGTGTCGTCGTCGGGGCTGGCAGCGGGTTTGGGTTTGACTTCCGGCGCTTGCAACCCGGTTTGGTCCACGTTTTTCAGGGTGATCTCATAGACCTTCTCCCCGGATTTCGGGCGGGAGGCGCGTTCCTTCTTTCTCGCCTCCAGGCGGGCGGTGGTGGCGCTCTGCTCCGCCAGCCGTTCGGCCTCGTTGAGGGAAAGGCTCTTGTCGGCCAGCGTTTTCCGGTACTCGTCAATGTCCTCCTGGAGATAGGCAAAATCCTTGTCCGTTTCGCGGCGGTGGAGGGAGCGTTGCAACAATTCGGGCAAATAGGGCTTGACCAGATTGAAGTCCGGCAGGGCATCGCTGAGGACGTCATCCCACGGCAGCGGGTTGGGCAGCGAACTTTCCCCAACCTCCGCGTAATTGAGGATGGAGGGCAGAACGATGTCGGAAGCGACCCCGTTGCTTTGCGTGGAGGAACCGCCCGCGCGATAGAACTTCTTGATGGTGACCTTGAGCGAACCGGGATCGTAAGCATACGGATAGTGCCGCTCCATCATGGCCTCGCTCATCGGTTTCACCATCTGCACGGTTCCCTTGCCGAAAGTGGCCTTGTCGCCCACGATCAAGGCGCGTCCGTAATCCTGCAACGCCCCCGCCACAATCTCCGAGGCCGACGCGCTGAACCGGCTGGTCAGCACGATCAACGGCCCGTCGTACAACGGCGGTTGATCAGGCGTGGATAACGTCTCGGTCAGGCCGCGACGGCCCGGTCCATCCGGCGACCGGGTTTGCACCACCGGGACCTGGCCTTTGGTGAACAAGCCGGTCAGCTTGACCGCTTCATCCAGAAAACCGCCGCCATTGCGCCGCAAATCCAAAATGATCCCGTCCACATTCTCCTTTTTCAGGCGATTAATGAGCCGGCTCACGTCTTTGGTGGTGCTGCCGTGCTCGCGCGGCGGTTCGCCGGGCGCGTCCGGCTCGGTGTCCGCATAAAAGGAATTCAAATCAATCACGCCGACGCGGGTGGGCAGGGCGCTGCTGCTGGTGGGGGTTTCGTAAAACCTGGCTTTGGCCGCCTGGTCCTCCAATTTGATGACATCCCGCACCAGGGTGATGGTCTTTTGGCGGTCGGAGGGATCGGCCGGATGGGCTTTGACGATGGTCAGGTCCACCGGCGTGCCTTTGGGCCCGCGGATCATTTCCACCACTTTGGTCAGCGGCATGCCCGTCACCGTCACCGCCTCCTGCCCTTTTTGCGCCACCGCCACGATGATATCGTCGTTGGTGATCTGGCCCGATTTGGCCGCCGGACCTTCCGCCACCAGTTCTTCGATCTTGCAATCCCCGTCCTCACTCCTCAAGCGGGCGCCGATGCCCGAGAGGGACAGGTGCATTTGAATATTGAAATTCTCCATGGAGGCGTGCCCCATGTAATCGGAATGCGGATCATAGGCGTGCGCCAGCGCCGTCAGGTAGCTTTCCAGCACGTAATCATCGTTGGTCAGGTCGTTATAATTCTTGAGCAATCCGGTGTAGCGCTTGGTCAGGGCCTTGACGATTTCCGCCGGGTCCTTCCGGTTCAACTCCACCACGCCCTTGAGTTTGGACGCCGGCTCGGCTGGCGCAGGGGCGGGGTTCTTGGTGTCCGGGACCGTCTCCGCGGGGTGGAGGAAAGTGATGCTGCCCAGGCGTTTCCCATCCTCGGAGTAAAAGTTGTTGGTGATTTTGCGCTGGGTTTCTTTGGGCGATATTTGCAGCCGCACGATGACGTTTGACCCGGCGGGCGTGATCGAGCCGAAGGCATGATGCTGCTCATCCAGCAATTTCCCGGGCAGCAGCAATCCCAGCGGCACGGGATATTCAAAAAGACGCCGCTCGCCGGTCTCAGCCTGGAATTCCCCGGGGTGCAGCGGCTCCCTCCCCGTCGTGTCCGGCGGCGCGCCTGTGGATTTGACCGAAACGGAATTGGTGTAGGCGGCGGGCAGCAAAATCACCACGTTGCTCTGCTCGTCAAAACTGGCCGGCCCGCTCACCGCCATGTCCCCCTCCTTGAGCTTTTCATCCAGATACTCCCAGCGCAATTCCTGGCGCCAGAGCTGATGGGCCTGGTCCAGGTTGGTGGGATTGGGCAGGGTGTGGCGGTTGGCGATGAAACGCTCGTGGTTGGTGAATTCAAAACTTTCCGTCCGCAGCAAATTGGTCGCATAAGCGGTCTGTTCGGCCACCCGCTCCAGGCAACGCGCAAAAATCACCGTGGATGGGGAGTAATCATGCCGGCTCACCGACAGCGTCTGCAGATTGGTCCGGTAAACCTCGAACTGCTTGAGATCGGATTGCAAAAAGTAAATATGCCTGCCGTCCAGTGATTCCAGGTAGCGGTCGAGGAATTTGCTGGAAATCCCCGCGTCAAACGGATGTTGCGAATAATGCAAATGCCTCAGCAACTCCGGCACCATGGCCGTGATGTTGCCTTCGGTTAAGTCCCGGCTCGCCTCCGAAATGTCCCCGGCGTTGGCGGCCGGACGGGCCATGAGCCCCTGGCCATCGTCCTGGGCGCGCGCCGCGGCTGCAAAAACGGCCAGGACCAGCGCCAGCCGGCCGGCATGATACAGTGGAACCCTCATGCGATAATTCTCATCCGCACACCATCGCTTATCACCCCACGAATATCAAATGCAAAGAATCACCCAACCTGAAGATTTTAACCCAGGCGCCCGCCCCGAGGACCCGGGCGCTGAGGCCGGCAACGTTGCAGGGCCAATTGACGCGGGCCAATCCGGTGGGCAAAAGACGCCAGACCGGCCAGACTCACGGCCAGAAGCCACAGAGTCGTGCCGTGGTCCGGAACAGGATCGCCGGAGTAAACCAGTTGGTTTTGATAAGCATTCTGGCTGGAATCCCGCAATTCCATGATTTGCACCCCGAATTGATCGGGGCTGGCGGCGGTTTCCAGGTTGACGCCCAGCGCGGTTGCCGCCAGGTCATAAAAAGGATTGCCCGCGCCGCCAAAACCAAAGGAACCCCCGCCGCTTTGGCCCCCTTGCATATACCAGATGGCCGACTGGAGCAGCCCGGCGTCTTGCGACCGGCTCACCGCGCCATTGTTGTTGAAATCATAACCCGACAACACGCCCTGGGCGAATTGGGAGTAAAGGTAGGCCGCCCCCTCCGTCAGCAACCGTCCCTGGCTGTCCACGTTGCCCAGCGTATAATCATAAGTAACACCCGGCCAAAAATACACATCCGCCTCCACGCAAAAGGTCTGGAAGCCGGTTTGGCTGCCCATCGCAACCCGGGTGCTGGGAGCGTAGAATTGGGCAAAACTGGCCGGCGCTGTCAGCGCCGTGAACTCGCCGCCATCGGCAAAGTAATACTCCGTCTGGGTCAGGACAATCGAATTGGCCATGACGGCGGGAGAGATGGCGCCCGCGGCCAGAAACATCCCCGCCAAACCGATGCTGTTAAACTTCGTCATCATATCAATATCTGCATGAAATACCGCTCAACGTGTCCCATTATCATCCACGCACTGTCTCAATGTTAAGCACCTTTCATTCCACGCATTCTTGCGAATCCAGTCTTTCCGGCAGCCGCCGGTTTTCTGGAGAGGGATCGAAGCAGTACTTCCAAGATGCTTATCTTCAATATGTTACAACAGGTTTTTTGGTGCCTCTTTGCGCCGTTGCATTTGCCGTTTTTTAGGATTTGGCATTGATGTGAGCGAAATCAACCGGGCTCGCATCACGGCATTGTTGCGGCCATTGGCCAAGTGCTGAATCGCGCCTGGGGCGATGGCGGGCAGAGGAGGAATTGTGAAGCTTGAATAGTTCCCCCGTCGCTCCGTCGGCGCGGCTGGGGAGGGCATTTATAATCTTGCCTTCCCCCATTCACTTTTCCTTTGACAACACCTGGGTTAAATGCTAATTTGGCATAGTGAGGACGGAAAATGGCAAAATGAGTCGGCGGGCGGTGACCGCCCCGGCCTCTGCGGGTGTCCGCGTCAGCCCACTCCGTCCACCAAGTCCACAATCACCCCCAACTTTATCATCATCGCCCGGGTTCCCATTTTGCATTTTGCATTTGCCCCACCAACCGGTCAAACCCAGTCAAACCACTTTCTGAACCTTGACCATGCCCATCACTCCACCACTCCACTCAGGATTGGCGCCCATTCGCGGATTCCTTCCATTATCAGTCTGCGCTCGACTCCCCATTCCAATTTAAGTAAATTGAACTATATTAAAGCAATTTAAACCGCTCGCTCAACCATGCACCTGGCCAGAAGCCACCTCAAACAAGCCCAATCCGCCGCAGCACCTGAGCTTCATCCCGGACATTTCGTAGCGCATGGGTGGAATCCCGATGCTATCGGGACCCGTCCTGCCGGGCCACTGGCCCGGCGAAAGTTAACGGACAAATCGGCCCTCTTCTTTGTCCTCCGGGGGTGTTTGGCCGTGGCGCTGGCGGCGCTGGCAGTCCATTTTACTGCGCTCGCTGGCGGCCTGCCCCTCCCGGCGCCTCCTGTCCGGGACGAGGCCGGCGGCCAGAAGCTGGCGGAACAGATGCGCGCCGCCATGCCGGAGACGAACTCCGAGATTCACGGCCTCCTCCTCGTCAGCTCCGGGAAAACCAAGAGCAGAATTCCGGTCCTTTGCCAGGTGAAGATGCGGGAGGGCGCCTGGGAGACCATTTATCAGGCCGAGGCGACCGCCACGGCGGGGGCCGAGCGTCTCGTCATCATCCACAGCGCCAACGGACCGAACCAGTATCTTTATGCGCGCGCCGCCACACCGGGCGCGCCGCTTCCCGAACTGAGCCCGGTTTTGCCCGAGGCCACGGAGGCGCCGTTTGCCGGCTCGGATTTTTCGGTGGGGGATCTCGGGCTGGAGTTTTTGCACTGGCCGGGACAATGCGAGTTGTTGCCCCGCGAGCAACGGCTGGGTCAGCCCTGTTATGTTTTGGAAAGCACCAATTCACGCAAAGCCGGCATCGTGCGGGTCAAATCCTGGATTGATGAAGAAACCCCCGGTCCGCTGGTGGCGGAGGCTTATGACAGCGAGGGCCACGAGATCAAGGAGTTTTCCCTCGACCACAAGAGCTTCAAAAAAGATGCCCGCGGCCATTGGCAACTGGAAGAGATGGGAATTGACAACAAAAAAACACACTCGCATACCGATCTGAAATTTGATATGCCCAAGGACCAATGAACCCGAACCCATGGCGCATCGTCCTGGACATCGCCGCTGCCGTGCTGGTGATGGCGGGCGCGGGGGCCGTGGCCTGGATGTTCCTGCGCAAAAGTGTGGATCCGGCCAAGCTGGTGTTCAAATGGATTATCTCGGCGGGATTGATTGCGGTGCCGGCCTTGATGATTCCCCATTGTCCGCCTAAAATGTTGCTCCTCCTTGTGGTTCCTCCTTGTGCGGCGCTGGGCTTGATGTGGGCCCCCAGCATTGGCTCGATGATGGCCGGCCTGGTGACCGACGCGATTGACGGCGGGGATTCACCCATGGAAGCCCAGCCCTTTTATTCCATTGCCGAAACCAAGCGGCGCAACGGCCATCCCCAGGAGGCGATTGCCGCCGTGCGGGAACAACTGGAAAAATTCCCGGGGGATTTTCGCGGCACCATGCTGCTGGCCACCATCATGGTGGAAGATATGAATGATCTGCCGGGCGCGCAACTCACGCTGGAACGCTGGATGGAGGGGCCGGCGGCGACGCCGCAGGGCAAGGCCTCGGCTCTGACGACCATCGCGGACTGGCATCTCCAATTTGCCCAGGACCCGGAAGCGGCGCGTCTGGCGCTGGAAAGGATCGTGCAGGAGTTGCCCGACACGCCCGTCGCCCATCAAGCCGCGCAGCGGCTGGCCCATCTCCCCACCGTGGAGCATCTGGTGGCGGCGCGGACGGCCGCGACCGTGGACATGCAGCCGGGCGAGAAGTATATCGGCTTGCGCAAAGATTACACCGGTCCGGCGGCGCCGGCCCAGGACCCGGGCGCGCTGGCGGACGAGTGCGTCCGGCAATTGGAGAAGCATCCGGCCGACACGGCCACGAGGGAAAAGCTGGCGGTCCTTTACGCCGAGCACTTCCACCGCCTGGATCTGGCGGCGGAGCAATTGGAACAGTTGATCGCTTTTCCCAACGAAACCCCCCGGCACATTGTGCAGTGGCTCAACCTGCTGGCCGATTTGCAGATTCGCATTGGCAAAGACCTGGCCGGGGCGGAGGCGACCCTGCGGCGCATCCTGGAGCAATTCTCCAGCCCCGCCATGGTCGAGCCGACGATGGCGCGGCTGGCCTCTTTGCAGGCGGAAATGAAACGCGGCCAGGCCACCCAGGTCAAGACGATGGGCCAGTATGAAAAGAACCTCGGCCTGAAAAAGGCTAAGGGGTGACGGCCTGCAAGTTCAGGGCGATCTGTTTGTCCAATTCGGCGGCGAGATGAATATCGCCCCCCATGTGGGTGCGGACCATCACCACCACTTGCGACACTTTGTCGTCAACCTTGGTGATTTTCACCCAGACGTCGCGTTCGTTGACTTTGGCCTTGAACGTATTGTCAACAGAATTGTCCACCAGCAGCCTGCCGTTGTGTTTGAGGACGGCGCGGGTGGCGGTGACCAAAAGTTCCACGGGGCGCTGGTAGCGGCTGGTGACCGTGTCCTGGACCCACGGCACTCCGGGCTTGGTGCCGCCTGTGGGGGTGGAAACGCAACCGGCGACAAACAGGGCCAGGGCCGAAAGAGCCGCGGCGAGAACAGATTTGAAATTATTTATTTTCATTACGCCCACCATGCAAGTCCTTCCCGGGTGCGGCGTCAAGCACGAAAACGCCGGTTAATCGCGGAAATTTTGAAAACTCAGGGCGGCGGGGAAGTCCTGCCCGCGCACGGCGGCGATGACCGCCTGCAAATCGTCCCGGCTTTTGCCGGCGACGCGGACGGCGTCGCCCTGGATTTGGGAGGTGACCTTCAACCTGGCGTCGCGGATAAAAGCGGTGATTTGTTTGGCCACGGGTTGTTCGAGGCCCTGTTTTATCCTGATGACCTGGCGGGCGTGGCCGAGAGGGGAAAGGTCCGGGGGGAGGGACTCGACATTTTTGAGGCTGACGTTGCGTTTGGCCAGTTTGCCGATGACGATTTCGTGAAGGGCGGCGATTTTGAAATGGTCCGGGGCGGAGAGCTTGATTTCATTTTTTTCGAGGAGGATTTCGGCGCGGCTCCCCTTGAAATCAAAGCGGTTGGCCAGCTCCTTCCTGGCCTGGTTGACGGCGTTGTCAATTTCCATGGGACTGACTTCCGAAACGATGTCGAATGACGGCATGGAGTGAATTTACCGTGCGACGGCTGTTGGGAAAGCCATTTTTTCGAGTCAAACGACGATCAGGCGGGCTCTCCATGGATTGTGCTTTATTGCGAGGCCCGGCGATTATATGCTTGCGGCGAGATGGCCACCACGACGGACACGAAGAGTTTGTTTGTATCGCTGATCAGAAAATGGCATTGCGATTTGGTCCTGGATATTGGATCGCGGGACGGCAAACAGTCGCTGCTCTTCAAGGATGCCCTGCCCGGGGCGCGGGTGGTGGCGTTTGAGGCGAATCCGAGGAATTATCAAAAAATGTCGGTTGATCCCCTGTTAAAGGGGGGCATCACCGTTTTAGCTTGCGCGGTCAGCAATGCCGATGGCAAGGCGACCTTTCATATCGCCGAGGCCGATTATGAGGGGGTGGAAACGGCGGAGAATAATTTAGGGATCAGTTCATTATTGGTTCATCCCGGGGTCAAGACGGCTGGGACGGTCGAAGTGGAGACGGTGCGGCTGGATACCTTTTTGCGGAGGCCGGAGTATCAGCCCTGTCAATCCATCGCGCTTTGGATTGATGTGGAGTCAGCGGAGTACTGGGTGCTGGAGGGGATGCGGGCGGTGGCGGAGCGGGTGAGGGTCATCCATGTCGAGACGGCCAAATCGCCGGTGCGGATCGGGCAGCGCACGTATGAAGAGGTCAGCCAATTGCTGAATTCCCTCGGTTTTACGGAAATCGGATCCAGCATGGAGAAGGAAGCGAACTGGGGCGATGTGGTGTTTGTGCCAAACCGGCTGCTGGCGGACGCCCGGAGCGCCCAACTGAAAGCGCTGATCAGCAACAGAATCAGGATCAACCAGATTGCAGTATTCTTGAAACGACGTAGTCCGTTCCTCTACCGAACATTGCGAAAGCTGTTTGTGAAGGGGATATAGGCCAGGGGCATCTGCGGGATGCGCAGGAGCGGCCGATGGACCGGGGGGGGCGGGTTGGCGACTGATGTTGCAGGAAAACAAAAACCGCCACGTAGATGCTGTCAGCCGCAGCGGGTTCGCAGACGGTCGGATCGAAGCCAGCGGCTTAATCTTCGCAGTCGTTCCCTGGATCGGGCGCCAATCAGGGACTTGACGATCAGACCCGCCAGGTAGCGGTTCCGCATGTTATTTGGCGCAGTACATAAGCTCCTGAGAAAGTTCGTGAACAAGCGGCGGTTGTCCTTTTCAAGGTAAGCGCGAAAGCCGTCGTAAGCATGCATCTCGCAAAGCCAGTTACAATTCCCGCCTGTTCGTGAGCTGAGCTGCCTGGCAAGAGCCAGAAAATCTGAATCCAGCCGTTGGCCGGTGCTTTCCACCAGGCGCAAGCTTCGCCATTCCGCCTTGCCATAGACCGACATCAAAAGCTCCGCGATGCCCGCGCCAGCTAAAGTTCTTTGAAATGAAACCCAGTAGTCGCGGATGACCTTAGAGACGGGGTGGCTCGTTCCATGCCCAATTTTATGTTTTTTCGGAATGCGCTCATAAACGCTTGCAAGATGTTTCAACCAGCCCGCGCCGCAGTGGTGCTCGCGGATGGCGGTTTGCGTTCTCTCCCCTTCCACTGAGCGTGCCTGAGGATCGCCCGCCAGTCTCAAGGCTTCCAAGATGTAGTCTTCAGCGCTCGCCGGTGTCAGCAGATGGTCCAGGGCCAGGTCGTCAGACCTCATGGGCAGGGGAGTTGTTCCCGGTGCTCCCACACAGGGCAGACCGGAAAGCCCTGCTTCGAGCAGGGCCGTCAAAGACCCAAACGGAAAGCCTTCCAGGTAAACATCGGCCGCCTCATGAAAGGGGGACACGACTTCCTTGACGCCCAGCGCCATCAGCCGGCCACCCGATTTGGCAGAAGCGGCGGCCCAAGGGCCTTCACAATCCGGCCCGACCGCGATCAGCCAGGCCTCCGGACACCTCTCCAAAAGCCGCTGGGCGACGCTGATAAAACCGTAGTTGTTCAGTGGAGTGTATTTATATGCGGATGCAATTGTCAGGAAAACAACCGCTTCCTGAGGGATGCCCAGCCTGTCTCTTTCCAATTCCTTCTGCTCAATGGAACGTCGGCGGTCTCCCAATCGAGACTCGGTATCCTTAAGTGGGATAGGCAGGCAAACCGAACCCTCGATTCCCCGGCAGTGGCGTGTCAGTTCCTGACCGGAGGGCCGAATGTTGGCCACCAAGTCAGCCATCGAAACCCCCAGCCAGTAAACGTGGTCCGCATGGTTAACCAGCAAGACGGGCGGCGTGTTATCAACGGCAAAAGCAAGGATTGGCAGGGGATCGTCCATGTGGACGTGGAGAATAACGGCATCGGCCTGCAGGCAGGCGATTTCGCGGAGCTGCCTCGCGCGCTCCAGCAATGGGAGTTGAGGATTCAATAACGTAAGCCGGCCGCCGCAATGTTCCACCGTGTGCTTCAGGTCGTCGGGGATGGTCTGGGTCTGAGAGGTCAGGAGAACATGGTGGCGATGCGCTGTTGAATCGCTTTCAATCCAGCGGCAGCAGAACCTGGGGTGGCCGCCGACTGGCTGGGCTTCCGTCAGGACGTGGAGAAAGGTGGTTTTTGGGCTCGATGGCCTGTCGCGCGGGGCTGCCGGCAGACTGCGTCCAATGGAAAGGAGCATTTCTTCGAGGGCTGGATCGGCCAAAATGCCGAAGTAGCCGATCCCGGAGGCGTGAGAGGCGGCCACCCTCCCCCATCGCGCGGCCTGTTCCAGATTCCCGGCGCTTTGATGACAGGCCATCTCCTGGATGTAACGATCATAAATGGCCTTGTAAAAGCCAGAGAGCTCTTCACAAACCGCGGCATCAATCATGGGGTCAAATTTCATTGCCTTCGGGATAAGTTAAAACTTTGATGGCCTATTTCTGGGCTTGGGCTTCTAAAGGGTTCGCGGCTGAAATTTGCGGCGGACGGCCTGCCATAAGTTGACGCCCAGCAGTTTTTGCAGGCCCGCCAAACAGCCCACCAAAACCGCCAGGGTCAGCACCGCCCCGAAGACCAGAGACCAAAACACCGGCAGAAAAGAGGTGGCGCAGAACACCGCCGCGATGGCCAGACAACCGGGCACGAGAATCTTGATGCTGCGGCCCGACCATCTGAATCCTGAGATGGAGTTGCAAACACCGTACACAGCGATGGTGACTACCACATAGAAGAGGGCAAAAGCCACGCCTATGCCCGTCAATCCCCACACCTTGGTGCAGACATAAAGCAAAGCCACATTGATAATCGCATAAATGCTTTCCGTGGCCATGAACAGCTTGCTCCTTCCTTTGGCGATCAAGACTGCACCGATCGGCCAGCATACCACGCGCAAGAATACGCCAATCACCTGCCACCGGATAATGTCCGCCGCCGCGACGAAGTCTTTGGAATAAAAAATCCGCAGGACCCACGGGGCCAGCAGCACGGTGGCCATCACTCCGGGCAGGGCGATGAGCACGCCCATTTCGACTTGTTCATTGATCATGAGGTTGACGGCGGCATTATCTTTTTCCGCCGCCGTCAGCCGGGGGATAAAATCCGCGGCCATGGCATTCAAAATAAAAGCAACGTAGTAGGTTGAAAGCGTCCAAGTGGCTTGAAACAGCCCCGCCGCATCCAGTCCCAGTTGACGCACGACCAACACGCGGCTGAGATAGGCTACCCCGGCGGCAATCAGGCTGGCATACATGAGAGCCACCCCCAAACCGACCAATCCCCGGGCTTCTGCGCTCAGTTCGCGCCAGTGAAAAGTCAGGTTGGCGACCGGCACCCGGCGGGCAAACCACCAGGAGGTGAGGATGCTGAAGGCCGCCATCGCCACCAGGAACCAAGCCACCCCGCGTTCTCTCAAAAAATAGACCAGCACGATGCTGGCCACGGTGCCAAAGACCGCGCCAATCACCTCCGCGGTCACCATTTCCTTGAGGCGGCGGAGACCTTGCAGCAGGGCAATCTGCCCGTTGGAGACATTGGAAAATAAGACGGTCAACGAAACCACGGCCACTCCCCAGGCATGTTTGTCGTCGCCGAAGGTGAGCCGGCCGATGGGGACACAGCAACACAGGACCACGAGGGTGCCAACAATGCCGGAAAGCAGAGAGGTATAGCGCAGGGTCATCACGGTGCGGGCCACTTGACGCTCATCTCCCTTGGCGGCGGCCTGCGCTATCTGCCGCACTCCGCTGAAACTGATTCCCAAACCGGCGATGCTGCCGACCAAGCCTGTGGCCGACATGTAAAGCCCGGCCAATCCCATGCCGGCCGGGCCAAGCATAACCGCGAGCGCCTTCGTCCGCACTATGCCAATAGCAGTCGTTACCACCTGCGTGCCGCCCACCAGCGCGGTGCTTTTAAAGATTTGACGGTAAGAAGACATTCGCTGAATCAAAGGCCGGCCCGGGCATGGCTTGGCCCAATGATGACCCCGCCGGCCGGTTCATGAGCCGGATGCGGCCCGCTGAGCAGGCTCAAGACGGTTGGGGCTGGTTCTTCCATGCTCCGTCCTAACAGGTAATGGATCATGCTGTCTTTTCGCCCTGCCTTAGCGCGTTCCGGTGAATGAACAGGTTCTCATTGCAAGGGTAGCAGGAATCCCGTTGAAATTTTGGCCATCTGCTCTCGGATGATGCAATCAAACTGAAATTTTTGAGCGGGGGGAATTGGGAACTCGGGATACCCCAAAGTTCATCCCGGCGCGGGGCAAAAATGTTTTCATGGAAGAAAAACAGCCGGCCTATCCTATCTATTTGGAGAAAATATTCCTCAATCGTTTCAGATGCCATTTCCGACAAACTTCTGACATTAATGACAAGGTCTGCGACCGAAGACTCAATATCCGGCAGGGCAAAGTTTGGCAGGAGCATAATATCGTGGTTATTAATGATGCTGCGATCCAAGCGGGAAAAGTTCCTGTCATAGGCAAGTATCCGCGCTTCAGGAAATGCGCAGCCAAGATAGTAACTCTGGAGCAAAAGGTTTTCAGGCAAATCCAACCCAATATATTTTATGGGTCCCTCACGCCGCAGCAGATGGCAGGCCAGGGCGCCGAACCCGCCGCCAATTTCGAGAACTATCGGAACATCAATGTCGCGGAGCAATTTTCTGAAATAATCCGCCTGGAAATGATATTCAAAAACAGGCTCCAGAAGCACCATCCCAGAAAAATTGTAGCCCCACGGGTTTCCGATGCGCGGGGCATCCAGTTCGGCCACGGGAACATCCGGGAAAATGCTCCGCCATGCGTCAAACTGTCTCAGCATCATCCCCTCCCTTTGCAAAGCATCGAGTCCGCGAAGTTGGAGGAAGTTATCAAACATTTTTGTGCCACCCCAAAAACCAGAGGCGCCCTCGTTTCGCAGGAAGTTTCTTAGAAAGGGAGCCAACGTTTTCACATCTTTATTCAACAGGGCATCGTGGTATCGAGACCACTCTGCTTCCAAAATCCGCTTCCATTCGTGACTGGGCAAATACTCCTTCGGCACCATGGACTGTCTCTGTTTCGCAGCATTGAAGCTATCCGCACACTTCAAAATCAGGCCGGCTTCGTTGGCTGGAATTTGTTCCACAGAGACGGTGGCTTTGCCTGCAAAGAAGGACCCAGATGCTATTTGGCGGGATTGTTCATTATACGCCAGCCTCTTTGTCTGAGTTTCGATCGCATTAAAGATGGGACGCGGAAGGAGCGCAAGAAAAGCGCGAACAAGACGGTTAAGAACACGGTTAAGAAAGCGTTTAAGCATGGTAAAGCTGCTTATTTTCGCGCTCACTATTGATGTCTGAGTTCATTTCTCGTTCGGACAATCTCCGCACTTTGCCGATCGCAGGCCTTTTTGCACACGGTTCCGCAAGGAATCCGGTCAGCAAGGCATGCCCTGCCGCCAACGGTTATGTTTCTGAACCAAAACGACATCATGGGCGGCAGGCTATGGCAGACGGTTTAGTTGATGCAACACAAAATGGGCGGATTGAATGCATCCCGGCATCTTGCCCTTGCGGCCACGGGGGGTCCTGCCTAAAGTGTCCCCGTTGCATGGACTCGAAACAAATAACGATTGCGGTCACGGTTTACAATCGGCGGCAATATGTAAAGCAGGCCATCGCCAGCGCGCTGGGTCAGACGGCGCCAGCACGGGTGATCGTGGTGGAAGACTGCGGACCGGACCCCACGCTGGAAGGTTTTGTGAAAGCGGAGTTTGGCCCGCGGATTGACTATTTCAGAAATGCCAAGCGGCGGGGCCTTTTTGGCAATTGGAATGCGTGTCTGGAATTGTGCCAAACGGAGTGGCTCTCCATTTTGCACGATGATGATTTTTTGGCGCCCAATTTTGTGGAAGCCATGATTGAACTGGAAAAAGAGGCGCCGGGCCGGGCGTTGTATTTCGGAAGGACAATCTACGTGAATGAAAAGGGAGAGGTGACCCCGGAACAAGACTTGCGTCCGGTCGCCGGTCGCTGGGTGGAGAGGGATTTGAGGGACATCCTTTACCTGCCCTTTCCGTTTGCCGGGCAGATGTTTCGGGTCTCGTCAGCCGAGCGGCTGGGAGGGTTCCGGGCGACCTCGTTTATGTGTGGCGATTGGGAAATGTGGGCCGACCTCATGGCTGATGGCGGCGCGGCGCAGAGCAGCCAAACGGTGGCTTTCAACCGCGCGCACCACGGATGGGATCGGGGAAGCGTTCATGTGGCGCGCAGTGGCAAACACATCCCGGCGGTCTATGTTCAGCACAAACGAATCCTGGCGATGATGCCTCCTGGATCTGGAATGAAATTCGACCGTTCAGATTTGCAGCGACGTTCGCCCATGTCCGTGTGCTATCTGCTGCGATTTGGCCATGCCTTGTCGCCACGATTGCTGCGTTACCATGTCGGTCTGCTGCTGCTTTCGCCTGCGCCGCATTGGCGGTATGGCCTGTTTCAAGCGGCGGCCAGGATTTTTGGCGCTGGTTTCGTCCGAGCCACTTCAAGATTATGGAATCAACTAAATCGGCCGTCCCCAGCCAATTCAAACCAATGAAAGTATTGTTTTTCAACAGCCCTCCATTTTTTCTGGCGCATGGCGGCATGCAGACGTTGACCGAGGCGCTCATGCGCGAACTGGCGGGTCTTGGGGTTGAAGTCGAGCCGGAGCGATGGTGGGACGAAAACCAAAAGGGAGACATCATCCATTACATTGGCCGTCCTGTGGCCTTGACGGTCCGCGCGGCCCACCAAAAGGGCTTTAAGGTTATCATGACGGAAAACCTGGGACAGACGGCCTCGCGAGGGTGGAAGCGGCGTTTCGCGCAGCGCGCTTTGACGGATTTGGCGCGCAGGGCACTGCCGGGCGGTTTTTTGGATCGTTTGGGCTGGGAGGTTTATCAGGAACTTGACGCCATGGTGTACGTGGTGGAACACGAATGGGAAACGGCCAAGTACCTTTTCCACGCGAGCCCGGAGCGCGGTCATATCATTCCACACGGGCTGGAACCGGAAGCGCTGACGGAATTGGCGCGTCCGCAGAAACCGGAGGATTATCTGGTTTGCATGGCGAGCATTTATCCGGTGAAAAACAATGTTCTGCTGGCTCGGGCGGCTCAATTGGCGGGCACGCCCATTGTTTTTTTGGGGAAACCATACGCGGAGGACGACTCTTATTTTCTGGAATTCAAGCAATGCGTGGATGGGAAGGTGGTGCGGTATGCCGGGTTCGCCGCCGGGGAAGATAAGAACCGGTGGTTGCGCGGGGCGCGGGGATTCGTCCTGCTCAGCCAGTATGAGAGCGGCTGCATAGCGGTTTATGAAGCGGCCGCAGCGGGGCTGCCTTTGCTGCTGACGGATTTGCCGTGGGCGAACAAGGTTTATGGGCAGGTTCCTGCCGCGAAGTTCGTTGGATTGGGGCCACCTCAAAGGATAGCCCCCGCCTTGAAGAGGTTTTATGAGCAGGCGCATCGCCAGGCCAGCGCCACTTTTCCGCTGCTGACCTGGCGGCAGGTGGCGGCTCGTTATTTGGAAGTTTACCGAAAAATTTTGGGCGGCGCATGAAAATAGCAATGGTGGTTCCAGACAATCGGGATGAGTTGCGCCGGTATGCGGAACCCGATCCCTTTTTTGGCCAGGCGGTGACAGCGCTGCTGGAGGGTCTGGCCCAAATGCCCGATTGTGAAGTCCACATAGTTTGCTGCATTCAGAAACCGCTGCGTTCACCGCCGAAGCTCGCCGGCAACATATACTATCATTCAGTGATGGTGCCGAAGTGGGGATGGATGCGCGGGGCTTATCTGGGATGCATCCGGGCGGTCCGGAAAAAACTGCGGGAGATCAAACCGGATCTGGTGCATGGGCAGGGGACGGAGCGATATTGCGCGCTGGCGGCGGTGTTTTCGGGATACCCCAATATTTTGACGTTACATGGCAACATGCGCCAACTGGCTAAAATCGGCCGGGCGCGTCGGTTTTCGTTCGCCTGGCTGGCGGCACGGCTGGAGCGGGTTGCCTTGCCGCGCTCCGGCGGGGTTATTTGTCTGAGCCGGCACACGCACCGGCTGGTGGCGGGGCTGGCTCCGAGGACTTGGATTTTGCCAAACGCCGTGGACGGCCAATTCTTTGAAAGGGACCCAAACCCGCTTCCCAAGCCGCCGTTGCCAAAGCAAATCCTGTGCGTCGCCAACATTCTCCGGCCGAAGAACCAAGTCCAACTTATCCGGGCCTTGGATCCCCTCGCTCAGGTGGAGAAATTTGAACTCATCTTCTTCGGAAACGCGGTGCGGGGAAATGCGTATGTGGAGGAGTTTTTCGGCTTGCTGGAGGGCCGTTCGTGGTGTCGTTTCGCCGGGTTTGCCGATCGGCCCGGTCTTCGATCCGCCTTGGGGCGCGCCACTCTGCTGGTGTTGCCGACCTTGGAAGACAATTGTCCAATGGCGGTGCTGGAAGCGATGGCGGCAGGGGTGCCAGTGGCCGCCTCCAGGGTTGGGGGCATCCCGGATTTGATTTCCGATGGAGTGGATGGGCTGCTTTTCGATCCGGAGCAAACTGAGAGCATGCGTGCTGCCGTGGCCAGAATCCTTCTCAACGACGAGGACGCGGGCCGCCTGGCCGCCGCCGCCCGGAGCAAGGCCCTGCACTGCTTTGATCCTCAGGTAATTGCTCGCCGACATTTGGAAATTTACGGCCAAATTATCGGCGCAAGGTAGGAAAAACATGAATTGTCCTTGTGCCGGGCCAGTTGCATTGCCTAAACTGGGTTGCAATTAGATAGAATGTTTGGACTGCCGCGAATTTTAACTGTTTATGCCGTCGCCATTCCGCTGGCGCTGGTCTTGGGATATGCCCTTTCCACGCCGGACCGGACGAGCATGGTGATGGTGGGTTTGTTGGTGTTCGTTCTGCTGCTGCCTGTTTTCATCCAGTGGCACCACATTTTGCTGATCTTTTTTTTGAATGCGGCTTTCAATTTTCCTTTTTTGCCGGCGCAGCCGCACTTCTGGCTGTTGTTGGCCGTGCTGAGTTTTGGAATTTCGTGGCTCAACGGTCTGCTGGGGGGTGGAAAATTCTTGCGGGCGTCGGAACTGACCCGGCCGCTGCTGGTCCTGGGTGGCATCGTCCTTTTGACGGCGGTCTTACGGGGCGGAATAGGGATCCAGGCGTTCGGGAGCTCCTCTTTTGGGGGGAAAAGTTACATTTATATTCTTGGCGCGATTTTTGTTTACTTTGCGCTGACGGCAGTGCGGATTCCCGTGGCGAAGGCCGGCCGGGCTGCGCGGATTTACGTTCTTTCGGGAGTGACCTTTGTGTTGGGCAATCTCGCTTATATGCTGGGGCCGGCGTTTTATTTTTTGTTTTATTTGTTGCCGGGTGAATTCTCAGGGAGCCAGGCAATGGCCGAGTCTGGGATGCAGCCGGGGGCGATTGAGCGGTTTGGCGGGATCCCCCCCACCTGTTTTGCTGTGGTGTGCTACTTTCTGGTGAGGTGGGGCATTCGCGGGATTTTTTCGTTGGGTCATCCATGGCGGGCCATCTTATTCGTTGGGACGCTCCTTTTCAGCTTGCTGGGCGGCTTTCGTTCGGCCGAGATAATGATTGGACTCCTTCTGGTTTGCCAATTTTGCGCGGAAGGATTGTGGCGCACGCGTTTTCTGGCGCTGCTGCTGGGGTGTGGACTGGTGGCGGGGGTCATGTTGGCTGAGTTTTCCGACCATTTGCCCCGCGCGGCGCAACGGGCCGTGAGTTTTCTGCCGGTCAAGGTGGATCCGGGGGTTCGGGCGGATGCGGAGGGGACGGTAGAATGGAGGCTGGAGATGTGGCGATTTTTGTGGCCGCAGATTCCAAAGTATTTGTTGCTGGGGAAGGGTTACAGAATTGATCCGGACGAACTTTACCTTGCGATGATTGGCGGAGGCACGTCGGGCCTTGCGTCCGAGGAATCGCTGGTGGCCGGCGATTATCATAGCGGGCCTCTTTCGACCATTATCCCGCTCGGTCTTTTGGGGGCGGCCGCTTTTCTTTGGCTTCTGGGAGCCGGCATAAAGGCGCTCTACCGGAATTATCGTTACGGCGATCCTGCTTTGCGCCTCGTCAACACCTTTTTTCTGGCTTTTTTTATTGCGCAGATGATTTTCTACCTCGGGGTTTTTGGCGCGTTCAACAGCCAGCTTTGCCTGTTCACGGGGATTCTTGGAATGAGTGTCTCGATTAACGGGGGCGTGCGCAAACCCGGGAAAGCCATGCCGGCCAGGGCAGCCCAGCCTGTGGCCATTGAAGGGCCGCTTCCGGTCCAGGCCTGAGGCCGTGCCAAAGACGGGCTATTCCTCCAACATTGGCGTTGACCGCCTGCGGGGGTTGGCAACCCAGGCCCGCAGGCATGTCTTCGGGGCCAGGCTCCGATCCCGTTAGATTTTCCAGGGCGCGATGACCTTGGTCTGCGGATGGAAATGAATCGCCTTGTAGCCCGGCCAGGGGCAGCAGAGGATGGCCACCTGGACATCGCTTCGTTCCCGCAAGGACTCCGGCTTGTCGAGTATTTCAAACTCGAACAGGCTGGGACTGTTGGCGGGCGCGGCGGCGTAGTCGTGGACGAGCACGCGGCGGCCGTGGCGCTTGAGGTGCTGGGCCAGGTGGAGGCCGGCTGATTCCTCGACGATATAAGTGTCCGGCTTGTAGGCCAGGCCCAAAACGGCGACGGTGTCCCCGGGTTTGGTGAGGGCGTTGACGGTTTCCAGCAGGGATTCTTTGGTCTGTTCATTGACGCGGTCGGAGGCTTCGGCCAAGGGGGCGGTGAGTCCGAGCTGGCGGGCGGTGAAGGCGAGGAGACGATTGTCGCGCGGGAAACAGGGGCCGCCAAAGCTGAGGCCGGCGCGCAGGTATTTGTGGCCGATGCGGCTGTCGCTGCCGATGGCGGCGAGAACGTCGTGGATGTCGGCCTGGGGAAGTTTGTCAGCGATCAACCGCAATTGGTTGGTGAAGCTGATCTTCATGGTGATGTAGCTGTTGACGGAGATTTTGGTCAGTTCGGCGCTGAGGATGGACATGCGGGCGATTTTGGGCTGGTTGCGGTTGTATTTTTTGTAAAGTTCCTCCAGGGCGGTGCCGCTGGCCGGGTCGGATTCGCCGATGAGGACCAGGTCCGGTTCGAGCAGGCCGTTGACCACGTTGCCCAGCGCGATGAATTCCGGATTGTAGCAGACGCCGAAATCCTTTCCGCAAATCCCGCCGGTTTCTTTTTCGAGCATGGGGACGAGGACGGAATCCATGGCGCCGGGGGTGGTGGTGGAACTGCAGACGAAGAGGTGTTGTTTTTTGCCGGCCTGGCGCAGGGCCTGGGCGGCCGATTGCATGGCGCGCAGGAGGAATTCGTTGGAAAAGCTGCCATCGGGCAAACTGGGGGATGGGGGAATGAAAAAGGAGGCGTCGGTGGCGGCGGCCTGGCGGACATCGTCAGTGGCGCGCAGCCGTCCGTGACCGGCCGCGATGGTTTCCGCCAGGAGCGGCTCGTCCACCGGAGGAAGGCCGGCGTTGATTTTCTGGATTTTGGCGGGGTCAACATCAACGCCCAGCACGGGAAAGCCCCGGGCGGCAAAGGTGGCGGCGATGCAGGCGCCGAGCTTGCCGAGGCCGAAGACGGAAATGGATTGGATTGGTTTCATCAGATGTCAGGGGCGAAGATAGAGGGGGATTTGAGATTTGAACAGTGAAAACGGAAGAGAAACGGAAGAGAAAGAACTTGCAAATAGCCGCCATTAGCCCACAATTCCCCAAAGATTTTGCTACAGACGTTATTCTTTTTCTCGATATTTGGCGCGCTGGAAACAGACTTTGCACTGTTTACCGGAAGGGCCGGTTTGAGCATGGCGCCGAACCAGGGCTCCCGCAAGAAGACGACGACGAATCCGCGCCGGCTGGAGACCAAGCCCAAAGCGGTTGCCCAGAGGCGCTTGGCTGGCGAAGGCAAGCTAAGCCCTGCGAAGGCCTGATCCATGCCCAAAATTCCAAAAATATCCGTAATTACCCCGAGCTACAATAGCGCCACAACTATTCGGGAGACGATCACAAGCGTCCTGAAGCAAAATTATCCCAATTTGGAGCATATCGTCGTGGATGGCGGTTCGACGGATGGCTCCCTGGCGATTTTGCAGGAGTATCCGCATTTGCTTTGGGTTTCTGAAAAGGACGAGGGCCATTATGACGCGATGAATAAAGGGATCAAACGTTCCACGGGCGAAATCATCGGCATTCTGAA
Source organism: Verrucomicrobiota bacterium (assembly GCA_049513975.1). Lineage (GTDB taxonomy): Bacteria > Verrucomicrobiota > Verrucomicrobiia > Limisphaerales > Palsa-1400 > JBEKOF01. The sequence continues at coordinate 47,782 of JBEKVM010000006.1, read as the reverse complement.
CGCGGATGACTGCTATTGTGAGAACGCGCTCAAAAAAGTGGGCGAAGCCATGGAAAGCCACCCGGAATGGGACGGTCTTTTTGGCGATGTGATTTATACGGACGGGGAGAGCAGGGAAATCATGCGCCGGCAGGAGGCGGTTTTTGACTATGATGTGCTGCGATTTGGGATGAGCTACGTGCATCACCCGACCTTGTTTCTCAGAAAGGCCATTTATGACCGGCTGGGCGGCTACAAACATCGCGAATTCCTCAATAATTGTGATGTGGAGTTGTGCTTGAGATTGGGCCAGAACGGATGCCAAATCGGGCACCTGCCGGCCTTTTTGGCGACTTATCGTTTCCATTCCGCCGGGCAATCCGCCGACCGGCGTGTGGCCAGGAACATGAAAGCCGAAAATCTGCGGTTGCGGCTGGCGCACGGGTGTCCCGCGGGCCTGCTGGGCAAGGCGGCGGGAATTTATGCGCGCCTCAGACGGCAATGGCAGAAAATTCGCCACCGCGGCACCTGCGATTTGATTCCCGGGCGTTTCATTCTGAGGAAGCACATGCGGGAACGAACGAATTTTTCTTCCAACAGCGGGGTGGACAAGGTGTAGAAACCTGCGGATTGTGACGCAAACTTGACGTGCCGGTGGAAAAGAGCTTAGACCAGACTTCGAATGTGACCGTCTCGATTGTCACTTGGAATCATGCCCATTGCATTGCAGCCTGCCTCCAGTCTGTTTTGCGGCAGACCGTCCGGCCCGCCGCGATTGTCGTTTATGACAATGCGTCCACGGACGGCACGGTCGCCGTGCTGGAAAAGTTTAAGGGCCGTGTCCCGGTGATTTGCAGCCCGGAGAACCGCGGCTTTTGCGGGGGGCACAATGCCGTCATCTCGCAAACCGCCGGCGAGTTCGTGCTGCTGGTCAATCCTGACATTACCCTGCGGGAAGATTATATTGAAAACGCGCTCAAGCCAATGGGGGCTGATGAAAACACGGGGACGGTTTGCGGATTGCTGCTTCAGAATGGATTCGGCGGGCCGGATTGTTTGATTGATGGGGCGGGGCTGACAGTGGCCAAAAGCCGCCGTTTCCTGTTGCGCTGGCATGGGCATCCGCTTTCCTCCGCCCGCCTGGCGGAGGGGGAGGTGTTCGGGTGCGACGGCGCGCTGCCTTTTTACCGGCGCGCCATGATTCAAAGCGTCTCCCTGCACGGACAATTTTTTGATGAAATGTTCTTCGCCCATAAGGAGGACCACGATGTTTCCTGGCGCGCGCAATTGCGCGGCTGGAAGACGGTGTTTGACCCGCGCTGTGTGGCGGTGCATCCCCGCGTCTTCCGGCCGGGCAGCTTGGCGTTGCGCAAACAATTGCCGCCGGAGATAAAATATCACGCGGTGAAGAACGACTTGCTGATGCTGTTGAAAAATGAGGACGGCGCCAATTTTCTCAAGGATTTCTTCAGGATTTTTCCGCGGCAACTGGGAATTTTCTTTTACGCCCTGCTTTTTGAGCGGCATTCCCTCAAAGCCTACGGGTTTGCGGCGCGCCATTGGCGGCTGATTTTGGAGGCGCGCCGGCAGACGGCCCGGCAAAGAAAAATTCCTCCGGCAGAGGTTCGCCGCCGATTTTCCATGGGGGCAGGGTGAGCGGGCCGCGCGTCAACGTCCTGGGCGTGGGAATCAGCGCCATCAATATGGAGCTGGCGCTGGCGGCGATTGCGGGCGCGCTGGACCGGCGGGAGAAAGGGTACATTTGTGTCACGGGGGTGCATGGGGTTTCAGAGGCGCAAGCGGACGAGGGTTTCCGACAGATTCTGAACCGGGCTTTTCTTTGCACGCCGGATGGAATGCCGCTGGTCTGGGTGGGGCGGTGGCAGGGGCGCAAAGAGATGGGCCGGGTTTATGGGCCGGATTTGATGCTGGCGGTGCTGGAGCTTTCGGAGAAGAAAGGTTACCGGCATTTTTTTTATGGCGGGGCCAACGGGGCGGCGGAGGCGTTGCGGGAGCGGTTGGGACAGCGTTTTCCCAAGCTGCAAATCGCGGGGACTTACGAACCACCGTTCCGACCGTTAAACGCGGAGGAACAGGTGGCGTTGAAAAAGTTGATCCGGGACGCCCGGCCAGATGTAATGTGGGTCGGTTTGAGCACGCCCAAACAGGAGAAATTCATGGCGGAGTATCTGGAGCAGGTGGAGGTGACTTTGATGGCGGGGGTGGGGGCAGCTTTTGATTTTCATGCGGGGCGGGTGCGGCAGGCCCCGCGCTGGATGCGGCGGTCCGGCTTGGAATGGCTGTTCCGGCTGGGCTGCGAACCGCGCCGGCTTTGGAAACGTTACTTGAAAAACAATCCGTTGTTTGTCATCCGCATTCTTTGCCAATGGGCCGGTCTGAAAAAATACCCGTTGAAATGAAACTGCTTTTGACTTGCTTCCCAGCCCCGCGACCCGCACTCTGCCTGCAAGCCAAACGAAAAGCCCTGCCTGAATAGTTGCATGACTTCAACGACGGATATGAACCCCAATGTTCCCCCGGTGTTCTTGCGGCCGTGGGCCTTGACGATTTTCTTTGTCCTTTTCGCGCTGGCCGCGGTGACGGGGGGCAGTTTCTGGCTGGACGAAGCGGGCACGGCCTACGCGGCTTCCCGCCCGACCCTCGGTCAATGGTGGCATTTTATCTCCACTTCAGGGATGACCGAAGTGCAAATGCCGCTCTACTCGATCTTTATCTGGGCGTTCGCGAAGTGTTTTGGCATCGGGGAATTTGCGCTGCGCCTGGCCGGAACGCTGTGGCTGGTGCCGGGCTTGGTGGCCTTTGCCGTCAGCTTTCCGCATTGGCGGGGGCGTCTGGCCGCCGTGCTGGTCGTCGCCACCAACGCGTTTGTTTGGTACTATGCCAACGAGGCGCGGAGTTATGCGATGCAATTGGGCGGCAGTCTCCTGGTCTTCGCCGCTCTCAATCGCCTGGCGGCCGTGGCCGGTTCGCCGGAGGAGGAAAGAAAGTGGCTTTGGGTCTTTGTGTTTGGATTGTTGACGGTTTGCGGCGGCAGCATGTTGGGGATGGTCTGGGCGTCGGCGGCACTGGGCGCCGCTTGGCTGCTCTTCCCGGCGGAACGATTGCTCGGCTGGTGGCGGCAGGCCCGGTTCGGGTGGCTCTTATTGACGGCGATCCTCGCCGCGCTTGGCTGCTATTATGTGTGGACGGTCCGCCAGGGCGCCCGCGGGTCGGAGGTCGCAACGACCGATTGGCGGACCACCTTGTTTATCCTGTATGAACAGTTTGGTTTCGGCGGGTTGGGTCCGGGGCGGACGGAATTGCGGGCCGGCGGCATCCGTGCCTTGTTGCCGTACGCGCCGGGCTTGCTGTGTTATGCGGCGGCGCTGGCGGTCATCTTGTGCTTTGGGCTGAAAGAACTTTGGCGGCAATCGCGCCGAAAAATGGCCGGCCTGGCAGTTGTGATTGCCATGCCGTGGGCCTTCCTGTCGGCGGTAGGTGTGCTGGCCCACTTCCGCCTGTTAGGCCGGCACAGCGCGCCGCTGGCGGCGGTCTGGTTTTTCTGGATGGCCGGCGGGGTGGCGGTTCTGGCCGGCAAAGCCGGCTGGAAGGGAAAAGCGATGGTGACGGCCTTTTTGGCCTTGAGCTTGTGTTCATCGCTGATGGTCCGGTTCGACTATGGGCAATCCAAGGACGACTACCGCCGAGCGTCGCAATTGGCCTTGGCGGCTCTGTCGGAACGGCGGACCGTTTGGTGGAATGCCGACAAATTCGGGGCTTGGTATTACCACCTGCCGTTGAGCGAATCCCAGCCCAGTCCCGGCAAGGCGCTCCTGGTGAACAATCCGCCGGCCGAGGCCCTGGCCGGCTGGCCGGCGCCACAATGGATCGCAGCCTCGAAGCCGGATCTGTTCGACAATTCGGGAGCGTTGGCGCGCTACATCTCCGGGCACGGCTTTCACCTGGTGGCGGCGTTCCCGGCGTTCATTATCTGGGAGGCGAAAGAATCGAAAGAGTGACCCAAGCCGCTAACCTACGAGGCTGCACGCCCTTACCCATTGACGCATACAATAGGTCATTTGATGAAAATATCCGCGGGTTGCGTCCGTCCAAATCTGACCGGAAAAATGTTGAACCTGATGATCTATGGCCTCAGCCAGCGATAAATATGTTTCCGGGTAGCTTGCGCCTTGCAGTTTCAAATCATGCAACCATTCGGTGAAGGGTTCCAAAGTCAAGATGCAAGCCAGCTCTGCCGTCAAATCCCGCAGATAATTGTGCGAATTCCTCTTATGGTCCGCCACAGGCGTTCCGACGCGGATTCGATGTCCCATGTGACGGACGCAGGCCTGCGAGAGGTAACCGCTGAAAATGTCGCCGTATCGGTCAATGGGGATCGAAGCCAAGGGATAGCCCATGCGGACAAAGTAATAGGAGGCGATTAAATCACGGTGCAGCGCGGTGTTCTGTGTGTTGATCGGCCCCCAGGTGTCGTTTCCCAAAAGGTATGACTTTCCTTTAAATCCACTGGCCCGAACCGGTGCCACCAGCCAGGCGATTGCATCCAGATCCGGCTCTTGCAACCACAATCCAACGTTCATCCGCACGGGGCCGGTTTCCTCGATGAAAGTCAATTTTGGGTCTTGATGCCTTTTGTGGTATGGAAAACCCCGCGGGTAAAACCGGCAGGCCGGTGTGACATTGAGCATCTCGCAAAAGTTAAACCAGCCATTGCTGCTGTGAATGGCCGGAAGCGTGACTGGATTCTCACAAACCAGACATGAAGTCTTATAGGTCTCCCCGATGCAATAATTATCGTCGTCAATGGACAGCACCACCTCGTCGCCCGATTCCAGGGCCATTAAAAATCCGATGTTGCGCCTGTTATCCGAGTTGTAAGGAACCAAGGCGGAGAAGGGGCCGAACTTTTTTAGATAGCGATCCTGTTCCTCAAGGGTCGGGCATTGAATGTTAAAGCCATCCTTCCTGACTTGGCCGCACTTTTTATAAAGTTCCTCCGGGGTTTTCCTGTCGGGAATGACGATGAATCTGAGCCGGTCGCGAACGTCCTCCGCTTCCGCTTGCTGGCAGTAGCCGTCAAGAACGTCGCCGGAATTTATGGTTGTCAAAACAATGCTGACTTTTGCGATTTTCATTGTGTATAAAGGGAGGCCTGCCCCCGGCCATTTTCACAAGGTCACACCGTGGCTGATGTCCTTCAAGCCGCCATTCTCCGTTTCTGATTTTCCGCGCGCCGCAGGTTCCAGAGAATCCGGAACGCTTCGCGGATGCTGCTGCGCCCGATGAGGAAATTGGTGTTCCGATAGGCAATGGGGACTTCCAGCCAGCGAAGCTGATGCATCATCCAGCGGATTTCCGTCTGGAAGAAGTTCGCCTTGCTGGCCACGCCGGCTTGCAGAACCATCTGCATCGCCCGCCGGTTGAAACACTCAAACCCGCTGGTCATATCGGTCATTTTTGCGTGCAGCAGCCGTCTGGCGAGCACCGTGCCTCCCTTGCTGACGAAAATGCGGCTCCAGGGACTTTTGTGGCAGCCGCCCGGCAGGTAACGGCTGCCACCCACGTAATCGTAGCCCTGTTCCATGCCGGCAAGGAAGGCCGGGATCTGTTCCGGCAAATGGCTCAGTCCGCCATCCATCTCAAGGATCCATTCACAACCGTCGTCAAAGGCGGCGCGGTACCCGGCAAAATAGGCATCCACCACACAGCGGTTCTGCGGGGACCAGACCAACACGACCCGCGGGTCCTGCGCCGACCGCTCGGAGACGATGGACTTGGTGCGGTCCTTGCAAACATTGTCCAGCACACAGTAAATCCGGTCATGGCTCTGCAGATGCGCCAAAACACGGTCCAGGAAGCCATGGATCGTGTCTTCTTCGTTCGCCAGAGGCACGGCCACGCCAAGCTTGGGGCGCCGGGACGGCTGGTTGTCGCCATGTTCGGCTCGTTCTGTCATCAAGTGTTCAAACGGTATTACCAGTCCGGCCGCCCGGTGTCGAGGAACAATTATCCGATGCAGCCCGCTGGCGCGGCCCGGGAGGAGAAGGGTTCCGGTAAAAAGATTCCGATTGAATAACCGGGCAAATCCTTTACCGTGCGCTTCTGGTTTATGAATACCATCACAATCGTTGTGTGTGTCTGAAACTGGTCGTGTACGCCTAGTTTGCATCTTTCGCGGCTTCTTCAATGAGTTTTTCGATTGTCCACGTTTCCCCCGCCAGCTTTAACGCCACAGCGGGCGTGCAGCCCATTGTCGAGTGGACTTTGCAGAAATTATAGGCGCAAATGCAAATGGCAAGGGCGTAACGGTGATTGTGGAGCGTCTTAGAATATCCCAGAGAAAGCCGGGCAAACCGCTTGTTAAAGTGCCTCACGGTCAAATTCTGGCGTTCAACATGGCTGGTGCAAATCCTGTCGGGCCGGGGATTGCCCGCTTTCACCCTGACGCTGACGCCGATAAATGGGGCCGGTGAATATCGCCTCTTGGCTTCCACCTGCCCAAGCGGGGTTGCGAAGTGTTTTACCATAACGGCATAGTCCAGCCGCTCAAGCAGGTAATGGCGAATGGCGTCAGGATACGGGGCGAACGCATCCGTTGTGATCTGGACTCGCCCTGAAACCCGGTTGGCAACGTCTTGAACAAAAACGTCTGTATTCGCATTGTCCCGCTTTCCGGTATGGTGGCTGACGATGAACTTTTCGCGGGCGGCAAGGGCCAGAAACGTGTATTGATCTCCCCTTTCGTCATCCCATTCCGGGGCATTTTTCTGCGAACACCCGACCTTGGCCCACAGTTCGTCTATTTGCAGGGCATCGGTTTTGATGTTACGGGCGATACGGTCATGCAACCGCTCACACGCCGCGCCAACCGCGCCCAGCACGTTTAGGACGGTTTCCGGGCGGCACTCGCACACCCTGGCCGTTGACCTAACGCCAAGCCCCTCTGCCAGCAATTTAACGATTTGAACGACCTTCTCCTTTTCAGTCCGCACACCGTCCAACGATGCTTGCTGGACAGAGAAGTATTTCCCGCATTTGAGGCAAACCCACCGTTGCGCCTCACCGTTGCGATTTTTGAAGTGACCCGCCTTTTTGCACGGGCCAGAGCAGCAATGACAATTTTTCAACTTGCCTTTCCGGGCAGGGTGAAGTACTGTCAAGTCTGCATCTACACGATGTGCGACTTGCGCGGCTTACCCTGCGCTTTGTTGCGCTCTGCCGGTGGTGATACACCGGCAGGGCTTTTTTCATGTTCGCTCTCTTGAGCATGGAGGAATAATAAACCCACCCCCGGATATTGCAAGCATTATTTTTATTTATTTTTTCCTTGCAAGAAAGCATCCGATGGAGTAGTATGCTTGCAACATGAATGAACAATCAATTCAATCTCAAGGCGGAAAAGCTCGCGCAGCGGCTTTATCCGATGAACAAAAAAGAGAAATTGCAACCAAAGGCGCGGCGGCAAGATGGGGCGGAAGACCATTCCGGGCAACGCATAGAGGAAACTTCCAAGAGGAATTTGGCATTGATGTGGAATGTTACGTTCTTGATGACGCCCAAAAAACCGCAGTAATTAGTCAAAGCGGAATGGGGCGCGCTCTGGGGCTTTCAGCACGCGGCAACGCCTTTCCTCGGTTTTTAGCCAATGAATCAATGTCCTCTCTTGGCGGCGCCGAATTGAGGGCAAAAATCGCGCAACCCCTTGTGTTCCAATGGGAAAGCCCCGGCGCCGAACGACCTCCTGGCGACATCCACGGCTTCGATGTTACCTTGTTGATTGACCTCTGCCGAATGATCCTCCAAGCCAGGGAAGCGGGAAAACTTGGCGCCCGCTACGACCGAGTTGTGGCTCAGGCTCACATTATTGTTAATGCCTCCGCGAAGTCTGGAATTAAGCAACTTGTTTACGCTCTTGCTGGTTACAGCCCAACCGCCGAAGAGGTCATCTCTGCTTTCAAGATGTACGTCCAGGAAGAGGCCAGGAAATATGATAAGGAGTTTCCAAATGATCTTTATGTGGCGTGGTATCGGTTGTATCAAATCCCAATTCCTGCGATGGGAAAACCTTGGGATTTTAAGCATCTTACCGTTAAGCATATTTACTATCCATTGGCTAAAAGCAATGGAAAGATTTTACAGTTAATAAGGGCGCTCAAATCAAGGGGTGGTGACAGGAGGAAAAAACTATTCCAATTTCTCAGTGAAATTGGGGCCAGGGCGCTGAGGCTTCACATAGGCCGGGTGCTTGAAATGGCGGAATCGTCCAGGAACAGAATGGATTACGAACGAAAAATCGCGAACAAATTCGGAGATCAAATGGAATTAGACTTTCTGCCGCCTTCTTTGCCTTGAAAAATGAATTTAGCAGGGGCGGCGGGGAAGCCGGGGTGCTCATTCGCATCCCGAAAGTGTGGCCCACTCACCCGCCGGCCCCTGCGCTACGCTGCGGGCAATTATGACGCCCCATTCATTCTATACGCCCCTATACGGAGTGCCGGACTTTTTTTAATAAAAATTAAAGCGCAATCATGTTACTTGGCGCGATAATTGCTTATATGTTGATTATCAAATAGTTACATATAAACTTAAACGCAAAAAAACGGAAAAGTTAAAGTTTTAGACGTTTTTATCCGTTGACAAGGCGAACACAGTGTGGTGAATTTGGGTCATATAACAAGTGTTTGTTGAGCCTTTACGACTAAAACTATGAGCGATGAAACCCTCAGTTTCAAGGTGTTGAGAGTGGCTGATCCCGCCATGATTGGTGGGAGCAAGCCAATTTCAGTATCAAAAACCGGACCAACTCATGTGCATTTTGTCAATGCTGGCGGCGGTTTGAGGATGGGTACCGTTTCTGAAATTAGGCAGGCTGCTGCCGCCTCCGCGCAGCGTACAAAGGCGCGGCTTGCACAAGTTTAATTTTGTCTTCAGCGGGGATGCACGTACGGATGCGCTCAATATATGCTATTATATTGATGAATATTATGTATCACTTGGGCTTATGGCTGCTGAAATTGATTTGAGCAAGATGATGGGGGTCGTTTCGGGCATGGTGCAAGATTTTCCCCATCCGCTCGGAATTGCCGATTCAAGCCCTTTTAAAAAAGCCGCTTCTTTTACAGCCTCTTTTGCTGCCGAACGTCCATTATTAACGCCGCTGCCAGAACCTATCTACGGGAAATTGCACAACCACCAGAATGCAATTATCGCATTTGAATTATCCATTGACGCCTTGGAGGGGGCGCAGTTGCACCAACATGATGGAAAGGTGATTGTGCTGGAAAAGCGGATTAAAACCTCAAAACTTTTTTGGAGTGAGACAGTCGCTGCCATTTCGGAGTGCATTCCAGTACACCATTTCCAATGCCTTGCGTTGCTCTACGAAAGCCTGGCGTATCAGGAAAATCCACACCCGTCTGCTCGCAATTAGGTGAAATCACCCTCAAGTATTGTCCAAAGTTTGGACAATACGCTTGGCGACTCCAAGACTACGGGCCATTTCCGTACACCTTCGGCCCTGGCATCAATCTGGCCTTCCGTGACCCCAGATGCAATCCGTTCACACACGACCAATATCCGGGATAAGAGCCGCCTTGATGGCGCTCCGGATATCCAAATCCGTCATGTGCTTCTTGACAAGGCTAATCGCCATACATCAATATATCACGATATGTTGATGCGTCAACTTGGAGGTCATGCTGGAATTGATAAGTGTTTGGCCTTGGCATTGCAACAACTAAATTTCAGGCGGAAGGTGTCTTGCGGGGCAAACCGCCCTGGGGTATGGTTTCTGGGTGATTGCCAGCCCGAACACGATTGCGGCGGAAGCGAGGGGGAAGAAATGAGCAAAAATGCGACAGGACTCCTCATTTTGATTGTGGTTTCGATTGTTTTCACCCTCTGGCGAACCCGCCGAAAGATGAAGAACAAGGACAGGCTGCCCCGGCCTTGAGCATCTGCAATCTAACCGTACACGACCCTGAAACTCAATGGATGCGACTGCAAGAATCGAAACACCCGCACAGGAAGGGTTCCTAACGGAGTTCCAGCGTTTCTGGGGCCTGCTTCCGGACAAGGCGGTGTTCGGAGCGCTCCTGGCGGCTTGGGTTTTGCTTTTCCAGTATTATGGCTGGACCACGGCGATTGCAGGGCGGACGGGTTCGTTGTTCGCCTGGATGTGGGGCAAGTGGGATGATCCAGCCAACGATGCCAGTCATGGAAAATTGATCCCGTTGGTGGTGCTGGCAATCCTTTGGTTCAGGCGGGAGCGGCTGGCTAAATCGGTCGCCGGAGTTTGGTGGCCGGGTTTGCTGGCGGTGGGGTCGGCGCTGGCGCTGCATGTGGTCGGTTTCGTAGTGCAGCAGCCGCGCCTGTCCATGGTGGCTTTTTTCTTCGGGGCCTGGGGATTGGTGGGGTTGGTGTGGGGATGGGAGACCTTGAAGGTCGCTTTCTTCCCGTTTTTCATTTTTGCATTTTGCGTCCCAATGGGGGGGACGTTTGCCCAGGGGCTGACGCTGCCTTTGCGGCAGTTGGCCGCGAAGGTGACGATGTTCATCACCCACAATGTGTTGCAGATAGATGTCACGCGAATCGGGACAAAGCTGGTGGATTCGCACGGTCGCTGGCATTACGACGTGGCGGCGGAATGCAGCGGCATCCGAAGTTTCATGGCGCTTCTGGCCATTTCGACGATTTTTTCGGTGTTGACGATGAGATCGTTTTGGAAGCGGGCGGTCATGATAGGATTGACCGTGCCGATAGCGCTGATTTGCAATGTGTTGCGGCTGAGCACCATCATTCTGACGGCAACGGCGTTTCAGAGCCAGGCGGCAGGAGACTTCGTGCATGAATGGTTTGGCTATGTGACGTACATGATCGGGATTGGGATACTTCTGCTGGCCAGGCGGTGGCTCAGAGAAAAACCGTTGGCTGTGCCCCCATGAAGCGCGGCCAGTGGGTGGTGTTTGGCGTGGCGCTGGGAATGATCGCCGCCACGGCGGGATGGCTGATGGAACTGCGGGGGCGGGTCAACTTGGGCTTGCCTGGGGTCAAGGTGGATCCGCCGGCGCTTTACGGTCCTGATGGCCGCCTGGTTTTGCCTCGATGCGTGGTTCTCCCAACTAATGTGCCGGGATTTCAATCCCGGGCGGTTGCCATTACCCCGGGCGAACTGAAAGCCTTGCCCGAAGACACCACTTTTGGGCGCCGGCTCTATACGGATGCCACCGGGCTTCAAGTTCAGGCGACCGTGGTTTTGATGGGAAGGGACCACACCAGCATTCACCAACCCCAATACTGCCTTGACGCGCAAGATTGGACGGTCACCAATACGGAGCGGATTAACTTGCGCATGGAACGTCCGTATGCCTACGACCTCCCGGCGGTCAAGCTCAGCGCCGCCCATGCCTTGACCAACGGGCAGATGATCCACTGCATTTACGTTTACTGGTTCGTTTCCGTTGACAAGATTACGGCTGAAGAAGGCTCGCGACTTTGGTCCATGTGGAAGTCAGTCCTGCAAAAAGGGGTGACCGAACGGTGGGCTTACATCAGCTTTTTTACTGCTTGCCTCCCGGGGGACGAATCTGATACGTTTGAGCGCTTGCAAAAGCTCATTAAAGAATCCGTGCCTGAATTTCAATCAGTGGGGGGGGAGCGGATTGGTTCGGCGGCGCCGGAAAAGGCTGGGAAATGACGGGGAAATGACGGGTAAATGGCGGCATCATCCCCAGCCCGGCGGACGCGCGCTACCATGCTGGACGCGCGCTATCATGCTGGCACTTAGGCAGTTAAGACAATCAAAATGTTGCGTCGTGATCGTCAAATCCGGGTTAAGGTCCACCAATGGGTGGACGGGATGGTGTTTGCCTTGGGATTCTGGCTGGCGCATTTCATCCGCTTTCATTGGTACGCCCTCCCGTTGGGCTTGCGGAAGCTGTTATTCGTCAAACAGGTGGCGCATTTTGTCCGCTACGATTTGGCCGGCGTCCCCATCCCTGAACGTCCATACACACCCGACCCCATCGGCCCATTTTCAGAATATTTTCCGCTGTTTTTGCTGGTGATCCCATTGGCGTGGTTCATTCTGGATGCCCAAGGATTTTATGAACAGGCGATATTTGCCCCGCGGCGGGAGAAGGCCTGGAAACTGGCCAAGGCCTGCTTTCTTTCCACGATCGGCCTGATCCTGGCCGTCTATCTGTTGCGGGGGGGGCAGGCCCGCGGCGTGCTCGTGCTTTTTGGGTTTTGCAGTTTCGGCCTGATGATGCTGAAAGAGGAGTTGGTGCTGCGGGGCCGGCAAAGCCAGTTGGGCGCGGCCCAGTACACCAAGCGGGTGGTTTTGGTGGGGGAGCGGGCCGAAACAAGCAGCCTGCGCGCGGACATGCGCAAAGCCCAGCCGGAACTGGAGGTGGTGGGGGAGATGGATCTGAACACAACCTCCACCGAAGAGTTGGTTTCCTTTCTGCATGTGCATTCGGTCAACAGCGTGGTGCTCAGCGCGCGGCACACGGTTTTTGGGCGGATTGAACAGGCCATTCAGGCCTGCGAATTGGAGGGCATCGAAGCCTGGCTGGTGGCCGATTTTTTCCAAACGCGGATTTCCCAAACCACCATTGATGATTTTTGCGGACGGCCCATGCTGGTGTTCCATTCCGGGCCGCAACTGGCCTCCTGGGCCGGTCTGGTCAAGCAGTTTATTGATGTGATGGGAGCGATTGTCCTGCTGGCCTTTGCCTTGCCGCTGATTTTTCTGCCGGCCGCGATCCTCATCAAATTGACATCTCCCGGCCCTGTATTTTTCCGGCAGAAGCGGGCGGGGCTAAACGGCAAGCCCTTCATGATGTACAAATTCCGCTCCATGGTCAGCAACGCCGAGCAACTCAAGCAGGAGCTGGCCTCGCTCAATGAGATGTCCGGCCCGGTTTTTAAAGTGACCAACGATCCGCGCGTGACCCGGATCGGGCGTTTTCTGCGCAAGTTTAGCTTTGATGAATTTCCCCAGCTTTTCAACGTCTTGCTGGGGGACATGAGCCTGGTCGGCCCGCGGCCTTTGCCGGTGGAAGAAGTCAACCGTTTCGATGATTGGGCCCATCGCCGCCGTCTCAGCGTCAAGCCCGGTTTGACCTGCCTCTGGCAGGTGGGCGGACGCAATGAAGTCAGCGATTTCAAGGAATGGGTGCGCCTGGATTTGGAATACATTGATCATTGGTCTTTGTGGCTGGACATCAAGATTCTCTGGCTGACCATCCCGGTGGTTTTGCTGGGAAAAGGAGCGCGCTGATGGGCAATGTATGGGCAGATTAGTTCAACGGCCGGCCAGGAAGGCCAGGCCCTCACCACCCGCCTCGGTCGTCACCGGAGGGGCCGGCTTTCTGGGGTCGCACCTGGTGGATTATCTTTTGCGGCGCGGCCACAAAGTGGTGGCGGTGGACAATCTGGTCACCGGCAGCGTGGACAACATCGCGCATCTGGCGGGGAACAAGGATTTCAGGTTCATCGAGCAGGATGTGACGGAGTTTCTGTTTCTTGACATGAGGGTGGATTACGTCTGGCATTTTGCCTCGCCCGCCAGTCCGGTGGATTATCTGGAGCTGCCCATCCAGACCTTGAAGGTGGGATCGCTGGGGACGCACAAGGCGCTGGGGCTGGCCTTGCACAAATCGGCCAAATTCCTCCTCGCTTCCACTTCCGAGGTCTATGGCGACCCGCTGGTTCATCCGCAGACCGAATCTTACTGGGGCAACGTCAATCCCATCGGCCTGCGCGGTTGCTACGACGAATCCAAGCGGTTCGCCGAGGCGCTGACCATGGCTTATCACCGGGAGCACGGCGTGGATACCCGCATCGTGCGCATTTTCAACACCTACGGGCCGCGGATGAGATTGCATGACGGGCGGGTGGTGCCGGCCTTCATCAGCCAGGCGCTGAAGAACCAGCCGCTGACGGTTTTTGGGCGCGGGGAGCAGACCCGGAGTTTTTGCTTTTTTTCCGACTTGATTGAAGGAATTTACCGGCTGATGCAGAGCGGGAGCAACGAGCCGGTCAACATCGGCAATCCGGCGGAACTGACGGTGTTGCAGTTTGCCCGCGAGATCATCGCGGCCACCGGTTCGCGCAGCAAGATCAGTTTCCGGCCCTTGCCGCAGGATGATCCGCGCCAGCGGCGTCCCGACATCGCGCGGGCGAGGAGCCTGTTGGGCTGGGAACCGCGGGTGGCGCTGGGGGAGGGACTTGTCAAGACGATTGATTATTTCCGGGGCCGGCTGCTCAGGGGGTGAAGGATGAAGGGTGAAGGATGAAGGATGAAGGGTGAAGGATGAAGGGTGAAGGATGAAGGATGAAGGCTGAAGGATGAAGGATGAAGCCCGTCCACACTCTGTCAAAGCGATGGTTCTTCCCAAATCCTCGTCTAACGAACGCAAACTCGAACAAAGATCTCGAGAAATTTGCAACCTCAAAACCCGTGCCAATATACAAAACCGAGTAAACCGCGAAATAGGCGAAATACGCGAACCCCGGGAGCTTCCGAGGGAAAGGTCTGGATTTTCGCGTATTTCGCGTATTTCGCGGTTCAAAGAATTTCTTAGGCGAGGATTGGCGTTCTTGCGGCCTGCTTGACATGGTGCAGGCGCGGCTTAGCATTTCGCCCATGAACCCCGGAACCAGGTCCTTGCCTTCCCCGGCTGGGGCGCGGGACCGCCAGGGAATGAACATGACATTTGGGGGAATCAACGCGCTGTTCCCGCCGGGAATTCTTGCGGCCGCCGTTTGCCTGGCGATGATGCCGGGGTTTGCCTTTGCGCAATCCAACACCATTCCTTTGCAGCCGTACACATGGAAGAATGTCACCGTGAAGGCCGGCGGCTTCGTCCCGGGCATCGTCTTTAACGCCAGCCAGCCGGGCCTGGCCTACTGCCGCACCGATATCGGCAGCTCCTACAAATGGGACAGTCAAGTCAAGAAATGGATTCCCCTGACCGACTGGTGCGGCCTGGGCAATCTCCACGGCTCGGAAAGCATCGCCACCGATCCCATTGACCCCAATCGCGTCTATATCGCCGCCGGGATGGGGCCGAACCAGCCGGCCGCCCTCTTGCGTTCCATGGACCAGGGCAGGACTTTTCAGGTGGTGGACGTGCCCTTCACCATGGGAGGCAATTCCCCGGGCCGCGGCGTGGGCGAGCGTCTGGCCATTGATCCGAACGACAACGACATTCTTTATTTTGGTTCGCGCTCCGCCGGGCTTTGGATGAGCCAAGATGCGGCGCTGACCTGGACCAGGGTCGCTGGCTTCCCGCCCGCAACGGCCTCCGCCGCCACCAATGCCGCCGGCCCGCGCGCCGAAACGGGCGCAATGGCGGCTGCTCCCGCGGACTCAGCCGGTGGCCCGCGGCGCGGTCGTGGCGCTGGCGGCGGCAGAGCAGGCGGCGCGGGGTTGAGCTTCGTCGTATTCGACCCCGGAACCGGCACACGCGGCCATCCGACGCAAACAATTTACGTTGGCTCGACAGATCGCGGGGACAACCACCTCTTCCGCAGTACCGACGCGGGTCAAACCTGGCAGCCCGTTCCCGGCCAGCCCGCCAATTTTGCCGCCTTTCATGCGGCCTTTGATACGCAGGGCCTGCTTTACGTTGTCTATGATACCGCCGTCTATCCGGGCGCGACGGTGACCGACGGCGCGGTTTGGAAACTCAATCCCAAGGACGGCACATGGACCGACATTACTCCGGTGAAGGATCCAAACCGGTTTCCGGGCGGCTACGGTGGAATCGGGATTGACCGCCAGCATCCGGGCACGGTGGTGGTGGCTTCCATAAACCGGAAGATTCCGGGCGGCGAGGACGATGAGCGCATTTACCGCACCACGGACGGCGGCCAGACTTGGAATGACATCACCCCAAAATCCCACCGCGATTCATCCGCTTCCCCCTATGTGCCGTGGGCCGGAGCCTATGATGCCACCGTGAAGAATCCCGAGGCCTCGGTGGGTTGGTGGATTACGGCGCTGGCCATTGATCCGTTTGATTCCAAGCACGTTTGCTATGCCACCGGCGCCACCATCTGGAACACAACGGACATCAATAACGCCGATTCCGGCGGCGACACGCATTGGGCCATCTGGGCGGACGGGATTGAGGAAACCGCCATTCTTTGCCTCATCAGCCCAACCGCCGGCCCGCATCTGATCAGCGGCTTCGGCGATATTAGCGGATTCACCCACGACGATCTGGACCTCAGTCCTCCCCAGGGGCCGAATGCGCACCCCTTGTTCGCCAATACGTCCTGGTTGGATTTCGCCGAAAAAAATCCCAAGGTCATCATCCGCACCGGCTCCCCGCCGTTTCACCCTCCCAATGAGGGCACGATGGCGTATTCATTGGACGGTGGACATAATTGGAGGCCCTTCACGGCCGGCGGCGCGGCGGCCGGAGGCGGCAGGCGGGGCGGTGGCGGTGGAGGCGCGCGGGTGATTCTCTCGGCGGATGGCTCGGTTTTCATGAGCACGGGTGGAACCCCGCGAATCTCCACGGACAGGGGCGCGACCTGGAAGGATGTGACCGGCCTGCCTTCCGGCATCAGCCCGATTGCCGACCGCTCCAACCCGGCCAAGTTTTACGCTCTGGATGCGGCGCAGCATCGGATGTATCTGAGCACCGACGGCGGGGCGACCTTCACGAACAACAATGAAGTCACCGGCCTGCCGGCAAGCGGAGGTGGCGGCGGCGGGTTTGGGGGTGGCGGGCGCGGCGGTGGAGGCGGGGCCGGGCGATTGGTCGCCGTGGGTGGCAGAGAGGGCGACCTTTGGCTGGTTGGACGGGCCCTTTATCATTCGAGCGATGGCGGTCGAAATTTCCAGGAAATCCCCAACCATCCGCCGATCACAGCGTTGAGCTTCGGCCAAGCCGCGCCGGGCAGGGATTATCCGGCCATTTATGTGGCCAATGGCGATCAAAACGGCGGCCCGGCGGCGGGACTTTACCGTTCCGATGACCAGGGCGCCACTTGGGTCCGCATCAACGATGCCCGCCACCAATGGGGCAACCGCTTCCGCTGCCTTGCCGGCGATCCGCGCATTTACGGGCGTGTCTATGTCGGCACCGATGGCCGTGGCATTCTCTATGGCGACATCGCCCACTAAGAAGTTGGATTATATGAAACTTGAAACCAGCAAACGCTCCCGCGGCCGGCTTGCCGCCGCCGCCCTGACCGCTCTTGGCTTGACTATCCTCAGCGAACAAACACCGGCGCGGGGGGCCTCAAACCCAATGCCTCAGGTCGTCACCGAAAACGGCCGCCATGCTTTCCTGGTGGATGGCGCGCCCTTCCTGATGCTGGGCGCGCAGTGCCACAATTCCAGCGCCTGGCCGGACCTGCTCCCCAAAGTCTTCGGGGCCATTGATGATCTCCATGCCAACACCCTGGAAATCCCGATTTATTGGGAGCAGTTCGAGCCGCAACCGGGCAAATTCGACACTTCCGTGGTTGACTTGATCCTCAAGCAGGCCCGCCAACACAACGTGCGCCTGGTCCTTCTCTGGTTCGGCACTTGGAAAAATGGCAGCCCGCACTACATGCCCTTCTGGACCAAAAACCAGACCAATCTCTACACTCACATCACCGGCAATCGCGGCCGGAGCGTTGATTCCCCGTCGCCTCTCGCCCAGGCCGCCATGCAGGCCGACATGCAAGCCTTCAGCGCCCTCATGCGCCATCTCAAGTCTGCCGATCCCAAACACACCGTTATCATGGTTCAGGTCGAGAATGAGCCCGGCGCCTGGGGCAGCATCCGAGACTATTCTCCGGAGGCGGAAAAGGCGATGGCCGCGCCGGTGCCGGTGGAGTTCTTGAAGGCGCTGGCCGGCAGAAACGGGGCCGGCAGCGCCACGGGGAATTGGCGGGAGGTTTTCGGCGACAACGCCGATGAGTATTTTCACGCCTATTGGGTCGCCCGCTACATCGGCCGGGTGGCCGCCGCCGGCAAGGCCCAATATCCCCTGCCCATGTACGTCAACGCCGCCTTGCGCGATCCTCTCACCAGTCCCCGCGCCGGCACCTACGAAAGCGGCGGCGCCACCGACAATGTGCTTGACATCTGGAAGGCCGCCGCTCCCGCCATTGATATTCTCGCGCCGGACATTTACCAGAACGACCCCGCCAAATATCTCGCGGTGCTGGACCATTACGCGCGGCCCGACAACGCCCTCTTCGTCCCGGAAACCGGCGGCGCCGGCAACGGCAGCCGGATGTGCTTTGCCGCACTTGGGCGCGGGACCATCGGCTGGTCGCCCTTTGGCCTGGACTACACCCGGGCCACGCCGGAGTCGCTCGCGCCGGTCGGGCTGAACTACCGCATGCTGGAGCCGATCATGCGCGAAGTGGCGCGGCTCAATTTCGAAGGCAAAGTCAAGGCGATTGAGGAGGAGGTTGGTCAAACGACCGCGACGCTCGATTTTGGCGCGTGGAGCGCCATCATCAACTTTACCGGACAGGGCGGTGGACGCGGCGGCAGGGGCGGTCGCGGCGGACGCGGCGCGGCGGCGGCCATCCCGCCCGCCGCCATCCCTGCCGATGCCGCTGAAGCCCCTCCACCCGCGCCCACGGGACGCGCCTTGGTGGCCCAAATAAGCGAAAATCAATTCTTCATCACCGGCAGCTCTTGCACCATTGAATTCCGGCACGCCTCCGGAGCGCATCGCGACTTTCTCCGCGTCGAGGAGGCGGCGCCCCTGGAAAGGACGGCCAACTCTTCCACAGGCGGCAAAGCTTACTCACCGGCTTCTGCTTTCCGCGTCAGGCGCATCCTCAACGGGGACGAGACTGACCATGCGTTGCCTTTTGGCGCCGCGCCTGAAACTCTGCGTGTTACTCTGGGCACCTATTGATGCGCGATAATATGAAATCAAACTGTCTGGCGAAATGGGCCGGCGGCGCCGCCCTGCTCGCCGCCCTGGCTTCCGTTTCACCGGCGCGCGCCGCGGGTTACAGCAACCTCAGTGTCTGCGTCTATTTCCGCTATCAGGAGGTCCACTCCATCCCCGCCGGCCTCGCCCAGTTTTCCAACCAATGGGCCAATCTCGAAAAACAGGTCAGGGTGGAAAAGGTTTATCTGGAAACCACCCGCAACAACCAACTCGCCACCGCCGGCGAAGTGGAAGCGATGAAAAAATTCTTTCACGACCGCGCCATCAACACTTCCGGCGGCCTGGGGCTGACCGTCATGGAAAACAACGGCTTTCAATCCTTTGACTACAGCTCGCCGGCCGACCGGAACAAGGTCAGGGAAATGGCCGCGTTCACCGCCCAACACTTCGACGAGATCATCCTCGACGACTTTTATTTTTCAAATAACAAGGGCGATGACGCCATCGAAGCCAAGGGCGGAAAAAGCTGGACGCAATTCCGCACGGAATTGATGGACGACGTCTCGAAAAACCTCATCATCGCGCCCGCCAAAGCTGTCAATCCTAAAGTCCGCCTCATCATCAAGTACCCCAACTGGTACGAGAGCTTCCAGGGCCTGGGTTACGACCTGGCGGTCGAGCCACAACTTTTCGACGCCATCTACACCGGCACGGAGACGCGCGACCCCAATTCCGGCCAGCGCCTCCAGTCCTACCAGAGCTACCTGCAAACGGCCTGGTTCAACCGCATCAAGCCCGGCGGCAACCAGGGCGGCTGGATTGATGGCGGCGGCGACGCCCGCTACGCCGAGCAGTTCTGGGACACCTTTTTCGCGAAAGTGCCCGAAATCATGCTCTTCAACTCGCAGCAAATCATGCAAGGCTTCGGCGGACGCGGCGGAGGCGGCGGTGGGGCAGGGGAACCGGACACCAATTCCATCCTCGCCAATCTGATGGCGCCCATTCCCCAGGCGGACGGGTCCAGTTACACCCCGAACATGGTGGCCCGCACCGCCGGCTATTCGGCGGAAATCCTGGATCGTTTTCTCGGCAGGCTGGGCCGCCCCATCGGCGTTCCCACCTACAAGCCCTGCAACTCCCTCGGCGAGGCCTATCTGCCCGATTACCTCGGCATGGCCGGCGTCCCGATTGATCTGGTGCCGGACTTTCCCGGCAATGCTTCCACCATTCTATTGACAGCCGCCTCCAAATACGATCCCGGCCTTGTTGTCAAGACGAAAGAATTTGTGCGGCGGGGCGGCCAGGCCGTCGCCACCACCGGCTTGATCGAGGCCCTCGGCGACCAGGGCTTTCAGGACATCGCCGAGATTGAAGTCACCGGCCACCGCGTCCTCGCCACCCGCTTCGGCGGCGGTCGCGGCAGTTTTGCTGGCGGCGGTCGCGGCGGGGACGCGGCCGGATCGCCGCCGCCGCCCGCCCTGAACATCCTCCTGCCGCAAATGCGGCATTTTGAAAACGATACGTGGACCGCCCTCAACTTCGACACCGCCGATTCCGGCTATCCAATGGTCGTCCGCTCCTCCTACGGCAGGGGGAACTTCTATGCCCTGGCCGTGCCCGATGATTTTGGCGACATCTACCGCCTGCCGCAGCCCGTGCTCACCCAGCTCCGCAACCTGCTGGGCCGGGACCTTTTCGTTAGCCTTGACGCCCCGGATCATGTCAGCCTGTTCGCCTACGATAATCGCATGTTTATTGTGCAAAACTTCCAGTCCCAGCCCGTGACCGCGCGCGTCTCCGTAGTGCGCGCCTCCACCCTGCGCGATCTTCTGAGCGACAAGACGATATCTCCAACCCAGGCCGGCGGCAGTGCTTTTGCCGGCGGCGGCGGTCGCGCCGGCCGTGGCGGGGGAGGCGGTGGCCGTGGTGGGATTGCCGGCAACGGCGGTAACCCCTTCGAGTTCCCGGTCCCCCCCCATTCCTTCCGCGTCTTCGCCGCCGAATAACCCCCCCCGCAATCGCCGCCCGGACAATCCCGGCCCGCAGAAGAAGCGCCTGTCTTGCGCTGAATTGCGGCCGGAAGCGTGCAGGACAAAACTCTCCACAAGCCGATGCTTGCCGGGGAGCGCGTATATGCGCCTCAATACACCCATAGTGCGCACTCCCCCTCTCTCTCCCCGCTTGCGGGGAGAGAGCCGGAGAGAGGGGTACCCATACTCGTCGAACTCCTGACACGAAGAATTTTGTCCAGCACCCGGCCGGAAGATTGGGTGCAATATGGATTGACAGAAAGCCTTTAGTTTGCTAAAAATAGGTCAGGTTGTATTAGGCGTTCAGCGTCTGGGTTCGAGGTGGTTATATGTGGGCCGACATGCACATGGCAAGTGGTGTGTATGCGATCGTGAATAAGAGGTTTCTGCTTTTTCTCACCGCCGCAGCCGGGAGTCTCTGTTTTGCCGCCCCTTCCGCCCTCGGCCAGACATTATTAACCACCGAATCTTCGGACCCATCGCTTTATGCCGCGAGTCTGATCGCTTCCATCACTTCCTATTCTGTTAACACGACGGTCTGGTTCGAGTGGGGCATTGATACCAACTACGGCCAATTGACGCCGCCAAGTAACCTCCAAGTCACCAACGCATTGAGCTTCAGCAATCTAATCACAGGCTTGTCCCCCTACACGACGCACCATTGCCAAGCGGTGGCCTCCAATGTTTTTGGCACAGCACTTGGCGGGGATCTGAGCTTCACCACCGTCCCGAAATTTGTGCAAGTGGGAACCAACACGGATTGGAGCGCGCTGGTCCTGTCGGGTGATGGGCGCGAACTGGCCGCGACCCTGGGCGGAATTATTTATGTCTCAACCAATTTGGGTGTGACCTTCGTGCCCACCACCGGGACCGGATCGGTTTTTGCGACCTCCTCCGACGGTTCCACCATCCTGGCCGCCAGCGGCAGCAATATCTACGTGTCCATGGATCGGGGTTCGACTTGGACTTCAAACACCACCCCGGCGGCGTTTTCACGTTTCGCCACCTCGGCCAATGCTCAGAATGTGGCGGCGAGCGACGGCGGCTACGTTTACACCTCTACCAATTTCGGGGCGACATGGAAGCAGAGCATCGTTCCCTATTCCCCCACTTGGGGCCTGGCTTCCTCGGCGGACGGAACCCAACTTTATGGCGTAGCATTTCGCCCCTTCACTGGCGAGGTTTATGGCTCGAAGAATTCGGGAAACACATGGAGCTCCCTCGGCGTGTTCGGTAACCTGACCGGTGCGAGTCAGATCGCCTGCTCTGCGGATGGCTCCATTATTGCCGTGGCGGCCGAGGCGACGATAATCTCGACAAACGGTGGCGCTTCTTGGTCTGGCTTCCTCCAACCCTCCTTTGACAATTACATCGCCTCCTCTGCGGATGGGCATACGCTGATTGCCACCGCCGATTACGGCCAGATCCTTGTTTCGCCTAACACCGGAACCACATTTTACGGGGCCAACGCTCCGTACGGCGAATACGAGGCCGTTATGTCATCCGCAGACGGCAACACCCTGGCGGTATTTACCGGCGCCAGGTTTCCATTTGCCGGCGCCATTTTTCTCTCAAAACCGCCTCCGAGCCAACCGTGCGCTCTTTGCGTCACCACGAATCCATCCCAGGGATTGCCGACATTCCAGTTGACAGGCCAGCCAGGCTACAACTATATTATTGAAGCTTCGACAAATCTCCTCACCTGGGCGAACATCGCCGTCCTGGTCAACACGAATGGCACGGTGTCATTCACCGATACGGCTTCGACGAATTACACTCAGCGGTTCTACCGTGCCGTGGCAGTGTATTAGTTTCTTAATCCGTACCGTTCCTCCAAGCGGTCACCCGTTAAGGCGTTGTGACCACAGATAAAACATTCCTGCGCTCAATTTTTTTTGTTGAGTTTTGCCGGGGCTGCCAAACACTTCTTTACAGGCCGCATGCGATGCCTTCATTTCGATCGCGTGTTTCCCATCGTCATACCCCCTCCGTCCCGCGCCGCGCTCCAAACGCCATCCTCCATCGTCGCATTGGTTGCGGCCCTGCCTTCCCCTTCTCGATCTTGCATTTATCATTTAGCATTTCGCTCTCCGTCGCCTCGGAGGACTCCTCTTCAAAAGCGCTTCTTCATTCTGCACTCTGCATTCTGCATTTCCCCTCGCACTTTTCCTTTGACAAAACCGGGTTTAAACTCTATTGTCGCATAGTGAACATGGCAAGGCCAAAAAGGGCGGGTGGCTTTGGGGCGGGCCTGCTTGTCCGCCATAGGCTTGGCGGCGGCGGAAGGGCAACCTCACCGCATTTCACGCAAAAGTTTATTTCCCAAATCCACATTAAAATAATGTTAACGCCATCCCGGATCAACCGTCTGACACCGCCTCCAATCGTGCCTGATGGTGTCCAATCGTGCCTGATCGGGTTATGGCGTACCAGATTGTGGCTGGATGACATAAGTGGTTGAAAAATCATGGTTTGTGATCGGTATTGGTGCATTTCACGGCCACGATCAATTTCAGTTTACGCTATTCTCGGATTATTGCAAATTGTTCCAATTGAGGCACATCGCGTTGGGGTGGTGTTCCCGGTTTGGTATTTTACTTGTCCATAAAAACCACAATGTATTGTGGTCTGGCGATAGAATAAGGACGGTAATGGGGTTTCCTGTCCAATTACAATGTGAATAACCCATGAATAACTGGATAACGAAAAGTAGAAAATAATCGTTGTCAGGAGTGTCACTCCATGCTAATTTGTATCCATGAAGACTATTACATTGAAATTGCCCGTTGGGATGGCAGAGCAAATGATTGAGTTTTTGGAGGCGCGGCGCCTTGATTTGCAAAGACAATTGCAGTCGGTGGAAATCGGAATTAGGAGCGCAAAAGAGGCAAGTCCAAAACCGGGAATAGTCGTTGCGCCGCCCCAGCCAACAGCGGTTGAGGTTCTGAGATCGCTGGCGAATGCTCGGATACCTGAAACCAATCCTCCACAGAAACACGGCATGGCCAAGGATGCGGTGATCTCCTTTATGAAATCCCGTAATGGAGCCGGTTTCACCGTCAAGGAAATTCAAGCTGATGCCAAAGTTAGTTACGGATCGGCATATCGGTACTTACACTTGCTGAGAGAGGAGAAACGTGTTAAAGAAGGATCAGAGCCGGGTCTTTGGCTTTGGGTCGGATAAGATTAAACAGGGCGGCCAGCGGAGGCATGTTGAGGGCACCCCGCTGGCCGACGTTCTGCATGGTGATGTAGGTGTGACGGCGCATTTCCAGTCTGTACCTGGAAGGAGCGGGTTCGACTCCCGTACATCACCCCGTGCTGCTGCTCTTTGAAGTGGGCCGATGTGGCGAAACGGTAAACGCACTGGTTTTGGGAACCAGTGACCGCCTGTGATTAGGAGAACGGTCTTGCGGGTTCAAGTCCCGTCATCGGCACCAATAACAAAGAACTCTGTATTACAGTCGCATGATTTGCGCATTTGCACAAATTCTTGCAAGAAGTTTTTTATCAACTTCTGCCAGTTCAACATTAAGCACACTTTCTGATGTACACTCTTGACATTAGAACCTATATTCTCATTTTAATATAAAGTGGATACAATCTCTTTTGACTGGCGTAGAATGTGTCAGCCTCCTTCAAATCGCCGTTGCCAGCAATTCCGCCACCGTCCAAACGTGATCGGCCAGCCCTGCCGCCATTGCCGGGGTTTGCTTGTGCGCGGAATGCACCCGGCAAAAGTTGAAATGGGCAATCTGCAAGGCAACGGCAAGGCGGTGATTCCGCAAGCATTTCGAGTACCCGAGCGTTTTGCGGGTGAACCGGCGGTTGAACAGGCGAACACTCAGGTTGGCCCGCTCCATGTGGTTTACGGTCACTTTGGACATATCGGGCTTGCCGATTAGCGCCTTGCGCGTGAGCCATTGCAAAACAACCGGGGTTTCCCGATGGCGCTTTATTTTAGGGAACAGGTCTTGCAAGCCGTATTTTTTGATTTCGATTCCATAATCCACTTGTTCCCCAAAGATTTGCTTGACCCAGCCATAATTGACCCCGCAATAATCCGCGAAACCGTCGCTGGTGAGTTGAAACCGCCCGTCAATGCGGGCTTTCAATCCGCGCAGAAAATCGTTGCTCGTGCCGCTATTGCGCTTGCCGATTTCATAATGGACAATGAGCTTGCTTGTCCGCTCCATGCCTAAAAAGACGTATTGATCGCCGTACATCTGGTCTTTTGGGTTGTCCGGGTCGGTGTTCATTTCGAGGCAATTTACGAATCCGAAAACCTCGTCAATTTCAATGCTGGACACTTTAAGGTTTACCAGCCGCGTATTGAGCAATTCCCCGCAATGCTGGCCCGCTGTTTCGAGGATGTTTAAAACGGTGTTCCGGTTCACACCCGCCAGCCTGCCAGCGGCCCGCACCCCGACACCCTCACAGAGCATTTGAACCACCAGCGCAGCCTTGTCGGATGCGATACGCACCCCGGCGAGCGGTTGCGACTCTGAGAACGTCTTGCCGCAACGGAGGCACTGGAAACGGTGAACCGTGCGATTGCGATTTGAATATGAACCAAACTTTTTGATTTCCTCACTCTGACAGCACCGGCAATTCATTTGACCTTTTCCGGCCCCCGCTGTAAATTGTCGGTGTATCTAGCGATACCGACTTTAGGCGAAAGCCTTTGGTTGCGCCCTGCCAGTGCTTCAACACTGACAGGGCATTTGTTTTTTACGTTTTCACTTTTTGCTCTGATTTCCTTGCGCCCGGTTTATTCCAACGGGCCATTACAGCGGCCCGCGCTTGCTCGCTTGTGCGGGCTTTGCACTTTCCTTTAACTTGACCGCCAAGACGGCCAAGCATTTGCGCTGCTTTATTTATTTTCATCACCCACACGATACGCCAGCGGTGGCGTATTGTCAATGGATATTCTCGTTTTCTGCCACTTCTAAGCAACTTATTTTGTAATCAGTCACTTAGATGCCCGGCCCGTTACCCTGCCGGGGCTTATTTGCCGATTATCTGCGTATGACCATCCGTGTTGTGCCTCGCATCCCTCCCTTGCATATTCGCATGGGTCGGAAAACGACAAAACGCCGACGATCAACGCGCACGGCACATTTTTTTATGTGCATAATTCGAGTGCGTTTAAATTTTCAGGTTGACGCCGGGTAAAAGTCTGGTAGGATTGCCATAGTCTAAGTGGAAACCCTGCCGGATTGCCCCGGCGCGTTTTTCAACTCTCAGGGCTGGCCCGGTTTCCGGGTTGGCCCTTTTTATTTTTCTTGTTTACATAATTCACCTCAAAAAAAGAACCGCCCTGCATCCAAGTGGAAAAACCCAGGCGCGGGCATTTTGGATGCAAGACGGTTCCGAAATTTCAATGCGCCTTCAAACGGGTTCCACGCCGTGAGGGGAATTTACCACGGGCGGAGAATTTGTCTCGAATGTCATCAAGACTTTTAAGCCGTCACTTTTTCCTTAGAGGTCTTGAAGGTGCGATGTGCAAATCATAATCGCCACACAATCTCCGAAGGCGAGCAAACCCATCCTTGCTTTTTGCTCGTGGCCATTCAACAAGCCTGGCAATTTCGCTGATTGTCCACTCTCTCTCTGTTCCGTCCTTGAGCAACTTTTCTTTGGAAAGATGTTTCAGTAAAAGAAGCCGTTCCCGGATTCTATCTCCATGCGGTTTGAATGACTTTAGAAATTTTACCGCCTCGGAAATTTCAAAAAGCGTCGCATCGTCCCTGGCCGCTATGGCATTGACCATGCGTTGACCAAGATCGGCGGCGGCTTTTGAAATTCCTTTTTCAATTTCAACCGGATAGCGCGCGATTAAATCTTTGGGCCAGTCAGGAGCATTCTCCATAACCTTTTGCGCGGCGGTTTTCACCCCTGCTTTAATTTGCCTCCACTCCATCAGGGCTTGGTAAAAGAGATTCAACTGAATTTCAAGCGGCGTGAACTCTTTTCCACGTGTGGCGAGCATCTCAGCAGCGAAAACGTCAGTCTTTGCCAGTTCACGAATGCGAGCGGCAAGTGTGCGGCGCTTTTTTGGCGGGGAATTTTTGCTTTTGATCTAATCATCAAACGGGCAGACTGGAGGCAAGTAAAGGGAATTGCGGACGGGGTGATCGGTGGAATGTCGGAAATCTTTACACTTTCAATGAGCAACAATCTGGTACGCCATAACCCCTGATCGTGCCTAATCAAGGTGTTTTTTCTGAACCATCCCCATCAGAGTATTAACATTATATTGACATCGCTGAGCCGCCGCCAGGACGGTGGAACTCCTCCTGTCTTCCCCATCACTCCAGCACTCCTGCACTCCTGCACTCCATCATCCCACCCCCTTTCACCGTTTTTTGCTGTGTTTTGGGCGGCGGGTGCGCCATGCTCCACGGCCACAGAAATATGCGACTGATCGGCCGCTTAAATAGTGAATCCAACGCCAAGACTTTTGGCGATTTTTTGACCTGCCTGGAAATCCGCAACGCGGTCGAACCGGAGCCGGACGGACAGTGGGCGGTCTGGGTCTTTTCGGAAGACCAATTGGAGGCCAGCCACCAGGCGCTGGCGGATTTTCTGGCGCATCCCAATGATCCGAAGTTTCGGCGCGCTTCGGAAAAGGCCGGCGCCATCCGGCAACGCGAGGAGAAGGAAAAAAGCGAATTTGCCAAACGCGTTCTGACGCCGGACACGTTGTGGGGGAGCTACCATCTGGGGCCGCTGACCGTGGTGCTGATGGGCGCGTGCATCGGCCTGGCGCTGATGGCCGGGTTTCCGCCGGACGGCATGAAGTATTACCAACACCTCTTTATGAGTCTTGCGCCGGAGACAAGAACTTTGCCGGAAGTCCACCAGGGCGAGGTTTGGCGGCTGATCACCCCGATCTTCATTCACATGAGTTTGATTCATTTGCTGTTCAACATGCTTTGGTTGAAAGACCTCGGCTCGATGATCGAGGCCAGGAAAGGAACCGGGACGCTGCTCCTCATGGTGCTGGTGATTGGGGTTGGCTCGAATTTAGGGCAGGATTTGGCGGGCGGGCCGGTGTTTGGCGGAATGTCGGGCGTGCTTTACGGCTTGTTTGGCTTCATCTGGATGCGCGGCAAACTGGATCCCGCTTCCGGCTTGCGTCTCAATCCAGCCGATGTCGTGATGATGGTGGGCTGGTTCTTCCTTTGCCTCTTCCATATTATTCCGCATGTCGCCAACGGCGCGCATGGCGCCGGCCTGGCCATGGGGATGATTTGGGGCGCGGGGCCGCCACTGGCAAAAAAGTTTTTGAAACTTTGAGCTTTTTAGCCCCTAATAGCGCATTAAACTACATCTATGAACGAACCATTCCGCACCGAGAGCGATTCCATGGGTCCGATGCAAATCCCCGCCCGCGCCTATTATGGCGCGCAGACGGCGCGGGCCGTGGAGAATTTTCCCATCAGCAACCTGCGTTTCCCGCGCTCCTTCATCCACGCCCTGGGCTTGATTAAGAAGCACGCCGCGCTGACCAACCAGGAACTGGGCGGACTCAAGCCGGCCCTGGCCGGCGCCATTGTCCAGGCCGCGCAGGAGGTGGCCGACGGCAAGTGGGACGGGGAATTTGTGCTGGACATTTTTCAGACCGGCTCGGGCACGTCCACCAACATGAACGCCAACGAGGTCATTGCCAACCGCGCCATGGAGTTGCTCGGGGGCAAACGGGGCGAGAAACTGGTTCACCCCAACGACCACGTCAACCGCGGGCAATCGAGCAACGATGTCATTCCCACGGCCATCCACCTGGCCGCGCTCGAGGCGATGGAACGGCGGCTGATTCCGGCGCTGACCGGATTGCAGGAGGCGTTGCAACGGAAAGCGGCGGAATTTCACGACGTGCTTAAAATCGGGCGCACCCATTTGCAGGACGCCACGCCCATCCGGCTCGGCCAGGAATTCGGCGGTTACGCCAGCCAGCTCCAACATGGACTGGCCCGGTTGCGCATGGCGGAGAAAGACCTGGGCGAATTGGCCCTGGGCGGCACCGCCGTCGGCACCGGCATCAACACCCATCCCGAATTTGCCCGCCGCACCATTGCGCGGCTGGCCGCCGAAATGAACCTGCCGCTGCGCGAAGCGGCGGATCATTTCGAGGCGCAAGGCGGACGCGACGCGGTGGTGGAAGCCAGCGGGATGCTCAAGACGGTGGCCGTGAGCCTGATCAAGATCGCCAACGATATCCGGCTGCTCGGCTCCGGTCCGCGCCTGGGGCTGGGCGAATTGAAATTGCCCGCCACCCAGCCCGGCTCGTCCATCATGCCCGGCAAGGTAAATCCGGTGATGTGCGAGATGGTCCTGCAAGTTTGCGCCCAAGTGCTGGGCAACGACGCCGCCATCACTTTCAGCGGCAGTTTTGGCAACTTTGAACTCAACGTCATGCTGCCGGTGATGGCGCATAATCTGTTGCAGTCCATCGAACTGCTGGCGACGGCCAGCGATGTTTTTGCGCGGCGTTGCGTGGCGGGGTTGGAAGTGGATCGCGACAAATGCCGCAACAACCTGGAATTGAGCCTTTCCAACTGCACCATTCTGGCGCCGGTCATCGGCTACGACAAGGCGGCGAAAATTGCCAAAGTCGCCTTTGAAACCAATCGCACCGTGCGCCAGGTGGCCCTGGAAATCTCCGGTCTGGAGCCGGCCCGCCTGGAGGAGTTGCTCGACCCGGCCAAACAAACCGCTCCCGGTGGCGAATGAAAACCAGCGGGCAAAAAAAGGCGCTGGCTTGCGCGGTCAAGGCGGCGCGGCGGGCCGGCGCCCTGATGCGCCGCCATCAATCCGTCAAGAAGAAAATAGATTTCCAGTCCCGCTACGACATCAAGCTGGACCTGGATGTCCGCTGTCAAAAAATCATCCAGGCCATTCTGCTGGGCGCATTCCCCGGCTCGGGGCTGCTGGGGGAGGAGGGCATGGCCGGGCCGGCGGAGCCGAAGCTGCGCTGGGTGGTGGATCCGATTGACGGCACGGTCAATTTCACTTATGGCGTCCCTCATGCCTGCGTCTCCATCGCGCTGCAAGAACGCGACGAGAGGGCAGGGGACTACGAGACCATCATCGGGGTGGTCTATGATCCGTTTTGCGGCGAACTTTTCACGGCGGTGCGCGGCGCCCCGGCGCGGCTCAACGGCAAGATCATCCATGTCAGCGCGAGAAAAAAACTGGATGCGGCCATCGTGGCCATCGGTTTTTCCAAGGACGCGGCGAGTTTGCGGGAAAACCTGCCGGTCTTCAACGCCCTGGTGCGGCGCGTGCTTAAAATGCGGATGACGGGGTCCGCGGCGCTCTGCCTGGCTTACGTGGCCAGCGGACGCTTCGACGCTTATGTCGAATCAGGCGTCCGGATCTGGGACATCGCGGCGGCTGGTTTCATCCTGGAGCGGGCTGGCGGCGAGTTCTGGCACAGACCGATCGCCGGCGAGCACCGCTATCAAATGCTGGCCAACAATGGATGGCTGCGCCGGAAAGTGGAGCGCGTGGCGCGCGAAGCCAGGCGCGCGGAAGCGAGGATGGATTTTAAGCGAGGATAGAAGATGGAGGATGGAGGATGGATGCGGAGAGGATGCCAATGCTGCCCCGTCAAATTCTTCATCCATCCTCCATCCTCCATCCTCCATCCCCGCCCTATTTTCCCGTTGGCGGATTCAGCTTGATGCTCACGGTGACCGGAGTGTTGGTCGGGGGCAGGCTGTTGGTGTTGGCCAGCCAGATGGTGTCGTTGTCGTGGCCGGTTCCTTCATTGTTGATGAGGGCTTCGCCGTCGGTCACCAGGGAAACGACCGAGCCGTCAATTTCCGCCAGGAAAAGCCCCTCGATCACGCGGGAACCGGTATAGACCCAGTCGCCCCCGCGCATGACCGAATTTTGTTCGGTGTTGAAAATCATTTCCTCGGCCCGCTTGCGCGTCTCTTTTCCGTTCACGGTCCACTTCAGCTCGATGGAAACCGCTTCGCCTGGCAGGCGCACCTTGGAGGGATGGGAAACAAACCCTCCCACGCTGACGGGCGGGTCGTTGGTGGCGGTGGTGGGACCGCCGGCCTTGGCGTCAAGCAGCAGCATGGCCAAGTGGATGCGAAACGGTTCGGTGTCGGTCTTGAGGATGCTCTCGTGGGTCTTGCCCCAACTGGTGACCAGGAAGTACTCCATCGGGCCTTGATCCAGATTCAACCGGGCCGGGAAACTGACAGTGCGCTGCGCCTTGTCAATCCGCACATCGCCCAATTCAAAAATGCCGGGACTGATTTCGCGGATGGGCATGTTGGATTTCACCTCTGGCGAGGAGAGGTCGGGCGGCAGCATGGCGCGCTCGAACGGATCAAACGCCGCGCCGTCGCCGCGGGCGGGCGGGGTCGCGTTGGTGGCGGGCAGGTTGGTTGCCGGCTGCTGTCCGCGCAAAACAAGGCAAGCCAGCGTCAGCGCGGCGGCCAGCGCCCGCGCCGGCAAAAGCTTTGACCATTGGGAATGTTCCCGCGCCATGCCGCGCATCAAACCACGTTTCCAACCCATGTCAACCCAGGAGCTAATGCGGGGCGCAACTCGACACCCGCGCCATGGCGAAGGCTTCCTGACTGTGGGTTCTAGGGGTGACCTTGCCCCCAGTCTGATTTATGGCGCGGGTGTCAAGTTGCGCCCGCTAATGCGTCAGTCATGGATGGTAGGGCGGGCAGTCCCCTGCCCGCCGCATGACGGTAGTGTGACGCTGCTTCCAGTGCCTATGCCGGACGGCGGGCAGCGGAGTGCCCGCCCTACCTTTCCCGGACCAGCGATGAGTGACCTCTTGCCACAGAACGTCCTTTTCGGCAGGGCACTTGCTTACAGGGATAATATAGATGACTTTGCCGGGCGCCGGTGTAGAATCGGGGCATCGGCAGTGCTTTAAAATGACCACCGTGCGTAAAATGTGACCAGTGGCGGGCCATGCTGCAAAATTACAAAAATGAGGGCTGCTTCGACGAGATGCTCGATGGCGCGGGCGCGACGCGGGCGCATTACCAGAAGTTCCGCGCCTTGTTGGAGGAGATTCCCCCGGACGATTTCAGCCAGCGCCGCCACTCGGTGGACTCTTCGTTTCTGCGCCAGGGGATCACCTTCAATGTGTATGGCGACGAAAAAGGGGCGGAAAAGATTTTCCCCTTCGACCTGATTCCACGCATCATTCCCGCCAGCGAATGGGAGTTTCTGGAACGGGGGCTGATCCAGCGCATCACGGCGCTGAACCTGTTTTTGCACGATATTTATCACGAGCAAAAAATCGTCAAGGACGGCGTCATCCCGCCCTTCTACGTTTTGTCGGGGAAACATTTCCGGCGCGAGTTTGTCAACTTCAAGGTTCCGCGGGATATTTACATTCATATCTGCGGGACGGATTTGATTCGCGGCGGCCAGGGGGAATGGATGGTGCTGGAAGACAACGCGCGCTGCCCGTCCGGCGTGAGTTACCTTCTGGAAAACCGCCGCGCCATGAAGCGCAGTTTCCCGGGCCTGTTCGAGTCCATCGGCGTGCAACCGGTGGAACATTATCCGCAGGAATTGCTCAAGATGCTGCAATACATCGCGCCCGGCGGCGTGGCCGACCCGACCGTGGTGCTGCTGACGCCCGGCGCCTGCAACTCGGCCTATTTCGAGCACACTTACCTGGCCCGCCAGATGGGAATTGAGATCGTGGAAGGCCGCGATTTGACGGTGCAGGACGACAGCGTCTTCATGCGCACGACCAAGGGCCTGCGGCAAGTGCATGTGATTTACCGGCGGATTGACGACGATTTTCTGGACCCGACTGTTTTCCGGCGCGACTCGGTGCTGGGAGCGCCGGGGATCATCCGCGCTTTCCAGCAGGGCAACGTCTCGCTGGCCAACTCCGTCGGCACGGGCATTGCGGACGACAAGGTGATGTATTATTTCGTGCCGCGCATTATCAAGTATTACCTCGGTCAGGACCCGGTCATCCCCAACGTGTCAACCTGGCTGGCCAGCGAGGAGGCGGACCGGAAATACATTCTGGACAACCTGGAAAATCTGGTGGTCAAGGCCGCCAATGAAAGCGGCGGCTACGGGATGCTGATGGGACCCAAAGCCACCCGGGAGGAAATCGCCGCGTTCCGCCAGCGGATCGCGGCCGACCCGCGCAACTACATCGCCCAGCCGATGATCCTGCTCTCGCAACATCCGACCGAAGTGGCCGGCCAATTCGAGGGCCGGCACATTGACTTGCGCCCCTACATCATCTACGGGGAAAAGATCACCATTGTGCCCAGCGGCCTGACGCGCGTGGCCTTGCGCAAAGGCTCGCTCGTGGTCAACTCCTCCCAGGGCGGCGGCAGCAAGGACACCTGGGTGCTCTACGGCGATGAATGAAAGGGGAAAATGACCACTGACGAAATGCGCATGACGAAGTTTCCGCCCGCATGTTGAGCCGCGTCGCCAATTCGCTTTACTGGATGTCGCGTTACATCGAGCGCGCCGAAAACACGGCGCGCCTGGTGGATACCAGCCTGCAACTGCTGCTGGATATCCGAAACCTGGACGAAGAACACGTCGCCAAACAATGGCTTCCGATTGTCCAGGCGGCCGGCGACGAGGCGGCGTTTTTCAAGCTTCATCCCAAGGCCACCGGCGCGGCCGTGACCGAATTTCTGGTGTTCCAGGCGCAAAACCCGAACTCGATTGTGCAATGCATCACTGAGGCGCGGGAAAACGCCCGGATGGTGCGCGATCAAATCACCATTGAATTGTGGGAAGAGTTGAACCGGCTTTATCTATTTGTCAAATCGCGCGAGGCGCCCCAGGTTTGGCGGCAAAGCCCGAGCAATTTCTTTGCCGAAATCAAGGCGGCCTCCATGCACCTGACGGGCATCGCCTACGCCACCCTCCTCCAAAACGAAGGCTGGTGGTTCACCCAGGCCGGCCGATTCCTGGAGCGCGCCGACAAGACCTCGCGCATCCTGGACGTGCGCCATCAAAGCCTGCCCGCCACGGGAATGCCCGGCGCGATCAGCCAGAGCGAGGCGCTGGAGTGGTCGGCCATCCTGCGTTCCTGCAGCGCCTGGGACGCCTATAAATCCATCAACGGGGCGGACGTTCACCCGGTGCTGGTGACGGAATTCCTCGTGCTGAGCGAGGATTTCCCGCGCTCCATCCGCTTCTGCGCGGCGCAATTGAACACGGCCCTGCGCAAGATCTCGGGCGTGCCCGAGGGCCGGTTTGTCAACGACGCCGAACGCCACGCCGGGCGGCTGCTGGCCGAATTGCAATTCAGCACGGTGGAGGAGATTTTCGAGCGCGGCCTGCACGGTTGCATGGACGATCTGCAAATCAAGTTCAACCGCATCGGCGGCGCGCTCTTCGAGGCCTACTTTTTTCTTTCCTTGGCGGCGCAGGCTGAGGCGGATTTTGTCCAGCAGGAAGAGCAACAGCAGCAAAGCGCGCCAGCCCATCCCGGGTGGAAAGCCGGGGAGGAGCAGGCATGAAGTGGGCCATCCGGCATCGCACCGCCTACCGCTATGCCAGCGCCGTGCGCGACAGTTTCAACGAGGCGCGCTTGCGCCCGCTCACCTCCCGGCAACAGCGGCTGGAGCATTTCCAATTGACAGTCCATCCGGCGGCGCGGGTCAATCATTACACCGATTTTTACGGCAACTGGGTGGACCATTTCGACGTGGCCGAGCCGCACACCGCCTTGGAGTTGGAGACCCGCGCCGTGGTGACCACCTTCGCCCCGGACACGCTGGCGCTGGACGCGCGGCCGGGGCCGCTGGCCCAGGCGCGCCTGGCGGGGCGGAGCGATCCGTGCTTCGACTTCGTCCAGGCCAGCCGTTTCACCGACACCGGGCCGGAAACGTGGCGGCTGGCGGCGGAGGCGACGGCCGGAGAAACCGATGCGTGGCAGGCGGCGCTGGCGCTGATGCGGTTTGTGCGGGAGCGGATGGCCTACGAACCGCAGACGACTCATGTTCACACCCATGCGCGCGAGGCGCTGGCGGCGGGGTGCGGGGTGTGCCAGGACTTTGCCCATGTGTTCATCGGGCTGTGCCGCTCGGCGGCCATCCCGGCGCGGTATGTCAGCGGGTATCTGGCGTCGCAACGGACCAGCGCGACCCACGCCTGGACGGAGGTGTTCATTCCCTCCGCCGGCTGGGTGGGGATTGATCCGACCCACAACCGGCTGCCCGACGAAAGCTATGTGAAGATCGCGACGGGCCGCGACTACAACGATGTCTCCCCCTTGCGCGGCACCTACCGCGGCACGCAGGAGCGGACGATGGAAGTGGAGGTCGAAATCAGCGCGGCAAAGGAATAGGGGATGGTGAATAGGGGATAGTGGTTAGCCTCCACGCAAAATCTTGGCGGGCATTGGGACCATGAACCTGCCGCTGCTCGACAGACCTCGGTGGAACAATTCGGGTCCGTCTGCTGTTCCCTCTCCGCTCCCATCCGATGGGAGGGGAGAGGGCCAGGGTGAGGTGAGCGTTCCTGGAAAGCCTCCACGCCAAAATTTTGGCGTGCATTGGGACCGTGAACCTGCCGCTGCTCAACTGACCTCCTTGGAACAATCCGTGTCCGTCTGCTGTTCCCTCTCCGCTCCCATCCGATGGGAGGGGAGAGGGTTAGGGTGAGGTGAGGGTTCATGGAAAGCGGATAGTGAATGGTCAGAGGCACGGGTGGAGGATGGAGGATGGGATTGGATCTACCCGGCCACCACTTCCACGCGGGGCACAAAACCCAATTTGCGGAGAAGCTCATCGCAATCATCCCACGCCAGTCCAAACGCGCGCACATCCGCGACTCCCAGACGGGAGACGACGTGTGAAAGGGTGGCCACATCGTGTTCGGCGAACTCGCCGTCCATCAAGGCGCGCTCCGCCCAATCCACCAACTGGGCCGGCGTGATCTCGTGGTGGAGATACGCGGCGATTTTGTCGGCGACCGTCTGTTTCGTAATTGTCATGAGGTCATCCTACACTTTCTGGTGGCCCTTAACCCTTGCAAAGCTGACGCGACCCCGCCAAGCATTAAGCCGACCACTCAAAACATGCCGACGAGACCGGCGGCGACGATCCATCTCAAGCTTCTTTCCCTTGGCTTTGTTCCCGGATGCGGCGGACTTGCGGCTGGATTTATGCCACTATTCATATTTCTCCATAATGACAATCATCCAAACGCGACACATAAAACGCCGATCAGATAAACAACACTGGCACAGACCAAGAGCCGCCTCAACCGCTGCGGAGGGAGAGGCCGTGATGCCGCCCGCTGGCGTGATCGCACCCAAAACGCCAAACAGAGCCAAGCGACCGCAAATGCACCGGCGACAATCATCATTTGCGTGCGCTCGCCCTCAGTTCCGTGTCCAGGAACGATGCTCATGGCTGAAAAGCCAAAGATTGCCAGCAGGCTCATCAACGCACAGACCAGCGACATGACGAAAACCGTTCTCATGGTGTGTCGCCTAAAATGGCCGCACAATATTTGAATTCTAACGCTTGCCGCCCAAATCTGCCAAGTCTTAATCAATGCCTCATGCAGCCTATCGATTTCATGGTCGCTGTGCCAGTGGTCTTGGACGCTGAGAGAAGCTGAAGCCCCTCCCGCCCAAACTCGTAACTCACGAAACACTCGCCTGGGCGCGCACTCAAAACTCTCCTGGTCTGGGCGACTCGAATCTGTGTCGTGCCGTCGTCTGCGATGGACAGAAGCCGGATGGAATACTGCCCAAGCTGCACTGTTTGCTTTGCGTCACTCAATGTGATGTCCTGCTCAACGAGAGTATAGGTACCGCCCGCGGTATAGGTAGCACCCATGGACTGCCGAGCGGATGAGCACCCGCTCAGAAGCGCCAGCGAAACAAAAACCAAGCCAAATCGGTTCATGCGCGCAATCAGCCTCACAATTGATATTTTACCCGCGCGGACCAAGTCTGGCAAGTGTTCATTTTCTGCCTTGAGTCAATACTACCATAGATCGCCCCATTCGCAACTGTGCCAGGATGAGGGGTCACCATAACTTTTCACCGGCTGTGGCGCGACTCACGGTCTGGTCATGGGAAATATTATGGTTTGAACCCTCAAGTGGAATCCACCGCCATCCCCACCAGGACAGGGTGCGCGCGCCGTTCGTGGCGGATATTCACTTGAATATGCGCAGAAGTGATTGTAGATTCAAAGCGGGTATCATGATTGCGATGACTGATTACAGGATCCCGACGCTTTTCGACGAGGAGACGGCGATCTTGGCAGTGGTGTTTTCCCTCATGGCATTTTTGGTCTCTCCACTTTCACCGCTCAACCGCCGCATTCGGGAGCGACTTACGGCTTTCTACCTGCCCGCGATTTTTATCTGGTGGTACTTTTTCCAGAATCAGCTCATGTCGATCCACCCTGGCCTTCGTTATTATTTGAGTCACAGCGGTCGTTTCAAGTGGATGATGAAATCTGATATTTGTTATGCGTTTGGCTTCGCTTTTTCTCTCGGGCTTATACGTTTGTCGCGCGACTGGCCTCGTGTCGTGGGGTTTGTGTTCGCCGTGCTATTCTTGCTGCTCATTCTTGGTGGGGAGGGATGCGGCCCCCCCATACAGGAAACATGATTCGCACAATTCAAGGTCAGTCAGTGAACGGCTCAAGCCCAGAATTTGGAATTACAATTGGGCACTTTCACAAAGCCCGATCAGTTTCGGCAGACGTATGCTGAAAACAAAGAATCTCCGCCGATAATTGGGCAAAAGTATGGTTTGACCCCTGACCCTGACCCCTGACCCCGCCCTCGCGCGCCGTCAGCGACGCCCCCGTCGCTGACCCTCGGCGAGTGCGTTCAGCGAGGGCGCTGAACGCTGCACGCGGGGCGCGTGCGCTCCCCAAATCAGGACTCTGCGCAACGCCGCTCCTTCGTCTCCCGTCCCCGCCGCCGCCTCTCCAATCCGCCATGCGCAATCCGCCATGCTTCCCCCCCTTCATCTCCCGGCCTGCAAGACAGCCCATGACGGCCCCGGCAGATTTCAGCTATTTTCACCTGGTTTCACCTGGTTTCACTTGGTTTCACCTAATTTCAGTTCCAGGGGGTGGGGGGGGAGCCTGTTCCACGCGCCCAAAACCGGCTCGCGCCGTCGAAAGGCAAGTCTATCACAGAATCTTCTTATCGCCATTCGAGAGGGTGGGGGTGTTGAAAAGGCCGCGTTTTCACAAGAATGGGCCATAGTTTGACAAGAAACGGGGAGTGCCGCCACCGCAGGGTGCGCCATATTGTTCCTAATTATGGCAAAGAAGCTGGATCAACGAAACGCCAAAAAAATTGGCCTGATCGGAATTGGGCGCGCGCCGGCCCATCCTATCGTCACACCCGAAGCGGCGTATGAGTATCCGCGGGATTTTCTGGAGAACAAGTTCGTTTACCTGGTGATTTCCCCGCGGGCGGGAGGATTGACCATCGGGGTCAACGTCAACCCGGTTTTGCAATGCACCTTCCAGTGCGTGTACTGCGAGATTAATCGCAGCGAGCCTGCCCGCGCCGCGCGCTTTGATGTGGAGAGAATGACCGAGGAACTGCGCGGGACTTTTGGATTGGCGCGCTCGGGCGGGCTGCGGCGACGGCCGCGTTACGCCAATTTGCCGGAGGACTTGCTGGAAGTGCGCCATGTGGCCTTAAGCGGGGACGGCGAACCGACCTTGTCGAGCTATTTTGGCGTGGCCCTGGAGGCCATGGTCCACCTTCGCGTGGTGGGCGCGCTGCCGTTTTTCAAAATCGTGGTGGTGACCAATTCCACCGCGCTGGACCGGCCGGAAGTCCAACAGGGATTAAAGCTCCTCACGCGGGAGGACGAGATTTGGGCAAAACTGGATGGCGGCACCCAGGCGTACCTGAACCGGGTCAACCGGGCGACGGTCCCGCTGGAAAAAATCATGGACAACATCCTGCTGGTGGGCCGTCAGCGTCCGGTGGTCATTCAGAGCCTGTTCCCCGCCATCAACGGCGAGGCTCCGCCGGCGCGTGAAATCCGGCAATACGCGCAGCGGTTGAAGGAGCTGAAAAAGGCGGGCGCGGAGATACCGCTGGTGCAAGTTTATTCGGCGACGCGGCCCATGGCCCGGACGGGATGCAGTCATTTGCCCTTGAAAGAGCTTTCGCAGATCGCGAAAACGGTGCGGCAGGTGGCCGGACTGCGCGCGGAAGTGTTTTGAGCGGGTCATCCAGGCGGTTGACCCTGCCGAATGTTTTTCATATAATGCGGGCATTAACTCACGTAACAAATGCCTGCCTTTTGCGCTCGCGGCGATGGCCCTTGTGGTAACGGGCTGTCCGCACAACGAATACGTTGTCCAACTCAAACCGCGCGGGAACAGCATCGAGCGCACGCTGGTCTTTTACCGGGAGGACGGCGCGAATAATGATGGCACCCCAAAATACCAGGATTTTGACGAGGAGGAACTTGGGGCGATTGCCGCTGTGTATCCGGCCCTTGGCGTGACTCAGGCGGGCAAGGGTTACGTGGCCCGGGGGGTCTTTAGCAATGCACTGCCTGATGATGTCGGCGGCTGGGGCGCTTATACGAATCTGACCACCAGCCTGGGCGAGGCGGGCTTCTATGTGGAGCGGTTCCGCGGCAATGACGATTTGGCGGGCATGTCGGAACGGCGCTTCCAGGCGGCGGAACGGCTGGCGGACCTGGTAATGGGCTGGAGTCAGGCGGAGTTGGGCCGGGAACCCGGCTACGACAAGCTGCGCCAATTCCTGAATGTGGATTTTCGGCGCGATCTCAAGAACCTGAGCGAGTATTGGTGGGAAGGGCGGCTGGCCGGCGGCTATAACACCAATGCGAGGGAGGAGTTTGCCGTTCGGTTTGGCCAATACCTCGTCGAACACGGCTATTTCAGCGTCGGAGAAATTCCGGGCCTGCTCCGGGACGCTGCGGGAGATAACCCGCAGGCCCCCCAGGCCATGATGCGCCGCATTCAACGGCTGGTGGCGCGCAAAATGGGCGTGCCGGAGACCGAAGCCGTGCCGGCATCGCTCGGCTTCCTTGCCGACGATACCAAGATGGATGAATCGTTTGACAAGTATCTCGCCAGCACGGAGCTTTTCCGCGCCCGGCTCAAGCAATGGGAGGCAGACGAGAAACTGAAGCCCGACCTAGAGCGGCCGAAGCCAAGGGACCTGGCGCAAGACGCGATGAACACCTTGATTGATTTCGATCTATTTGACACACGGGAAGCGGATCATCTGGTGGTCCAGCTATCAGTGCCGGTGTCTCCCGTTCACAGCAACGGCCGCTGGGATGAGGTGCTCAAGCAGGTGGTTTGGGACACAACCATCCAGAACAGAACCAATGACACCCATCTGCCCGCTGCTTGTTATGCCAGTTGGGCGCGGGCGGACGAAGAGTTTCAAAAGGAACACTTGGGCAAGGTGGCGTTGACCGGAGATGAACTGGCGCAATACTGCCTGTGGCGGAGCAGTCAGGATGCGCAGCGCGGCGGCGAATGGGACGCCTTTCTGGCGGCCTTGCAGCCGGGCGACGGTTTGGGGGAGAGGCTGGCGGCCTTCCGGTTCTCCGGCGAACCGCATCCGGCGGGGACAAACGAGCCACAGAAGATTCCCAGCGCGTCCGACTATCCGCGCCAACTCCTCAAAACCGCGCTGCAATAGCCAGCTTTCTGTTGCAGGGTGAGCCTGTGGCTCGAGATTGGCGCGCATCCCCCTTCGCCGAGGCTTCGGCGGACAGGACGCTACAACAATCAAATTGAGACACTATCTCCCGGCGAATTAGCTTGGAAAAGAGACGGCGGTGGTTTAAACCGGCGCCTGATTAAACTCAGGATGTGCATGAAAAAGAATTTGTTTCGGCGGATGGCCTTGTTTGGCGCGGTGGCGGTTGTGGCCTGGCTGGCGGCATTTCTCCCGGCGGGTCCCGCTCCGGCGCAGGACGCCAAAACCGAAGCCAGGACCAACGCTCCCGTTGGGGCTGGCGCGGGCCTGGCCGGGGCCAAGCCGGACCTTCTTTCACACACGCTGGCCGCCAAGGAGGCCGGCGCCGCCTGGATGGAACTCCGGGAAGCCATCTCCACGCGCCCCCCGTTTCCGGACACATGGCAATTGAAGGAACCCTCGCCGGAGGAGCAAATGCGCTTTCTCACGCCCTACGCCCAGGCCATTGCCGACAAATCCAAGGATTATTATACCCGCTTCCCCGACGATACCAATGCCATCGAGGCCAAACTCAGCGAGTATGGCGCCTTGTCATTCGTGGTGAATGAAGCCGCGGCCACCAACCAGCAGGCCCGGCTGGAGGCGGCGTTGAAAGGGATTCTGGCCGATCCCAAATTGCCGGAGGATGAGCGTTTTGACTTGCGCCATCAGGCGGTGGAAAAGGCGGTGCATGACAAGGAGTCCGAGGGTGATGCCGCCATGCTGGTGGAATTTGAAAAAGGGACGCGGCTGTTGCAGAAGGAGTTCCCCAAACATCCCAAAGTCATCGCCATGCTGATGGACCTGGCCGAATTCAGCGATCCGGAAAAGTCCCGCGACGTGGTCAAGGAAATCGCCGCCACCGCGGATGCCTCCGCCGAAATCAAGGACTCGGCGGCGGCCATGCAAAAGCAACTGGAGAGGGTGGGGAAGCCATTGGCGTTGAAATACGCGGCCCTGGACGGGCGCGAGGTTGACCTGGACAAGATGCGGGGGAAAGTGGTGCTGGTGGATTTCTGGGCGACATGGTGCCAGCCTTGTGTGGAGATGCTGCCCACCGTCAAGGAGGCCTACGACAAGTTCCATGCCAAAGGATTTGAGATCGCGGGCATTGATCTGGACGAGGAGAAGGCGAGTTTGACCAATTTTGTGGCCGAGCAAAAGATGGCGTGGCCGCAGTTTTTCGACGGCAAGTACTGGGAGACCAAGTATGCGGTGGAATTTGGCGTCAAAGACCTTCCCGCCATGTGGCTGGTGGATAAAAAAGGCGTGCTGCGCTACATCAACGCCGGCTTCGATTTTACCAATAAAATCGAGCATCTTCTCGGCGAATAGCCCCGGGGCGCGCAAAAATGGATTGGCTGACTCATCTGCTCTGGCCGAACGGCCATTTCCTCGGCATCGCCTGGTCGGCCTGGAAAGTGATCGGCTGGGCGGGCAACGCTGTTTTTTCCACGCGCTTTCTGGTGCAATGGTATGCCACCGAAAAGCGCCAGCAGGTGGTGGTGCCGCCCCTGTTCTGGTGGTTGAGCCTGGCGGGGTCGCTTCTCCTGTTGTCCTATGCGGTGTTTTACGAGCGCGATTCGGTCTTTATTTTTGCCTACGCCTTCACCTGGATTCCTTACATTCGCAACCTGCTGATTCATCGCCGGCACGAAAAATCCCAAATCCTTTGCGCCGCCTGCGGCCA
Source organism: Verrucomicrobiota bacterium (assembly GCA_049513975.1). Taxonomy (GTDB): domain Bacteria; phylum Verrucomicrobiota; class Verrucomicrobiia; order Limisphaerales; family Palsa-1400; genus JBEKOF01. The sequence continues at coordinate 5,486 of JBEKVM010000006.1, read as the reverse complement.
CAAATCGCCGGGGTCGGACAGCTTCTGCGGCCAGTGCGGCGTCAAACTGCTTAAAGAGAAGAAGTAGCCAGTGGCCGGGCTAGCAGCGCGTTAAAAAAGGCCCGGTGAGGGCACCGGGCCTGCAACAGATGCATGCTTTGCGAGGGAAATGTAGGCCGCGTGCCCTCACGCGGCGGGACTGGAACCCTTTTTTTTAACGGGCTGCTAAGGCTTGATGACGGTGCGGATGTGATCGCTGGCGCCTTCCAGCCCGTCCAGGGCCGCGTTGATCGCCTTGGCGTCCAGCGGAATGATGCGCGTGACCGCGGCCGGAATTTGCAGCTTGCCGCCGCGCGCCAGTTGCAGCAACAGGGGAAGTTCGGACGCCAAATGATCGGACACGCCGATGATCTGCGCTTCCTTGTTGAGCAGGTTGTCGTAGGGAGAGACGGGAAACGATTGGCGGGTCAACCCCGCCAGGGCGGCGCGGCCAAGCCGGCCGAGGCAACGCACCGCGCCGTCCATGGTTTCGGGCCGGCCGATCAGTTCCAGCGCGACATCCACCCCGCGGCCCTGGGTCGCTTCCATGATTTGTCCCGCGGCATCGCCCTTGCCGGCGTCTATGGGAATGGCCCCGAAGCGCGCCGCCATGCGCAGTTTTTTCGGGTTGATATCCACGGCAAAAATGTCGCCGGCGCCGAGGGCCTGGGCCAGTTGCACCGCCGAAAAACCCAGCCCGCCAAAACCAAAAACCGCGACCGATTCGCCCGCCTGCATTTGGGCTTTGCGCAGGGCGTGCAGTGCCGTGGCCGAGGAACACATCATGATCGCGCCCTGTCGGTTCGCCGCAGAGCGCGCCTTGGAACGCCCAACATGGCGCGGGCCACAACCAACCATGCGGAACGCACAAACCTTTCTGTCCGCCTGTTCAACCGGCGCTTCACCCGCAAGACGCTCGGATATTCCAAGATTCTGGCAAACCACCGTTGGTCAGTCATCCTCATGGCTGCCCATTTCAACTTCTGCCGCGTGCATTCCGCCCACAAAATGACCCCGGCAATGGCGGCAGGGCTGGCCGTTCACGTTTGGACTGTCCATGAACTTTTGACAGTTTCCACAAACGGGGTTAATCTCCCCTGATGTCAAAACAACAATCTACTAACCCATAACCAAAAAACGGGAAAACAAATGAGGAAGCGCGCAAAGAGGCGGTCGCCGAGTTTCCATGAATCGCGGGCCCGCCAGCAGCCCCGGTCGCTTCGCCCCCATTGCGGCAATTGGCGGAAGTATAATTACCTGGCCGCTCTGGCGACCCTGCATGGGGCCAGGCTGGCAACTCTTGTTGACGGAAGGATCGCGACGTTTCCTCCAGAATTACCATTTTGAACCTCGCCGTGCCGTCTTTCGTCTGGACGGAGCACGCGTACGCGCCTGTTGACGTTATGGCGAATTGAGCCGCGCTATTTGTTGCCTTCCTCCTTTTCCTTTTCCCCTTTTTCTTTTGTCGCCTTTTCGTGCTCGACGTTGACGATGGCTCCGGTCATCGCATCCACATTGACCTCGGTGATGTCTTTTGAATCCGGGGTGGTGAAGCAAAAAGACCAGATAAGTTTGCCATGTTCCCGTTCCAACTCGCAATCCTTGCAGGTTCCGTTCGGGGCCTTGGTGAGGGCGGTGGCCTGGGCGTCGGCCTTGCTGATTTTCGCCTCCGCCTGAAGCTGGGATTCATTCTCCGTTGCGCAGCCGGCGAGCAAGCCCGCGGCCAGCATCGAACAAACAGCTAATCGCATTTTCACTGTTTTCCTTTTGGTTGATTGTGTCGTGCGGGAAAAAAACTACCCGGCGTGAATGAACACACAATGGAATTAACATTACAGTATCGTCATTTTGCGAGCTCGCAAGTGGAGCGGGTGGAGCGAATGGAACCCGGAACCCGCGCAAATCCAGTTGCTCCCGGCGGCGGGGTGGGGCTACGTTCTGCTTGTGACGCAACCTTTGGACACCATCGGCATCATCGCGGGCAATCCCATGTCGGTGTCTTGGAACAGCCGATCAATGTGGAAGCGCTCCAAAATGCGGTCGCTGAGTTTCCATGAATGCGGTCCCGCCACCAACCCCAGTCGCTTTGTCGTGTGATAGGCGGCAGGCGGGTCGTTGAGCTGAGATACGGCACTTGACACACTGACAAAACGGCAGGAATGCGAAGCAGCCAAGGCCCAGGGCAATTCTGGGCGGATAGAGGGGAAGGTCTTCCCGAAAAAGCTGTGGAGCGAGAGCCGACAGCGCTGGCACGGCCAGAGCATTCGCGTGTTGGCATTCGGCTTGGCCTTTTGAAGCGCCGCAACCACAGAGATTTGACGCGCACGCCCTCTTTCCCCCGCGCTCCATTGGCAGACTTGTCATCCGCGCACCAATCGGATACCTTTCCGCCATGAGTACTGTGCAAGAAATTGAATCCGCAATCACACAGCTTAAACCCAGGGATATTCATGCTGTGGCTGATTGGTTGCTGGAATACCGCGAAACGCTTTGGGATGAGAAAATTGCAGTGGACGCCCGCGCCGGAAAATTGGACCCGCTCATCAAAAAAGCCAAGGCCAGTCATCGCGCGGGGAAGACGACACCTTTCCCGTGAAATCAAGTGCGTTGCCGGATTTTTGGACGTGTTTCAAGCGTTTGCCGCCACAGGTTCAAAAGATCGCGCGCAAGAATTTCGCCCTTTGGGAAAAGCAACCCGGCTTGAAATCTCTCGCCTTCAAGAGAATCAAACACGATCTCTGGTCAGTGCGGGCGGGGTCGGGTTTCCGCGCCCTGGCAACCTTTGAGGATGGCTGTTTCCTTTGGTTTTGGATCGGCAGGCACGATGACTACGAGCGGCTGTTGCGCAAGCTTTGATCCGTCGTGATAAAAGCGTCGAACTGCAACTCAGCGTCCTTTAGCGACACGCCATTCTTCGAATGTCCCCAGCCCATCTCCTGCGGCGCGCGAACCGCGTGGCCGGGCCGGAACCTGCGCAATGGACGCGGCAAGCAGGCATCGAGCAGCACTTTCTCTATCAATGGAGCGGGTGAAGGGAATCGAAGCCTGCGCCCACAATCCGCAAGTTGCTGAGAATCAATATGCTACGCAAGAGGGGAAAGGGGCTATACACAAATACGCGCACAGATTGAGAAACCGCTTGAGCCGGACCTGGCTGCGGTGGTCGCCGCGTGGCCTTCGCTGAGTGCGCCGCTCAAGGCCGCAATCGTCGCCATTGCCAACACGGCCACGAACAAGGGGGGCCAGTGACACCAGAACGGCACGGCGGCGAAGTAGAACAACATCTGAGGACAACCGCGCAACATTTTTTTAAGATTAAGTGTTCATGGTTTGGGCGTACCGACGAGCGAGAGCTGCGATGGGCGAGCGCCGAAGTTCCAGTTGACGAAGATATTTTTCCTCGTCGTAAGGTTGAGAGTGTTGCCAGCAGAACCGGACAGCGAGAGGCGGCGGGATGGCGCCCAGCGCCGCCCCCCGCCTCCGCCGGGCTTGTCTAAAGCGCATATTCCGGCGCGACCTGGTGGTTTCGATTTCAAGAGGAACACGGACAATCCGCGCGGCTAACGTCGCTTGAGTCCATGCTCAGGGTGTTGTTTATGGTGGCGTACGACGGTGATGCGGATGCCGCCGGGGACTTCCCGAAACAGGAAGTGATACGGGAAGCGCTTCAAGTTGACCCGCCGCCGGTCTCTCGCTTGGAAATGAAAATGTTGTGGGTTGGCGACGGCCCGCTGGATGAATGAATTCAACTCCTCCCAAAATTCGTCGCCCAACTGGCCGTTGATGCTGTCGTAGTGGCGCAGAATCCGAGAAACATCTCCCTGAACAGCCGGGTGATAAACCGCCTTCATCGGCCTCTTTGCTCTTGGACACGGCGGACGAACTCCTCATGGGAAATCGCGGTCACCTGCCCCGACTCCATCTCCCGTTCGCGCTGCTCAACCTCCTCATCCGAGACGTCCGTTCCCGGCGGCGGCAGTGTCTCGAGGAGTTTTGCAGCAAGCGAGGCGCGATCGCGATCAGGAAGAGCCAGTGCTTCTTGTTCAATTTCCATTAGTTTCATAAGTCCATCATACAAGCCTCCGCGCGCGTCTGCAAACGTCTTTCAAATCTCCTGGCGGTTTCGATTTAAAGAGGAGCGTGGGGAATCCGTGAGTCTGCGCCGGGTGCGTGTTCACGCGGGCGGCGAACACTGGAAAGAGGAGATTGAACTGAACGGCTCAATCCAGTGTGCGGTGATGAGTGTTTGGGCCGAACTGCCGGACGGCGGGGAATTCCCGAATGGCGAAGTCTATGGGGCGGACTCGCTAAAGTGTTGGGTGTCCCGCAATTGGTTTGGGGTGGTGGGAAGTGGCGATTTCGCGCACTACCTGGCCGGGACTCGTGTGGAGCGTCTCAGGACGATCAAGGGCGCGTTTGCCTACGCGGGCAAGCGATACATGGCGAAGAAAGAGGAAATGCCGGTGATGGAACAAAAGCCGGGCCGGTATTGGGGCGTCATTGGCCGTGAACACCTTCCGCTTGGGAAACGGGAAGATCGGGAAGTGACCGCAAGCGAAGCGGTGAAACTGCGGCGGGCCATACGGCGATACCGTGTGGCGAACACGCCCTCGGAAAAGCGGAAATTCCTGCGCAAGAGCCAATTGTGGTCCGAAGATTTCACGGCGAAGCTGTTTTGCAATGTCGAGTTCTGGCTTGAATGTCTGCCGAAGTTAGTTGAATAATCGTTAGGTAATACAACGCAAATGGAAGATTTCTCACGACAAACAGATCGGTCGTCCGGTCGGATTTTTTGGATCCTTTTGGTGATTCTAGCGTGCTGCTTTTTGCTGCCTTACTATTATTCTGTATATTGGCCGCCGACGTGGATGGAGCGGCGCACGCAGCGGCAGCATATTTTGGAGCGAGTTCAGTCGGCGGGCGGGTGGGGTGCTTTAAAGCGCGATTGCGATGCTTTGGCAGACAAGTTCAAGGACTCTGAGACCGACTACCATTGGATGCGGCCGGACACAAATGCGCTACCTCCTGCAATTGCCGCGCTGAATCCAAGGAGTGTTGATTTTTTCTCTCGTAAGAGGTTGCCGCAGTTTGGCGTTCAGGGAATGTCGTTTTTTAGCAGCAATACCGTTGTTCGCATTGAGATTTTTGGGGGGCATGCGACGGGAGGCCGCGGCCAGTCTTGGCTCGGTTTGGATGTCGTATGTGAGCCTGGGTTACTCAACTACACTCCACACCGACTGCGCTCGAACAACCCGTTAATTTATTGGACTTACCGCAAGATAACCGACGGTATTTATGAGTATTACTGAACTGCTGTTCCAAACTTGCCGCCTCTCGCGGCGGCTGATACTGACTTGCAATCAAAAGAACACTAATGTAGGTTTGGGGAACTTATGCGTCCTCGAACCCCGATTGCGCCGGGTCAGGTGGGTGCGATTCGTCGCGCCATGCTGGCCGCCCCCAACAAA